>NZ_JBEFTH010000007.1:0-248848 GCF_053483935.1 Mycolicibacterium sp. XJ879
GCTAGGCAAGGGTGTCACGACCGGAACGTGGGGCTCCGCCCCAGCCGGCGACATCGTCATCCTCGCCGTGCTGTTCGACAGCGCCGCACCAATCGTCAGCCAGTTCGGGGACGCACTGGCCGGCAAGATCATCGTCGACATCACCAACCCCTTCAATGCCACGGCAGACGGGCTCGCCATCCCCGAAAGCACCTCGGTCGCACAGGAAGTCGCCAAGGCGGCCCCGGCCGACGCCAACGTGGTGAAGGCATTCAACACCGTCTTCGGTCACGTCCTGGAGAAAGGCCAGACACTCGATGTGTTCTTCGCCGGCGACGACACGCAAGCCAAAGCACACGTGTCGAAGTTCATCGAGAGCGTCGGGCTACGCCCGCTGGACGTCGGTGGCTTGAAAATGGCGCACTGGCTAGAGGGAGCGGGCCTGGTCCTCATGGGCGTCGCCCGCTATGGCGCGGGGAACTTCGACATCGCCCTCGGTGTCACCAAAGTTCCCGGCTGAGCCGCAGAAAGCCAGCGGAGGACACGATGAAGCTTGGTTTCGTCATTCCCATCATCGGCCCGGCCATCACCAGCGCCGTTGGCCTCAGCGCGTTCTGCCGAGGGCTCGAGGACCTTGGTTGTGACACGCTGTGGGTCGGCGATCGACTGGTCACGCCGGTGAACATGCAGTCCACCTATCCGGGTAAAAAGCCGCCGCCGCAGATGACCCGCTACCTCGATCCGGTGCTGCTGTGGACGGTCGCCGCCACAGCGACCAGCCGCGTGCGACTCAACGCCAGCACGCTCAGCACGTTCTACTACGAGCCAACACATTTGGCTCGGCAACTGACAACGCTCGATGTGCTCAGCGACGGCCGCCTCGACGTTGGCGTGGGAGTCGGCTGGATGAAGGACGAACATGACATCGCCCGCGGTGCCGACAGGCGCCGCCGCGGGCGGATGCTCGACGACGTGCTGGCATTCCTGCAGAAGTGGTGGACGACCACTCCGGTGTCCTGGGACAGCGAATTCTTCTCGCTGCCGCCGGTCCATGTCGACCTGCGCCCGGTCCAGGCCGGCGGTCCGCCCATCTGGATCGGCGGTGCCAGCGAGGCCGCGATGCGTCGGGTCGGCCGCATCGGCACCGGCTGGCTCGGCGTCGAGGGCCTGCAGGATTCCGACCGGCTGTGGCCGATTGCGCGCCGTGCGGCGCAAGAAGCCGGCCGCGATCCTGACGCGCTGAAGACGGCCATGCGAATCAGCCTCGAACCCGGCACGTCCATTGATGCGGTGGTCGACAAGATCGAACGCTTCGCGGCCGACGGTGTCGACGAGGCGATCGTGGATGCCATCCCGCTGTTCCGCAGCCTTGAGCAACTGCTCGACTTCGCCAGCCAGGTAACCACCACATGGGACATTCGTCGGACGGCTTGACGGCAAGGGACGCCAGGCTGGCCTTCGTCGGCACGCCCGACGCACCTCCTTGGATGATACATCAACCATTCGGCGTAACATGATGCCGATGGAACCGAACTGGCTGAGCCCTGCTGAAGGCCGCGCCTGGCAAGCATTCGTATACGCGCATCAACAGCTCGAGGCCCACCTGAGCCGGCGCCTGCAGCAGTCGGGGCTGTCCGGGGCCGACTACGAGGTGCTGGCGGCACTCTCGGCTCACGACGGCAATCGCATGTCGGCCCGCCGCCTGGGCAACGCGCTGAGCTGGGAGAAAAGCCGTCTCTCCCACCAGGTGCGACGTATGCAGAAGGACGGGCTCATCGTTCGCGAGCCCAACCCCGACGACGCCCGCAGCACCATGGTCTGCCTGCTGCCGGCCGGCCGCGCCGCCATCGAGAAGGCCGCGCCCGGACACGTCGAGGACGTCCGCCGGAACTTCATCGACCTGTTCACCCCGGCCGAACTCGACACGCTCGCCACCCTCAACGAACGAATCCTGCAGCACCTGGCCACAGACCACGACTCCCCCGGCTAATCGTCCTCGGCGTCATCGCGGTGCGCGGCCTCGATCACTTCAGGCGGTACCGGCTTACGCAACCACGCCTGCATCCGCATCAGTCCGCCCACCACCGTCCCCACGGCGAATAGGGCAACGACGATCCAGAGCGCGGTCGACATGCAGCAATTCTCCCCCTGCCCGGGCGGCGTGAGGCGATATTCCCAGCCCTAACTAATGTCTCGCGCTGAGGTGTTTGCGCGCCCACTGTTCAGTGGTCGTCGTCGGGATGCCGCGGATGGCGTTGAACGTACCGGCCTTTGGCCACGCCACGCCCTCGCCCTCAGCGAACACCGCGCGGTACTTCCGTAGTGCGTCGTCGGGGTTTCGGTCGAGGTCGTGCAGTAGCTGCGCAACGGTCCATTCATTGCGGATGACCTGGGCTCCCGTGGTCCGTTCGACGATCTCGGCGAGTTCGCGGTAGGTGATCGTGTCGCCGGCGACGTAGACGACCTGGTTCGCGATACGCGGGCGGGTCTGGATGATCTCCGCGGTGAGTACACCGATGTCCTCCGGAGTGGTGACGGTGACTTCGGTGTCCCAACTGCCAAGCGCATTAACGGTATTGGTGGTGAGGTCGACGACGCCGAAGTCTGGTTCGAACAGGAAGCTGGTGAACATGCCGGTCGACACGATCACCCATTCGGTGGTGCTCTGGGCGCGCAGCATGTCGCGCACGTCGAGTTGTTCGTCGAACAGGTCGTGAGGGCTGCCGCGTCCGATGGCGTCGTAGTCGACGCCGAACTGCCACGGGAGGTATCGCGGAACCCGCGCCGCCAGCGCGGCCTCGGTGATCTTGCGTTGGGTTCCCGCCCCCGCCGCGAATCCGATGCAGCTCACCACCGTGTGGAACTGTCTCAGCACTGTCGAAAACTCAGCCGCCGACGCCGTCGCAACGTCGGCCTCTACGATTCCGACGCCGCGGGCCGCGAACTCATCGCGCAGCTGCGCATGCCGGGCTGTGCCCGACGGCCGCAGCAGCACAGTCACCGGCGGTGCGTCGTCCCGATGAGTCAGTGCGGCGACAACGTTGCCGCCGAGTTCGCCGGCTCCGATGACGAGGATCTCTCCCCCATGTGGTGATTGCTGTGACGCCATAATTCCTCCGGCGCTGATCAGTTGGCGTATGCGAACGGTCGCGACAACAACCCGCCGCGACGCAGCATTCCCGACCGTCGAGGTAGTGCCGTGCACAGGCAGGTGAGCCAGATCACTTGACGTCGACGGAATCTCGGTGGGCCCGCGCGGCTTTTAGCTGACGACAGCGGAACGGACTGGCGTGGCGCTCACCGGAGGATGGAGACGATCGATGAGGACATCACGGCCGGCCGTCTTCGGCGCAGTCGCGCGATCCGCAAACGTCCTGATTCTGGCATGGATGGCTGCCATTGCCGGAATGCTCACCGTCCCCGCTGCCAGCGCCTTCGCCGCTGACGACTCCTGTGCCGCAGTAGAAGTGGTTTTTGCCCGCGGCACGCTGGAACCACCTGGCGTCGGGGCAACCGGCCAAGCGTTCGTCGATGCACTCAATGCTCGTCTGCCCGGACAAGCCATTGAGGTCTACGGGGTGAATTACCCCGCGTCGTTAGCTTTCGGTCAGGCGGCCGACGGTGTCGCGGACGCAGTGAACAGGATCGAGTCGATCGCCACGCAGTGCCCGGCGACGAAGATCGTGCTCGGCGGCTACTCGCAGGGCGCGGCGGTGGCCGGGTACGCGACCTCCAGCGTCGTGCCGGCCGGAATCAATCTGCCTGCCGGCCTGTCCGGGCCGATGCCCACGTCGGTTGCGCCCCACGTTGCCGCAGTGGTGCTCTTCGGGACGCCAGACGATTGGGTTCTGGGCCTGGCCGACCGCTCCGCGCCGCCGATCACCATCGGAGACCTCTACGTCAACAAGGCGATACAACTGTGTGCACCCGGCGATCCGGTGTGCTACCCCGGCGGACTGAATCGCTCCGCCCACAGCGCGTACAAGGTGAACGGGATGGCCGACCAAGCGGCCGACTTCGTGATCGGTCAGCTGTCCGCGCCCGCGCCCGCGCCTGCGACCGGGTGGAATACCGCGAAATCGAATATGGCGGGTCACCAGTAGGACGCGCGGGTAACGGGACCTCCCGCGCCTGCGTGCCCCACGTCTGCGTACGGTCAGCCCGTGACCGAACCATCAGCCACCACCAACCCCTTCGATCTGTCCGGCCACGTCGCGGTCGTCACCGGCGGCGGCTCCGGCATCGGCTTGGGATTCGCCGACGGCCTGGCCCGCGCGGGCGCCTCCGTGGCCATCCTCGGGCGCAGCGCCTCCCGACTGGACTCTGCCGCCGAACAGCTCCGCCGCCACGGCCGACCTGTGCTGGCAGTCGTCTGCGACGTCACTGACGAGGACGCCGCCGCCGCGGCCATGGCGCGGATCCGTAGCGAATTCGGTTACCTGGACTCGTGTTTCGCCAACGCCGGGGTGCGCGGCGGGTTCACTCCAGTGCTGGAGACGTCGCTAGAGGCGTTCCGGGACGTCACGCGCGTCGACCTCGACGGCGTGTTCGTCACGCTGCGCGAAGCAGCCCGCCAGATGATCGAGGCCGGCCGCGGCGGCAGCCTGGTCGCGGTGTCCAGCCTCGGGGCGTTTCAGGGGATGCCGCGCCAGCCCGCGTACGCGGCCTCCAAGGCCGGTGTCGCCTCGCTGATCGACAGCATGGCGGCCGAGCTGGCCCGTTACGGAATCCGCGCCAACACCGTGGCGCCGGGTTGGTTCGACACCGATATGACCTCGGAAGGCCTGAACGACGAGCGGTTCCGCGAGCGGGTACTGCCACGGGTTCCGCTGCGCCGCTGGGGCGCCCCCGACGACGTCGGCGGGGTGGCCGTTTATCTGGCCAGTGCGGCGAGCCGCTATCACACTGGCGACGTGCTGCGTATCGACGGCGGCTATCTCAAGTTCTAGCGCCGGACGGTCAACCCGCACCTACTGCGGCGGCGGGTCGATGGGTGTCAGGGATATCGGCACCCGATGGGTCCCCGGCCCCTCCCCTGGGCAGCCCGTTCCATGGGTGGTGAGCGTCCGCTCGCCGAAGTAGCTGCCGTCAGGGTTCGGGATCAGGTAGTCGGACCGCGTGGATGGCACTGCGCTGCGCGGGTCATTGCGATCACAGAAGTACGGATACTCGCCGGTTGTTTCCCAACGGTTGTTGTTCCATCTGTACTCGAATACCAACGGAGCGCCTGGGTTACGGTCGTGGTCGGGGGTGTTGTCCCAGCGCGGAATACAGCCGTTGACGTCGCAGTGGGTGGTGAACTCGACGGGAAAGCTGACCGAATCCATTGGTGTCGGCATGCCATTGAACGTCTGCTTCGCGAAGTCGATGACCGCGCTGTAGTAGCCATATATCGGTGGCGGCTCGATGCGATCGGCCCCAGCGACCGGCGAAACGACGAGCGCGACGCACGCGCACACCGTCGTCGTGATGCCGATCGACCCACGTCTCATCAGGAGTCGATCCCCAATGCATCGGCGAGTTTCGGGGGAATCTTCGGGTTTTCGAAGTCGGGATACCAGCGGGTGATGATGTCGCGCAATGCCACCTCGGCCTCGAGCTGGCACGCCACTCCCACGATGCCGGCGATGGTGCGAAACATCAGTGCGTGCTCTGGAGGGATGGTCAGCACGGCGCCGTCGAGAAAGTCCTGGCCGCGCGCCAACCCCGGCACGCGCGGGGCCAGCTGCTGCATCCAATGCCGGTTGAACCGGAACGACTGCGCCAGAGCCGGTTCGATGAACGGGCCGAAAAAGGACTGCACATCCTCGGGGTCGATCTGGGTGTTCGAACCGCTGAACCCCAGACCGCTCAGCTCGTCGTTGATTTCGGACAACACCAGCGCCTGCAGCTCCGGATCGGCCATGTCGGCCAGTTGCACGGATTCGGCGACCTCGGCCAGCCGGATGCTGTCCAGGAACACCAGCGCCGAACGATCGGCAGGGGCCACTGAGCCGAAGTCGACCACGACCAGCCGGCCGTCCGGGTCGAGTTGGTAATTGCCGGGATGCGGGTCGGCATGAATGGCGCCGAGCCGCGCCATCGAAGCGGCGCCGAGCTCGAAAAGCAACCTGGCCGCGTGGTTCTTGGTGTCTTGATCGCCGGTTCTAATCAGATCTGAAATCGGTTGCCCGCTCACCCATTCGGTGACCAGTACCTTCGGCGCCGACGCGACCACTTTGGGCACCAGGAATTGCGGGTCGTCCGCGAACGCCGCGGCGAACGCGCGCTGATTGTCTGCCTCATGGCGATAATCAAGTTCGTCGGCCATCCGTGCCGACAACTCATCGATCATCGGTCGCACCGCGAGCCCAGAGAACAACGGCTCGATCAGTCGGCTGAATCGTCTGAGTTGACGCAAGTCCGACATCAACGCGACGTCGGCACCCGGATACTGCACCTTGACCGCCACCGAGCGGCCGTCGTGCCACAGCGCCCGATGCACCTGCCCGATGCTGGCCGCCGCGACCGGCGCGTCGTCGAACGCGCCGAATCGCTCGCGCCACCGTGTCCCCAGTTGCTCCGCCAGCACGCGGTGGATCCGATCCGCCGTGATCGGTGGCGCGGCCGCCTGAAGTCTCGTCAACGCGTCTCGGTACGGGGCCGCGTATTGCTCCGGGATGGCCGCCTCAAAGATGCTCATGGCCTGGCCGAATTTCATCGCGCCGCCCTTGAGTTCGCCCAGCACGGCGAATACCTGCTCGGCACTGCGCGCTGACCACTGCTCAGCGATCAGGTCCGCATCGCCGCCGGCCAGCCGTTGCCCCCAGCCGAGCACCGCTCGGCCGGCGGCGCGCACCGGCAGGCCCGCCAACTTCGCGCCACGACGCACCGTTCTCCGCGGAACATCCACCACAGGCTAAGAGTCGCACACCATTAGCCGGCGTAGGCGTCCCCGAGCTATTTTTCGGCCAGATCGGCGAGGTGCTCGAGCGAATTGTCCAGGTGCTGGCCGTCAAACGGCGGGAACTCGATGTTTTGCCGAATCGCCGCAGGCACCGCCGACCAGTCGTAGGTCAGGGTGACCTTCGCCCGGTCATCGCCGACCGGCTCGAGGTCGTAGCGCCAGAACCAGCCGCCGATCTCGAGTTCGGCATCGTCATCACCCTGACCCGGCAGCCACGCGATGGCACGCGGCGGTTCAAACACCGTGATCCGGTTGGCCATCTCGTAATGCATGCCGCCAAAGTTCGAGTGGTACATCGCCATCCGAAAGACCTGTCCGACCTCACTCAGCTGTTTTCTATCGAGTGACTCCCGTACCCAGCCGGTGCCGTCGATCTCCTGGTGGGTGGTCGGGTCAGCCAGCACCGCGAACACGGTGTCGGGCGTGGCGTTGACGATCCGGTTGGTGCTCATATTTTCGTGTGCCATGCAGGTACGGACCAACGACGAATCGCAAACTCATCGACGCACTCGATCAGCGCTGAGCGTGGGTGTGACTGCACCCACATCGTGGGTACCCGGTTGTCATGCCCAACGCCGATACCCGTCCCGACGCCATCCGCCGGCAGGCGGAGCAGCACGCTGAGCAGGCCCGCAGCACGATGGCGCAGCGGCGTGCCGACACCGACGGTGGCGTCAGTGGTTGGTTCAGCGAACGAGCCGCAGAGTGGGACCTGGGCGGGCAGGACGAGGCGACCATGCAGCGCCAGAAATACCTGTGGAACTTCCTGGTCGACCACTGGTTCCGGATGGAATTCGACGGGTGGGAGAACCTGCCCGATCCGCCGGTGCTACTCGTCGGCATCCACTCCGGTGCTCCGTTCGTGTGGGATGCCTGGACCGTCGGCGTGCAATGGTGGCGCCGGTTCGGTCAGGAGCGCACCCTGCACGGCACCGCCCACGACGCGCTGATGGCGATCCCGTTGATCGGTCGCTACTTCCGCGCGATGGGCGTGTTGCCGGCCGCACCGGACTCGATGGCGACCGCACTGGCCGAAGGACGCGACGTTGCGGTGTGGCCCGGCGGGGAGGTCGACTCGCTGCAGCCGTGGGTCGAACGGGACGTCGCCAATCTCGCCGGCCGAGCTGGGTTCGTGCGCATGGCGATCAAAGCCGGCGTGCCGATCGTGCCGATCGCGACGGTCGGAGGTTCTGACGCTATGCCGGTGCTGATCCGCGGCGATCGAATGTCGCGTGCGTTGCGGTTGGACAAGGTGTTGCGGCTCAAGGTGTTCCCGGTCGCCGTGTCGCTGCCTTGGGGCATCGCGCCTGCCGCATTGCCGCAGATCCCGTTGCCGGCGAAGATTCGTACGCGGCTAATGCCTGCCGTGGACGTCGATCACGATCCGGCCCGCGCTGACGACGACGATTACGTGCAGCAAAAGTACCGCGAGGTACAAGCCAGCATCCAGCGCGGGATGGACGCACTGGCTCGCAAACGCACCCTGCCGCTGTTCGGCTGAGCCCCGATCTGGCCGGGTAGGGCCGGTCGGCGTAATGTCAACACGATGAGTGACTGGAACACGCAGATAATCAATGAGTTCCGCGCAAACGACGGCCGGGTCGGCGGCAACTTCGAAGGCGCTCCGATGGTCCTCATCCACCACACCGGCCGCAAGACCGGTAAGCAGAACGTCACGCCCACGATGTACCTGCCCGACGACGACGATCCCGACACCATCTACGTGTTCGCCTCCAAGGCGGGCGCCCCGACGCATCCCGCCTGGTACTACAACCTCACGTCAGCCGGCACCGCGCGCGTCGAGGTCGGCACCGAAACCTATGACGTCAGCGTCACCGAGATCTCCGGTGCCGACCGCGACCGCATCTACGGCGAACAAGCCCGCCGCTATCCCGGCTTCGGCGAGTACGAGCAGAAAACCGCCGGCATCCGCACCATCCCCGTGCTCGCACTCAACCGCACCTAGAAGGTCACTTCAACCAATCGTTGCCCGGAAGATCGAGCTGTGCCACGTCAAGGCTCGGCGTGATACCCGATTGTGGTGCAAGACCGTGCTTTTCGAGCACTGATCGCAGCGTCTCCGCGGCGTCGATGTTCAGCGGGCTGGACACCCACATGGCGTAGGGCAGGTTGATGAACCGGTTCTCACGGACCGCCCTGAGGTTCCGGCTCGCCGGGTTGCTCTTCAACGCTGCAATCTTCTCCTCGGCCGTCTGGCCCGGGTAGTCGACGAACACGATCAGGTCGGGATCGGCGGTGGTGATCCGTTCCCAGCTCACCGTCGTCCAGGTGTCCTGGACATCTTCGGTGGCGTTACGGGCCCCGGCAGCGTCGATGATGCCCTGGGGCCCGCCGAACGCGCCGGACGAGAATATGGTGTCCTTGCCGCTGTCGAAGAGGAAGACGGTCGGCTTCTGCTCGGGTTGCGGTGCGGCACGCAAGGTTTGCAGCCTCGCGACGATATCGTCGGCCGCTCGCGCGCCCTGCTCGGCGTTTCCGGTGATGGTGCCGATGTTGCGCAGGTCGGTGTCAAGCGCGACCCACGGGTCCATGGTGCCGCGCTTGGCCTCCCCCTCGATCTGGCGGCATGCCTCCGACAGCTGGTAGACGTCAATGCCGTGTGTCGCAAGGATTTCCGGCGTGATCCCCCGTGCCTCCCCCATGCCGTAATTGAACCCGGCGAAAAGCACCTGCGGCTGCGCGCCGACGATGTTCTCCAGGGTCGGTTGTGCCGGCGCCACTTCGTTGAGATCGTCGACCTGCGAACCGTATTCGAGTCGCAGTACGTCCACGTCGCGGGCCATGGAACTTACCGCGGTCATCTGCTCACGCGCGCCGGCGGCCAATGCGATCGCGATCATTCCGCCGTCGTTGACAAACAATCGCTCCAGCGGCTGCTCGTAGGTGACCTCCTCACCGCAGTTGGTGACGGTCACCGTGTCGGCGGGAGAAGACGCGTCGGTCGGCGACCCGCACGCGGTGCTCAAGCCCACCAACAGTGCGGAAAGGGCCAGGCTGACCCGAAGGTGTTGTGCCACTGTCATATTCCTCGTGATTCGTTGAATGCCGGATCGGCGTGGGTGAGCAGGAGATGGCTACGGCCCGTCGTGGGATGGGCGACGACGTCACCGGCAACGTCGAACACCTCCCACAACAGCCGCGAGTTCAGCACCTCGGTGGGTGGCCCGTGCGCGAAGAGGGTCCCGCCGGCGACGACGGCGACCGCGTCGAAATGCCGTAGTACGAGGTCGAGGTCGTGCATCGCGGCGACGACCGTGCATTCGAGGTCATCGAGGATCCGCATGAACCTCAGCCGCCAAGCGGCATCGAGGTGGTTGGTGGGTTCGTCGAGTACGAGTACCGATGTGCGCTGAGCCAGCGCCCGCGCAAGCACGACGCGGTGGCGCTCACCACCGGAGAGTTGTGAGCACGACCGATCGCCCCATCCGCGCAGCCCAACGGCGTCCAGCGCGTCGTCGATGATGCCCTGCTCTCCCAGCCCCGCGCCCGACCACGGATTGCGGTACGGGGTCCGCCCCAGCCCGACGGCTTCGGCGACCGTGAGCTCACCCGAAGGCCGCTCCTCCTGCCCGACCACCGCGATCGTGTGGGCCCGGCGCCGGGCGGGCATGCGGTGCAGATCTTCCCCGTCGACCCGGATCGCCCCGGACGCCGGCGCGTCCAAGCCCGACAGGACACGCAGCAGCGTGGTCTTACCTGAGCCGTTCGGCCCGACCACCGCCAACCGGGTGCCGGCGGGAATCGCCAGATCCACACCGGCCACCACGGTTCTGCCACCGCGGCGACACTCGAAGCCCTGCGCGCACATCGCGGCCGCACTCATGTGCTGTTTCCGAACTCGTAGCGGCGGCGCCCCATCAGGAACAGGAACACCGGTGCGCCGATCAGACCGGTGACGATGCCCAGCGGCATCTCCCGCGGTGCTGCCATCTCGCGCGAGATCACGTCGACCCACACCAGAAACAACGCCCCGGTGCAGACGGCGACCGGCAGCATCGCGCGATGGGTTGCCCCCACCACCAGCCGCGCGGCGTGCGGCACGATGAGCCCGACGAACCCGATGCCGCCGGAAACGGCGACCAGCACGCCGACCAGAACCGCCTGGATCAGGAACAGTGCGTTGCGCAGGGCGGGTACCGGCACGCCGAGGGAGGTGGCCGTGTCGGCGCCTGCGGCGTAGGCGTCGAGCCACGAATGGATCAGCAGCGCCCCGATGAACGAGATCAGCACCACCGCACCGGCGAGCGGCACCTTCGCCCACGTCGCACCGGCGACGCTGCCGAGCAGCCAGAACATCACGCTTTCGGCGGCGTGCGGATCGCCCGCCGTGAACACCAGCAGCGACGACAACGCCATGAACGCCGACGACAGCACCACGCCGGACAGGATCAGGCGCAGCGCGGTGAGCCCGCCCTGGGCGCGCGCCACCAGATAGACGGTCAGCGTCGCGACCAGCGCGCCCATCAGCGCACCGCCGGACAACGCCCATATCCCCAGCCCGGCCAGCGCGCCCAGCGTCATCACTGCCGTCGCGCCCACCGCCGCACCCGCCGAGACGCCCAGCAGATACGGTTCGGCCAGCGGGTTGCGGACCAGGGCCTGCATCAGCGCGCCGGCCAGCGCCAGACCCGCGCCGACGATCGCCGCCAGCACCGAGCGCGGCAAGCGCAGATCCCAGACGATGACGTCGTATCCCGTCTCGACGGTTGCGCCGGTGAAGCGGCCGATGACGGTGCGCCACACGTCACCTAGCGGAATCTGCTCGGCGCCGAAGGCGACCGAGACGACGATGCTCACCGCCGTGAGGATCGCGAGCACCGTGGTCAGTGCGACAACCGAGACACGTCGCACCGTCGGCACGGGCGTCGCGCCGGTGCGACGAAGTGTCTTCTCGGTGACAGTCACGTCGAGAACTTGCCTCAATATGCCGGGGTATCCGAGCGCGAGATACCGGTGGACACAAGTGAGAACGGCAGGTCTTCGGACTCGGGATCGTCCGGACTCGACGCCTTCCCAGGATTCCAGTGGCCTCCCAGTGACTAATGTCGAGCCCGTCCCCCATACCGCTGCGCGCCAGTTCCGGATTCCCACCGGATTCCCTGACACCCGCATACACGGATGTGACCGTTCTCAACGGCTGAGGCTACCTCATGGCGATTTTGCGGTAAGAAGGATTTGTTGAGCGTTACCGTGGCTCGATCGTGCATTGCCGCGTCGGCAGGAGGTGTTCTTGCTGGGCTTAGCTGACGGCGGGTTCAAGTGCGCCGACGCGCGCAGGCACTATCTGGCAGCGTATGACGAGTTACGGGCGCTGAGCCCGCCACCGAATGTCGTACACGACGTTCCAACCAGGTTCGGCACCGTTCGGGTATACCAGCACGGGCCGGCCGACGGCATACCCGTCGTGCTGATACACGGCTTTTTCCTGACGTCGGCGATGTGGTGGGAGCAAGTCGCGGGGTTGGCAAGCGATTTCACCGTTTACACGTTGGATATGTTGGGCCAACCCGGGGCAAGCATTCAGTCGAAAACGATGTTCGCTCCCGCAGATTGCGCACGCAGCATCGACGAAGTCCTCGAGGGGCTGAGACTGCGTGCAGTACACCTCGTCGGGCATTCGTACGGCGGTTGGCTCGCCACCCACACTGCGGCGCGTGCGCCCGGTCGGCTGGCGACCGTGACACTGGTTGATCCGGCCAGCACGGTGGCGCGGACTTCTGCAACGTTCTGGCGAAGTCTTGCGCTCATAATGTCGCGCCCACGTTCCGTGCGAGCCGGAAGAGCCGCGGCATGGATTGCGGGCCACCCCACACCGGGCAGCTCCATCGATACGCTTGCCCGGTTGTTCACGGCAGGATTCGCGGCCTTCGCTCCACCCGTGCGCACACCAGCGCTGCGCTTCCCCAGCGACCGTCTGTTGCGTTCAGTATCTATCCCGGTCCAAGTTCTTCTGGCGGGCAACACCGTTCACGATTCAGAAAGGGAATTCGACGGATGCAGTCCGTGGTGCCGGCGTGGCGATATCACCTCTGGCCCACCGCGTCCCACGCCTTGCCAGCCGAGATCCCTGACGAGATCAATGCGTGTATCCGTCAGTTCGCGATCGAACACCGTAAAAGTGCTTAGCCGGGACAACTATCTGCTAATTTCACGGGGTGGCACTGCGCCGAAGAGGTGAACCAGCCCGAATCAGGTTCATAGCCACGGTTATCGCCGGATTGGCGGTCGTAGCCGGCGTCGCCTGCGGGGGCACGACAGAACCTGCGGCAGCCCCGCCGGAGGCTGCGGTAGCCGCGCCGGAAACGCCGACGTTCACCTGTCGCGGGCACGACGAACCGCGTACCCCGCGAAGCGTCGATGCGATTCAAGACGACACCGAGGACGACGACACCGCAATCCTCGGCGGCGTCTACGGAGACCCCGGGGCCGCCACCCGGTTCTGGGCGCAGCAGAGCGAGAGCGACTGCGGTCTGATGGCCACCCGCATGGTCGTCGGTGAAGTCACCGGTACTGCCCCCACCGAACGCGAGATCATCGACCTTGCAGCCGCCACGCCAAGCCAGTGCTCACCAGGCGAACCGGTGTACGACGAGAGTGTCGATCCCAGCGACGGCGGCGTCGGCCACGGCACCTGCTCGACCGATCTGCTGCTCCTCCTGGAGCACTACGGGATCGACGCGGATTACACCAACGACGCCGAAGCCGCCGACGGCGGGTTCGACACCGGCATCGACGCGCTGGCCGGCTATCTCGGCAACGGGCAACAGGCGATGGTGTGCGTGAACTCCCGCATCATCTGGGACACCGAAGGCGACCGGACCAACTGCGGTCACATGATCACCGTCGCGGCCATCGATTTCGACAACGACGCGGTCTATCTCGGCGACAGCGGCAGCGACGACACGCGCGGCGAGCAGGTCAGCATCGATGTGTTCGAATCCGCCTGGGCCACCGGTGACCACGAACTCGTGGTCACCGCCCCCTCTGGATAACTCCTCGCACTGCGGCGCGTTCTACGGGAAAGACAGGGCAATCCCATGTCTTCGGGACAAGGCGCTCAGGAGGAGAACCATGAGCTTGGACAACGTTTCCCACTTCGGTACCCAAGGGCTCGACGAGTTGGTGCCCTCGCGATATGCGGTGGCGGTCGGCGACATCGAGGTGTTGGTGATCAGCGACGGAGTATTGCCGATCACCAGCAAGACGATGGCGACCAACGCCGACGCAGTCGAGTTCGAAGGTTGGCTGAACGACAGGTTTCTGCCACCGGATGTGCTCGACTGGCCGCTGAACGTGGTCGTGGTGCGCAGCGGCCAGCGGACCATCCTCGTCGACGCCGGGCTGGGCTTGGAGTTTCCGGACTTTCCGCGGGCCGGGCAGTTGGGCCGGCGGATGGCGGCCGCCGGGATCGATCCCGCAAGCGTGACCGACGTGGTGCTCACCCATTTACACATGGATCACGTCGGCGGCCTGCTCACCGAAGGGTTGAAGGAGCGGCTTCGCCCGGATCTGCAGATTCACGTGGCGAGCCTCGAGGCCGAGTTCTGGGAGGCGCCCGATTTCTCCCGGACCGATATGCCTCAGCCAGTGCCGGACGTGCTCCGGCGGGTCGCCGCGCAGTTCCTGGACGAGTACCGCGGCCAGCTGCGAACGTTCGAGTCCGAGTACGAAGTGGCGCCGGGTGTGCTCGTGTCTCGTACGGGAGGCCACACTCCGGGACACAGCATTGTCCGCCTCGCCTCCGGCGGCGAGCGACTGACATTCGCCGGCGACGCTGTGTTCGCACCAGGTTTCGATAACCCCGAGTGGCACAACGGCTTTGAGCACGATCCTGAGGAGTCGGTGCGGGTGCGGGTCGGCCTGTTGCGCGAGTTGGCGGCGACCGGCGAGTCGATGGTGGCCACTCACCTGCCGTTCCCGTCGGTTTGCCGGGTGGCATATGCAGGCGACGTGTTTCGGTGTGTACCTGCCGTCTGGGATTACTGACCGCTCAGTTTGTTTCGCGGTCGACGGATACCAGCGTCGGATGGTGGCAGACGCGGTTGCCGCCAGCGCGTTTGGCCTCATACATCGCCAGGTCCGAAGTGCGGATCAGCGCATCGATTAGTTGGAGGTTGTCTCTGGGCGAGTAGCCATCAAGCGGTGCGCCCGCGGTGCCGATACTCGCAGTCACCGAAAACGGGATTCTGGCGATAGCTCCGCGCAGTCGCTCGGCCATCTTGGCTGGGTTCGGGCTGTCATCGAGGTCGGCGACCAAAAACTCCTCTCCCCCGAGCCGACAGATGACCGCTGTGGCGCGGCAGTTCTCCTGAAGCGTCGCGCTCACCATCACCAAGGCCTCATCACCCGCGGCGTGGCCGAGGGTGTCGTTGAGTTGCTTGAAGTTGTCGAGGTCGACCATCGCCATGACGAGATACATTCCCGTACGGGGTCGATCGAGCATCATCAGTTCATAGACCGTGTTGTGGAACGACCGCCGATTGTGCAACCCGGTGAGCGAATCGCGGTCGGAACCGCGCAGGTCGGTTCGCAACGTCTGCATCAACGACTGGATCCCAAAGGGCACACCGATGTTCAGCGCTCCGACCGTGAGGAACGACGCGACCGCCAGCGCGACGTCGCCGCTGGTGGCGATGAGCCGGTACGAGAGGATGGTCGCGCACACCATGGCGAAGCCCAGGTTGACCATCGTGAGGCCGCTGGTGTGGAAGTAGGCGACGACACCGCCGATGACGGCGAAGATCGTGCACCCCATCAAACCCGTGTACGGGTTGGACATCGAAAGAGCCATTGCGCCGATCGCAATGCCGGCCGAAATGGAATACACCACTGACTGCCGCCGGGTGGGCCAGCGCAGCAACCACAGCAGTGCACCGCCGACGCCGACTCCTACGGCAAGGATGGCGACGACGGTGGTCGCGGTGTGGTTGGGGCCGGCCGGACTCCACAGCAACAGGATGGGCAAGGCAGCGAACACAAGCGTGAAGGCGGACGTCGCGTATCGCCAGAACTTCTGGAGTCCCCGCTCGTTCAGGTATGCGCTGAGCCAGTCATATTGGTCCTGTTGCTTCCACAATCGCGCGGCCCAGCGGACCATCCCCACCCCCGCGTTTCCCGATGCACGAGACCGTTATTCCACATCAGCGGCGCTAATCTTGTTCGACGACACAGCCAAAGAAGAAGCTCGCGAAGTTTACATTAGAAGAGTTCGGTCTAGTTGGTGGCACATCAACTAAAATGCGCTGACCATCGGTTTCAGCAACGTCGATTTCCATATGAACTCAAGTGTCGGCTTCGCGCGGAAACGCCGGTTGCATAGCCGGTAACCCGACGTCAACCCGGTCTCTTTAAAGCCTCAATAGTTCTTGGGCTCTATTGCAATGCGCATAGCAGTCATAGGCAGCAAATTGCTCCTGCAATTCGCGGAGGGGCCGAGGTACGGCAGCGGCCTCGTTAGCCGAAACAGTGACCGGCCCGGTTACGCGCGAAGGGATCCCCACGCCGTCACCGCGGCAACCATGAGTACACGGGGCCCTGCTGTAGCGTGACGCAGCGTGAACTTCTCCCGTAGGCCCTCGTCCGTCGTCATCGCGGCTTGCGCCGCGACCTTCGCGATGACGCTCGCCGCATGTGGCTCCGATGCCGAAACCACAGCCACAACTACCAGTGCTCCGTCTATCGACGAACTCGTCGCACCCTCCGTCACCGAATCGGCGCCGCCCGCAGCGGCCAGCGCTTGCCCGTCTGCGCCGCCGGATGCCGCCGGCACTGCTGAATGGAACCTGACCGGCGACACGGGCAGCGTCGCAGTCACTGGATCCACCGATACGACGGCGCCGAAGATCGACGTGACCGCACCGTTCAGCGTGTCCGAGACGCAGGTGCAGACGCTGCAGGCCGGTGAAGGGCCGGTGGTCGCAGACTCCGCCACGGTGTTGGTCTGCTACATGGGCGTCAACGGTCGTGACGGCACCGTGTTCGACAACAGCTACGAGCGCGGCGCCCCGGTGGACTTCCCGCTCACCGGGGTGGTGCCGGGCTTCCAGAAAGCCATCGCGGGACAGACGGTCGGATCCACCGTCGGTGTCGCGATGACATCGGAGGACGGCTACCCGCAAGGCCAGCCCGCCGCGGGTATCCAGCCCGGCGACTCCCTCGTTTTCGCGATCAAGATCCTCGACGCCGCCAACTGATCAACCCGGCCCGAACAACGAGCGGGCATCGGCGACTTCGTATTCGGCGACCGATGCCGAAATAATCGCTGCGCCGTGGTCGTTATCGGGTCCGCTGCCGCGGAAGGCTTCGACCGCGGATCGCGACTCCCACCGCTCGAAGACGTTGACGCGACCGGGGTCGATCAGGTCGGCGGTGATTGCGAAGTCCAGACACCCAGGTGCACGACGGCCCTGTTCGACAACGCTCATGCAGGTTGCGAGGTAGCCCTCGCGCTGGGCGGGATTCACGGTGATATGTCCGGCGACGATGATCATGCCCATATAGACACCCCGAAGGCGCACGGCTCATCGGTCGGTTACGGCGTCGGCGGCAGATGCTCGATCGGTGCCGGCGCGACAGGGACCGGCGGCCCCGCGACTTCCGCCGGCGGCGTCGATGACTCCGGGGCCGTCAGCGAGATGTGCCCCGGCGGCAACGGCGGCGGTGGCCCAGCCCCTGGCGGCGGACCGGGTGCGACGGCAGACGGCGCGGTCAGCGCGGCCAGCGGGTTGCCGCTGTGGAAGGTGTGCCAAAGATCCCGCAGGAAGCCGAACTGGCCCGGCGACTGTCCTTGGCCGTAGACCGGTGCGATCTCTGGAACGGGCGGCGCACCGACGGGCGGCGGCGCTGGCGGGTTGGGCGCCCCCGGATCGGCCGGGATGGGGAGCACGGGGTCGGCGCCGGCCTGGCCGGCCGCGGCCAGCGCACCGCCGAGGATCATCGCGCCCGCAGCCGCGAACCGCACTGCCGTGGCGGACCGCATGCCGCGTCGTCGCTTCGTCACCCGAGTAAGGCTAGCCCGTAACGCGCGCGGCGTCTTGTCGGTTACGCCGCTACGGGTCCTTGGCCTCGTCGTCTCGGCCGTCGGAAGGTTCGGGTTCTTCCTCATCGTCGTCGTCGGCTTCGTCGGACTTGGGCGGTTCCAGCGCGACGCTTCGGGACGACGGTCGGTGGCTGCCCGCCGCTTGGTCAGCTTCGGCCGGCTGCAGGTGTACGACCGGCCCGATAGCGCGGCGCAGGCCGGGCAGCCCCTCCTTACGTAAGAAGTTGCCGATCCGTCCTGCGCGGTACCGCAGCGGCGAACCCAAGAACTCGCCGAGCACCACGCCGCTGCCCAGCGCAAGCGCTGTGGCGACCGCGGCCATCATCTGGCGCAACCCGTTGTCGAAGTTGCCGTCGACAGCGAAGGAGAACACCGCCCGGAACACCGCAAGCCCAGGCAGCATCGGCATGATGCCCGCGGTTGCCGTCACCAGTGCGGGCGCCTGCCGCCGGATCGAGATCACGGTCGCGATGATGCCGACGCCGACGGCTGCGACACCGCTGGCGAACACCTGGCCGAACCCAGCGGTCCCGAGCCCGATCAACACCACTTCCGCAGCCGCTGCCGCGACCCCGGCGGTGCCGATGGCCCGCAACGGCGCATAGCTCGTCACCGTCAGGGACGCACCCGCCAGCCCGGCGCCGAACACCGCGAGGAAGATCGGCAGCGCCCCGTGCGGCGTGACGAACGATTCCGTCGCGTCGACATGCAACTCGATCGTGACGCCCGCCATGGTGCCGATCTGAAGTCCAACGAGAATCCCCACGACAATGCCTGCAGTGAGCAACACGGCTTCACCGAGCCGGGCGACGGAGGTGAGCATGTACCCGGTCACCGCGTCCTGCATGGCCCCGACGAACGTCATGCCGGACAGCAACATCACGATGCCGGTCGCCACCAGCGTGGTCGGCCCCTGGCCGGCGTAGTAGTAGGCCGCTACCGCCACCAACGTCGCGATCGTCGCGCCGATCGCGTGTTGGAAGAAGAACGGGGTGCCGATTCGGTTGAGCTGCCTGCCCACTTGATCGATGACCGCCGACGTGGCGGCGGCCAACAGGCAGGTGAGCCAGGTGCCGCCGAGCAGCATGGCGATACCGAGGGCGAAGCCCGCCCAGCCCGCCGTCGCCAGCCACCGCGGGTAAGGGTGCGGCCGCTCAGTCAGTTCGTCCATGGCCTCATGGGCCTGTTCGACGCTCACACCACCCGAGGTGATGCGCTGCACCAGCCGGTCGAGCTCGCCCAACCGGGTGTAGTCGGTCGACCGGGCCCGCACGCTGCGCACAATGGTCAGCGGCGGGCTCTCCGCGGTTGGCAGTGCCGACACGATGACGGTGGTGACGAAGATGTCGACCACGCAGTCGGTGAGGCGATATGCCCGGGCGACGTCCTGGGCCGTCGCGACGACATCCGCGGTGCCCGAACCCGAGGACAGCATCACCTCGGCGAGCCGGATCGTCAGGTCGAGAACCTTGCGGGTGTGGATATCGCCCACCCCGCTGGTGGCGCGGCTACGTTGACCGGCGACGGGTGCGGGGTCGCGACGTCCGCGAAGCGCGATTTGCACTCCACGGCGGAAGCGGGCGGTCCCGCCGAAACGATCGTGCGCCATTTATCAGGAGGATACTGACGACTTCCGGCTTCCGCAGACCCGATAACGCCACCCGTGTCGCGAGGGTCGATTCGACAAAGCGCGAGCGCCGAATACAGTTAGACCTACGAAGCAGCTCGACGCTGTGACTGTGACATGTATTACCCGATGCGGTTGGTATGTGGCGTTCGGGGGCCCTTATTCGGAGGTGATTGTGTGGTGCAATTCGCGCGCGCGCTGATCGTATTGTTCGCCGCTTCGGTGATTTTCGCGCCGCAGGCTGCGGCGGACCAAGATGAATACCTGCGCCAACTGCAAAGCCGGTACCCATACCTGACGGCCGAACAGTTGATTGCTGAAGGCCACAAAATCTGCAATGTCGTTGGCCAGGGCATGCCGAGTTCGGATGCGGCCATGATGGTGCGTGAGGATCTCGGCGTGTCGATTCCCGCCGCGGGCGATATCGTCAGCGCGGCTGTCGGCGAACTGAGCTGCTGACCTCGAGAAGACGGCGTAACACCCGAACGGCTCACGCCGACAAATGGTGTGCAGCAGTCCGCTGACCGCGGCAGGCGTCAAGCATCGGCGCACTTCCGCGTCATCCAGGCACCGCCGTCCCCGTGCGGCATTTCGCGAGGTTCACAAATATGACGTTCTTATCCAGTTTCGTGCGACGCCTGCTCGTCGGTGCGATGGTCGCTTTGGTCCTGCCGGGCCTTGCCGCCGTGACGGGCACGACAGCCACCGCGTCGGCCTACTCGCGTCCCGGCCTTCCCGTCGAAACGCTGATGGTGCCGTCGGCGGCCATGGGCCGCGACATCCCGGTCAAGTTCCAGGGCGGCGGACCCCATGCGGTCTATCTGCTCGACGGGTTGCGTGCCCGCGACGACAACAGCGGCTGGGATATCGAGACAGCCGCGTTCGAGAGCTATTTCGAGTCCGGGCTGTCGGTTGTCATGCCGGTCGGCGGCATGTCGAGCTTCTACACCAACTGGCAGAGTCCTGCGGTCGGCAACGGCGGCACCCACACCTACCAGTGGGAGACGTTCCTGACCTCCGAGCTGCCCGCGTATCTGGCAGCCAACAAGGGGATCTCCCCCACCGGTAACGCGGTGGTGGGTCTGTCGATGTCGGGCAGTGCGGCGTTGATCCTGGCGGCCTACCACCCGGGCCAGTTCCGCTATGCGGCTTCGCTGTCGGGGTTCCTGAACCTCTCCGAGGGCATCTGGCCGCTGCTGGTCGGTGTCGCGATGCGCGACGCGGGCGGATTCAGCGCCACGGCGATGTGGGGTCCCCCCGGCAGTTCGGCTTGGCAGCGCAATGACCCCACCGTCAACGTCGGACGGCTGGTGAGCAACGGCACCCGCATCTGGGTGTACGCCGGCAACGGTATTCCGTCCGAGCTCGGGGGCGGCGGCGACATCGCCGGCCAGCTCCTCGAGACCATCACGTTGGACAGCAACAAGAACTTCCAGCGCCAGTACCAGGCCGCCGGCGGTTCCAACGGCACGTTCAACTTCCCGGCCAACGGCACCCACGGCTGGGGCTACTGGGGTTCGCAGCTCAACGCCATGAAGCCCGACATCCAGCGCACACTGGGCGCCTGACAGGTCACCCGGCCTGCGATTTGTGGAGCGGCAGCCGCTCTCACCGCGGCTAAGGCTCCTCAAATCGCCGGGTCGGAGACAATCGGTGGGTGACGCTCCCAGACCTGACCGTTCCCGCACTTCTGCACCGCAGCGCGCGCGACTTCGGCCAGCACTCCTACCTGATCACCCCGACCGACCGGCTCACCTACCAGCAGGCCGAACAGCGTTCAGCGCATATCGCGCGGTGGCTGCTTCACGAGGGGGTCGGTAAGGGCACCCGCGTGGGGCTGTTCTTCCCCAACGGCGTGGACTGGGTCATCTGGTGGCTCGCGGTGTCACGCATCGGTGCGCTGGCGGTGCCGTTGAGCACCCTGTACACCCCCGCCGAGATCGCCAAGGTCGCCAGGCTGGCCGACATCGCGCTGCTGGTCGCACCTGATCGGGTGTTGAGCATCGACGTCGCCGACCGATTCGAAACGGCGTGGCCGCAACTGTCCGGTCAGCGCGCCGAGCGGCTTGCGCTGACCGCGGCGCCGTATCTGCGCCGCATCGTGTTCACCGCTGGGCCACACCGGGATTGGGCGATGCGGTACGACGACGGCGCCGCCGGTGTCTCACCCGAGGTGCTGGCCGCCGCCGAATCCGAGGTCTGCCCCGCCGACCTCGCGGTCATGGTGCACACCTCCGGTTCCACCGCGGAGCCCAAAGGCGTGCTGCACACCCACGGCACGCTGGTCCGTCAGACGTCGACCTGGGCCGGCGCGGTACGGATGGTCACCAAATCCGAAGGGCCGCCGCGGATCTTGTCGGCGATGCCGTTCTTCTGGATCGGTGGCCTGCTCGCCGTCACCGGGGCGCTGCACGAACCTGTCACGGTGATCACGATGCCGCGACTCGACGCCGGCACGGCGCTGGACCTCGTCGAGGGCGAGCAGGCCACCGGCGTGATCGGCTGGCCGGCGTTCACCCAGAAGCTGCGTGAGCACCCGACGTTCGCCAGCCGCGACCTGTCCAGTGCTCCGATGTTGCGGGACGGACCGCTGGACGTCGCGATGGTCGACGTGCCCGACGGATATCCGGTGCACCGCACCATGACCGAGACCGCAGGCGGGTTCGTCTTCACCGATATGCGCATCGTCGACGACGCCGGCGCGCCGGTCCCCGACGGCACCGTCGGCGAACTGCTGGTGCGCGGCATCGGCGTCATGGCGGGCTACAACAAGCGCGAGCGATGCGAGACGTTCGACGACGACGGCTGGTATCACACCGGCGACCGCGTCTACCGCCGAACCGGCGATCCGCGCCTGTTCTATGTCGGACGCACCACCGAACTCATCAAGGCCGCAGGCGCGAACGTCTCGCCGCTCGAAGTGGAAGCCGTCATCGACGAATCCGCCGAAGTCGCGCAGTGTCTGGTGCTCGGTGTCGACGACCCGGTGCGCGGTGAGCAGGTGTGCGCCGTCGTCGTACCCGCCGACGCCGACGCCGGCGTCGACCTGACGTCCCTCGCCGAACACACCCGCGCTCAACTGTCCGCGTACAAGGTGCCCACCCGCTGGGTCGTAATCACCAGCGGCGACCAGATCCCGACCCTGCCCAGCGGCAAGTTCGACCGAAAGACGTTGCGCACGCGGATCATCGAGGGTGCGCTATGAAGGTGCTGAGAACGCCCGACGAACGTTTCGCCGCGCTACCCGGCTACCCGTTCGAGCCGAACTACGTTGAGGTGCATGCGCGGGCAATCCCGCCGGTACGAATGCACTATGTCGACGAAGGACCGGCCGATGCCCCCGTCGTCGTGCTGCTGCATGGTCAACCCACGTGGTCGTATCTGTATCGGCACGTTATCGGCGTACTGCTCGAGGCGGGCCTGCGCGTGATCGCACCTGACAACATCGGCTACGGACGGTCGGACAAGCTGACCGACCCGACGGACTACACCTTCAAACGCCACATCGAGTGGGTGCACAATGCGATCACGCGGCTGAATTTGACCGATATCACGCTGGTCGTACAGGACTGGGGCGGACCCATCGGCCTCAGCGTGCTCGCGCGCGAGCCTGACCGGTTCGCCCGCGTCGTCGCGACCAACACGATCCTGCACACCTGCGACCCCGGACTCGCGGACAAGCTCGAGTGGCCGCACCACGGCGTCGGCGACGGTCGGGTCGTTCATCAAGAGACTCTCCTCGATTACGTGGCGTTCTACCAGAGGTCACCGGAACTCGTTCCGAGCTTTTTTCTCGACGCGGTGGCCGGGCCGCTGACCCCGGATGTCCTGGCTGCCTACGACGCGCCATTCCCGGACCGCAGGTTCACCGCCGGCCTGCGGCAGATGACGGCGTTGATTCCGTTGACTCGCAACGATTCCGGTGCCGCAATCGGACGCGAGACGATGGCCGTGCTCGGTGCGTGGCGACGGCCGTTTCTCACGGCGTACTCCGACGGTGATCCGGCAACGCGCGGTTGGGACAAGGTCTTCGGCGACCACGTTCCGGGCGCGAAGGGCCAGCCCCACACGACGGTCGCGGGTGCGGGCCACTTCATTCAGGAGCAGCGGGGTGACGAACTCGGCCGCATCATCGCCGAACTCGTCGCCCGTACCGGGTGATCAGAGGCCGAACTGATCCTCGATGACACCCAGCCACACCTGCGCTGAGTCGATGGCGACCTTCTCGCTGATGAAGGCGTGTTGGGTGCCGGTGTACATGTCGCGAAACGCCCGCTCCAGGCGGGTGCCCTCGCGGATCGCGCTGGTACCCGCGACCAGATGGGCCCATTCGGCACATTGGCGGGCCACGTCGGTGGCGTAGACCGCGGCCACCCGCATATCCGCACGCAGCGTCGGGGTCAGTTCCGCACCCGAGGCGACGGCGGTTTCGGCGTCACCGAACGCCTGCAGCACCAGCAGCCGCGCGGCGCGCCACGCCGCGACGTGGTGCGCGAGACCCTTCTGAAACGTCGGGCGGCTGGCCAGCGACGCCATATCGCTCATCCGGAACTTGGTGGCGGCGAGCTCCTCGACATCGTCGAGCATGCTCTTGGCGACCCCCAGCGCCCACGACGCGTGTCCGGCCGCGGTCATGCCCATCAACCCCATCCGGGTGGCCGGTGACGCACCGCGGCGCGGCTCACGGGTGAACAGCGGAAACGTCCGGCTCGCCGGTACGAACACATCGTCGGCGCTGTAGTCGTAGCTGCCGGTGCCCTTGAGTCCCTGGACGTGCCAGCCGTCGTTGAAGCCGATCTGTTCCCTGGGTATCACGGCCACCTGCATATCGGGCACCCCCTCGCTGATCCAGCGCACTTCCCCGTCGTCCATCGGAAGAAAGCCCGCCGCCACGTATTCGGAGTGCCCCGTGCCCGAACCGAAACTCCACGATCCGCTGATCCGGTAACCACCGTCGACGGCGTGGCCCTGACCGTTGGGAAAGAACTGCCCGCCCAATGCGACCCGGTTGTCGTTGGCGGTGAACACCTCCGCGAACCCCTCGTCGGGCAGGTAACAGGCCGCGGCGAACGACGACGGCAGGTTGGCGATGCCGATCCACCCGAAAGAACCGTCCTGCCAGGCCATTTCGATCCACGTCTCGATCATCTCGGCGAACGACGGTTCGACTCCTCCAGCGGCGACGGGATTGAACGCGGACATCAACCCGGTGTCCCACATCGCCTCGACGACCGCGGGCGTGAGGGTCCGCGTGCGCTCAGACTCGGCCGCCTCGGCCGCGACGAGCTCGCGCATCCCGCGGGCCAGCCCGGTAAGCCGGTCAGTCGCGTCCACTATTGACGTCATCACGTACTCCCATCAAGGTCAGGTCCCCTGACATTAGGGTGCAGCCATGAGCCTCGTCACGTTTGAGTGCAAAGACCACATCGCCACCATCACCCTGAACCGCCCCGAGGCTCGCAACGCGATCAACGGCGCCCTGCGCAACGACCTGAACGCGGCCTGGAACCGGTTCCGCGACGACGAGGACGCCTGGGTGGGGATTCTGACCGCCAACGGCGACGTGTTCTGCGCGGGCGGCGACCTGAAGGACGGTGAAGGCGCGGTCGGCACCTTCGCGGGCACGTTCTGGGAGAAACCGACGATCAACTCCTTCGAAAGCGGTATGGAGCTGTTCAAACCGACCATCGCCGCCGTGCACGGACCGTGTATCGGTTACGGGCTGACCGGCGTGCTGTTCTGCGACTTCGTGATCGCCAGCACCGAGGCCACGTTCTGTTACCCGGAGGTGTCCATCGGGGTGCCCACCATCGTCGGTGCCATCCGCCTGCCCCAGCGGGTGCGCTGGGCCGACGCGATGGAACTGCTGCTGACCGGCAAGCCGATCAGCGCCGAGCGCGCCAAGGAGATCGGGCTGGTGTGGCGCCTGGTGGAACCCGAGGATCTGCAGGCCCAGGCGCTGGCCTGGGCGCAGACCCTCACCGAGGCGGCGCCGCTGGCCCAACGGGCAACCAAGGAGGTGGCCTGGCGCACCGAGAACATGGGCTGGATCGAGTCGGTCCGCTTCGGCGAGACCATGCGCAAGGTGGCAGGCGCGACCGAGGACGTCACCGAGGGCATCACGGCCTGGCGCGAGAAGCGCACACCCCGCTGGCAGGGCCGCTGATTTCGGCGGTGCACGTGTCAAAACGGCACATTCGGGTACGCGGTCTGGGCCATGACAACTGCCCAACCCCCTGACCCAGACCCCGCCCAGACGCCAGATCTAGAACCCGGCGGCGGTGTCCGGCCCGGCGCGACCCCACCGGATTCGGCACAGACCTCCGGGCTGTCGGAGCCCGAAGAACGCCCACGGCACCGGATGACGCCCACCGCGGTCGCTGGGCTGATCGCCGTGACCATCCTCGTGCTGCTGTTTGTCGCGACCGGAGTGCTGCTCGTCCTGGACATGTTCAACTAGAAGCCGTGCGCATCGAGATCGTGGTGTTCGACGGGTTCGATCCCCTCGACGTGGTCGCGCCATGGGAGGTGTTCGCGCGGGCCGCCGCGCTCGACAGCGGCATTGAGGTGGCCCTGGTGCGTATCGACGGCGCAGGCGCGGTCACCACGGCGTACGGCTTGCAGATGCGGATCGCAGAGACGCTGGGCACACCGGATGCCCTACTGGTGCCCGGCGGCAGCTGGATCGACGCGGCGGATACCGGTGTGCGACGCGAGATTCGGCGCGGCACGCTGCCCAGAGCCGTCGCCGAGCTGGCCCCTTCGGTGCGCTGGGTGGCGTCGGTGTGCACCGGCGCGCTGCTACTTGGTGCGGCAGGCCTGCTGCACGGCCGCAACGCGACCACCAATCATGCTGCGTTAGAGGAGCTTTCACAATACGGCGCGACCATCAGGCAGCACCGGGTGGTCGACGACGGCTCCGTGGTGACCGCGGGCGGTGTGACATCCGGTGTCGATCTGGCGCTGTGGCTGCTGGAGCGCGAGCGTGGCGCCGAGATCGCCGGGGCCGTGCGTCGGGCGATCGCCTACCCCGTGGCGCCAGACGTGTGGCGGGTGCCCGACACCGTCACGCGATGATGCGGACCAGGTACGGCGCCATGTTGTCGGTGCGCACCGGGGAAACCGTGACGCCCGAGTCGGCGGTTTCCAGCATCTGCCCGTTGCCCAGGAACATCGCCACGCTCTGCGTGCCTTCGGGGCCGTAGAAGATCAGGTCGCCGGGAAGGGCTTGGGACGGCGCCACTTTCTGGCCGACCTGGTACTGCGCACCCGAGGAGCGGGGCAGCTTGACCCCGGCCCCGGCGTACGCGTAGACCATCAGCCCGGATGCGTCGAAACCGACGGTGCTCACCGCCGGGTCCAACCCGACGATGTGACCCTCACGGTCGAGTCCGGCGACGTTCTCGGCGGTGCCACTGCCCCGGGTCGGGCCGGATGCGTCGCCGCCACCGTACGAGAACGGCACACCGCGCTGGGAAAGCCCACGGGCGATCACCAGGTCGACGGCCTGCTGGTTGGCTGCGGTCCGAGTGGTCGGCGTGGTCGGCTGAGCGGTTGCGATCCCCGGTGCCGCCCCCAACAGGGCCAGCCCGATCGCCAAGGCCAGGATGCGTCTCATCAGATGTCCACTTTCTCGAACAGGGCACGCGCGGTTGCGCCCATCGTCTGGTGCACAACAGCCGCAAGATCACTTTTACTTGCACGAGTGTCACTTCGTCCAATCACCGCATGGCACAAGATCAATGAGATGCCAGAACGTGACCGAACGGTGACTCCAACGGCTGTGACGGCCGCAGCGGGCAGGCTATAAGGCACGATCGGAACAGTTCGGGAGGTCGGATGACAGGATCGCGCATCGCGGTCGTCGGCGGCGGCATAGTCGGCGTCGCCGTAGCCCGCGAAATCCTGCGGCGCCAAGCGGAATCGGCGGTGACGCTGTTCGAAAAAGAGAACCGGTTGGCCGCACACCAGACCGGGCGCAACTCGGGCGTCATCCACGCCGGCCTGTACTACCAGCCCGGCTCCCACAAGGCGCGGCTGTGCCGGCGCGGTGTCGAACTCCTCGAGGAGTTCTGCGCCGGGCGCGGAATCCGCCGGATCGACTGCGGCAAGGTGCTCGTCGCACTCGACGACACCGAACGGGCCCGCCTGGACGACATCGCGGCGCGCGCACACGCCAACGGGGTGCCGGGCGTGCGCATCATCGGTCCCGGGGAGTTGCGCGAACTCGAACCGCACGTGCGCGGGGTCGCCGCATTGCATTCGCCGTCGACGTCGATCGTCGACTTCGCCGAGGTGACCAGGGCGCTGGCCGCCGACGCCGCCGCAGGCGGAGCCGAGATTCTGCTCGGCCATGAAGTCGTCGGGATGCAGACGGTACGCGACGAGGTGGTGATCACCGCCCGCTGCGGCGAATCAGTTCGCGATGGCGCCTTCGACCGGGTGGTGGTGTGCGCCGGCCTGCACAGCGACCGGTTGGCCGCGCTGGTGGGCGACGGTGCCAACCCGGTGATCGTGCCGTTCCGCGGGGACTACTACGCGCTGAAGCCGCATCGACGCAACCTGGTGAACGGGCTCGTCTATCCGGTGCCTGATCCGCGGTATCCGTTCCTCGGCGTGCACCTGACCCCGCGCGTCGACGGGGAAGTGCTGATCGGTCCGAATGCTGTTCTGGCCCTTGCCCGCGAGGGCTACCGGTGGCGGACGGTATCGGCGCGCGACCTCGTCGACATCGCCGGCACCCCGGCCTTCTGGCGGTTCGCCAGAAAGCACTGGCGTACCGGGGTCCGGGAGTTGTCCGGGTCGGTGAGCCGGCGCAGGTTCTTGGCCGCCGCCCGCGCCTATGTGCCCGAACTCGCCGACGACGACGTGGTCGCCGGCGTGGCCGGCGTGCGGGCGCAGGCCCTCGACAGCGACGGCAGCCTGGTTGACGACTTCCGGCTCAGCTTCCGCGACCGCGTCGTCGTCGTGCGCAACGCGCCGTCGCCTGCGGCGACATCGTCGCTGGCGATCGCCGAGCACATCGTCACCACGGTCGGACGCCCTGATTAGGCATCGCCGCGGACGCACTGCCCGTAGGCTTGATTTCATGGCCATCATCGAAGCGGATGCAGCGCCTCAGACACCGTCCGAGCGTGCCGTCGCCGCCACTCAGAGTTACTTCGACAGCCCACGATTCGAGGGGATCACCCGGCTCTACACCGCACGGCAGGTCGTCGAGCAACGCGGCACGATCCCGTCGGACTACATCATCGCGCGGGAGGCCGCGACCGCCTTCTACGCCCGGCTGCGTGAGCTGTTCGCCCAGAAGAAGAGCATCACCACCTTCGGCCCGTACTCCCCCGGCCAGGCGGTCGCGATGAAGCGCACCGGTATCGAGGGGATCTATCTGGGAGGCTGGGCGACGTCGGCGAAGGGATCCACCACCGAGGACCCCGGACCCGACCTGGCCAGCTACCCGCTGAGCCAGGTGCCCGAGGAGGCCGCCGGGTTGGTGCGGGCGCTGCTGACCGCCGACCGCAACCAGCACTACCTGCGGCTGAAGATGACCAGCGAACAACTTGCGGCGACGCCTCCGGTCGACTTCCGTCCGTTCATCATCGCCGACGCCGACACCGGCCACGGCGGAGATCCGCACGTGCGCAACCTGATCCGCCGGTTCGTCGAGGCCGGAGTGCCCGGCTACCATATCGAAGACCAACGCCCGGGCACGAAGAAGTGCGGACACCAGGGCGGCAAGGTGCTGGTGCCGTCGGACGAACAGATCAAGCGGCTCAACACCGCGCGATTCCAGCTCGACGTGATGGGTGTGCCGGGCATTATCGTGGCCCGCACGGACGCCGAGGCCGCGAACCTGATCGACAGCCGCGCCGACGAGCGGGACCAGCCCTTCCTGCTCGGGGTCACCAACCTGAGGATCCCGTCGTACAAGGCGTGCTACCTGGCGATGATGCGCCGCTTCTATGAGCTGGGCGTCACCGAACTCAACGGGCACCTGCTCTACGCGCTGCCCGAAGGCGAGTACGAGACCGCCGGCGCCTGGCTGCAGCATCACGGCATCGCCGACGCGGTCAGCGAGGCGGCCTCGACCTACCAGAACGATCCGCAGCAATCACTCGATGCCCTGTTCGACGAGGTGGAGTCGAAGTTCGTCGACGCCTGGCAGCTGGATGCCGGGCTGATGACCTACGGCGAAGCCGTCGCCGAGCTGCTCGAATTCCGGGAGAGCGAAGGCGAACAGCTCGATATGAGCGTCGACGACTGGCGTGAGTTCGCGACCCGGGCGCCGATGTACAGCGCGCGCGAGAAAGCACGTGAGGTCGGCGCGGCCGTGGGCTGGGACTGCGAGCTGGCCAAGACGCCGGAGGGCTACTACCAGGTCCGCGGCGGTATCCCGTATGCGATCGCCAAATCGCTGGCGGCGGCGCCGTTCGCCGACATCCTCTGGATGGAGACCAAGACGGCCGATCTCGCCGACGCACGCGAGTTCGCCGAGGCGATCCACGCCGAATTCCCCGACAAGATGCTGGCCTACAACCTGTCCCCCTCGTTCAACTGGGACACCACCGGCATGACCGATGACGAGATGCGCGCCTTCCCCGAGGAACTGGCCAAGATGGGCTTCGTCTTCAACTTCATCACCTACGGCGGCCACCAGGTCGACGGGGTGGCCTCCGAGGAGTTCGCGACCGCCCTCAAACAGGACGGGATGTTGGCGCTGGCGCGGCTGCAGCGCAAAATGCGGCTGGTCGAATCGCCTTACCGCACACCGCAAACGCTGGTCGGTGGGCCGCGAAGCGACGCCGCGTTGGCCGCGTCGTCAGGCCGCACGGCGACCACGAAGGCCATGGGCAAGGGCTCCACACAGCACCAGCACCTGGTGCAGACCGAGGTGCCCAAGAAGCTGCTCGAGGAATGGCTGGCGCTGTGGAGCAAGCACTACCAACTCGACGAGGCGCTGCGCGTGCAGTTGCGGCCGACCCGGCCCGGCTCCGACGTGCTGGAGCTGGGCATCTTCGGCGAGCGGGAAAGCGGCGAGAGCGAGAAGCTCGCCAACGCGATCGTCGACCCGATCAAGGACCGGCACGGACGCAGCATCCTGACCGTGCGCGACCAGAACACCTTCGCCGAGAAGCTGCGGCAGAAGCGCCTGATGGACATCATCCATCTGTGGCTGATCCACCGCTTCAAGGCCGAGGTGGTCTACTACGTCACGCCCACCGAGGACAACATCTACCAAACCGAGAAGATGAAGTCCCACGGGATCTTCCGCGACGTCTACCAGGAGGTCGGCGAGATCATCGTCGCCGACGTGAACCAGCAGCGCATCGACGAGCTGCTGGCCTCGGACCGCGAGGCGCTGCAGCGGCTGATCCGCAAGGAGGATCAGCCCGCGAGCTGACGCCGCTACGTCGACCCGTCCGAAGACGAGCCGTCCGAGGATGACGCCCCCGACGATGTGTCGGCGGAGTCGGTGTCGCCGGACGCGGTGTCATCCGGTGTCGTATCGGCGCCGGTCGTCGCGTCCTCGACGCCCGTGCTCTCCGTGGTCGGCTCGCTGGTCACCGAATCCTGGGTCGTCGTCGGGGCATTCGTCGTAGTCGGGCTGGAAGTGGTTACCCCGACGGCGGTTTCGCTGGGCTCGGCGGGCTCGGTGGTCAGCGACGGCTCCGGCGCGGTGGTGGTGGTGCTGCTGGGCGGCGGGCTCGTCACCGACGGCAGCGGTTCCTCGACGGAGACCGGCGTCGGCGTGGGCGCAGCGGTTGTCGGTGTGAGCGACGGAAACGTCCCGGGTTGGTCCTCTTCGACGATCCACATGATCTCGGTGGTGTATTCGTCGAGGCGGCCGTCGATTTCGTTCAACGGCACCTTCCCGGCCGCGATGTCGTCACCGTAGGCGTCGATCTCCACCCACAGCGCCTCGAGTTCGGCCCTGGCCTCCGGTGACAGCTCTTCGTCGAGCGTGACGAACAGTTGTCGGGCCAGCGACACCGTCATGCAGTTGACACACTCGTAGTTCAGCGCGCCCGACAAGTTCTGCGGCACAGCCACGTTGTCGTTGGTGTCATCCTGGTCGACGACGAACACCACTTGATACGAGACCGCGACGGCCGCACACGTATTACAGGATGCATACGCGTGCGCCTCGTTGACGTTCATCGCGTATTCCTCGTCGGTGGTCCACACCAGCGCGAAAGCCGTGTCGTAGACCACTGTTCCGTCTGTCGTGTTCACCGCGAGCGCCTGATTGTTGCCGTCACCGGGTTCCGGAGCGATCGGCTTGTCGAACGGAAAGACCCAGCCGACGTCGTCCGGCGCGGCAGCGGCGGCCCCGGTGGTGAAGAATCCGCCGCCGTTCGCCACGGACGTCACGTGGCGGGGTATGACGATGACCGCAAGCTGTGGGGAGTTGAACGTTGGCGGCGCCGTGCGGGTGTCCCACTGCGCCTGCATGACACCGCGCTGCCCCGCGGCAAGTGGCTGGGTGACGGCGACCGGGCCCGGGGCGCCGGTGACCGCCCGCCGCGGCTCACCCATCGCCTCGACCCGCAGCGCATAGACGATGTCGCTGATCGTGCCGCGATCCGACGCCTGGATCGGCCGGTAGTTCTCCCCGTGTGGGAACCACGCGTAGGCGATGCCGATCAGGGCGGCCGCGCCGAGCAGGCCAACGACGGCGCGCTGCACCGGCTTGCCCGCGGAGGACTGCCACGCGGTGGCGCCGATGCGGCGGGCCACCCGCAGCAGCAGGTAGATGATGCCGGCCATCGGGATCACGATCGCCATCATCGCCAGCACCCGCGCGATGACCTGCACCAGATCGCCGTCTGCCCACGCGCTGCTCAGCACGTCGTGCTGCTTGCCAAGGGCCGCCCACGCCGAACCGAGCAGCCGCGGTAGCGCGACGACTGCCAGCACCAGCATCGCGATCAGCAACGGCACCACGGTGACCACCCAGACCGTCACGACGATCCGCGCCCGCCACTTGAGCTGGTTTGCCTGCGGTTCGCGCCACCGCCACGGCAACATGCCGAGCAGGGTCGGCTTGATCCGGCCGTACAGGTCGGGCACGCCGGTCAGATCGGCCAGCACGTGGTAGCCGTCGAACCTGACCATCGGGGTGAGCTGCCGGATCATCTGGATGATCTGGGTGGCCACGACGAGCAGCAGCGCGTCGTAGCGCAGGCCAAGCCACAAGGCCGTGATGGCGACCGCGACGATGGCGTTGAAGTACAAGCCGCCCAGGTCGGTGCGTAGCCGTCCCCTGCGGCTGAGCCGGTAGGAGTCCGTGACGTCGGTGTAGAACGCGGGCCACACCAGGTACAGGCCGAAGCCCATCACACCAGGGGTCGCGCCGCCGTACCGGGCGGCCGCGGCGTGGCCGAACTCGTGGAAGCCGGCCGAGAGCACGGTCACGACGAACACCAGGATCAGCAGTCCAGGTCGTTCGAACGCATCGTAGGCCGCCGCGGCGAGCCCCTTGTGGAAGCACACCCACCAGCACACGACCGCGAACGCCGCGAGCACGGCGACGACGATGGCTGGCCGGAACAGGAACCGGAACGGATCGGTGAGGCGTTGGGTCTGGGCCGGGTCGGTGATCGTGCGGCGTAACTTCAGGCCCAGCAACGGATCTCGCTTCTGCACCTGTGGTTCGCTGCCGTCGGCGAGGGCGGTCAGGCCCATCGGTGCCAACCGCTGCTCGACGAGGTGGCTGACGTTGTCCGCGTTGACGCTGCGGCCCGTCGCCGCCGTCACCGCATCGGCGACATCCGCGGGCGTGCGGTGACCGTCGAGTTCGCGCAGCGTCGCGTACAACAACGGGGTCAACGCGAGGGTCTGGCCGTCGGCGCGACGGACCAGGCCGGGCGCAACCCGGTGGCCCGATCCCTCGAGTTCACCGATCAGCTCGACACCGTCCGCACGTCGCGGCACGACGCGGTCGACCGTCGCGGTCACCTGGGCACTCCCCACGGCTCAGCGGGTTTCAGGCCGGCTCAGCCGGCAGAACTCCCGCCGTCGCCGCCGGACCCGCCGCTGTCACCGCTCGAACCGCTCGCGGCACCAGAACCGCTGCCGGCGCCCGCCGCCGCGGACTCGCCGCCCGTCGCGTCGCCGACCGCCGTGTCGGTGCCGCCGTCGGCGTCAGGCTGCGAGGTGCCCTGCACGACGTCGGACACCTGGATCGCCTCGGCGCTGGTCACACCCCTGAGTTCCTGGTTGATGACGGCATCCTGAGTGGCGATCGCGTCCGCATCGGAGTCGATCGACAGCACGTTGGCGGCTACCGCGGCGCTGATGGGTGCGGCCACGTTGGCGTTGGCCGCCACGGCGCCGGCGATCGGGGCGGTCAGATCGGTGTCGACATCCACGTTGACGTCGACGTTGAGCAGCGGACCCTCCAGGGTGGCCAGGTCGCCGACCTCCACGTTGCCGTCGTCGTCATCATCATCGGGCACGGTGGGATCGCCGTCGGCGACGTCGCTCTGGTCGATGGCGCTGTCTTGGTCAGCCACGGCCAACGCGTCGGCTTCGATGAGCTGGTCGACCTGCGCGGTCTGCTCGACCATGGCGCCGGCAGTTGAGTTGTACGACAGCACGTTTGCGCCCGCCGCGGCGTCGATCGGCGCGCCGACGTTCAGTTGGGCGGCTACCGCGAGGTCGATCGGCGATGCGACGTCGAGGAACACGTCGACGTCGACGTTGAGGTCGAGGATGGACACGACCTCTTTGTCGGGTAGTGCGACGGCCATCTCGGCCGCCAACTCGTCAGGTGTCAATCCGTGATTCGTCATCGCCGCAGTTCCTCTCCGTGTTACCCCGACGTTGCTGAAGACCAACCGGTCAAGTGCGCCACGGGTACCCGGCGAATCCCATGATCAACACAGCAATTTCACAGATATTTCCAACGTTTCCGTTGCCACATCGAATAAGTGGCGATGCCCTAATTAGCCTGGCGCTGATTCGTTTTCGTCATTTGGCGCCATATCGCGGGGTCGGCAGGTGCGCTTCGACCCCTCATCGAACATTTGCTACGAGGCGCCGGGCGGTGACCAGTGCACCACTTTCATCTCGGTCAACTCGTCGAGCAGTTCGGGGCCGAACCCGAAACCGTTGCCGCTGGCGCGGCGCGGCTCGGATGCGCCGCCTGGCGCTCCGCCGAACACGTCGTTGATCTTGACCGTGCCGACCGGCAGCGTGCGCCACGCCTCCTGTGCGTGAGCCATATCGGCCGTCAGCACCGTGGCGGACAGCCCGTAGCGGTCGTCGGCCGCCTCGCTCAACGCGGCCTCGAAAGTCTCGACCACCCTGACCGGCGCCACCGGGCCGAACGTCTCCTCACCAAACACCGCCATATGCGGTGTGCAGTCGGCGAGCACGGTCGGCGGGTAGAACGCGCCCTTGCCCGGGCGCGGTGCACCGCCGATCAACACCCGCGCCCCCTCGGCGACCGCGCCGGCGACCTGATCGTGCACAAGTCCACGTTGTGCCCTGTCCACCATCGGCCCGATCCGATCGCCCCACACGCGAGCTTCGGCAACCAACTCGTCGAGAAACGCCTCGGCGATGGACTCGACCACGTACACCCGCTCGACCGAGACGCAGATCTGTCCGGCGTTGGCGAACGCGCCCAGTGCGGCCTGCTCGGCGGCCCACCGGGGATTAAGGCCGGCGTCGACGATCAGCGCGTCGTTACCGCCGTTCTCCAGCACCGCTTTGGCGCCGCGTTCGGCGCACGAGCGCGCGATCGCCCGGCCGGTGGCGCTACTGCCCACGTGCGCCACGACGTCCACCTCTTCGGAGGATGCCAGCTGGGCGCCGAGTTCCCCGTCACCGTCGACGATTTCGAGGACACCTTGCGGCAGCTGCGCGGCCAGCAGTTCGGCGAACCGGCGTCCGGTGCGGGGACAGCGTTCACTTGGCTTGTGCACCACGGTGTTTCCGGTGACCAGCGCGGCTCCCAACAGGCCGGCGGCCACGGCGACGGGGTCGTTCCACGGCGTCAGTACCGCGACGACGCCACGCGGTTCGGGGATCATCAGATCCGTTGCACCCCAACCGCCCTGCAGGCTTCGACCGCGGTGAAGCGGGCCCAGCTCGGCGTACTGCGCGAGGGTGCCCGCGCCTGCCGCGACGCCACCGAGTGCGTCCTCGGTCAGCTTGCCGGTCTCGCGTTCGTTGAGCTCGGCCAGTTCCTCCGATGCGGCGCGCACGGCCTCGGCGGCTGCGCTCAGCGCGGCCGCGCGTTCGGCGGCAGGTGTGCGCGCCCAGGCCGGAAATGCCGCGCGGGCCCGCGCGACGGCGTCCTCGCACGCGTGGTTGTCGGTGATCGGGATCCGGCTGACCGTGTCGCCGGTTCGAGGGTCAAGAACAGTCAAATCCGCAGTTTGTGACACGACACGGTGTTACCCGCCGTAGAGCTCCTCGAATCGCTCGATCGAGCGGTCGATATCGCCTTTGACCGCACGCGCGGCGGTCGAACCGATCGGGCCGAACAACGGCGCCCCTCCGAGGTTGACGGTGACGGTGAAAGTGCAGCCGGTTTCACTCGGTGTGACCCTCATCTTGAGGCCGTACCTGGTCCCGCCCACGCCGCTGCCGGTGACTTCCAGCAGCCGGGGCGGGTCGTAACTCTTCACCGTCCAGGTGACCCGATTGCGCAGGCCTTTCGCGCCGGCCACCCCGACGATCGTTGTCCCGACGGTTAATTCGTCGGGTAGCTCGCTTCGCCAACCTTCGTGCATCGTCAGCCAGTCGCCCAGCGAGTGGAAGTCGGAGGCGCGGTCCCACGCATCTTCCGGGCTCAACGTCAGTTCACGGGTCAGCTCGAGTTTTGCCATCCGCAGATGTTAATGCCAATTCTGCCCTCACCGGGGTCCCGGTAACCGCAGAAGCAGCCGCGCCCCGCCGAGCGGGCTGGCGTCCAGGCTTGCGGTACCGCCGTGAATCTCGGCCTGCTGGGCCACCAGCGCAAGCCCGAGCCCCGAACCCGCTCTTGCCGCCGTCGAACCTCGGGAGAACCGCTGAAACACCCGAGCGCGTTCCTCTTCCGGGACCCCGGCCCCGTTGTCGTCGACGGCGATCTCGACGCCCTCGCCGGAAGTGAGGGCGCTGAGCCGGATTTCGGTGGCGCCACCGTGTTTGATCGCGTTTGCGATCGCGTTGTCGATGACCAGGCGCAGTCCAGCGGGAAGCCCGACCATCAGCACCGTCGTCGACGACGGCAACGACACGTCGACACCGGGGTAGTTGCGCCGCGCATCGTGTGCGGCGCGGTCGAGCAGTTCGGTGATGTCGAAGGGCACGAAGTCGTCGGTGGTCGTCAGCTCACCCTGGGCGAGGCGCTCTAGCGCGGTCAGGGTGGCCTCGATGCGGCTCTGGGTCCGCATGACGTCGGCGATCAACTCCTCGCGCTGGTCGGGGCGCATCTCGAGGGTGGACAACACCTCGAGGTTGGTGCGCATCGCCGTCAACGGGGTGCGCAGTTCGTGGGAGGCAACCGCGGCGAAATCGCGGGCCGATTCCAGCGCGGCCCTGGTGCGTTGCTGTTCGTCGCCGATGCGCGCGAGCATTCCCTCGACGGCCTCGGCGATCTCCACCGCCTCCTGCACGCCCCACACCTGGACTTCGTCGGGGGCCGACTGCGCGTTGATGGCGCGAGCCTGCTGGGCCAGCAACCGGAACGGGTTGATCATGATGAGCCACATCACCCAGCCGACCAGCACGGTGCCCACGATGACCCCGCCGCAGATGAGCAACACCCGCCGGTGCAGCTCGTCGATGCGGCGCTGGGTGTCGGCGAGCGGCGCGCCGACCGCGATGGTCGCGCCGCCGGCCTCGAAGGTGCGCACCCGGTACTCGACGCCGTCGATCGTGGTGTCGGTGTAGCCGACTTCGAACTCGGGCAGCACGATGTCGGGCGGAACCGACACCGTGGCGCCGTCCACCCGCGCGGTGCGCACCAGCCCGCCACTGGGTACCGGCGCCTCCGCGTCGTCCTGCTGTGCGGTGGCCAGCATCGCCCCGATATCACCGAGGCTGCTCACCGAATCCAATCGCCGGTCCAGCTGGCTGTACTGATCGTTGGTGACACCGAACCAGACCCACGCGCCCAGCGTGATCACCAACGCGACCACCGACAGCGCCGCCACGATCACGATGACCCGCAGCGACATCAGCCGGGTCAGCATCCGGTAGAGGTGCGCGCCGAGAGTCACCGTCACACGCGCCTCGGTAGTTGAGCGAGGATCAGCGGCGCGATCTTCTCCGCCAGGTAGACGTGTCCGGCGTCGGTGGGATGCACGCCGTCGGCGCCGATCAGCCCGGGTTGCCCGACGAACCAGCCTGCTGCGATCGGGTCGACGAACGTCGCACCGGCCAGATCGGCTTGATACGCGAGGATGTCGCGCATTCGCAGCACGTCTCCCGGCGGATTCGCGGTGGGCCAAGCCGGACCGATCACCAGCAACTTCGCCGCAGGAGCGATGCGGCGGGCCAGTTGAAAGGTGCCGTAGACCAGGATCGACAGCTGGGCGGGGTTGACACCTTGGTCGTTGCGCGAGCCGAAGAAGATCACCAGCGTGTCGTCGGGTTTGACCGTCGCGGCGGTCAGGTCTTCGAAGAGATGCCCGCGGTTACCGCGGGTGCCGTAGCCCGCGCCGCCCTCGGCGCCGACGTCCGCAGTGGTGGCAATGCCCTGCTTGGCGAGCATCTGCCAGGCGCGCGTGGTCCAGCCCTTCTCGCCGAGACCGCCCTCGTCACCGCCCGTGGTGTAGGAGTCGCTGATCACCGCGACGCGGTTCAGCGCGAAACCCAGCGCCACTATCTCCTTGTGGCTGACCGAGGTTGGCGGGTGACAACCCAATCCGACCAACAGCGCGAGCGCGATTACGACGGTGACCAGACGTCTCACCGCTACAGCGTATTGCGCGACGGCGCAAACGTTGATCACACCGCGCGGGCCGAAAGCGCTTTGGCTCGCTCTTCGCGCGGCGCATGGATGGGCGCGAGCTTGCCGGGCGGCGAATCAATGCCTGCTTCGATGCCGGGGCCGCTGGGTTTCATCATGCCGCGCATCCACCTGCGAGCAGGCTCCTCGACGAAGTGATACAGCAGTACCGCGCCGGCGAACGCGACCCCGATGATGGCAAGCAGTGTCAGCTTGCCGTTGAAATCGGCGAGCAAGCGCAGTTCGAACTGGTCGACCATCCAGTTCCACGTGGTGTGCACCAGCTCGTGCACCATGTAGAGGCTGAACGAGATGTGCCCGAGGTAGACCATCGGGCGGATCCCCAGCAGCCCCGGCAGGGCGCCCGCGCCGATCGCCAACGTGAACACCAACGGCACGAACAGCACATCGACCAGACCGGCGGAATCGGGGATCTTGGCCAGCGGGTACGCGTCGAGCAGATAGAGGATGGCGACGATCGCGGCGGCCAGCAATAAGGCGCCATAGCCGGCCCCGCGCCGGGCCCGATCCGAGGGCTGCAACTTGCAGACCGCGGCGCACAGCAGTGCGCCCGCGGTGAACTGCATGACGATCCGCGGCAGCCAACTCCACGGCGTATAGAACTGGCCCGTCGACATCAACAGCAGGATCGGCGGCATCGCGGCAGCCACCGCGAGCAGAACTAGACCGCGGGGCCTGGTCGAGCGGGCTATCCGGAAGACGATCAGCACCAGTCCCCCGAACAACAGGTACGCCAGCCACTCGGCGCTGATCGACCAGGCCGGCCCGTCCCAGCTCGATCCGTCGAAGAACGGCTGGAACCACAACTGCACCAACAGGAACTGCTTGATGTAGTTCATCGCCGTCAGCGAATCGGCGGCCTCCGACGGCACGTGCCCGATGTGCAGCGTGAAGATGATCCACAGCGCCGCCAGGTGCATCGTCACCAGATAGACCGGCCACACCCGGGCCAGCCGAAGCCACAGGAAGTGCAGCGTCGAGCGCCACGACCACCTCTCACCCATCCGGTCGAGGTAGTTGTAGGTCAGCACGAACCCGCTGAGGATGAAGAACAGGTCGACGCCCTGGGCGCCACAGTCGAGCACCGGCGCCAGCGCCGACCGCAGCCCCGGCGCGGCCTGCTCCAGCAGCGGACGGAAGTGAAACAGCACCACCCACACGGCAGCGACGATGCGCAGACCAGACAGGGCTCTGATCTCTGTAGGGCGCACAAAACTCTTTTCGCGAGGGCTACAGGTGTTTCGGTCTGGCACGCTCAAGCATTGGTCGTCGGGCGGCTTGCCTCCCCGCACCACCTTGACGGCAGCTTCGCAGAGTACCAGCGCCCCCGTCGTCGCCGCGGAACGGGAACCCGGCGCGCCGCGCCCGGGGAAACCGAAATTTATTGGTAACCGCGCGGTTTGGGCTCAACAGCAACCAGTGAGCAACTAACCCGCGCGCTGTGACGTCGCCTTTCGCCAGTATGAACACGCCGCGTAAAGTCTTGACTGATTCCAGATACGACGGCATATTGGTCATGTGGTCGCTACGCCGGATTACGCCGATCAGCTTCGACGGGCTGGTCTGCGCGTAACCCGTCCGCGGGTGGCAGTGCTCGATACGGTGTACGCGCACGCGCACGCCGACACCGAGACCATCTTCGGCGCCGTCCGCAAGGTTCTGCCCGACGTGTCACGCCAGGCGGTGTACGACGTGCTTGCCGCGCTGACCAGTGCGGGCCTGGTCCGCAAGATTCAGCCATCCGGCTCGGTCGCACGATACGAGTCGCGGGTCGGCGACAACCACCACCATGTCGTGTGTCGGTCGTGCGGCGTCATCGCCGACGTCGACTGCGCCGTCGGTGACGCACCGTGCCTCACGCCGTCCGACGACGGCACGCTCGACGGCTTCGTACTCGACGAAGCCGAGGTCATCTACTGGGGTCTTTGTCCCGATTGCTCGATTTCGCAAGTTTCCCGATCACAACCGTGATCGCAGCCCGATAACCACCGGAAGGAAGATTGTGACATCCGACGCTCGCCCGCCGCATTCAGCGGAGAAGACCCAAAGCACCAGCGAGAGTGAAAACCCGGTAATCCCCTCCCCGACCCCGAAGGCGCACGCCCCGCTCAAAAACCAGGACTGGTGGCCCAACCAGGTCGACGTCTCGGTGTTGCACGCCCAAGACGTCAAGGCCAACCCGTTGGGCGCTGACTTCAACTACCGCGAGGAGGTCAAGAAGCTCGACTTCGACGCGGTCAAGCGCGACCTCGCCGAGCTGATGACCACGTCGCAGGACTGGTGGCCCGCCGACTACGGCCACTACGGCGGCTTGTTCATCCGGATGAGCTGGCACTCTGCGGGCACCTATCGGATCCACGACGGCCGCGGCGGCGGTGGTCAGGGCGCCCAGCGCTTCGCCCCGATCAACAGCTGGCCGGACAACAATGGCCTGGACAAGGCCCGCCGGCTGTTGTGGCCGATCAAGCAGAAGTACGGCCGCAAGCTGTCGTGGGCCGACCTGCTGGTGCTGGCCGGCAACGTCGCGCTGGAGTCGATGGGCTTCAAGACCGCCGGCTTCGCGTTCGGCCGCGAGGACATCTGGGAGCCCGAGGAGACCCTGTGGGGCTTCGAGGACACCTGGCTGGGCACCGACAAGCGCTACTCCGGCGAACGTGAACTGGCCGAGCCGTTCGGCGCGACGACAATGGGCCTGATCTACGTCAACCCGGAGGGCCCCGAAGGTGAGCCCGATCCGATCAAGGCCGCGATCGACATCCGCGAGACGTTCGGCCGCATGGCGATGAACGATGAGGAGACCGCCGCGCTGATCGTCGGCGGCCACACCTTCGGCAAGACCCACGGCGCCGGCGACGCCGACCTGGTCGGCCCGGAACCCGAAGCTGCGCCCATCGAGCAGCAGGGGCTGGGCTGGAAGAGCGCCTACGGCTCGGGCAAGGGCGCCGACGCGGTGGTCAGTGGTCTCGAGGTGGTCTGGACGCCCACCCCGACCAAGTGGGACAACAGCTTCCTGGAAACCCTGTACGGCTACGAGTGGGAGCTGACGAAGAGCCCCGCCGGGGCCTGGCAGTACGTCGCCAAGGACGCCGAGGACGTCATCCCCGAACCGCACGACCCCACCAAGAAGCGCAAGCCCTACATGCTGGTGACCGACGTGTCGATGCGGGTCAGCCCGATCTACGCCGACATCACCCGGCGTTGGCTCGACCATCCGGAGGAACTGGCCGAAGCGTTCGCCAAGGCGTGGTTCAAGCTGCTGCACCGCGATATGGGTCCGGCGTCGCGATACGTGGGACCGTGGGCTCCCAGCGAAACCTACGTCTGGCAGGACCCGGTGCCTGCCGTCGACCATGAGTTGGTCGACGACGCCGACATCGCTGCGCTGAAGGCGAAGGTGCTGGAGTCGGGTCTGTCTGGCACCCAGTTGATCAAGACGGCGTGGGCGTCGGCGGCCAGCTTCCGCGGCACCGACAAGCGCGGCGGCGCCAATGGTGCCCGGATCCGGTTGGAACCGCAGAAGAACTGGGACGTCAACGAGCCTGCCGAGCTGGCCAAGGTGCTGCCGGTGCTCGAGAAGATCCAGCAGGACTTCAACGGCTCCGCATCGGGCGGCAAGAAGATCTCACTGGCCGACCTGATCGTGCTCGCGGGTTCCGCGGCGGTCGAAAAGGCCGCCAAGGACGCCGGATTCGACGTCACGGTGCCGTTCGCGCCGGGTCGCACCGACGCCTCGCAGGAGCAGACCGACGTCGAGTCGTTCGCCGTCATCGAGCCGCGGGCCGACGGGTTCCGCAACTACATTCGGCCCAATGAGAAGACCCAGGTCGAACGGCTTCTGGTGGACCGGGCGTACATGCTCAACCTGACCGCTCCGGAGATGACGGCGCTCATCGGCGGCCTGCGCGTGCTGGGCGCCAATTTCGGCGGCAGCAAGCACGGCGTGCTCACCGACCGGCCCGGCGTGCTGACGAACGACTTCTTCGTCAACCTGCTCGACATGCGCACGGAATGGAAGGGCGGACAGGCCGAGAACGTCTACGAGGGTGTGGACCGGGCCACCGGCCAGCCCAAGTGGACGGCCACTGCCAACGACCTGGTGTTCGGTTCGCACTCGCAGCTGCGGGCGCTGGCCGAGGTCTACGCGCAGGACGACTGCAAGCAGAAGTTCGTGGACGACTTCGTTGCCGCCTGGACCAAGGTGATGAACAACGATCGGTTCGACCTGCACCAGTAACACCGGTGTTTGGCCGACAATAGCTGGGTGCGACACCCCGCGGGCTCAGCTGGCTCGCGGGGTGCCGTGCAATTGGCGCATCGTCCGTTTCTGCTGCTGTCGATCCGCGGTGAAGACGAAGCCGCCGACGACGAATACCTGGCGATGATGCGTTTCGGTGGCCTGGACACCACAAGCCTGCACCGGATCCGGCTGACCCACCGGCCGCTGGGGCCCGTCGACCTCGCCGACTGGTCGGGCGTCATCCTCGGCGGCGGACCCTACAACGTCAGCGATCCGGCCGATACCAAATCGGCCGTGCAACAACGCGCCGAGTCGGAACTGCTGGCGTTGATCGCGCGCATGGTGGAACAGGATTTTCCGTTCCTTGGATGCTGTTACGGCGTCGGCACGCTCGGCACCGTCATCGGCGCGACCATCGACCGCACCTACACCGAACCGGTCGGCGGAATGCGGATCACCGTCACCGAGGAGGGCCGCGACGATCCGCTGTTTGCCGATCTGCCAGAGGCTTTCGACGCCTACGGCGGACACAAGGAGGCCGCCGCGCAGCTTCCTCCGGATACCGCGTGCCTGGCGTCGTCACCGGATTGTCCGGTCCAGGCGTTCCGCGTCGGCCAGAACGTCTACGCCACACAGTTCCATCCCGAACTCGACATCGGCGGTATCTTCACCCGTATCACCGTTTACAAGAACCACGGTTACTTCGCGCCGGAATCCGCAGAAGCATTGAAAGAAGCTGCGCGACAATGGGATGTGCAACACCCGCCGACCATCCTGCGGCGGTTCGTCGAGCGGTACACTCGGCCGGCATGATGCTTGCACAGCCGCTCGAATTACCCTGTGGCACAGTGCTGCCGAACCGTGTCGCGAAGGCGGCGATGAGTGAGCAGCTGGCGACGCTCACCGGTAAACCCACCCGCGCACACGTGCGGCTGTATGACACCTGGGCGCGCAGCGGATGCGGGCTGGTGGTCACCGGCAACGTGATAGTCGACCGCGCCGCGGTCTCCGAGCCGCGCCAGGTCGTGGTCGAGGACGAGCGAGACATCTCGACGCTGCGGGCCTGGGCGGCTGCCGCCCGCTCCGGCGGCGCGCAGTGCTGGGTGCAGCTCAACCACGCCGGGCGCCAGATACCCCGCAGTTTGTCCAGCCGCCCGGTTGCGCCGTCCGCGCAGGAGATGACGAGCCTGCGCGGTGGCTTCGCGCGGCCACGAGCGTTGACCATCTCCGAAATCGCGGGTTTGGTGCAGCGTTTCGCGCGCAGCGCGCAGATCGCTGTGCACGCCGGCTTCGACGAGGAGGAGTCGATGGCAGTCGTCGACAGCCTCGGCGATGCGGGTGTCGATCTGCTGGAGATATCGGGCGGCACGTTCGAGTCGACCGCGATGATGACCGGGGCGGCGGAGTCCACCCGCGCGCGGGAAGCCTATTTTCTCGACTACGCCGAACGCGTGCGGGCACGCGCACGTATGCCGTTGATGCTGACCGGAGGTCTGCGAAGCGCCGCGGCGATGGAGGCCGCGCTGCATTCCGGAGCCATCGACGTATGCGGTGAGCACGGCACGACCGCGGCGGGGCCGCATTCCTCGGTTCGCCGGCGCGGCCGAAACCATCTGGTACACCGAGCAGATCCACCGCATCAGCCGGGGCCGCTCCCCCAGATCAGGTCGCAACGTGGAAGCCGCGATGACCACATATTTTGCGGCAAGTACGCTCGACGCGCTGGTGCGTCGCGTCTTGGTCCGTTAGTCCCCCGCGTCGGCGGGGAATGCCTGTGTCCATGGAGACAGCCGAATACGCTCCGGGCCGGCAGGTCGATCTCTGGGGCGAGCAAGCACAACGCACCGTTCTCATGTGGCACGGGGCGCAGACCGACGCCCGCGAGACGATGCGGCCGCTCGCGCAACGGGTGGCGGACCGCGGCTTCGCGGTGGTGGTGCCCGACTGGAATTCGCAGACCGACGACCGTGGTCGCGCCGATCTGTTGGGCTCGCTCGAGTTTGCACGCGGTCGCTGCGCGGACCCCGACGCGCTGGTGTTGGTCGGATGGTCGTTGGGCGGGCTCGCCGCGGCCGGGGCGACGATCCATGCCGGCGCGCTTGGCGTGCGGTTCACGCGCACCGTCTGCCTGGCTGGTGCGTTCGTGGTGGCCGACCCGATCTCGGGAGAAGCCTTACCCACCGATCTGTCCGGATATAACCCTTCACCTATCACGCTGCTGCATGGCATCGGTGACCACATCGTTCCGGTGACAGTCAGCCGCGACTTCGCGGAAACGCTGCGCACCAACGAGTGGCCTGTCGAACTGGTCGAACTCGACACCGACCATGCGGCGATTGCCGGCGCGGCCCACGATGCCCTCGCCGATCGCTATATACCGGCCGAAAATCCGCAGGCGTTGGCCGTCGCCGATGACGTCGCTGCGCGAATTGTGCAGTGAGCGGTTAGAGTTCGGAAGCCCTGGTGGAGGCGGTGACGCGCTCCGCTATGGTGCCCAGCGCGTCGGAGGCGACGATGTCGCTGCCGATCCGGTGTGCCGCTGCGCGGTAGGACGATTCGCTGAGCACTTCCGACACCGCCGCTCTAATCTGCGTGGACGTCGGCGTCGCGGTGCCGAGGTTGACGCCGGCACCCGAGTAGGCCACCCGGGCGGCCACTTCCGCCTTGTCAGACGTCTCCCCCGCGATGACCAGCGGAATGCCTTGGCGCAGCGCATGATGCACACCACCGTAGCCGCCGTTGGTCACGACCGCGTCGACGTGCGGCAGCAGCATCGAGTACGGGATCCAATCGGTCACGAACGCGTTTCGCGGAAGGTCTGCGGTCATGGTTTGGTCAACGGGCCGGCCTGTGGTTGCGACAACAGCGATGTTCATGCCGTCGAACGCCCGCAGCGTGGGGCGGATCAACTGGTTGATGTTCCGGTTGTCGAAAGTGCCCTGGGTGACGTGGACGACGGTCGGTGCCGCGACGATCTCATTCCACCACGGCGGCGGCTCGAAATGCTCGGAGCTGTCCGGTATCACCGGTCCGACGAAGTCGATGTTTACGGGCAGGTCGCTGCGGGGGTATTCGAATCCGCGTACGGTCAGCTGGAGCAGCCGGTCAGCCAGCCGGGGCCAGTCCGTGAGCGGTACGGGCAGCGGTGGTGTGCCGCAGCGCGCGAGTGCGTCGTTCAGGTCGGCGGAAATGCCGCGCAGGAGGAACTTCCGGACCACGTCGTTCATCGGTTGGTAGTCCGTTCCTGGCTGTGGTTGCCACGCCATTCCGAAGGGCGGGGTGTCGGCGCTAGTCAGGGTGAGAGGCCCGACGCCGACGGCCAGAATCTGCGGACGCGGCCGCTCGCCGAGCACCAGGGGCAGCACCCCGGTGAAGGTCAGATCGGCGAGCACCGTATCGACCGGGCCTTGCTCCAACACCCGGTTGAGCGTGGAAAACTGGGCGGTCAACGGCTCGACAAAAGTCGACCGCATCTCGGCAATGCCAAGCAAATAGCGGCGCAACAGCTTCGGTGTACGCAGCACCCACGGCGAAGGCAGGTCGTCGATGAGCCCCGACCGGTCGAGCGCCTGCAGTGACAGCCCGGCGCGGCGAACGTCGTCGCCGAACTCGGAGCCGGTGATGACAATGACGTCGTGACCGTGGTCTTTGAGGTGTGTGCCGATACGCAACATCGGGACCACATGTCCGGCCAGCGGACTGGCGGCTACCACGATTCGACCCAAGACCTCGCCTTTCGACTGCCTACGGATTACCAAGGTCATGCGGACTCAAACGTGACTTCGATCAAGTGTTGACCTCAACAGCGGTTGAGATTGCAGGCTGGGAAGCATGAGTAACACATTGACACGCATCCGTGATGATCTGTTCCAGACGCGAATGGATTCGCCGTTCCCCGGTTTGACCACGCACGCCTACTTGTGGCGTCGGACCACCGGCAACGTGTTGTTCTACAACCCCGCCACCGACGCGGAGTTCGACGCGCTCGACGCGCTTGGCGGGGTGAGCGAGCAGTACCTTTCCCATCTCGACGAGGCAGGACCGAACCTCGTCGGAATCTCGGAGCGCTTCGGCCGGCGGTTGCACGCTCCTGCGGCCGAAGTCGACGACATCTCCAAGCATGATCGCGTCGACGTCGCGGTGCGCGCGGTACGGCACGTGGATGACAACGATGTGGAAGTACTTCCGACACCGGGACATTCAGCCGGAAGTACCTGCTATCTGGTGACCGGTAGTGGTGGCGAGAAGTACCTTTTCACCGGTGACACGATGTTTCCGACCGACGCGGGCACCTGGTCCACCTTCGTGGTGCCGGGGCGGGGAGATCCTGCCGCCATGCGCGACAGCCTCAAGCTGCTGGACAGTGTCAGCCCTGATCTGGTGATCTCCAGTGCGTTTGGCGGTGACGAGGCGTTCGAGACGGTCGACCGGGCTCGCTGGTCGGAGTGTGTTGCGCAAGCGTTGGCCAGCGTGCCGTCCTAGCGATTTGACCTACGACTCACCGGTGCCCGTATCGTGCCAGATCCACCACTCATATGGCGCGGACTGTGGGAACCCCTCGGGCGAATCTTCCCAGTCCTCCTGCCGCCCAAGGGCAGTCATGTCGAGAAGGCTCCAGGTGTTGACGAACACTTCGTCGCCGCGGCCGTCGATGCAGTAGGAACGGAAGATCCGATCGCTGTCGTCACGAATGAATGCGTTGGTGGCGTGGTACTCGTCGCATCCGAATTCCTTGTCGAAATCGTCGGTGATCGTGAACCACGGGTGGCGCCAGCCCATCTTTGACGTCATCCGCGTGAGGTCAGATTGGGAGGCGCGCGACACGTATACGAACGTGGTGTCCCGCGCATTGAGGTGAGCGAGGTTCGGCACATGGTCGGCCATCAACGAGCAACCAACGCAGCCGTGTTCGGGCCAGTCGCCGGTGCCGGGTTCGATGAACGCACGGTAGACGATCAGTTGGCGGCGGCCGTCGAACAAATCGAGAAGGCTCACTGTGCCGTCGGGGCCGTCGAACAGGTACTCCCTGTCCACGGCCATCCACGGCATCCTGCGCCGCTTCGCAGCGAGGGCATCCCGGGCCCGCTGAACCTCCTTCTCGTCGACGAGCATCTCCCGGCGCGCAGCCTCCCACTCCTGCGCCGTCACGATGGGTGGTGTGTTCATCGCGATTCCTCCTCCAAACCACTCTTGAGGTTGGCCAGCTTCCACGGCCATCCGCCCGAGATCAGCTCGCGCACAGTGCTTTCCGGCGGGAAGGCGTCGTGGATGACGGTCAGCTTGACCATGCCATTATCGACCGGTTCAATGTCGAACGACACCCGGGACCGTTTTTCGGCCGCCGCCTTTGCAATCGTCTCTTCGTCCAGTCCCACCGCGGTCAGTTCGGGTACGAATGTGTGGAAGGTGAAGACCAGCCTGCGATAGGGCTCGGATTCGAGGATGACCTGATCCGGGTGCTCGATCTCGAGATTGCGGTCAGCCCATACGTAACGCGAGCCCTTCTCGAAATCCGACACCAAGGCATGGCCCATATATCGGTGTGAGAATGCCGGGTCGGTGACTGCTCGCCACAGTCGTTCGGGGGTGGTGCGGATGTAGGTCGTGTAAACGAATTCGGCGCTGCCCATCGGTTGGGTCTCCAATGCTGTCTTGAGGTCGGCGAGCGTCTGCACCCGCGAGCGGTCGTACTGGTTGATCCAGCGGTCGGCGATGGCGTTGATGGGTGCGGCGTTGAGGTAGTGCAGCTTTTCCCGGCCCCGCCACATGGTGGTGATCAGCTTCGCGTCCTCCAGCACCGCCAGGTGCTTGCTCACCGACTGTCGCGCCATCGACAGACCCGCGCACAGACCGCGCAGGGTTTGCCCATTGCGGGCGTTCAAGCTGTCGAGCAGGCGACGCCGGTTGGGGTCGGCGAGCGCCCGGAATACCTCATCCATCATTGCCATCATCTGCTATAGGCAGCCGGATGGCTGCATATATCACAGTAGGCAGCCGCGTGGCTGCATGTCAATGCTCAACGATGTGGCAGGCTCGGGCTCGTGGACCTTCCGCAGCCCGACGCCGATCTTCCGCACCTGGCCGACGTGGTGCCGTCAGTGCTCGCCGCGATGGGTGTAGAGGGGTTTGACCACCGCATTGGCCTGCGCGACGACATCGCCGGGGCGTGTGTGCTGCTGATCGACGGGCTGGGTGCGCAACTGCTCGATGCCCACGTGGCCGACGCCCCCGTGCTGGCCGGTCTGCGAGGCCAAACGTTGCAGGTCGGATTTCCGTCGACGACGGTGGCCGGGCTTGCGGCGTTGGGCACCGGCTGCCGCTCCGGTGAGCACGGCCTGGTCGGCTACTCGTTCCGGCTGCCCGACGTCGGGCTCATCAACCCGCTGCGGTGGCGACCGCACCCCTGGGGCAACGACCTTCGCGGTGACGTGCCGCCCGAGGACGTGCAACCGCACCCCACCGTCTTCGAGCGAGCCACGTCGGCAGGCGTCGCGGTCAACATCATCTCCGGCGCGGAGTTCACCAACTCGGGTATGACCCGGGCTGCGCTGCGGGGCGGTCGGTACGTCGGCGTCCAAGCGCTCGGCGACCTGGCGTCGAACATCCGAGAAACCTTGGCCGCCAACGGGTTCTGCTACGGCTACCACAGCGAACTCGACCTTCTGGGTCATCTGTACGGTCCGGGGTCGCAGGCATGGCGGATGCAGTTGCGCCACGTCGACCGGCTGGTCGAGTCGATCCTCGAGGAGATGCCGGCCGGCGGATTGCTGGCCGTCGTGGCCGATCACGGCATGGTCAGTGCGCAGCCCGCCGACATCGTCGACATCGATGACCACGATGCGCTGCTCGACGGTGTGGCGGCCGTCGGTGGCGAGCCGCGTGCACGGCACGTGTACGTCGACGACGGCGCGCTGGACGACGTGCTCGCAGCTTGGCAGGAGGTGCTGGCCGATCGAGCTTGGGTGGTATCTCGCGACCAGGCGATCGACGCCGGGTGGTTCGGTGAGCACGTCAGCGACACGGTCAGGCCACGAATCGGTGACGTGGTGGCCGCTGCGCGCCACTCCGCCGTCATGGTTCGGCGTGGCGTTGAGCCGATGGAGTCGTCACTGATCGGCCATCACGGCTCGTTGACCTTTGCTGAACAGGTCGTGCCGCTGCTGCTCGCGTACGGCTGAGATACGCAGTGTGTCAGCGTGTTTAGTGCACTAAGCGTTGTTTACAATGTAATTCGCTTGGCGGAGCTATCGTTTGGTGATCCAGTGCTGTAGATCCTCGAAAGGCTGCTACCGTCAACACTATTCGTGAACCGCGCGATAGTTGTAACCGGTTGTGAATGCCGTCACAGATTTTGCAGCGGCGCAAAATGCTCTGTTAACGTCCGACCGCGTGTTTGCTATCGCGACGCTGCTGACACTTGTGAACCAGGTGTCGGGCACGCCGTACGTCACGGGCGGGGACTCTCCTGCCGGTACGGACTGCTCGGGCCTGGTCTCTTGGGTCGCCAACGCAGCAACCGGACGACCGATCTATGGAGATCGGTTCCACACCGGAAACATCGAGAACGCCCTGCTGGCGCGTGGCTTTCAACCCGGCACGCAGCCCGGTGCCCTGGTAGTCGGCTGGAACAGCGGCCACACCGCGGTGACACTGCCGGATGGCACTCCGGTTTCCGCCGGTGAAGGCGGCGGAGTGAAGATTGGGGGCGGGGGCGCCTACCAAGAGCAGTTCACCCGCCACATGTTCTTGCCGATGCCGCCCGAACAACCGGTTCCTCCCGGCGCGCCGCCGGCGCCGGTGGTGCAGATGGGTGGCATGCCGCCGCCTCCGCCTCCCCCGGGCATGGCACCCCCGCCGCCTCCGCCACCCGCGGACCCGTTCGCGCCGGCGCCACCGCCGCCTCCGCCCGGGATGCCGCCGGCCTGACCGCGACGCTCGCCCAGATAACCTCTGCGGCGTGATCGTCCTGCTGCCGCCCTCGGAGACCAAGCGCGTCGGGGGCGACGGGCCGCCACTGCGGCTCGACGCATTGAGTTGTCCCGAACTGACGCCGATGCGTACCACATTGCTCGATGAGCTGGTGGAACTCGCCCACGATCGCCCGGCGTCCCGGAAGGCGCTCGGGTTGTCGGCCAAGCAGGATGCCGAAATCGATCGCAACGCCGAGTTGCGCACAGCGGCCACCCTGCCCGCGATCCATCGCTACACCGGCGTGCTTTACGACGCACTTGACATCGGATCGCTGCGCGGCGCGCCCGCCGCACGCGCCCGCGATCGGCTGTTTATCGGTTCTGCGTTGTTCGGACTGTTGCGTGCGGACGATCCCGTCCCCGCCTACCGGCTGTCGGCGGGCTCGAAGCTGCCGGGACAGCCCACGTTGGCCGCTCGGTGGCGGCCTCTGCTGGAACCGACGCTGGCTCGGCTGGCCGAGAACCAGTTGGTGGTCGATTTGCGGTCGGGCTCATACGCATCGCTCGGCAGGCTCACTGCGGCCGTCCGCGTCGACGTCGTCGCAGAAGACGCCGCCGGCAACCGCAAGGTGGTCACCCACTTCAACAAGGCCCACAAGGGCAGGCTGGCCCGCGTACTCGCGTCCTCCCGGGCCGAACCCGACAACGCCGCCGCCGTCGCAACGATCGCCCGACGCGCCGGCATGCGGGTGGAGCGTGCAGGCAACGACCTCACCGTCGTCGCAGGCTGAGACCGCCTTCCGAAATTTGTCGGTGGCGGGTTTTATTGTCGGGTCATGTTCGATGCGACGGCGCTGGCGGCGGTGGACCCGCACGCCGATGAAGCTGTATTGGCCGAACGGATCGCGGAGTTGGAGCAGATGAAGTCGGCTGCGGCGGCCGGTCAGGCTCGCGCTGCGGCATTATTGGACGCCAAGCGCCGGGCCCGCGAGGCGGCCGCCGGAGTGCCTAAGGCCAAGCAGGGCCGCGGGGTGGCCAGCGAGGTGGCGCTGGCACGGCGTGATTCCCCGTCGTGCGGCAACCGGCATCTGGGGTTGGCCAAGGCGTTGGTCCATGAGATGCCGTACACGCTGGCCGCGTTGGAGTGTGGTGCGCTTTCGGAGTGGCGCGCAACCGTGATCGTTCGCGAGTCAGCCTGTTTGACGGTTGAAGATCGCCGGGCCTTGGACGCCGAGATGTGCGCCGATATCGCCGGCCTCGACGGTATGGGCGATTCGCGGGTGGAGTCCGAGGCCAAAAGCATTGCCTACCGGCTTGATCCGCAAGCTGTAGTGGAGCGCGCCGCCAAAGCCGAGAAGGACCGCTCGGTGAGCATCCGCCCAGCCCCCCCCACCATGACCTATGTGACGGCGTTGTTGCCGGTCTCGGTGGGGGTGGCGGTGTATGCGGCGCTCAAACACGCTGCGGACACGACCTTTGATGGGCGCTCGCGCGGACAGGTGATGGCCGACACGCTCGTGGAGCGTGTCACCGGGCGCCCTGCCGAGCAGGCCGAGCCGGTGGCGGTCAACCTGGTCATGAGTGACCAGAGCCTGTTGGGTGATGATGAGCATCCGGCGGTGGTGGACGGTTATGGGCCGATTCCGGCGGCGGTGGCGCGCAAACTGGTGCTGGCCTCCATCGCCGACAAGCGCTCGAAGGCCACCCTGCGGCGGTTGTATCGGCACCCGAAGTCGGGGGCGTTGGTGGCGATGGAGTCGCGCACGCGGCGGTTTCCCAAGGCATTGGCGCTGTTTATCGGCTTGCGCGACCAGCGATGTCGCACCCCGTATTCTGATGCCCCGATTCGACACCGCGACCATGCGGTGCCGCATCACAGGGGCGGGCCCACCAGCCGAGTGAACGGAGTGGGGATGTGTGAACGGTGCAATTACGTCAAGGAAGCCCCGGGCTGGCAAGTCAACACCCGTGAGGTCGACGGTGTCCATGAGGCTGAATTCATCACTCCGACCGGGGCGACGTATCACTCCGCGGCACCACCGCCGCCGGGTCCTCCACGAATTGAGGTCAGCGAGCTCGAGATGCGCATCGGCATCGAACTCGCCAACCTGCACGCCGCCTAGATGCTGGCGATCAGGTCAGTGGTGTAGAACTCGGCGGGGGTCTGCGAGAAGGCGTCCGGACGGGTGACGAACACCCACACGCCTGTGGCGCCCGGTTCGATCGCATCCGACAGCGTCACCGCGCCAGCGCCCACCCCATCGGTGTGCAAGGTCGCCTGTGCGACGCCGGGATCGTTGCCCCAGCACGGCGCCGACGATGGCCGTGGCGTCTGGATCAGCCGCACCTGGTAGGGAGTGTTGGGGATTGCCAGCACCAGCTGGACGTCAGCGGTCACCCCGGACCCGTCCGAACGGACATTGGCGGTAGGTCTGCCCTGGCCCGTCGGGCCGTTGTAGTTCGTTTCGCTGAAGTCGCACCGACGCAGCACCTGGGAGAACGGCATGAACGTGCCATCTGCAGCCCCCGCCGTGCCGGCACCAGTAGTCAGTGCAGGCGCCAGCGGCGCCGCGACAACAGCTGCCGCCGCCATGATCACAACCCGAGTCAATTTCTGCACGTCACTACGTTAAACCACCCGCGAGTCCAGGGGCATAGTGTTGAACCCATGTCGGTGGTGCCGGACCTGGACGGCGTGCGCAGACACCTGGGACGCAGTTTGTTCAGCATGGTCGCCGGCCCCGAAGGCCCAGCCAACCGCGCACAGATCCATGACACCCCAGGCCCGCGCTGGTTCGACGAGGACCGCCCGATCCGACGTGTGCACGCCGACGCGTCCATGTTCGTCGGCGGATTGCGGGTGTCGCCGACCACTCCGACTACCGGTCCGACCCGTGGGGCCGCCTGCAGCGAACCAGTACCTTCCTCGCCGTCACCACGTTCGGTCCCGCCGCCGACGCCCAGCGTGCGGTGGACCGGGTGCGCGGCATCCATCAGCGGGTACGCGGCACCGCCCCCGACGGGCGGACGTATCACGCCGTCGACCCACACCTGCTGGAGTGGGTGCACATCGCCGAGACGGACAGCTTTCTGCTCGCCCACCAACTCTATGGTGCGGCGCCGCTCGACCAACGCGGCCGCGACGACTATGTGGCCGACACCGCCCGCGTCGCCGCCGCACTCGGGGTGCCCGACCCGCCACGCACCGAAAGCCAACTGGCCCAACGGGTCCAGGATTACCGCCCCGAGCTGCGCGGCACCACCGCCGCCCGCGACGCCGCCCGGTTCTTGCTGTTGACTCCCCCGTTACCGCTCGTGGCGCGCGCACCCTACGGCGTGCTGGCAGCGACGGCGGTGTCGATGCTGCCGCCGTGGGAGCGCAAACCGTTGCTGCTGCCCTACTTTCCTCCGATCGAATCGACCGTGATCCGAATGGCCGCCCGCATTCTCGTCGGCGGTATCCGCTGGGCGCTCAGCGCCGGGCCGTTGACGGTTACTCCCGGCACTCGACGACGTCGTAGCCGCCGTCGGCATAGCGCGACCGGATCCGCTTCTTGTCGAACTTGCCGACGCTGGTCTTGGGCACCTCGTCGATAAACGTCCACCACTCCGGTAACCAGAATCGGGCAACCTTGTCGCACAGATGATCTCGCAGCTCCTGCGGCGTCAGCGACTCACCCTCCTGCACGACGACGGCCGCCAGCGGGCGCTCCTGCCACCGCTCGTCGGGCACCGCCACCACGGCCGCCTCCCGCACTGCCGGATGATCGGCGATGCGCAACTCCAGTTCCACTGAGGAGATCCACTCCCCGCCGGACTTGATGACGTCCTTGGCGCGGTCGGTGAGGGTAATGAAGCCCTGCGGGTCGATGCGGCCGACATCTCCGGTGCGCAGCCAGCCGTCGTCGAACTTCTCCGGATCGGCATTGAGGTAATAGGAGGCGGTGATCCACGGCCCGCGGATCTCGATCTCCCCGACGGCCTTTCCGTCGTTGGGCAATACGTCGCCGTTGTCGTCGACCAGGCGCGTCTCCACCCCGCACATCACCCGCCCTGCCGAGGCGCGCAACGTCCAGTGGTCGGCTCCGGTGACCTCCGGCGGCGGGGTGGCCACCGCGGCCAACGGTGACGTCTCGGTCATACCCCAGCCCTGGCGGATCATCACGCCGTAGTGCTCCTGGTATTCCTTCATCATCCCGAGCGGAACCGCCGAACCGCCACAGACGACCAGTCGCAGCGACGAGATGTCGCGGCCGGGGTTGGCGTGCAGGTACTGCAGTACGTCGTTCCAGATGGTCGGAACGGCAGCCGAGACCGTCGGGCGGTGGCGTTCGATCATGTCGACCAGCGGAGCAGCCTGCAGAAACCGGTCAGGCAACAGCAGGTCGGCGCCCGCCATCACCGCTGCATACGGCTGCCCCCACGCGTTGGCGTGAAACATCGGCACCACCGGCAGCACCCGGTCCCCGTCGGCCAGGCCGACGGCGTTGGCCGCACACACCGCCATCGAATGCAAATAGCTCGAACGGTGGCTGTACACCACGCCTTTCGGCTTTCCGGTGGTGCCGCTGGTGTAACACATTGCGGCAGCGCTCTTCTCGTCGAGTTCGGGCCAGTCGTAGGTGATCGGCTGGCCTTCGATCAGGGCGTCGTAGCGGACCACGTTGCACCCGGACTCCTCGAGCGGGCCCAGATCGCCCTCGCCCACGGCGACCACGGTGTGCACCGACGTCATCTCCGGCAACATGGGCGCGAGCAACGGGGCCAGCGACATATCAACCAGCACAACCGAATCCTCGGCCTGGTTGGCGATGAACATGAGCTGGTCAGCCGTCAGCCGGATGTTGAGCGTGTGCAGTACCGCACCCATACACGGCGCGGCGAAGTACGCCTCGAGGTGTTCCTGGTTGTTCCACTGAAACGTCGCCACCCGCTGGCCGGGCGCGACGCCTAGTTCCCGCAGCCCGTGGGCGAGCTGGGCCACCCGCGTCCCCAACTCGCCGAAGCTGATCTCGCGGTGACCGTCAGAGGTCGCCGTGATGACCTTGCGGCCCGAGTAGAACCCGGTTCCGTGCCGCAGGATCCCGGTAACCGTCAATGGAAAGTCTTGCATCGTACTGTCCATGAACCACTCCCAATAACAGGTGCCGGCGCCCGATGAGCGCCATGATGGTCGATGCCGCAGCCGTTCGGCGGGAAACGAAAAAAGGCGTATCACCGCGCCGCATTCCCCTACCGTTTCAGGCGTGGAAGCACACCCCGCAAAAGCCCCCAATCTGATCCCGGTCGAGGCACTGCGCTCAGGTGACCCCATCACCGACGTCAACGGTGGCGGTCAGCATTACAAGGTGTTGGAATCCAAGGTCCTCGGCGAAGGCTGTGTGGTCCTGGAACTGGAATCCAAGGTCGACGACCAGTTTCGGGTGATCGAGATGTCGTTCCCCGCCGGATATCAGATGGGTAGGTCGCCTCGGCACTTCTGGTAGTCGCGCCGGTGCGACGCACACATGATTAGCGACGCACACATGATTAGCTCAGCAAGTCGACACCGATGGGAGCGCGCATGCTGCGAGATATCCGTGAGTTGACCGATTCGCCGGGAGAGTACGCCGCCGAACTGCGTCGCCGCTGGGGCGGCCTGCTGAGCTACCGCTACATCGGTCGCCGCTACGCGCAGATGGACCTCGGCCCCGAGGACAACACCGTCACGCTGCGCCGCGACATGCGCAACACCACAGGCGGGCTGCTGTTCGCGGTGCTGGGCATCTGCGCGCCGGAGAGCGGCCACATGTCGGATCTGGAGGCGGTGCCCAACCCGGTCATCCATTCGTGTCAGATCCTCGACCCCGGCCGCGACGTCGCACGCATCGAGATCATCTCCGAGGAACTTCGGCGCGGCCGCCAGATGGGGTACAGCCGGGCGACGATCGTCGACGCCGAGAACCGCGACCGGGTGCTCGCGCTCATCGAGGGCCAGGGCGTCAGCATCGGCACACCGCCCGAAGGCCTGCAGAAGATGGAGGCCAACCCGCTGGAGGTCGTCGACTCCCCCGACCTGCCTGCGTTGTGGCAGGTCTTCGGCGGGTTCCGCAGGGACGACGGCAACTGGGGGCTGCCCGAACTCGCCGTCGAGGTCGCCTCGCCGGACGCAGCCCTGCACATCGGTCCGCAGTTCGTCATGCTCGAGACGGCCGCCATCGACGCGGCGGCGACGTTCGCGGGCACCGACCGGATCCAGGGCGTGTCGAACCACGTCATGTTCATGGCCCGCGGAAAAGCAGGCCCGTTCCGCCTGGAGACCGAACCCATATCCGGCCCCGACGGCATGGTCGCCGTGCGCGTGCACATGTACGACGAAGGGTTCGAGGACCGGCTCACCACCGTGGGCTCCTATCAGTTCCGGGTGGTGTAGCCGCAGGCCAGCTGTGGACCGTGAGACACTTTCGGCATGGCTGTCGCAATCGCCCGCCCCAAGCTCGAGGGCAGCATCGCCGTCGGTGACAACCGGCGCATCGGGTTCGCCGAATTCGGCGATCCACGGGGCCGCCCCGTCTTCTGGCTGCACGGAACGCCCGGCGCGCGTCGGCAGATCCCGATGGAGGCCCGGGTCTATGCGGAGCGTGAAGCGATCCGGCTGATCGGCCTCGATCGGCCCGGCATCGGCTCGTCCACCCCGCACCAGTACGACTGCGTGATTGCCGTCGCCGACGACCTGCGCATCATCGCCGACACACTCGGCATCGACAAGATGATCGTGATCGGCTTGTCCGGCGGCGGTCCCTACACGCTGGCCGCCGCGGCGGCGCTACCGGACCGCGTCGTGGCCGCCGGTGTCATCGGCGGTGTGGCCCCGACAGTGGGCGTCGACGCCATCTCCGGTGGGTTGATGGGCAACGTCGGCACTCGCGTGGCGCCGCTGCTGCAGATCGCCGGCGCCCCGATCGGCGTGGTGGCCAGCGCGCTGATCCGGGTGATCAAGCCGGTCGCCGAGCCCATCGCCGACCTGTACGGCCGGGTGTCGCCGGAGGCCGACCGGCGTCTGCTGGCTCGCCCCGAGGTCAAGGCGATGTTCCTCGACGACATCCTCCACGGCAGCCGCAAGCAGATGGCCGCCCCGTTCTCCGACATCGTCACGTTCTCCCGGTACTGGGGCTTTACGCTCGCCGATATCCGGGTGCCGGTGCGGTGGTGGCACGGCGACGCCGACCACATCGTCCCGTACGAACACGGTCAGCACGTGGTGTCGAACCTGGCCGACGCCGAGCTCTACCCGATGCCCGGCGAGAGCCATCTCGCCGGTCTCGGGCGCGCCGAGGAGATCCTGCAGACCATGATGAAGGTCTGGGACGAGTACGCGGCTTAGCGTTTCAGCCAGCCCACGACCGTTTTGAGGTCGCGCGAGTAGGCCATCAGGACATCGTCCTGATACAGCGCGCCGCCGCTGATCGCGTCATCGCCCTGCCAGATCACGTGCACGCGCACCGGGCTGCGGGTGTAGTAGTCGACCCGGTCCGAGTCCCTGCGGTGCCATCCGGCCTCCGTGGCGAACTCGGATAGCTCCCCTCGTTCGACGATTGTCGTCATTAGGTATTCCTCCTGTGTCGCCCGGCGAGAGACGATACCCGCATGATTGAACTCGAGGTGCTTCAGGCCGATGTGACCAAACTCGACGTGGACGCGGTCACCAACGCGGCCAACACCGAGCTCCGGCACCGCGGCGGGGTGGCCGCCGCCATCGCCCGAGCCGGCGGCGACGAACTGCAACGGGAGTCGCGACAGAAGGCGCCGATCAGGCTCGGTGAGGCGGTCGAAACCACCGCTGGCGACATGCCGGCCCGCTACGTCATCCACGCCGCGACGATGGAGCTCGGCGGGCCCACCTCCGGGGAGATCATCGAGCGCGCCACCGGCTCCGCGCTGGCCAAGGCCGACGAACTCGGCTGCCGCTCTTTGGCTTTGGTGGCCTTCGGGACCGGCGTCGGCGGGTTCCCGCTCGAGGAGGCCGCGCGGCTGATGGTCGGTGTTGCGCGTCGCCACGAGCCGCAGAGCCTGCAGCGCGTCGTGTTCGCCGTCCACGGTGACGCCGCCGAACAGGCGTTTGCGGCCGAAGTGGAACGGGGCTAAACCACGTCGCTGCTCAATGTGCGGCGCAACAGATGCATGGCGACGGTGGTCGACCGTTCGCGTACATCCGCGCGGTCCCCCGGCAGCTGCAAGGTGCGCGTCACGATGCGGCCGTCGTGCATCTTGAGGCTGAAACAGACTGTTCCCACCGGCTTTTCGGCGGTACCGCCGCCGGGGCCCGCGATACCGGTGATCGCGACGGCGGTGTCAGCCCCGAAGCGGCGCAATGCGCCGTCGGCCATGGCTTCTGCGACCGGTTCCGACACCGCCCCGTGGGTTTCGATTAGTGTGGGGTCGACGCCGAGAAGTTCCGACTTGGCTTGGTTGGAGTAGGACACCACTCCCCCGGCGATGTAGGCCGATGAGCCGGCCCGATCGGTGAGGCGAGCCGCCAGCAGTCCGGCCGTGCACGATTCCGCGGTGGCCAGCCAACGCCCGGCCAGCAGGTCGGCGACTTGCTCGTCCACGGTGGAGCCGTCTTCGGAGAAGATCTCGTGGCCGTGGCGTTGCCGCAGCAGCGTCATCAGGTCCGCGTACGCGCCGGCCGCACCAGGTTCATAGCGCGTCACGATTTCGATCTCGCCGCGACGCAGGCAGGTGGTGATCTCGAGCCGGTCAAAACCGTCGACGCGCTGCTCGGCTTCGCGCAGTGTTTCGGCCAGCCCGGATTCCGGCAGCCCGAACATGCGGACCATTTCCTGGCGGTAGGCGGTGCGTGCCGCGATCGCCTCCTGCACGGCGGGTGTCTGTACCGCGGCCCGCCACATCGGCTGCAGTTCGCGCGGCGGGCCGGGTAGCACCACGACCGTCGGCTTACCGGGAACCACCACACCGGGTGCGGTGCCGACCGGGTCCAGCACGTGGGCACCATCGGGGATCAGAGCCTGTTTGCGGTTGGCCGCGTGCAGCGCCTCGGCGTTCACGTCCGGAAAGCGCGCCATCAGCCGCGCCACGATGTCGGCGACCATCGCCTCGACGCGGCTGTCCAGTTTGAGGTCGCGGCCGCAGAACCGGGCCACGGTTGCGACGGTCATGTCGTCGGCGGTCGGGCCGAGGCCGCCGCTCGTCACGATCAGGTCCACTCCTTCGGCGGCCAGGAACCGCAACTGGGCCTCGATGTCGCCGGGCCGGTCACCGCAGATCGTGATGTGCGCCAGCTCGACGCCGAGCTCGAGGAGACGGTCGGCGATCCAGGGGCCGTTGCGGTCCTGGATGCGGCCGGTGAGGACCTCGGTCCCGGTGACGACGATGCCCGCGCGTGCGCTCACGAGCTACGAGACTACGCACAACGGCGTCGGAGCAGCAGCCCGGTAATGTCATTACCCATGACGGCGCCGAAGTCGCTTCGCGAACTGTTCGATCAGCTCGGGTTGACCGAGGTCCCGTCGTCGGACGACACCGTCGTGATGGAGATGCCCGTCGATGAGCGCACCGTCAACACCGCGGGCGGGTTGCAGGGCGGGCTGATCGCCACGATGGCCGATGTCACCGCAGGCCAACTCGCGTCGCGGGCCACCCCGTTCGGGCTCGCCATCGCCACCACGGACCTGTTCATCCGCTATCTGCGGCCCATCAAGGTCGGCCCGGCCCGCGCCGTGGCGCGCATCCTGCGCACCGGCAAGCGTTCGGTGGTGGTGCAGGTCGACATCTACCGCGGCAACGACGAGCAGGTCTGCGCCACCGCGACGGTCAACTTCGCCGCCGTCGACTGAGCGCCGGGGGTCGGTCAGCCCGTCGGCAGCGCCTTGTGCGGCACGTCGGCGACCAGGCCGCCGTCCATGACGAACTCGGCCCCGGTGGCGAACGATGATTCGTCACTGGCGAGGAACAGCACGAACGTCGCCACCTCGTCGACGGTGCCGGGCCTGCCCAACGGCGCCTGCACCATGTCCTCGGGCAGGTGTTTGGTCATCGGGGTCCGGATGAAGCCGGGGTGGATCGAGTTGACGCGGATCTTGTTGTGCGCCAGTTCGAGTGCCGCCGACTTGGTCAGGCCGCGCACCGCCCACTTGGAGGCGACATAGCTGTGCACCCAGGCGGCGCCGCGCATACCCTCGATGGACGAGACGTTGATGATGGAACCGCCGCCCGCGTTGGTCATCGGATCGATCACGGCCTTGATGCCGAGCATGGTGCCGGTCAGGTTGACGTCGAGCACGTCCTGCCACTTCTTCACGTCCAGCGTCTTCAGCGGGCCCAGCGCCACGATGCCGGCGTTGTTGACCAGCACGTTGAGCGTGCCGAAGTCCTGGGTCGCGGTCGCGACCGCAGCCTGCCACTGGTCGTAGTCGGTGACGTCGAGATGCACGTAGCGTGCCGCCCCGCCGAGTTCGTCGGCCAGCGCCTTGCCCTCGCCGTCGAGGATGTCACCGATGACCACCTTGGCGCCCTCGGCCACGAGCATCCGGGCGTGCGCGGCGCCCATACCTCGGGCGCCGCCGCTGATAAGTGCAACTTTTCCGTCCACGCGTCCCATGAGGGGTCAGGCTACAGGGCACACGTGCTACAAGTAGAACCTGTTCCAGTTCGGCGAAGGGAAGCAGGATGGCCATCCGCGTCGCGCTCATCGGTACCGGCAACTGCGGCAGCCTCGCGCTGAGGCAACTCGTCGACGATCCGCGCTTCGACCTCACCGGCGTCTGGGTGTCTTCGGACGCCAAGGTCGGCAAGGACGCCGGGCAATTGGCCGGGTTGAACGTCACCACCGGGGTCACCGCAGTCAACGACCTCAACGCGATCATCGCCGCACAACCGCAGGCCATCGTGTACTGCGCGATGGGCGACACCCGGCTTCCCCAGGCCATGGCCGACATCCGCCAGATCCTGTCCGCGGGCATCGATGTGGTCGGTTCGGCGCCCGGGGTGCTGCAGTACCCGTGGCAGGTGATTCCGGACAAGTACATCGAACGCATCGAAGACGCTGCACGCCAGGGCGATTCAAGTGTATTCATGACCGGCGTCGATCCCGGGTTCGCGACCGACCTGCTGCCGTTCGCGCTGGCGGGCACCTGCCAGCGCATCGAGCAGATCCGCACCATGGAGATCGCCGACTACGCCAGCTACGACGGCGCGACGGTGATGTTCGAGGTGATGGGCTTCGGCAACCAGATCGGCGACTTCCCGCTGTTGTTTCAGCCCGGGGTGCTCAGCATCGCCTGGGGCACCGCGATCCGGCAGCTCGCCGCCGGGCTCGGGGTCGAGGTCGACGAGATCAAGGACTCCGTCGAACAGGAACCGGCGCCCGAGGACTTCGACGTCGCCGTCGGCACCATCAAGAAGGGCGCCGTGGCCGCGCTGCGCTTCCAGATCGAAGGCATGGTCAAAGGCAAACCGGTGATCGTCGTCGAACACATCACCCGATTGCGACCAGACCTGCGCCCGGACTGGGCGCAGTCGGCCCAGCCCGGCGGTTCCTACCGCGTGGAGATCGTCGGCGAGCCGTCCTACACCATGGACATCTGCCCGACGAGCCGCAACGGCGACCACAACTATGCGGCGATCCTCGCTGCGGCCGGACGCATCGTCAACGCCATCCCGGACGTGCTCGCCGCGCCGCCCGGCATCCGGACCACCTTGGACATGCCGCTCGTGACCGGTAAGGGCCTGCTGCGCCCTTAAGTAGTCTGGAGCGCAACATGAGCGCCCACCCGGTGGCACCCGACCCGATCGCGGAAATCGCCGCGAGCCCGCCCGGCCCGCACGTCGGCGCGTTCTTCGACCTGGACGGCACGCTCGTCGACGGTTTCACCGCGACCGCGCACGCCGCCGACCGCATCAGGCGCAGACAGGCGCGTATCGGCGAGGTGCTCGGCGTCGTGGAGGCCTCGCTGCGATATCGCTTCGGGCGCATGCAGTTCGAGCGCCTGCTCACCCGAGCCGCCGGATACCTGCGCGGCGAATCGCTGGCCGAACTCGACGTGCTCGGCGAGCGGCTGTTCGTCGAACGCGTCCTCTCGCGGGTGTTTCCCGTCATGCACGAGATCGTGGTCGCGCACCAGCAGCGTGGGCACACGGTCGTACTGAGCAGTTCGGCGCTGACCATCCACGCCGAACCCGTCGCCCGCTACCTCGGCATCGACCACGTACTGTGCAACCGCTTCGAGCTCGACGACGCCGGTCTGCTCACCGGGCGCATCGCCAAACCCGTCATCTGGGGGCGGCGGAAATCCACTGCGGTGCAGGGCTTCTGCGAGTCAAACCGGATCGACCTCAAGCACAGCTACTTCTACGCCGACGGAGACGAGGACGCTGCGCTGATGGTGCTGGTCGGCCACCCCCGGCCGGTCAACCCGCGCCCGCGGCTGTCCGCGATCGCCGCCGAGCACGGCTGGCCGGTGCTGCGCGTGGCCGGATCGCCGCGACGGCGCCGGTCGCTACGCCGGCTCGTCGGCTATGACTGACCCGGCGCCCCTTTGCCGCCGAGTGTGGGGTCGAAACACGCTCGACGCGACCGCGGCGTGCGGGTAACCCACGTTCGCCGGATTCGAGGCGCGGTTGACGCAGCCACTACGCTAAACTAGAACACGTTTCAGTTCGCGACAGCGTCCTATCGAGGAGCCGGCATGCACACCCCCATCTGCGACGAACTCAATATCGAGTTCCCGATCTTTGCCTTCACCCACTGCCGCGATGTCGTCGTCGCCGTGAGCAAGGCCGGCGGGTTCGGCGTGCTCGGTGCGGTCGGGTTCACGCCCGAGCAGCTCGAGATCGAGTTGAAGTGGATCGACGAGAACATCGGCGACCACCCCTATGGCGTAGACATCGTCATCCCGAACAAGTACGAGGGCATGGACGCCAGCGACCTCGACCCCGACGTGCTCAAGAAGACGCTGAACGACCTTGTGCCCCAAGAACACATCGATTTCGCCAAGAAGATCCTCGCCGACCACGGCGTGCCGGTCGAGCACAGCGACGACGATGCGCTGCAGCTGCTGGGCTGGACTGAGGCGACCGCCACCCCGCAGGTCGAGGTGGCACTGCAGCACCCCAAGTGCACGCTGATCGCCAACGCGCTGGGCACCCCGCCCGCCGACATGATCAAGCACATCCACGAGTCCGGCCGCAAGGTCGCCGCGCTGTGCGGTTCGCCGTCGCAGGCCCGCAAGCACGCCGACGCCGGCGTGGACATCATCATCGCCCAGGGCGGTGAGGCCGGCGGCCATTGCGGCGAGATCGGCTCGATCGTGCTTTGGCCCCAGGTCGTCAAGGAGGTCGCGCCGGTGCCGGTGCTGGCCGCAGGCGGAATTGGCAGCGGTCAGCAGATCGCGGCGGCGCTCGCCATGGGCGCGCAGGGCGCATGGACCGGCTCGCAGTGGGTCATGGTCGAGGAGTCCGAGCACACCCCGGTGCAGCACGCCGCCTACGCCAAGGCCACCAGCCGCGACACCGTGCGCAGCCGCTCGTTCACCGGCAAGCCCGCGCGGATGCTGCGCAACGAGTGGACCGAGGCGTGGGAGAACCCAGACAACCCGAAGCCGCTGGGAATGCCGCTGCAGTACATGGTCTCGGGCATGGCGGTCGCCGCCACCCACAAGTATCCCAACGAGAGTGTCGATGTGGCGTTCAACCCGATCGGTCAGGTCGTCGGGCAGTTCAGCAAGGTGGAGAGGTCCGCAGCGGTGATCGAGCGCTGGGTTCAGGAGTACCTGGAAGCCACCAACACGCTCAACGAGATCAACGAGGCCGCTTCCGTCTAATTCGCGGCTCGGCCGCGGCTGTCTAATTCGCGGCTCGGCCGCGGCTGTCTAATTCGCGGCTCGGCCGCGGGTCTGGTGCGCTGCGCCGCCGTTATGTATGGTGTCATACATAACGGCGGACGGAGGGTCGGTCGCACATGGTCAGCCATCGAGAGCGGATGGTCGTCTCCGCTGCCTTGTTGATCCGCGAACGCGGCGCGCATCCGACCGCCATCGCCGACGTGCTCGCACACAGCGGCGCCCCGCGCGGTTCGGCGTACCATTACTTCCCCGGCGGCCGCACCCAACTGCTCTGTGAGGCCATCGATTTCGCCGGCGACCATATTGCTGCGCGAATTCAAAAAAGCCGCAGCGGAATCGAGATACTCGACCGGGTTGTCAGCGACTATCGCAAAGAACTCCTCCGCACCGACTACCGGGCGGGTTGCCCCGTCGTCGCCGTCAGCGTCGAGGCCGGCGAACCTGCCAAGCAGGAGCAAACCGCCCCCGTGATCGAGCGCGCCGCCGCAGCTTTCGGTCGCTGGACCGACCTCATCGCAGCACAGCTGATCGCCGACGGGGTGCCGAAGAAGCACGCCGACGAGCTCGCCATGCTGGTCACCACCGCCATCGAGGGGGCGATCGTGGTGGCGCGGGCTTCCCGCGACGTCAAGCCGCTGGATCTTGTTCACGGCCAACTGCGGACGCTGCTGAAGGCGTCGATGCCGGAAAGGAAACCCGAAGATGACCGGTGACTGGCAGCCGACAGCCTGCATCCTCTGCGAATGCAACTGCGGCATCGTGGTCCAAGTCGACGGCCGCAACCTGACGAAGATCCGGGGCGACAAGGCGCATCCGGCCTCACGGGGCTACACGTGCAACAAGGCGCTGCGGCTGGACCACTATCAGAACAACCGCGGCCGACTGACCTCGCCGCTGCGGCGACGGCCCGACGGTGAGTATGAGGAGATCGACTGGGACACCGCGGTTTCTGAGATCGTCGACGGCTTCAAGGACATTGCGGCCAGCTACGGCGGCGACAAGATCTTCTACTACGGCGGCGGCGGCCAGGGCAACCACCTCGGCGGCGCCTACAGCGGCGCGTTTCTCAAAGCGCTTGGCTCGCGGTACCGGTCGAATGCGCTGGCGCAGGAGAAGACCGGCGAGGCCTGGATCGACGCACAGCTTTACGGCGGCCACACCCGCGGCGAGTTCGAACTTGCCGAGGTCGCAGTGTTCGTCGGCAAGAACCCGTGGATGTCGCAGAGTTTCCCGCGCGCACGCGTGGTGCTGAACGACATCGCAAAGGACCCCGACCGCTCGATGATCGTCATCGACCCGGTGCTCACCGACACCGCGAAGATGGCGGACTTCCACCTGCGGGTCCGGCCGGGGACCGACGCCTGGTGTTTGGCTGCGATCGCCGCCGTGCTCGTGCAGGAAGACCTCTGCGACGAAACATTTCTGGCCGCCCACGTCACCGGCACCGAGCCGGTGCGTGCGGCGTTGCGCGACGTCTCAGTCGTCGACTACGCACAGCGGTGCGGCGTGGACGATGAACTGATCCGAGTCGCGGCGCGGCGGATCGGCAGCGCAGGCAGCGTCGCGGTGTTTGAAGACCTCGGTGTGCAGCAGTCCCCCAACAGCACGTTGTGCTCCTACTTGAACAAGCTGTTGTGGATTCTGACTGGGAACTTCGCCAAACGCGGTGGACAACACCTGCATTCGACGTTCGTTCCGCTGCTGCGGCACGAGCCGGAGATCGGTCGGACCCCGGTCACCGGCGCGCCGGTCATCGGTGGTCTGGTGCCGGGCAACGTGGTGCCCGCAGAAATTCTGACCGACCACCCCGACCGGTTCCGGGGGATGATCGTCGAGAGCAGCAACCCGGCGCACTCGCTGGCGAATTCCGCGGCGTGCCGCGACGCGTTCCGGTCGCTGGACCTGCTGGTGGTCATCGACGTCGCGATGACCGAAACGGCCCGGCTCGCCCATTACGTGTTGCCGGCAGCCACCCAGTTCGAGAAGGCCGAGGCGACGTTCTTCAACCTGGAGTTCCCACACAACACATTTCACCTGCGTCATCCGCTGATGGATCCGTTGCCCGGCACCTTGCCCGAGGCCGAGATCTGGGCGCGGTTCGTGCGTCGGCTCGACGTGGTCGACGAGGCCGACCTGGCGCCGCTGCGAGTGGCGGCCAAACAGGGCCGCGCAGCGTTCACAGAAGCCTTCCTGAACGCGGTCGGGTCCTCGCCGATGGTGGGCAAGGTGCTCCCCTTTGTGCTGTACGAGACGCTGGGTCCCACGCTGCCCGAAGAGCTGCGGAGCGCGGCGGCGTTATGGGGGCTGGCGCAGAAAGTGGCACTGACCTATCCCGATGCGGTCCGCCGCGCCGGGTACGCCGGCGGTAACGCGTTGTTCGACGCAATCCTGGCGAGCCCGTCGGGGCTGACGTTCACCGTGCACGACTACGGCGACGACTTCGAGCTGATCAGCCACCGCGACCGCAAGATCGCCATGCACATACCCGAGATGCTCGACGAGATCCGTGCCCTCGCCGCGCCGGTGCCCCCGCTGACCAGCCAGGAGTTCCCGATCGTGCTGTCGGCGGGCGAGCGTCGCGCCTACACCGCCAACGACATCCTGCGCGACCCGTCCTGGCGCAAACGTGACCGCGACGGTGCGCTGCGGGTCAGCGTCGAAGACGCCGAGGCGCTGGGGCTGAGCGACGGTGGCCGCGCCCGCATCACCACCGTCGCAGGCGCCGCCGAGGCGAGTGTCGAGATCAGCGAGGCCATGCTGCCCGGGCACGCGTCGCTGCCCAATGGTTACGGCCTCGACTTCGAAAACGATGTCGCCGGTGTCGCGCTGAACGCGCTGACCTCCTCCGAATGGCGTGACGCCTACTCCGCGACGCCGTGGCACAAACATGTGCCGGCACGCATTGAGGCGCTTCCGGGACAGCGACCATGACCGTGAGCACGCTTTCTCGGATCGACTACGAGGACACGTTCTTCGTCGACGTCGCATCGCCGCAGGCGCGCACGGCCGAACAATGGATGCGGGTGATCCTCGAAGGCGCGCCGGCGGCGGTGCGGCGGCAGTTGCTTTCGGGCTGGAAATCGCTGGGGCTCAAGGCAGTCCCGCACAGCTCCGAGCGGTCGATACTCGGCTGGCAGATCAGGGACAGCACAGCCGATTTCGTATTGCTCGGCCGGAAATCACGGATCGGTATGCCCGGTGAGCTGTTGTTGCGGCGCACCGAGCACGGCTTGTTGTTCGCGACCTTTGTGCAATTCGGAAACCCGATCGTCCGGCTGCTGTGGGCGGCCGTGAAACCGACGCATGTGCGCACGGTGACTTCGCTGCTGGAGGACGCCAGCCGTCGCTAACCGCTCAGGGTGCAGGCGCAGGTGCAGCGGGTGGCGGCGGTGCGGTGCCAGGCGGCGGGTTCGGATGCGCGGACAAGCCGGGAGGCGGGGTGGCGTTCGGGTCGAGCGGACGCTGCGTCAGCAGCAGCAGGGCGTCCTCGCCGCTGACCTCCTGAGTCCGCACGGCATGCCACAGCTCACGCAGGTAGGTCAACCCTCGGCTCTGCGATCTGTCGGTCGGCGCCATCGTGGTGTTGGGCGGCAGGTTCTGCGGGCTCGGCAGGTGCGGCGTACCTTCCACCGGCGCAGCGGCCTCCGCGACAACTCCATCGCCAGGCGGGGTGTGTGGTGCAGGTGCCGGCGTGGTCGGCGCGGGCGCAGCGAGCGCGGGCTGTGCAGACGGGACGGGCACCGTCTGCGCGGCAACCGGTGCGGGCGGCGGCGGGGCGGGCGGCGTGGGCGAGACGGGCGCGGCCAGCGCCGATGGCGCTCCGATGAGCAGCGCCGAGAGCAGGCCGAGCCCTGCGGTGACCCCGAGTGCCTTCGCGTCGATGTCCAACCTCACGCATGCCCCCTTCCGGTTACTCCACAGGTGGCGTCACTGGATGAATATGCCGGGCCGCCAGAATTGTTACACCTGTGCCCCTAGTGACCAAGAAGTCAATTAGCGACGCCGTCGGAACACGTTTCACTTCCGAAATTCCTCAACACGGCTCAACAGGCTCAACTGTGGTGTAGCAATGCGATAGGCGCACTAGATCCCGTCATGTGAGGAATGCATCCATGCCGACCCCGAATCTCCCGCCCGGCTTCGATTTCACCGATCCCGACATCTACGCCGAGCGACTGCCGGTCGAGGAACTCGCCGAGATGCGCAGGCTCGCACCGATCTGGTGGAACGAGCAGCCGATCGGAACGGGCGGCTTCGACGACGGCGGCTTCTGGGTGGTCACCAAGCACAAGGACGTCAAGGAGGTGTCGCTGCGCAGCGACGTCTTCTCCAGCCTGGCCAAGACCGCGCTGCCGCGCTACCGCGACGGCACGGTCGGCGAGCAGGTCGAGCGGGGCAAATACGTCCTGCTCAACATGGACGCACCGCACCACACCCATCTGCGCAAGATCATCTCGCGGGCCTTCACCCCACGGGCCGTCGAGCGGCTGCGCGAGGAACTCGGCCAGCGCGCACAGGCGATCGCCAAGGCCGCCGCAGCCGAAGGCACCGGCGACTTCGTCGAGCAGGTGTCCGCCGAACTGCCGCTGCAGGCCATCGCGGGCCTGATGGGGGTGCCGCAGGAAGAGCGGATGAAGCTGTTCCACTGGTCCAACCAGATGGTTGGCGACCAGGACCCAGAGTTCGCCGACAACGACGCGCTTACCGCGTCGGCGGAGCTGATCATGTACGGGATGAAGCTCGCCGCCGAGCGCGCCGACCAGCCCGGCGAAGACCTCGTCACCAAGCTCGTGCAGGCCGACGTCGAAGGGCACAAGCTCTCCGACGACGAACTCGGCTTCTTCGTCATTTTGCTCGCCGTCGCGGGCAACGAGACGACGCGCAACTCCATCACCCAGGGCATGATGGCGTTCACCGACTTCCCCGATCAGTGGGAGTTGTTCAAGAAGGAACGCCCGGGCACCGCCGCCGACGAAATCGTCCGGTGGGCCACCCCGGTCACCTCGTTTCAGCGCACCGCGCTAAAGGACACCGAGCTGTCCGGCGTGCAGATCAAGAAGGGCCAGCGGGTCGTCATGTTCTACCGCTCGGCCAACTTCGACGAGGACGTGTTCGACGATCCGTTCACGTTCGATATTCTGCGAGATCCCAACCCGCACGTGGGATTTGGCGGCACCGGCGCGCACTACTGCATCGGCGCCAACCTGGCCCGCATGACGATCGACCTGATGTTCAACGCCATCGCCGACCACATCCCCGACCTGGCTCCGCTGGCCAAGCCCGAACGGCTACGGTCGGGCTGGCTCAACGGCATCAAACACTGGCAGGTGGACTACTCCGGCGCACGCCCGTAGTCGATGATCGAACGCCAGTACTCCTCGGGGATCTCGGCGTTCGCGCGCAAGACCATCGCCAGGCCGGTCGCCATCGCGATCCCGAGCAGGGCCAGCCACAACCCGAACAGCCCGATGACCGCCCACAGCACCGCGGTCACCGTCGGCCACGGTGACAGCACCGCGAGCACCGGGGCGAAAAAGAAGCCGGCGCCGATGTAGGCCGCCGACCCCGCGCGGTCGGAGACCAACACGAAGCGCAGCCACCGTGGAATCGGCTGCTGGTTGTTCATGCCCTCACCGTGCACCCCGCAGGTAAGCGTCGCAATTACCTGACAGGTAGTGGTCGCGGCCGTAGTGGTGGGCGACACTGAACCCGTGAGCACACTCGACGCGTCGGCTCCGGCGTTCGGCGCCCTCATGCGCGACTGGCGCCAACGCCGCCGCTTGTCGCAACTCGACCTGGCAATCGAGGCCGCCGTCTCGGCGCGCCACGTCAGCTTCATCGAAACCGGACGGTCGGCGCCGAGCCGGGCAATGGTGCTGCGCCTCGCCCAGGTGCTCGACGTGCCCCTGCGCGAACAGAACCAGCTGCTGCTGGCCGCCGGGCTGGCGCCGGTGTACGGCGAACGCTCCCTCGACGATCCGGACATGGCCGCGGTGCGGGACGGGGTCGATCGGGTTCTTGGCGCCTACAACCCTTTTCCGTGCGTGGTGGTGGACCGGGGTTGGCAGATCGTGCGCGCCAACGCCGGCACCGGCGTGCTGCTGGAGGGCGTCGCATCCCACCTCCTCGAACGGCCGAACGCGCTTCGCCTGGCTCTGCATCCCGACGGATTGGCGCCGCGGATCCGCAACCTCGCGCAGTGGCGCCACCACCTCATCGCCCGGTTGCGCCGCGAAGCGGCTGTCAGCGGCTCGGCCGACCTGTCGGCGCTTTTGGCCGAGATCGAAGACTATCCAGGAGGTTTCGACGAAACCCTCGACCTCGGCGGTGTCGCCGTACCCCTTGAGCTCTGCACACCGGACGGTCGACTGCTGACCTTCCTCAGCATGGTCACCACGTTCGGCACCGCGCTCGACGTCACCGCCGCAGAGCTTTCCATCGAGGCGTTCCTCCCTGCCGACGACGACACCGCTGCCGCTCTGCGGTGAAACACACACCGATGACCGCCAACGGCAATAGAGTCTGGCCCCATGGACAACCGACTTGTTGCGACGGCCGCAGTCGCCCTGATCGCCGGCGCGGCTGGATGTGCGGCGCAGCCGGCGGCGTTGGGCAGCACGACCGCGAAGGTGATCATCAACGGCGAGAGCACCGGCCAGCCCCATCCCGTGAGCTGTTCACAGTCGGGATGGGCGTGGACCATCGAAACTCCCGGCGAGGACAAGGGGTTCACGGCCAGCATCGACACCGGGGATCAGGTCACCGTCCAGTCGGTGGAGTTCCGCGACATCGGCGGCTTCACGGGCACCTTCTGGAACGGCAGCATCGGTGAAGCCGAGGTGACCAGCGAGCGCGGCACTTTCATCATCGACGGGTCGGCCGACGGTGCGTTCACTGACAACCCGAGCAACGCCGTCACCGCGCAGTTCCGCATCGAGGCCGACTGCTGAGCCCGGCGATGCATCCTTTCCGCCGCGCGATCGAAGCTAAAGACCTGGACTCTGCCCTCGCGCTGACCCACGATGACGTGGTGTTCAAGAGCCCGGTCGTGTTCGCCCCGTACGTCGGGCGGGAACCGCTGCGGCAGATCCTGGCGGCCGTGGTGGAGGTGTTCGAGGATTTTCGTTATGTCCGTGAAATCGGTGCCGACGACGGCCCCGATCATGCGCTGGTGTTCGAGGCCAGGGTCGGTGACAAGCGTCTGGAGGGTTGTGACTTCATCCGGCGCGATGACGCCGGCGTGATCACCGAGCTCACCGTCATGGTGCGGCCCATGTCGGCGATGCTGGCGCTGGCCGAGGCAATGAAGGCCCGGCTCAGCGCGACCTGACAACTGGTCAGACCACTTGACCTCTGGCCGGTGCGCTGGCAGGGTGGCAGCATGGCCCTGCAACCGGTGAACCGACGCTCCGTGCCCGAAGACGTCTTCGAGCAGATCGTCGCCGAGGTGCTCAGCGGCCAGATGCAGCCCGGGGAAACGCTGCCCAGTGAACGCCGGTTGGCCGAGGTGCTCGGGGTGTCGCGGCCCGCCGTGCGTGAAGCGCTCAAGCGGCTCACCGCCGCCGGTCTGGTCGAGGTGCGACAGGGCGACGCCACCACCGTGCGCGACTTCCGCAGGCACGCCGGGCTGGACCTGCTGCCCCGGCTGCTCATCCGCTCGGGCGAACTGGATGTGGCGGTGGTGCGCAGCATCCTGGAGACGCGGCTGCACAACGGGCCGAAGGTGGCTGAGCTGGCGGCCGAGCGACGCGGTCCGGAGCTGGCGGGGCTGCTGGACGACGTATTGCGCGATCTGGGCGCCGAACCCGACCCGGTCGAACAGCAGCGCCATGCGCTGACCTTCTGGGATCGCGTCGTCGACGGCGCCGATTCGATCGCGTTCCGCCTGATGTACAACACGCTGCGCGCCACCTACGAACCCGCGTTGCCTGCCCTGGCCGCGGTGATGGCCGACGAGGTCGGCCGCCCGCAGGCCTATCGCGCGGTGGCCGACGCGATCGAGGCGGGTGAGCCGGAGCGCGCCAGACAGGCCGCACACGAGCTTCTCGAACCCGCGACCACCGCCCTGCTGGCCGCACTGGAGAACCTGGAGGAACAGCGATGAGCGCCACGCGTGCCGCCCGTAAGACGTTCACCTTGGCCGATGCGCGCCGCGAGTTCTGGAAGCACCCGTCCCCGTGGATGATCGGCGCGTTGCTGGGTGTCGCGTTTGTGGCGCGGATCGCCATCGGCGACTTTGCGCCCACCGACGCGGTCGTGCCGTTGGTGATGGTGGCGTTGTTCCCGTTCCTCGAGTGGACCGTGCACGTGTTCATCCTGCACTGGCGGCCAAAGAAATTCGGTCAGTTCACCTTCGATCCGCTCCTTGCCCGCGAGCACCGGGCTCACCACCGGGACCCGCGCACCGTCGCGTTGATCTTCATCCCGTGGAAGGCGCTGCTGTGGGTGCTTCCGCTCACGCTCGGCGTCGCGCTGCTGGCCTTCCCGCGGTTGGGCATGGGCCTGACTTTCCTGGTGTGCATCGCAGCGTTCGGTCTGGCCTATGAGTGGACGCACTACCTGATCCACACCGACTACAAGCCCAAAACACGTCTATACCGCGCGATTTGGCGCAACCACCGCCAGCACCACTTCAAGAACGAGCGCTACTGGTTCACCGTGACCAGTTCGGGCACCGCCGACCGGGTGCTCGGGACGTATCCCGACCCGGCCACGGTGGAGAACTCACCTACGGTGAAAAACCTTCATGCCGAACAGGTATCGGTGGCGGGTAGGCAAGGCTCTTAGGCTCGGACGATGATCGGATCGCCGATGCGAACGGTGTCGAAGTACCAGGCCGCGTTCGATGGGCTGAGGTTGATGCAGCCGTGGCTGACGTTGGCGTAGCCCTGTGAACCCACCGACCACGGCGCCGAATGCACGTAGACACCGCCCCAGGTGACGCGAACGCCGTACTCGCCCTTGATCAGATAGCCTTCGGGATCGTCGAGCGGAATACCGATCGTGCGCGAGTCGAACGTGAGCCGGCGCTGCTTCTCGAGTGCGGTGAACGTGCCGGTTGGCGTCGGGAACTTGGGTTTGCCCATCGACGCGGGCATCTCGCGTGCCACCTCACCGTCGATGCTGACCGTGAACGTGTGGGCGCTGATGTCAGCAACGCTGACGACTTTCGCGCCGGTTTGAAAGTTGGCCTTCGCGCCACCCGCGGTTATCGCGATGGTCGAGTGGGCCGGCCAGAACGTCGTCGGGGTGAACTCCACCACCCGGTCGCTGAGCCATGTGAACGTGCCGGCGGGCGGTTCCGGGGATGCGATGTCGATGCCGCGCTCGGCGGCGGCCCGGTCAGCGACGGCGCCCGCGAAGGTGACCGTCACCGGATGCGCCACGCCGACCGTCTGACCTGCCGGTTGAATGCCGACGACGTGGGTGGATGTGGTCACGGCCGCAGGGCTGACCGCGACGGACCCGATCGTTGTGAGCGCGGCAACACCTGCCGTGACCACGACCAACCGCAGGGCCCGACGTAGGGTCCGCAACCCGTGCGTTTCGTCGTTCAGCACACTGCCATCCTAAGTTCTCTCGCCCGATTACACCGGCAACCGCACGTCGACCAGCGCCCATGTCGGCTGGCTCCATACTTGCGGTCTACCCGGTTCATCGATCTAATTGCCCAAATCGTTTCAGGGCAAACTCGAGTCAAACTCGGCAGCAGTCGACCAGGCTAAGGGTCCGCCGGCGGGACGCACGTTCGTCGCCCATCCGGTCGGTTTGGCCCGCTACTGCGATCCGGCACGTGAGTTCGCCCACTTCGGAATCATCGGCGCGATGGCAGTTTTGGCCGGAGTCGTGGTCTTCGCGTTGGCGCCGTGGACCGGCAGGCAGATGATGCCGGGCGTGCACTCAGCCGCTACGAGCACAGAATCTCCTGCAGCAGCGCGGGTTCGATGTTGCCGCCGGACAGCACCATCACCGTGCGCCCGGGTGGCGTTGAGCCCTGCCGGTAGGCCGCCAACGCAACCGCACCGCTGGGCTCGCTGACCAGCCGTGCGCGCAGCGCCAGTTCGCGTACCGCGGACCGGATTTCACCCTCGGTCACCGTGACGACGCCGTCCAACACAGCCTGCAGGTGGGCGAAGGTCAGCTCAGACGGTTGAGAGCGAAGGCCGTCGGCGATGGTGCGGTTGCGGTCCTCGATCGGCCAGTCGACGCGGTGACCGACACGCAACGCCGCAGCGGTGTCGGACGCCAACGCCGGTTCCACCCCGAACACCCGCGCGTTCGGACACAGCGCCTTGATCGCCGTGCCGATCCCCGATGCCAGACCGCCGCCGCTGACCGGCACCAAAACGTTGTCGACGGTGGGCATGTCCTCGGCGATCTCCATGCCGATGGTGCCTTGTCCGGCGATGATGTCGGGGTGGTCGAACGGCGGCACCAGCACCCCGCCGGTCTGCTCGACCACGTCGGCGGCCACGCGCTCGCGCTGCCCGGCGTCGCACAGCACCACCTCGGCACCGTGGTTGCGGGTAGCGGCCACTTTGACCTGCGGGGTCTCGCGCGGCATGACGATATGCGCGGGGATCCCGAACACCGCCGCGGCGTACGCGACCGCCTGCGCATGGTTTCCGCTGGAGTACGCGACCACTCCCCTGGTGCGCACGGACTCGTCGAGACGACCGATCGCGTTGAACGCGCCGCGCACCTTGAATGCGCCGATCGATTGCAGACTTTCGGGTTTGACCCACAGCGGCCGGTCTTCGTCGCCCGCCCACACCGCCGCAAGCAGCGGGGTGCGCACAATGAAGGCGCGGACCCTGGTGGCCGCCTCTTCGATGTCGTCGACCGTCACGAGCCGCACGCGTTCAGTCTGACGCATGACGGCAGCGATATGGTGGCGCCGTGACGGCTGATGGATCTGCTTGACCGCCTACGCCTCGACGTTCCGGTCGCCCAAGCGGGGATGGGCGGCGGGCTGGCCGGCCCTGAACTGGCAGCTGCGGTCGCTGCGGCCGGCGGATTGGGCACCCTGGGGCTGACCGCGCCCGACCGGCTCACCGACGCCGTGAGGTACGTGCGGGAGGCCGCGCCCGGCCGCGCGGTCGCGGTGAACCTGCTGATGCCCTTCGTCCGTCGCAGCCATGTCCAGGTGTGCGTGGAATCGGGCGTCGACGTCGCGGTGATGGCGTTTCGAATCGACCGGGCGATGATCTCGCAGCTCCGCGACGGCGGGTTGTTCGTGTTCGTCATGGTCGGCACCGAACCGCAGGCCCGCCAGGCCATCGCCTGGGGCGCCGACGGGTTGATCGCGCAGGGACGCGAAGCCGGCGGCCACCTCACCGGCGACACCGAGGCGTTGAGCTTTCTGCCGGCGGCATTGCGCGTCGCCGACGGCCGGCCGGTTCTGCTGGCCGGGGGGATCGCGTCGGCGCAGGACACCCGCGCGGCGCTGGCGGCTGGTGCGGGCGGCGTGGTGGCGGGCACCCGGTTTCTGCTGACCCGAGAGTCCCGCGCCCATCACCGGTATCAGCAGCGGATCCTGGCCGCGGACAAGACGTTTCGGACCACCCTGTTCGGGCTCGGCTGGCCCGCACCGCACCGCGTGGTAGCCAACGCCGCCACCCGACGCTGGTGTGACGACGACGGACGCGCACGGCTGGCGCCGCGGTTGCTCAACGCGTTCAGCGCCCCGCTGGCCCGGCTTCCCGACCGCGCGGCGGCATCGGTGGGCGGCCTGCAGAAGCCGATCATGCCGCTGTTCTCCCCCGTCGCCCCGACGGTGGACATGCCGGACTCCGCGGTCGACCGTACGGCGCTCTACGCCGGCCAAACCGTGCTGCGGATCGACTCGGTGATGTCGGCACGCGAGGCTGTCGCGATGCTCGCGCCGCGAGGACAATGAAGACCATGAACGGAGTGCTGTTCTTCGACGGCCGATGCGGCATGTGCACCAGGGCGCGAAACCTTCTGCTGAAGTTCGACCGCACCGGTGAGCTGACGACCGAACCGCTGCAGGGGGAAGGCGCCGCGCAACGCCTCGGCATTGCGGAATCACAGCTGCTGGAGTCGGTGCGCTGGCTCGATGCATCCGGCGCGGTCTGCGGGGGCGCCGAAGCGGTGAACGCCGCCCTGTCTTGCGCGCTGGGTTCGCGCCTACCGCTGCGGCTTTACCACCTGCCCGGCGTCGGCGCGGTCCAGGAAGCGGTGTACCGCTGGGTCGCCGATCACCGGCACCGCTTTCCCGGCACCACCCCGTACTGCCAATCGCATCCGGTTTCCTGCTGAACCTGTCCGCTCAGCGCGGCGCGAGGAAGACGTCGGTCCATGCCGGGTTGTCGTCGCGGTGATCACCGGTGTTGCGGCACTCGCCGTAAAGCCGCAGCACAGCGACGCCCTCGTCCTGGCGGTGCAGCACCGCCAGGACGCCGTCCTTGGTGAGCTTGTGCCCGAAGTGCTCGGCCGTCGTCGGCGCCTGCGCCCAACCGTGTGCGGCCATCGTCGCGGCGACGTCGTCCAGATAGTGCCAATTGCCTTGTGGTAGCGGAAAATTGAGGTGAAAGACCGCCTGATACGGCGGCTCGTCGACGTTCTTGCACGACATGTACGCATAGCCGCCCGCCGGCCGCTGCAGCTGCGCTGCGGCGACGACCTGGCGCGCCGCGTCGAGGACCTGGGCCGCAGCCTGCTCGTCGGTGAGAGGTTCGGCGCGTTGGTGCGGCGCCTGCATGGCGGGTTCGTTGACCACCACGAACCCCACCCCAAGAAGCAGGCACAGCATCAGAGCGGCCCACAGCAGCGCCGTAGACTGCCGCGACCGTAACCAGTCACCCCGGTCGGGCATGGCCCGTCCCGGCGATGCCGCTGATCAATCGGTCACACACGGCCTCCATATCGCTGCGCGCCTGGTGGCGATCGGCCGCCCGCGAGACGAACAGCGCGGCCTCGTCGAGGGCACCCAGCAGCACATGAGCCGTCGAACGCAACGGCTGCTGCGGGATCGCGCCCTGTTCGACGGCGGCCGCAAGCATGGCTTCGATGACGCCGAGCCCGTATTTGACACCCACGGCGCGCCACCGCTCCCAGCCGAGCACGGCGGGCGCGTCGATCAGCACGATCTGCTGCACATCGGGCGCCGAACACCCGTCCAAAAAGAACCGGGCGCCGATCCGCATCGCCGCCACCGGATCACCGGGCTGCGCAGAGCTGATCTGGCGTCCGATATCGGCGACGAGTTCCCGCTCCACATCTTCGTAGACCGCGGCGAACAACTCGGTCTTATCGGCGAACTGGTGGTAGAGGGCGCCGCGCGTGACACCGGCCGCGTCGACGATCGCCTGCGTGGAAACCTCCGAAAATCCCTTGTCGGCGAACAATTTCCGGCCGGCACCGATCAGCTGCGCCCTGGTGGCCGCCGACCGCTCGGCCTGGCTGCGCCGCACCGGAGGCACAGAAGCATTCCCGTCGTTGACTTTCATACAGTCTGCACGTAACTTCCATACTAGTTGTTTGTAAGTTCTGATCGAAAGGATAGCGAAGATGCCGCAGATAGCGCTGGAGCAGGCCAGGGTCGGTTACCGCGTGTTGGGTCCACAGGACTCGCGGCATCCGCCGGTGGTGTTCGTCCACGGCATCCTCGCCGACAGCCGACTGTGGGACCGGGTCGCCGACGGTCTGGCTGCCCGCGGATACCGCTGTTATCTGCCGGACTGGCCGCTGGGCGCGCACACCATCCCGGTCGAGCCGTCGGCGCAGCTCACGCCGGCGGGGCTCGCGGCGATGATCCGAGACTTCATTGTCGCGCTCGGCCTTTCCGACGTGACGTTGGTCGGCAACGACACCGGGGGCGCCCTGTGTCAACTCGTCGTCGACGCGTATCCCGAACACATCGGCCGGTTGGTGCTGACCAACTGCGATGCGTTCGACAAGTTTCCGCCGTTCCCGTTCAACTTCGTGTTCGGCATGTTGCGCGGACAGGTCTCGATCAAGCTGCTGTTCGAAGCGTTGAGGTGGCGGCCGTTGCGCCACTCCCCGCTCGGCTACGGCCTGCTGTTGCGCCCCGAACCGCACCTGACGGCGTCCTGGGTGCAACCGGCCCGCAGCCACGCGCGCATCCGCCGCGACCTGGCCACCCTGTTGCGCGCGGTGGCCAAGACGGATCTGGTCGAGGTGGCCGCTCGGCTGCCGCAGTTCACCAAGCCCGTCACCGTGGTGTGGGGGCTTCGCGACCGTTCGTTCACGCCTGCGCTGGGCCGGCGATTGGCCGGCCAGTTCCCCCACTCGACCCTGGTCGAGGTGCCCGACGCGCGGACGTTCGTGTCGCTGGACGCGCCCGATGCCGTGGTCGACGCGATCGCCGGTGTGCGCGCCGCCCGGGCTTAACCGCTCGCGCGTTGGGTACTCCCCCGCCAGCCACCAACGGGTAGGGAGGGCGTGATGGGCAGTCAGGTGGAGACCGGCACGATCACAACGCAGGTTCCGTCCCGGTTGGACCGACTGTCCTGGTCGGGTTTTCACTGGCGCGTAGTCCTCGGGCTGGGCGGGGTGTGGATCCTCGACGGGCTCGAAGTCACCATGGTGGGCAACGTCGCATCCCGGCTGACTGAAGAAGGTAGCGGCATCGAGCTCACTGCCGGTCAAATCGGTATCGCCGCAGCCATTTACATCACGGGGGCATGTCTAGGAGCGCTGTTCTTCGGTCAGATGACCGACCGGTTCGGCCGCAAGAAGCTCTTCATCCTCACGCTCGTGGTGTATCTGACCGCAACGGTGGCAACGGCTTTCGCGTTCGCGCCCTGGTACTTCTATCTAACCCGGTTTTTCACCGGCGCGGGTATCGGCGGCGAATACGCCGCAATCAACTCCGCGATCGACGAACTGATTCCGGCGCGCGTGCGGGGCCGTGTTGATCTGGTCATCAACGGCTCGTACTGGCTGGGTGCGGCCGGCGGCGCCGCGGGCGCACTGCTGCTGTTGGACACCTCGATCTTCCCCGCCGACATCGGTTGGCGGGTCGCGTTCGGTCTCGGCGCCGTCTTCGGTCTGATCGTGCTGGTGGTGCGCCGCAACGTACCCGAAAGCCCCCGTTGGCTTTTCATCCACGGCCGCGAGGATGAAGCCGAACGGATCGTCGGCGAGATCGAACGCGGTGTAGAACGCGAGACCGAGCAGCCGCTAGAGGAAGCCGAGGGCTCGATCACCGTGCGTCAGCGCAAGACGATCTCGTTCCGGGAGATCGCCAAGGTCGCCTTCACGTTGTATCCGCGACGGGCTTTCCTGTGTCTGGCCCTGTTCATCGGGCAGGCGTTCATCTACAACGCGTTCACGTTCAACCTCGGCACCATTTTGAGCACGTTCTACGGTGTGGCGTCCGGGCTGGTCCCGCTGTTCTTCATCGTGTGGGCGTTGAGCAACTTCGGCGGGCCCGTGGTGCTCGGGCGGTTGTTCGACACCATCGGGCGAAAACCCATGATCTCCTTCGCCTACATCGGGTCGGCGGCCGTCGCGGCGGTGCTCGCGGGAATCTTTTTGGCCGAAGCCGGTGGCGCCTGGGTGTTCATCGCGGTGCTCGCGTTCTGCTTCTTTCTGGCGTCCTCGGGTGCCAGCGCGGCTTATCTCACGGTCAGCGAGATCTTCCCGATGGAAACCCGCGCGATGGCGATCGCCTTCTTCTACGCGGTCGGCACCGCGATCGGCGGCATCAGCGGACCCTTGCTGTTCGGTCAGCTGATCGGTTCCGGGGACCGCGGCCTGGTGGCGATCGGATTTCTGATCGGTGCCGCGGTGATGGCGAGCGCCGGAGTCGTCGAACTGTTCTTGGGTGTGAAGGCCGAGGGGCAGGACCTCGAGTCGCTGGCAGCGCCGTTGACCACCGCAGACGCGGAGTCGAAGCCCGACGAGGATCCCGACCGGAAGGCGCGCGCGGAGCGCATCGCCGCACGCGCTGAACGTGAACGGGCCAGCCTGGCGACAGCGCGGCGCTACCGTCCCGGTCCGGCTCCGGGATGGACCGGCGCCTGGCGCGAGCCGCCCACCCCGGGGGTTCCGGAGACCGCCCTGGACCACGAGATCGAAACGATCGCCCGCGCGGTGCGCGAACACGGGCCGATGACGTTGCGTGAACTGCACAGGGCTGTCGGCGCGCGCTACTGGGGTCCCGGCGAGTTCCGTAAGGCCATGCGGGAAGCGTTGGTCGAGAACCGAATCGCCCGCCAGCGTCGCGGTCTGATCGTCGCGCAGGAGAGCGAGGCAGCGCCCAGGTGACTGCGATGTGCCGGGTGTTCGGGCACCAGCCGACGTTTGTCGCCGAAGGCAAGACCATGCGGTGGTCGTGTGAGCGGTGCGGAGAAGCGGCCGGCGCCAAGCAATATCGGACCGCCGCTGATGCGAAACGCTATGCCGCGGCGTTCAACAAGCGTGACGCCGACGACCTGGGCAAGCGCGCACCGTTGATCGGGCTGTTGCCGTTGCGGCTGTGGCGCCGGTTCCGGCGCGGGTGATCAGCTCTTGGCGAGCGTGAACTGGCAGATGTCGGTGTAGCCCTCGCGGAACAGATCCGCACAACCGGTCAGGTACTTCATGTACCGGTCGTAGACCTCTTCGGACTGGATCGCGATGGCCTCGTCCTTGTGGGCTTCGAGCGCCCCGGCCCAGATATCGAGGGTGCGGGCGTAGTGCAGGCGCAGCCGATGAGCGCGCGTGAGTTCGAAGCCGGCCTTTGCGGCGTGCTCCTCGACGACGTTCGGCTTCGGCAGGTCACCGCCGGGGAAGATCTCGTCCATGATGAACTTCGAGAACCGCAGCAGCTTCATCGTCAACGGCAGCCCGCTCTCGGCGAACTCCTCGTCGCTCGGCTTGATGATGGTGTGCAACAACATCACACCGTCCTGAGGCAGCACCGAATAGGCCATGTTGAAGAAGTCGTCGTATCGGTCGCGACCGAAATGCTCGAACGCGCCGATGGACACGATCCGGTCAACTGGCTCGTCGAACTGCTCCCAGCCGCGCAGCAGCACCCGCTTGCTTCGCGGGCTCGACGATTGCGCGAACAACTTCTCGACGTGGGCCTTCTGGTTCTCGCTCAGGGTCAGGCCGATGACGTTGACGTCGTAGCGTTCCAACGCCCGGTTCAACGTCGCACCCCAACCGCAGCCGATGTCGAGCAGCGTCATCCCCGGCTGCAGGCCCAGCTTGCCCAGCGATAGGTCGATCTTGGCGAGCTGCGCTTCTTCCAGCGTCATATCGTCACGCTCGAAGTAAGCACAGCTGTACGTCTGCGTCGGATCGAGGAAGAGCCGGAAGAAGTCGTCAGAGAGGTCGTAGTGCGACTGCACATCCTCGAAGTGGGGCTTTAGGCCCCCCGCGTTATTCGTGGTTTCTGGCAAAACTCAACCCTCTGCACATCAGCTTGTTTGATCCGTAAGGCTTCGCATCTGCAGGCGAGCGCCGCCCCGTCATCAGCGCAGTCTACGCGCAGTGTCCGGGTATACCGAACACGCTTGGGACGCGGCTGTGCGACGCCGGCGGCGAGACGGCCAGCGAAGGCCGGTGACGTGCGCGGACGGCATTGTTCGCGGGTGTCCCACTCCGGTACCCGGGCCACAGGTAAGGATGAGGGCATGAACACCCAGGATGCCGGCGAGATGCTGCGGCGACTCGAGGCCGATCCGGACGCCACGGGTCGCTACGGACAGCCCTACGAAACGAGAGACGGAGCAACGGTGATCCCCGTGACCAAGCCGGTCGGTGTCTTCGTCATCAAGGACGGCCGCGTGCGGTGGAAACCCGCAGTCGACACCACCCGCATCGCGCTGATGGGCATCCTGGTCGGCCTGGTATCGGCGGTGTTCGCCGGGGTGACGATGGTGCGTCGGCCACCCTGGCCGGATCTGTACGGCGACATCGCGCAGTTGCGCTAGCCGAAGTTTGGCCGCGCGGGCCAAGGGTACGAGCGTGCCCATGACCACTGACCGCGGACCGAAGCCGGACGGCGGAGAATACGACCCGGACCAGGACCCCGATGCCGACCCGGAAATGTTGCAGTCCCAGCAGCACCAGCCCGATCAGGCCGAAGGCGCTGACGATCCGTCGGAAACCGGGCAAGGTGGGTAGCAACGACGGTGAGGAGATCCACATATGGACGGTTCGGTGACGGTATCGATGGCGGCGCCGGCGGAGCGTATCTGGGACCTGATCGCGGACGTGCGCAACACCGGCAAGTTCTCACCTGAGGTGATAGAGGCCGAATGGCTCGACGGTGCCACCGGACCGGCGCTGGGAGCGCGGTTCCGCGGGCACGTCAAACGCAACGAAATCGGGCCGGTGTACTGGACGACGTGCGAGGTCACCGCCTGCGAGCCGGGCCGCGAGTTCGGCTTCGCGGTGCTGCTCGGCGATAAACCGGTCAACAACTGGCACTACCGGCTCACCCCAGCCGACAGCGGCACCGACGTCACCGAGTCGTTCCGACTCAGCGAATCCTTGCCGACGAAATTGTTCTCGGTCTTCGGCGGCCAGCTGCGACGTCGACGCAACATCCGCGATATGCGCAAGACGCTGGAACGCATCAAGGCTGTGGTCGAGGAACTGGCCAGCACCTAGGCGCAACTGACCTAACGGATGACGAAGTCGGTCGGAACCGGTTCGCGGGTCCAGGTCCAGTAGTCGACCAGGCGCCACGGCGACAGCGTGTGCACCTCGCCGTAGCTGTTCTTGAAATACGAGTGCTTGATCGTGGGCTGTGACCAGACCATCCCGCGCATCTCGGCCTGGCTGCGTTGGTGCCAGTCGGTCGTCTTCTCTTGTGTTGGCTCCATCGTCCTGTGGCCGCCGGCGATCAGCAGTTCCAAACACTGTGTGATGTAGCGCATCTGGCATTCCGAGTGGAAGATGAGGCTGCCGCCGCTGGCCAACCAGGTACCGGGGCCGTTCATGCAGAAGAAGTTCGGGTAGCCGGGAATGGTGATACCCAGATAGGCCGACGGCCGCTCACCCCAGCGCTCGCTGAGCACTTCGCCGCCACGGCCCCGAATGGCCATAGGCCACAACAGCTTGGTGTGTGCGAATCCGGTGGCGTAGATGATGACGTCGGTCGGATACCGGGCGCCGTCCTCGGTGACGACGGCGTCTGGTTCGATGTGGTCGATCCCGGTTCGGACGAGGTCGACGTTCTCGCGCGTCAGGGTCTTCAGCCAGCTGCCGTTGTCCTGCAACGTGCGCTTGCCGGTCGCCGGATAGTCGGGCAGCACCTTGGCCAGCAACTCGGCGTCATCGCCGACCTGGCTCCTGATCCACTCGGTGAACATGATGCGGGCGCCCTCGCTGACCTCGTTGACCGCCTTCTGCTGGTCCGGGTAATTCGGGTCGACGCGCGCCACGTCGAACCCCTTGTCGCACCACGGCCAGAACAGCAGGAAGCGATACCACCGGCCGTAGAAGGGAAGGTGTCGCAGCGCCCATTGCACGCCGGGGCCGACCTTGTCGTGGTAACCCATATTCGGGAACATCCACTGCGCCGTGCGTTGAAAGACGGTGAGGTGACCGACATCCGGTGCGATCGTCGGCGCAATCTGAAAGCCGCTGGCCCCCGCGCCGATCATCGTGACCCGCTTGCCGCGAAGGTCAACGGTGTGGTCCCACGCGCTGGAGTGGAAACTCGGGCCGGCGAACTCCTGCGCTCCGTCGATCGTCGGAATGTGTGGCCGGTCGAGCTGCCCCACCGCCGTGATCACCGCGCGCGCCGACAGTTCGGTTGGCCGTCCGCTGCGGTCGCGGGCGCGAACCGTCCACGTGGCGGTGTCGTCGTCCCAGGCTGCCTCGGTGACCTCGGTCTCCCACAGCACGTGGCGACGGATGTCGTGCTTATCCATCACGCGTTCGAAATAGGCTTGCAGCTCGGGCTGTTCGGCGAAGAAATGGGTCCATTGATCGGTCGGCTCGAAGCTGTAGCAGTAGAAGTGGTTGGGCACGTCCACGCGCGCGCCCGGGTAGGTGTTCTGATACCACGTGCCGCCGACGCCGGCGTTCTTCTCGACGATGGTGAACGGGATGCCCGCCTGTTTGAGCCGGATCCCCGCCAGCAGGCCTGATTCGCCGCAGCCGATGACCACGACCGGGAAGTCGGCGGCGTCGCCCTTAACGGCGGAGCGGGCGGCCCGGCTATCTCTGCCGTCGAGCTCCATCTCCTCGAGCAGCATCGGCACGTACTCGTCGGGCACCGGCTCACAGACCAGCCACTGCATCATCTCGTGGAGCAGGTCCGCGCCGATCGGCTCGGGTTCCGGGCAGCCGCGGTCGCGGTAGTCGGCGATGACCTCCAGCGCGATCTTGCGCGCCGCTGCCTTGTCCTCCTCGGACATGTAGCCCTGCACCTCGTTGAGGAACAGGCCGGCGGGTTTGAGCTCGCCGCGGATCAGGCTCGGGTCACCGGACATATGCACGCACGACAGCAGCAGCGTCGGAATGCTGACGTCGAGCAGCGCCTCGGCGATCTCCTCGTCCGTCGTCGTAAACGGTTGTCCGGCATGTGGGTTTCGCACCTCCCCTTTCTAGCGTGAGCAGATGCAGAAACGTGTCGAATGCCGCGCTTTCGCACGCTTCTGCGTTTGCTCGCCAAACGGAGGTTAGGCTCGGGAAGGTGGGAATCGTGACCCGGGTGAACGGTACCGCTCCGCCCGACATACCGCTGGCTGACATCGACCTGGGCACCTGGGAGTTCTGGGGCCGCGACGACGATATCCGCGACGGGGCGTTCACCACGCTGCGCCGCGAGGCGCCGGTGTCCTTCCACTCGGCCTACATCGAGGACGCTGAGAACGAAGTCGCCGGTCACTGGGCCCTCACCCGCTACGACGACGTGTTCTACGCGAGCCGCCACCCCGAGATCTTCAGCTCGGCGCTGGGCATCACGATCGGTGACCAGAACCCGGAGCTCAACGAATATTTCGGCTCGATGATCGCGATGGACGATCCGCGGCACACCAGGCTGCGCAACATCGTGCGCAGCGCGTTCACGCCGCGCGTGCTGGCGATGGTCGAGGACTCAGTGCGCGAGCGGGCGCGACGGCTGGTCGAGGATATGGTGTCCGCCCACCCCGACGGCAAGGGCGAGCTGGTCGCCGAACTGGCCGGACCCCTGCCGCTGCAGATCATTTGCGACATGATGGGCATCCCCGAGCAGGACCACCAGCAGATCTTCCACTGGACCAACGTCATCCTCGGGTTCGGCGACCCCGATATCGCCACCGACTTCGACGAGTTCGCCCGCGTCGCGATGGATATCGGCGCGTACGCGAAAGCGCTGGCCGACGACCGGCGGGCCCGGCCCGGCGAGGACCTCACCACCAGCCTGGTGCAGGCCGAACTCGACGGCGAGGGGCTGACCTCCGCTGAGATCGCGTCGTTTTTCATCCTGCTGGTCGTCGCGGGCAATGAGACCACCCGCAACGCCATCAGCCACGGGGTGCTTGCGCTGAGCCGTTACCCCGACCAGCGCGACCTGTGGTGGCGCAACTACCACGAGGTGGCGCCGACGGCCGTCGAGGAGATCGTGCGGTGGGCGTCGCCAGTGGCGTACATGCGCCGCACCGCCACGTGCGACACCGAGGTGCGCGGTGTGCAGATCGCCGCAGGCGACAAGGTCACCCTCTGGTACGGGTCGGCCAACCGCGACGAGACGAAGTTCGCCGACCCGTGGCGCTTCGACGTGCAGCGACATCCCAACCCGCACGTCGGCTTCGGCGGCGGCGGTGCCCACTTCTGCCTCGGGGCCAACCTCGCCCGCCGCGAGATCACGGTCGCCTTCGAGGAACTGCACGCCCGGCTACCCGACATCACCGCCACCGAGGAACCCGACCGGCTGCACTCGGCGTTCATCCACGGCATCAAACGGCTACCGGTGTCCTGGACTCCCCCGCGCTGACGAGTGCGTGAGAACCTGTGTCGTCGTCCGCGCTGCGGGTAACCCACACAACATGCAATCGGAACACTTTCGCTCGCTGCTGGACTCGAAGGGTCCCTTTGGATCGGTGTACTTCGAGGACTCCCACAACACCGAGGACGCCGCGGCACAGACCGACCTGAAATGGCGTGCGCTGCGCGGACAGCTCGAGGAGCAGGGCGCCGAACCCGCGCTCACCGAACAAATCGAACGGGCCATCCGCGAGGCCGCTCCCCCGGTTGGGCGCAGCGGTCGAGCGGTGGTCGCCACCGTCGACGGCGTACTGGTCAACGAACCGCTCATTCGGCCGGCCGGCCCCGAGGTGCGGGTGTCGGCGCTGCCCTACATCGTGCCCGTCGTCGCACACGGCGTGGACCGGTCGAGGTATGTGGTCGCGATCGTCGACCACCAGGGCGGCGATATCACGCTGTATCGGGCCCACACCGCCGACGCTGAGACCGTCGACGGCGCCGGATACCCCGCGCACCAGGCGTCGGGAGCCGATACCCCCGGCTACGCCGACGCCCAACGTGCCGCCGACGCGGCCCGCGACCAGAATGTACGCACCGTGGCCAACCGCCTCGTCGAAATCGTCGACGACGCCGCACCCGAGATCGTGTTCGTCGTCGGCGAGGTCAGCTCACGGGCTGACCTGGTCGCCGACCTGCCCGAGCGGGTCGCGTCGCGTGTCGTGGAGCTGTCCGTCGGCGCCAGGGACAGCGGATTCGAGGACGCCGAGTTGCACAACGCCATCGACGAGGAGTATCAACGCCGCCGGCTCGCCGCGATCGACCATGCCGCACAGCAGTTTCAGGCCGCCATCGGCAACGACTCCGGGCTGGCCACCGAAGGGCTTGACGGGGTGACCGCCGCGCTGCGCGCCGGTGCGGTCGAGACGCTGATCATCGGTGACGTCGGCGACGCGACCGTGGTCGCCGGGGACGACCTCGCCACCGTCGCGCCGAATCCGAACGTGCTCTCGGAGTTGGGGACGGCGCCGACGCAGACCTTGCGCGCCGACGAGGCCCTGCCCATGGCCGCCGTCGCCACGGGCGCCAAGCTGATCCGCACCGACGAGCGCATCGAGCCGGCCGACGGTATCGCCGCGGTGCTGCGCTACGCGCTGCCCTGACCTACCGCGCGCCGACGATGTTGGCGAGCGCGGCGATAGGGGTGTCGTCGAGATGCTGGCAGAGATTCAACGCGTTGTCGAAAACCCGTGCTGCACCGGCGCTTTCCAGCTCGGCTTGCGACACTCCCCCGCTGAGCAGCGCAACGGTCTGCACGCCGGCACGTTGGCAGGCCACGACGTCCCACACCGCGTCGCCGACGAAGACGGCGTGCGCGGCGGGCACCCCGGCCCGGTCCAGCGCCACCTCGATCAGATCGGGCTGGGGTTTGGCCGTCTCCACGTCGGCCGACGACGTCACCGCCGACACCAGGTGGTCGCTGTCGAGCACCTCACGCAGGATGGACAGTTCGTCCTCGGGTGCCGAGGTCGCCAGCACGACCTGCAGGTCCAGCTTGACGACCGCTTCCAGCAGTTCACGGGCGCCCGGCAGCGGCCGTAGCTCCGGCGTCATCTCCTTGTAGTAGCGCGAATGCAGGTCCTTGACGCGTTCGACGCTGTCCTCGTCGGCGCCGTCTGTCAGCGTGCGGACCAATGTGGTGCCGTCCATCCCGATCGAGCGGTGGATGCGCCACGCTTCGACGGGGCGGCCGACCTCATCGAACGCCCGGTACCACGCGTGGACATGCAGATAGTTCGAATCGACGAGCGTGCCGTCGATGTCGAACAACACGGCAGGCGGGGTGTTGGGGCTACTGCTCACGACGATCGGAGGTCTTCGACCTCGGATCGAGCTTGTCGGCGTGTTCGCGACGGGCGTCGAGATCGTGACGCGACGTGGACGCCGCATCACGGCGCGTCGCCGCGGTGTCGGCCAGCCTGGCGGCCTCAGCGGCCTTCGCCTCGGCGTCGGCCTGGGCGGCGCGGGCTTTGGCCTCGGTTTCTTGGGCCAGTGCCTCCCGCTTTTGCACCCGGTGTGAATCGTGGTCCACCTCTTCGCGGATGCGCTCGGCTTCAACATGGCGCTTACGGTTGCGCCCCTGCACTGCAACGTAGGCCAGAATTGCGATCGCGATGATCGCCACCACGGCCACGATGACCCATACGACGGTGTTGTCCATCTCGGCTCCTTCGTTCGGTCGGGCCGCAGCGACTGACGGACCCGCTAATAAGACGGGGTGCCCGTGCCGGCGAGGGCTAAACCGGGTGCACGCGAAGTGGGAGGTCAGCGCCCTACTGCTGGACGATCAGCGTGCCCGTCATCGACGGGTGGTACACGCAGTAGATGTCGTACTCGCCGGGGTCCGTCGGTGCCGTCAATGTGACCTGCTGACCACCGTCGACGTGCACATCGAACGTCTCCGAGGTCACCGAGTGCTCGGCGGAGTCCTCGTTGATCACGGTGATCTGTTCACCGGGAGCGACGGTGACCGGATCCCCGAAGCTCATGTCGGCGATGGTGATCGTCGGGCCCGACGCGGGAGCGCTGGTGGCGGGCGGGGCGGTCGCGGTGGCCGTCCCGGTGGCATCTTGTTCGGTGGTGGCCGACTGGGTGCAGCCCACGGCGAGCGCGGCGATCGCACACAGGGCGGTGCAGAACAACAAGACCTTTCTCATCGTGTCCCCTTACGTTGTGTTCCACCCGGGACACGAGCAGCGGACCGGTCGGGTTCGCTACAGCGTCGCGGTGAACGGACCCGTCGGTTGGCACGCCGGTTGTGGCGGGTTCCCGACGTTGGCGCACCCCCGCCCTGTCGATATGTACGTCGCACCGGGCTGATACGGGGCGTAGTAGACCTGCGCGACCAGCGGTCCGTTGTTGCTCGCGCACTGACGGGGCCCCGACGCGCCCTCCAACTGCACACACGCGACCGTGGAGAACACTTGTGCGCGGTCGCACGCGGCCGGCTTCAGCGTTGCGGTCACCATGGGGGTTCCGGACACGTCGACGACGTGGGGCGCCGAGAGCGTGTAGTCGCACGGCGACGTCTGCGGTTCCGCACCGGCGACACCCCCGCCGGTCGCGAGGAGGAGGGTGGCGGAGGCGACGCCGACCGTCAACGGCCTGAGCATGTGTGGATCGTAGATCACCTTCGTCGAGTGAGCAGACATAAAAGGTGGTCTTGGACGGGGTTTTCGCCCCCTTCTGTGTCTGCTCGCGGTCCATGGGCTAGAGGTAGCGGGCAAACCAGTCCTGCACCCGCTGCCAGGCGTCGGTCGCCGCGGCGGCGTTGTAGCGCTGGCCGGTGTCGTTGAAGAACGCGTGGTTGGCGTCGGGTTCGGTGACGAGCTCGAACACCAGGCCCGCCTGCTCCAGCGCCGCGCGCGCGACCGGTTCGGTGGCGTTGACGCGCTGATCCTGGGCTGCGTAGATCCCGAGCACCGCAACGTCTTTGGACCCGGAGAAGTCGGGGTCCTCCGGTGTCGGGCCGTAGAACGGCACGGCCGCCGCCAGCCGCGGTGCGCCGGCGTCCAACAGCCGCCACACCATCGCCCCGCCCATGCAGAACCCGACCGCCGCGATCTTTCGATCCGGAACGCGGCGCACCAGCTCGTCGACCCCGGAGCGCAGGTCGGCGACCGCGTCCTCGGGCGGAATTTCGCCGAGGGCCGCGGTGGCCCGCGCGGGATCGGCGAAGGTGCCCGTGCCGCCCCGCGCCGAGAGCAGGTCGATCGCCAGCGCGGAGTAGCCGATGCCCGCGAACCGGCCCGCCACCGACCGGATGTGGTCGGTGAGCCCCTTGTTCTCGTGGATGACCAGCACGGCGCCGCGGGCGTCGGGCGCCTGCGCCCATGCCCCCTGCAGCTCACCGCGGGGCCCGGGCCAGGTGATCGCCGTAGTGTCGACCGCGGTCTGCGAACCCGGCGGTGCGCCCGCCGTCGCGGGCTCGCTCGAGGTGACCGGGGCCTGCCCCTCGGGCTGGCGGTTATCGCTGCAGCCGGTGATCAAGGCCGTCGCCGCGGCCGCGCCGACGCCGAGCAGCGCGAGCCTGCGCAGCGCCTCACGTCTGGACAACAGCCCGTCGACATGGTCGATGGCGATTTCCTCGGCGATGTAGCGCTGCAGCGGCGTCATCTTCGTCAGTATGCCCCGGACGACCGGTAGTGCCAGGTCATCGCCTAAAATAGACAGATATGCAAATCTGTTCACCCATTTCATTGACACCGCCATCGGCGGGCTGTTCTATGACGGGGTGAGCTACGACACGATCATCGAAAACGGCCGCTGGTTCGACGGCACCGGCGCACCGTCCGCGGTGAGAAACATCGGCATCCGAGACGGCCACATCGCCGCGATCAGCGCAGCGGACCTCGACCCGACCGGCTGCCCCGACGTCATCGACGCATCGGGTAAATGGGTGCTGCCCGGCATGCTCGATATCCACACCCACTACGACGTCGAGGTGCTCGACGGCCCGGCGCTGGCCGAATCGTTGCGCCACGGGGTAACCACGGTGATGCTCGGCTCCTGCTCGCTGTCCACGGTGCATGTCGACGGTACCGACGCCGGCGACATCTTCGGTCGGGTCGAGGCGATCCCGCGCGATCACGTCATCGACGCCGTGGACCGCAACAAGACGTGGACCGACTGCGAGCAGTACATCGCAGCGTTGGAGGCTCGGCCGCTGGGCCCCAACGTCGCTGCCTTCATCGGGCACTCCGATATGCGGGCGGCCACCATGGGCCTGGACCGCGCGACTCGCAAGGACGCGCGTCCCACCCGCAGCGAGCAGGCCCAGCTGGAGCGGTGGCTCTCGGCGGCGCTGAAGGCCGGCTTTGTCGGAATGTCTTCGCAGCAACTGCTTTTCGACAAGCTCGACGGTGACGTGTGCCGGTCGCGCACGCTGCCGTCCACCTACGCCAAGCCCCGCGAGCTGCGCAGGCTCAAGGCGTTGCTGCGGCGCACCGGCCGAGTGCTGCAGTCGGGCCCTGACATTCAGAACCCGCTGAACCTACTTTCCCAGCTGGCGCAGTCGCTGGGCTTGGTTCGCAACCCGCTCAAGACCAGCCTGCTTTCGGCGGCCGACGTGAAGTCCAATCCGTACAGCATCCATGCCCTGGGCCCGGGCGCCCGGTTGGTCAACAAGCTCGGCGGAAACTTCCGCTGGCAGCATCTGCCGGTGCCGTTCGAGGTCTACGCCGACGGCATCGACCTGGTGGTCTTCGAGGAGTTCGGCGCCGGTGCCGCCGCGCTGCACCTGCGCGACGAGGTCGAGCGCAACGAACTGATGCGCGACGAGGCCTACCGCCGCCGGTTCCGCAAGGAGTACGAGAGCAAACTCGGTATCCGGGTCTGGCAGCGCGACTTCTTCGACGCCGAGATCGTGGCATGTCCGGACACGTCGATCGTCGGCAAGTCGTTCGGTCAGGTCGGCAAGGAGCGCGGCGGACTGCACCCCGTCGACGCGTTCCTGGACCTGGTGCTCGAACACGGTCGGGCGCTGCGCTGGCGCACCACGATCTCCAACCACCGGCCCGACGTGCTCAAGAAGTTGGCGCGCGACACCGGTATCCAGATGGGCTTCTCCGACGCCGGTGCGCACCTGCGCAACATGGCCTTCTACAACATGGGCCTGCGGTTTTTGCGCCATGTGCGCGACGCCGAGCGCGCAGGTAAGCCGTTTCTGAGCGTCGAGCAGGCCGTGCACCGGCTGACCGGTGAACTGGCCGACTGGTACCGCCTGGACGCCGGGCATCTACGCATCGGCGACCGGGCCGATCTGGTGGTCATCGACCCCGAGCACCTGGACGACTCGCTGGACTCCTACGCCGAGGAGGTCGTCGAGCAGTACGGGGGTTTGTCGCGCATGGTCAACCGCAACGACGACACCGTGACCGCCGTCTACGTCGGCGGCAGAGCGGTCTTCGTCGGCGGCCAACCGACCGATGTCGTCGGCCGGCAGCGCACCGGACGGTTTCTGCGCGCAGCGCACAAGGCGCCCGCGATCTCCGCACAGGAAGGCGAATTAGCCAGTGTCAGTTGAAGATACGGTCTTGGGGATGTGGAAGGCGTTGTCCGCGCGCAACTGGGAGGAGCTCAAGACGTTCCTGTCCGACGACTGCATCTACCTCGACGTGCCCGTCGGCCCGACCGCGGCCGCCCGTGGGCCCGAGGACATCGTCAAGCGGCTCAAGATCGGCTTGGAGCCGTTGGCGTCCTACGAGAACTTCAGTGGGCTGTTGGTCGACAACGGCGTCGACGCGATGTACGAGCACAGCGAGGAATGGCACTGGCCAACAGGCGAATCGGCGGTGCTGAAGTTCGTTTCGGTGCACAAGGTTCAGAATGGCAAGGTCACGTTGTGGAAGGACTACTGGGACATGGGCGCGCTGGCCAACAACGCCCCGCCGACCTGGATGGAGGACTTCGCGAACGCCGACATGAGTTGGGTGTTCGACGCCACCGGCCTGGTGTGACGGTGCGGCGCCGGTTTGAGGTCGGCGACAGGCGGTAAACCCTTCAGATCGGCGAGGCTCGGCTGAAGGAGACGTGACGTGCATACGCGTGCGGCACTGTCCGCGTTCGTCGGACGCGTGAGACGCGCGCTGGCGCGGCGCAGCTTCGACCGCGACAACGTGCTGATGCTCGGCAAGTCAGTGCTGGCGGCGACGGTGGCCTGGCTGCTGGCTTCGCAGGTGTTCGGCGCGAGCCACGCCACGTTCGCGCCGTTCTCGGCGGTGCTGCTCATGCAGATCACCATCGCCGACTCGGTGCAGATGGCGATGCACTACACCGGCGCGGTGATCGTCGGCGTCTGCCTCACCGGGGCGATCGTGCTGCCGTGGGGCGCACAGCCGTGGCTGTTCCCGGTCATCCTGGCAATCGCGCTGACCATCGGACGCTGGCGACGGCTCGGGAGCCAGGGCATCAACGTCACGGTCGCCGCGATCTTCGCCTACGGCGCGTTCGCCATGCCCGAACCCGGGGTGTCGCCGCCGTCTCAGCTCCCCGAGATCGTGGGCATGGTGCTGCTCGGCGCCTCGGTCGCGTTAGCCGTGAACCTGCTGGTGGCACCCCCGTTGCGGTACCGCAGCGCCGGGTATGCCGTCCAATCGTTCAACGATTCGTTGTCAGACTTGCTGACCGACATGGCCGATGGGCTGAAAGACGGGACGCCCGACGCGGATGCCGCACGCCATTGGCGACAACACGCCGACGGCCTCGCACGCCTGACCCCGCAGGCGCGTCACACCGTGGACCATGCCGATCAGACCTCGCGGTTCAACCCCCGCCGGCTGCTGGTCCACGACCACCGCAGCTTCGACGGTTACCGCGTGACGATTCAGGCGGCGGACCGCATCACCGCTCAGGTGCGGTCGGTGATCACCGGGTTGATCCGGATCGGCGAACGCGACGACGACGAACAGCAACCGCACCACGACGCGTTTCTGCGCCACTACGCGACCGTGCTGTCCGCGGTGCGCGACGCCGTCTCCGCGATGGGTGGCATTCACTCCGTCGACGACCTCACCAACGGCGAACCAGTGGGCGAGGCGGTCCAGACCTGCACGGCGGCAGTGCAAAAACTCGCATCGCAGGCACAAGGTAAACCGCTCGATCAGCCGACCCAGTGGTCGGTGTACGGCGGTCTGTACGCCGATGCGCAGCGGCTGTGTGACGAGGTGGGATGGGCGCGCGACGGGCTCAACGAGGTGGCCGACGCCGTGCGCAGACGCGTGCGGACCGCCCGCTGAACTCACACGCTCCAGGCCAGCCGGAACTTCTCGGCGAGTTCATCGGGCTTCATGTCGCCATAGGTGTACTGCTCGTAGCGCCGTACCGCCACGGTGGCGTCCACGGCCGCGTCGCCGAGAATTCCGCGCAGCAGCGACGAGTTGTCCAGCCGGTCGAGCGCATCGGACTGGTCGGACGTCAACAGCGCGATACCGGCCTGTGCGCGAGCCGCATCCGTCATGGTGGCCGGGCCGACGGTGATCTCCTCCCCCGGCGATAGCTTGCGCTCGATACCGTCGAGCGCCATGCCCAGGATGGCAGCCGTCGCGAGATACGGGTTGGCCGACGGGTCGATCACCTTCACCTCGACATTGGCGCCGCCCGGGTTGCTCGGCCCGCCGGATACGAAACGTACTGCGGCCTCCCGGTTCTCGGTGCCCTAGCAAAGATACGCACCTGACCAAAGCCCCGGCTTGAGCCGCATCGTCGACAGCACCGAACCGCACAGCACGCCCTGGGCCTCCGGCAGGCCGGCGATCAGCCCGGCTATCGCGGCTTGGCCATCGGCTGTTATCGACGCGGCACCATCGCCGTTATCCCCGGGAAACAGGGGCATTTCCCCGCGGGTCAGCGAAAGGTGTTGATGCGAACCGGATCCCACGCTGTCGGCGAACGGCACCGGTGACAGGCTGACCCGCATCCCGTGTTGGCGAGCGACCCGGCCGATGATGATGCGCATCAGCACCAGTTGGTCGGCAGCGGCCACCGGTGGCGCCGGAGACAGCGATATCTCGAACTGGTTGCGCCCGTACTCGGGGTGGAACTGCTCGATCCAAACACCCGAGGCGGCAGCGGCGTTGGTGACATCGCGGACGAAGCCTTCGAACTCCAGTACGCCGGCAAGCCCGTATTGGGCCCACAGCTGCGACGGTAGCGCGCCGCCGTCCGGTGCGACGAGCACGAACTCCATCTCGTGCCCGACGGCCGCGTCGATGCCCGCATCGGCCAGCCGATCGGCCACCCTGCGCAGCGTGCCGCGGCTGCAGTAGGGATCCGGTGAGCCGTCCTGGTTGAAGAACGCACTCGGAGCCCAGGCCAACCCGTCGCCGAGGATGCGAAGGGCGCCCAGATCGATGCGTATCCGCTGATCGCCCACCACGCCGATCGCGTCCCCGAAGACGATGCCGGTCTGATCGATGGCGAACACATGCCAGACCGGGCTGGCGCCCAGGCCGGGCTCGGCGAACGAGCCCATCCGGCGCAGCGGCACGGTCTTGGCGAGCGTGAGCCCGGCGGGGTTGACGACCGTACCGATCAGCGTGGTGACGCCGTCGGCCTCGAGTTGGGCGATCGCCGCGGCGGCGAGCGGTTCGGCGGTCCGCGATGTCATGCGGTAATTGTGCGGGCTCGCGGGGTTCGTTACAGCGTGATCTTGCAGCTTTGGCCGATGTCGAGGGTGCGCAGCATCCGGCCCATGCCCAACCACATCGCGCACGACAGGGCCAGGTCGGTGAGCAGTTCGTCGTCGAAGTGCTCACGGCAGCGGGCCCAGAAGTCCTCGTCGTCACGCAGGGCGGTGTGGTCGGAGGCGAACCGTTCGGCGAACTCCGCGGCGACGCGCTCCTGGCCGCTGTAGCCCGGCCACGTCCGCCATTGCGCGGCATGATCGTAAAGATCCTCGTCGACGCCGGCCGCGATACCTGCCGAGTCGCGGGTGTTCTGGCACACCACGCACTCGTTGTCCAGCGCGATGACCATCCTGGCCAGCTCACGGACCCGCATCGGAAGCCGGTTCTTGGTGTAGACCGCGTTGGTGAAACCGGCCATCGCGACGCCGATGTCGGGCGACTTGACCACCCAGGCGGCCGCGTCGTCATCGGCGAACTCCCCTATACGGCTCATGGCCGAGATCGTACGCGCGGCGCCGCGCCGGTGGAACACGTTCTAGAATCGGGGACGGTAGCGACGCTCACATCTTGGTAGCCGTGATCTCGCCGCGCTCGTCGTCCCACTCCCGCTGGGCCAGCACACGATGCGCGATGCGCTCCAGCGCCGCCTCCACCTGCGCATGGCCGGGTCTGCCCTCGAACGTCTGCGATTTGGCGAGCTTCTCGGTGATCGCGTTGACCAGCACCGAGGAGGCGGTGTCGACCTGCTGCGCGCCGGCTTGCGTGAGCCAGAACCGATCACCGGTGCGCAACGCATAGCCGGTGGCGACCAACTGCTCGAAGGTGGGCTCGATGACTTCGCACGGCACCCGGAGGCGATCGGCGATCTCGGTGAGCCGCGCGGAGCCGAAGGCCTGGTTGTGCCGATAGATCTGGATCAACGCCCACAGCCGCGCGACGTCGAGTTCGCAGCCTGGCCGGCCCGCGATGCTGCGCAGCCGGATCTCGGGTGAATGGCGTAGCAGGCGGCCGATCGCGGATTCCAGCACCTGCTCCGAATTCTCGGTGCCGGGCATCGCGAAGCCGTCGCCGAGATCGACCGCCGCCGTTTCCATCTCGTGCAGGGGCACTTCCTTGAGCGTCAGCGCGACCAGGAAACCGATGAACGCGACCGGCGCCGCGAACAAGAACACCAACCCGAGCGAGTCGGCGTAGGCAGTGACGATCGGTGCGGCGACGTCGGATGGCAACCCGTGCAACACCTGCGGGGACTGCGCGGCCGCCGGCGGCGCACCGTTGACAGCCAGGGCTCCGCCGATGCGGGCGTTGAGGAAGTTGGCGAACAGCGATCCAAAAATCGCCGCGCCGAACGCGCTTCCAATCGCCCGGAAGAACGTCACGCCCGACGTCGCGACGCCCAGATCGGCGAAGCCGACCGTGCTCTGCACGATCAGCACGAGTACCTGCATGCACATGCCGATGCCGGTGCCAAGGATGAACAGGTATGCCGACTGCGCCAGCAGCGACGTGTCGGCGTCCATCCGGGACATCAGCACGAAGCCCGCCACCATCACCGCGGTGCCGACGACAGGAAAGACCTTGTAGTGCCCGGTGCGCCCGACGATGGCGCCGCTGCCGATCGAGGTGATGAGCAAGCCGACCACCATCGGCAGCGTGCGCAGCCCAGACTCGGTGGCCGAGACGCCGTCGACGAACTGCATGTATGTCGGCAGGAACGTCAACGCGCCCAGCATCGCGAACCCGACGATGAACGACAGCACGCAGCACACCGTGAACACCGGGCTGCTGAACAGCCGGATCGGCAGAATCGGTTCGACCGCACGGGTTTCCACCCGGACGAAGATCGCAAGCGCGGCCGCCGAGCCGATGAACAACCCGATGATCGTCGGCGAAGCCCAGGGGTAGGTGCTGCCGCCCCAGCTGGTCGCCAGCGTGAGCCCGGTCGCGCCCAGGCCGACGAACACGATGCCGGCGTAGTCGATGACGGGCCGCTCGCGCCCGCTGAGCGCGGGGATGGCGGCCGCTGCCACGAAGAACACCACGACGCCCACCGGGATGTTGATCCAGAACGCCCACCGCCAACTGAGGTGGTCGGTGAAGTAGCCGCCCAGCAGCGGCCCGACCACCGTCGTCACACCGAAGACGGCGCCCAACGCGCCCTGGTAACGGCCGCGATCGCGCAGCGGGATCACCTCGCCGATCAGCGCGGTGGCCGTCACCATGATGGCGCCGCCACCGACACCCTGCGCAGCGCGCGATGCGACCAGCGCCGTCATCGACCCGGCGATGCCGCACAGCACCGAACCGATCAGGAAGACCAGCACTGCCGTCCCGAACACGGCCTTGCGCCCGAACAGGTCACCGAGCTTGCCCACCACAGCGGTGGCGATGGTCGAGGCCAACAGGTAGCTCGTCACCACCCACGACTGGTGGCCGGCGCCGCCGAGGTCGGCCACCACCGTCGGCAGGGTGGTCGCGACGATCGTCTGGTCCAGCGCGGCGAGCAGCATGCCGAGGAGCACCGCAACGAAAATGAAGTTGCGGCGCTGTGGGCTGATCAGCGCGCCGGGTTCACGATCCTCGGCGGCGGCGGGTGTCGCCGGACTTTCCATCCCTGCCTTCCGTCGGCCGGTATCCCTCCCGGCCTATCGTTAGACAAGCTAGAGAAGTTACGCCGGCCGACGGAAGGGTTGCCGGGAGCAGGTGTGCGGAAACGCGGGGGTCAGAGGCTGGTCGGCGGCCGGGAGACGCACTGTGCCGCATAGAGTTCGTCGCCCAGCTTGTCCATCAACTGCAGCTGCGTCTCGAGGTAGTCGATGTGCTCCTCTTCGCTGGCGAGGATTCCCTCGAGCAGCGTGGCGGTCGTGGCGTCTTCCTTCTCGCGACACATGATGATGCCGGGCTTCAGCCGCTCCATCACTTCGTATTCGATCGCGAGGTCGGCCTCGAATTGTTCGCGCAGGTTCTGGCCGATTCGCAGCGAGAATAGCCGCTGGTAATTCGGCAGCCCGTCGAGCATGAGAATTCGATTGGTGATCGCCTCCGCATGATTCATTTCGTCGAATGATTCTTTGCGGGTGTATTCGGCGAGTTCAGTGAAGCCCCAATTGGCCTGCATCTTCGAATGCAGGAAATACTGGTTGATGGCTGTGAGTTCGCTTGTCAATTGCTCGTTGAGCAACTTCAGAACGTCCGGGTCGCCTTGCATCGGGGGCTCCTTAGCACCGTGAGGGCTGGTCAAGCGTCGCTAGCGGTTGTGTGCGATCCAATCTAGTGCAGACAGTAATCAAAGCACAGCCGCTACGCTTGTGCGACGCGACTTTTCGGCATTCTGGCGAGTGATTGACGGGCTGTGGGCCGTCGAGGATGGATCAACGCTGGACTGCCTACGCTAACTAAGGTTAGACTCCGCTAACCAAAAACCGGCGTATCGGGCAGGGGGAAATAGGGATGGGTGAGCGCGACCTGCATTCCTTCATTCTCGCCTGTGATTTCCGTGTCGATGACGTAGAACGGATGTGGGGTTGGCTCAAGAAACGTCGTGACGGACTGGCGTCGATCGGCGCCCACCACGTGGTGCTCTACAACTCGATTTGGGAGCCCCAGCGGGTATTGACCACAATAGGAATTCGGCAGGCCGGCTCGATCCGCGAGGTTTTGCGATCCCCCGCGATATTCGAGTTGTTCGATATTTCCGGTGTCGACGATATTCCGCCCATCTTCGGCGGCGAGGTGGTGGAGAAGATCGACCTGTACCCGCCGTCGCCCGCGGATCACGTGGGACGCGTCATTGTCGGCGTCATGTCGTCGGTGCAAGATATCGGTTTGCTGATGGCCAAGGTGCAGGACGGGTTGGACCGGTTCAAGCGCGCGGGCGTGCGCAAGATCTGGGTGTATCGGGCGCTCGATGACGGGCAGGAAGTGATGGTCCTGCAGGAGATCGAGAACGAGCAAGCCGCCCGGCAGTGGATCGACCACCCCGACCACGCTGCCGAATGGCTGCGCCAGGCGGGCCTTGGTGCCTACCCCAGCCAGTTCGTGGGCAGGTTCGCCCACATCATGAGCATCGACGAGCAGAGCGGTTAGGTGCGCCCGTGTTCGTCTGTCTATGCATGGGAATCACGAGCAGCGACGTCGACGAGGTGGTCGCCAACGGCGCGACGACGTCCAAGCAGATCGCCGAGGCCTGCGGCGCCGGCGGTGACTGCGGACGGTGCAGGCGCACCCTGCGCGCGATCATCGCGGCCCATCACGAGGCGGACGGCTGCACCAAGGCTGTCAACCACTAGACGGTATGAGGGTCTGGGGCCTCATCGCGCGGCGATGTCCAGCACCATCACCCGCCACGCGGTAGCGCACCCCTCGGGGTCTGCGGCCACCCGCCCGGCGAGTTCGGCGTCGAACGCCGCGCGGATGCGGTCACGTGCCGTCGCGTCGCGGTCGGAATCCAGCGCCGCCCACAACGACTCCTCGAACGCCGCGCGAAACGCTTCCACGACCGCGGCGACGTAGGCGTCCAGATCGCCGTCGCGTTGGTAGGCCAAGAGATAGGGATCCGGCGCCGAGCGCAGTTCGGTGCGCCGCAGATCCAGCCGTTCCCGCAGCCGCGGGTCGTCGAACGGTGCGACGAACTCCCCCGGCGTGCGATTCCAGGTGGGGATCGTCATGCGCCGGTATTCGGCGGACCGCACTGCCCCGACCTCGACCAACGCGCGCAGACCGTCGTTGGCGGCGTTCATCAACCCCTCCGCGCCGCTGGTGCCGTCGTCCTCGTTCGCACCACCGAGCACGATCAGCCGGCCCGACGCGCGCAGCTCGGCCGCGCGGTGCCGCAGGAACGTTCGCCAGTCCCGCGCCGACTGCTGCTGCAGCGCGAGCCGAACGTCGCCCGTGGCGAACGTCGAGTAGATGTGATCGGGGATCGTCACGTCGAGGCGACTCAGCCAGTGCACCGCTATCGAGGACCAGCCCAGCGACAGGTACCCGTCGGGAAACAGCCGTTCATAGAACGAGCGGCCCGCCGCGTAGGCGAACACGTCCGCGGCGTGCAGATAGCTCTGCGGTGCGGACTGCAGCAGCTCGAACAACGCCGAGAAGTCGTTGCCGGGGATGTCGGTGTGCACCACCATCGCGGGACCCGACCCGACGCGGGCGGTCAGCGCGCGTCGCATCGGCTCCAGCGAGTTGCCGCCGCCGGCCGCACCGAAGTCGGCGATCACGAACGGCAGCCCGGCCGCGGGCGGCGTCACCTCGGCGGCGGCCTGTTCGAGCCAGTCCAGGGCCTGCTCACCGAAGACGTGCTGAGCCGCGGAGTGTGCGGTGTAGAAGCCGTGGCCCTCCATCCGGCCGCTGACTGCGCGATCACCGGCCATCGGCGATCACCGGGCTGCGCGACGGCCGGTGAAGTCGGCGAGCGCCTCGGCGTTGGCGGCGGTGCCCATCAACGTGGCGAAGTGCTCGTTCTCCCTGGCCGTCGCGGCGGCGATCTGGGCACGCGTCGGGGCGACGATGGTCTGCTTCACCGCCATCAGGCTCGGAATCGGTTTTTCGGCAAGGATGTTGGCGTGGTGGCGGGCCTGCACCAACAGGTCGTCGGGTTCACACACCTTCCACGCCAACCCCATTCGCTGCGCCTCGTCGGCGTCGACCCACTCCGATGACATCAGTAGCCAGGCGGCGTTCTGCCGCCCCAGCAGCCGCGGCAGCAGATATGACGACGCGGCCTCGGGTGCTACTCCGAGGCTGGTGAACGGCGTCTTCAACTTCGCCGTCGAGGACATGAACACCAGATCGGCGTAGCCGAGAATCGTTGCGCCGATACCGACTCCGACGCCGTTGACCGCACAGATCAGCGGCTTGGGGAACTCGGCGAGCGCGTCGATCATCGTGGTGAAGTGGCTGCCCTGTTGGTTGAACGCCGGTTCGGTGATGCGGCGCTGCATTTCTTTGAGGTCGTTGCCCGCGCTGAACGCCCGGCCCGATCCGGTCAACAGGACGACGGCCACCTCGGGGTCGTCGGCGCCGTCGCGCAGCGCGGTCGCGGTGGCGTGATACAGCTGTTCGTTGAACGCATTCAGGGCCTCAGGCCGGTTCAGCGTCAGGGTACGGACCCGGTTCTCGTCGCTGATCTGCAGGGGCGCTGGTTGCACTTCGGTCACCGGTCGACTGTACGGCGCGTCGGGTTGGCGGCGAACGGCGTGCGGTACACGTAGCGGCTCGTCGGCACGGTGTCGACGTCACGGTTGGCGCCGAACGCCGCCGTGCTGGCCACCATCCGCTCCATCCGCATCCGCAAATCGTCGTCATCGGCGGCGCCGAAGAACGCGTGCAGGTCCGCCACGGCTTCTTGCGGGAACAGTTCTTCGACGATCGCCGCGAGCATCGGTGCGTCCGGCGTCAACGCGCGCACGACGGCGTTCTGCGTATAGCCGAACGTCGCCTGGGTCTCGATGGCCACCGGGGTGTGGTCGATGTGCCACCGCGCGAGCCAGGTCGCCTCGTCCATGTCGGCGGGGCGGCGCAGCAGTGCGACGTTGGCCAGGCCCCGGCTGCGTTGACCAGGCACGGTGTCGGGCGGGGGCAGTGGAACGGACTCGGTGACCAGATAGGCGGCGACGTCATCGGCTTCGGACTGCAGCCGCTCGATCGCGGCCCGCACCTGCTGGCCGTAGGACTGTTGGGTCCACAGCGTGACGAAACCGACCACCGCGGGATCCATCGTCGTCAGCGTCATCAGTGAGTCTCGCACCACCTCGTCGCGCAGGTTGATGGCAAGGCCCGGAAGATCCATGTCGAGCAGGTCGGCCGCCACCCGGGCGCGCATTCGCGCGCACCACTTTTCGTCCGGCTCGGCGCCCCGCAGGGTGATGATGACTTTCTCCACGAAGCCGAACTTACCGCGACGGCGGTGAACCGGACGCTGCTGCGGTCAGGCCTGCAGCCGGTCGCGCACGGCGGCCATCCGCCGCTCGAGTTCGGTGGCGTCGACGATCCCGCGGGCGAGCAGCGAATGCGCCAGCGCCATCAACTGGTTCTCCGGATAGGGCAGGTCCGCGTACACCGTCGCCGACAACGCGTCCTCCTCGTCGCGGCGTTCCTTGAAGTTCGGCGCTCCGGTGTCGCACGCGGCGCGGTCGAGCGCATCGCACATACCGTCGAGGCTGGTCTTCCACGGCGGCACCGGGTTGTCCACGCCGTACTTGGCCGCCATCCGCGGCCAGACCTGGTTGCGCCGCACGACCTGCTGCAGTGGTGCGACCGGCGTCGGGTCGGATGCGGCGTTCACGTGACCGGGTGGATCGCGGGGCGGGTTTCGGTGATCACGTTGGTGGTCACGCCCGGCTTCGGCAGGGCGACACCGATCAGGCAGTCGCGCGTGACGATCTGCGCCAACTCGTCTTCGGTCCAGCCGTCGGTGCCGTGCGGGCGCATCGGCATCACCATGAATCGGTGCTTCTGGTTGGAATCCTGCACCCGGACGGCGATTTCGTCGGGCAGGTAGAGGCCGAACTCCGCGAGCACCTGACGCGGCCAGCGGACCAGGCGGCGTCGGTAGTTCGGCGTGCGGTACCACTCCGGGGAATTGCCGAGGATCGGGCGCGGATAACACGAGCACAGCGCACACACGATGACGTGGTGCACGGTAGGGGTGTCCGCGAGGATCTCGAACGCGGTGAAATCGCTTGGCGTGCCGAACCCGGTCGGTTCCATCCAGTCGACGCCGACTTCCTTGCTGGCCGTCATCGGTTCACTCAACGCGAGTTGGTGGAACTCGGGATCCAACCACGCCCGCGCGACCAGTCGGGCAGCCGGTGTCGGACCGATCTGTTCGGCGAACTCGGTGAAACGACGATGCTCCTCGGCGGTGAAGATGCCCTTCTCGATACACAGTTCGCGCAGCGCGATCTCGAGCACCTCGAAGTCGGTGATTTCGTCGACCATCGGGGCGATGGTCCGTTCGTGGTCGTGGTCGTGGTCGTGGTCGTGCTCAGTCATGTGCGCCCCTGTGACTCAGGTGGCTGATGCCAGCCAGCGTTCGGGAATTTCGGTCTGGATGACGTCATCGGCGGTGCCGGTGTAGCCGTCCCACAACTCGGACATGTTGAACCGGACCACGTAGAACCACTCCGGCTGTGCGTCCGGGCGATCCCAGGTCTCGTCCTCGGCGGCGGGGCTTTCGTAGGCGACGGTCGCGATCTCACCCGTCGCGCCCCGCACATATTCGGGTGTGCGGGTGTAGAACACGACCGGCAGTTCGCGCACCACCACGGCGTCGCCGACGTTGAACTTCGGCTCGCCGGCCTGCCCGGCGTAAACCTGCGGGTCACCCTTGCCCACCGCGTGTTTGTGGTGGGCGTTGCGTTTGACGGCCGACCCGTCCCCTTCGCACTTCGGTTGGGCCTCCAGCGCCTTGCCGGCCAGTCCGCCCTCGTAGCGCGCGGCGACCTCGGCCATCCGCTCGCTCAACTCGCCGAGCGCGATGTGGTGCTTTTCCACCAGCACCCGTGCGACAGCCAACAGCCAGCGGCCGTAATAGGGCAGCCCCAGGTACTGGGCGCGCCCGACGTCGACGTTGCCGATGCGCCGGCGCTCCTCCGAGAGCCATATCCCGCGCCACGCCAGCACTTCGCAGATGACGTACGTCATGTGCTCCCATAGCTCGTACTGCTTGTTCTCGTACTTCATCGGCGCGTCGGGTTCACCACCCACGTCGTGGACGGGTTTGAGGTACGCGGTGATGCGGCCGTGGTCGAGCTGATCCGGCGTCGGGGCGTCGGGAAGCTCGGGATACGCCGACTTGAGCCGTGCGACCAGATCAAGTTGAGCTGCACGTTCGGCCGCTGTGCTCATCACAGCTCCCCTTCCGTTAGCAGTGCGCTGACTTTATCTCCGCGATACCGCCGCTATCACCCGAATTGCGAACTCGCTGCGGCGCAACGGTCCACTGACGGTGGCGGCAGTTTTCGAATACTCAGCGCGGCAATCGGATTCGCTCTACGGATAGCGGTGGACGCATTTTCTTCGCGTTCAGACCGGATACGGTGACGGCGTGTAGTGCACCGGTACCGGCCGCATAGGCGTCAGAATGGGGAGGTGACCACCGGGCCCAAGGTTTTCGAAGCCCTGCGGCCGACGTCGCCGGACATCGGGGCGGTTGTGCGCAGCCTGCTCGGGGTCATCGCGATGGCGGCCGTCGCGCTGCTGTGGCACTCGGGCGCGGCCGCGTTGTGGGCTGCGGGGGCCGCTGCGATCGCCGGTGCGATCGCGCTGCAGGACAGCCCCGGCGGCCGGGTGCCGTTGGTCGTCACGGTCTCGTTGCAGATGGGCGGCGCTGTCCTGCTCGGCGCCCTGACCGGCGCCTACAACGTGCTGTTCGTCGTGGCGGTGGCGCTGTGGTGTTTCGCCGCTGGACTGCAATGGGCGCTGGGCGGCAACGCCGGTCTGGTGGGCGCGGCCGCCAGCGCGCTGCTGGTGGTCACACCACCGGTGGCGCCCACGGTGTCCTCGGTGCTGGTGCCGACGGTTCTGACGATCGCGGCGGGATGTCTGCAGGCGGCACTGATCGCCGTGTGGCCACCGCAGCGGTGGCGAACCCAGCGGGAGGCGTTGTCGAACGCCTACCGGTCGTTGGCCGACGATGCCCGCCAGGTCGCCGCCGACCGGGCGGCGCCGCTGGACGCGGCACTGTCGCCGTCGTTGCGCGACGCGTTCATGGACACCCAGGCCAGCCGGCGACCGAAGGCCTACCTCGGCGGACATCGGCTGCCCGAGCGGATCATGACGACATTGCACGCGTTCCGCGGCTCCTCCGACGGCGAGCGCGACGAGGTGTCACAGATGCTGGGCTCGGCGGCGGCCGTGCTCGACGCGATCGCCGATCACAAACACACTGCGCGCCGCGACGCCGAGCACGCGCTCGTCCGCGTCGACACCGCGGTGTCGATGATCACCGGACCGGAAGCCACGACCGCGCAACGGCTTTCACAGCAGTTACACGAGGCTGCAGAACTGCGGTTCCCCGACCTGTACCGACCCGACCTGATCAGCCCGGTCCGCAGGGCGGTGGGCTTGATGCGCGACCATCTGACGTGGACGTCACCGGTGTTGCGCCACGCCGTGCGGTTGTCGGCGGCCGTCACGGCGGGCATCGCCGCCGACCGCTTCGCCCCCGTCAACCATGGGTACTGGGCGGCGCTGACGGTGCTGATGGTGCTGCGCCCGGAGACCGCGCACACCTACACCCGGTGTATCGGGCGCATCGCGGGCATCGCGGCGGGCGTCGTGCTGACGTCGGCGATCACGCTGTTGGTGGAGCCGACGGGATATGTCGCGGCGGTGTTGGCGACGCTGTTCATCGCGATTACCTACTGGGTCAGCCGGTTCGGCTACCTCGCGGTCAGCGCCGCACTGGCCGGGGCCGTCGTGTTCCTGCTCGACATCGGCTCGGCGACGTCGGGCGCGACGGCCGAAGACCGGTTGTTCTCCCTGGTCATCGGCGGCGGACTGGCCGTGGTGGCGCACGTATCGTTTCCCGACCACTCGCTGATCCGGCTGCGGCAACGCTCCGGTGAGCTGCTGAAGACCGAGATCGACTACGCCGCAACGATTATCAAAGCCTTCGTGCACGAACTCGACCGTCCCGCCGAGGCGGTGTCGGCGGCGTGGCAGAAGGCCTTCCGGGCCCGCGCCTCGTTCGAAGCGGCATCCGGCGCGGCACGGCTGGACTCCCCCGGGCTGCGCCGCTGGCTGCGTTCGTACCGGGCGGCGCTCAACGCTGTCACCGCCGCGTGTACCGCGCTGGAGGCCAGCCTGCCGCCGCAGCCGCTCGCCAACGTGCCGGCCGAATTCGTCGCGGCGATAGACGACTATGTGGATGCGCTGCGCGGCGCGCCGCCGAGCCCGGCCGCACCGTGGACGGTCGATTTGGCCGCGCTCACCGCGGCCAACCAGCAGGTGCGCGATCGGGCCGCTGACCTGGCCGCCGATAACGGCGCGGCCCGCGTGCTCGTCGCCGAGATCGCGACGATCACCCGCAGCCTGTCGAGCATCGCTACTGTTCGCGAGCCCACTTCGGCGTGATGAACACCCCTTCGGCTTCCACGGTCACACCCTCGGCATCGGCCAAATAACCTGTGGCATAGGTCTTGACGCCCTCGCTGTGGGTGATTTTCGCCTCGGCGTGTAACCGGCCGAGCCGGGTGGTGCGCAGGTAGCGCAGCGTGATGGTGCCGGTGAAGCGCGGGTTCAGCCCGTCGGCTGCCGCTTCACCGAGCAGGTGGTCGAGCACCAGCGCGGCGATGCCGCCGTGCACGTGACCCGGCGGCCCCTCGTAGGCCGCACCCATGTCGAAGTCGGTGTGCACGCGCCCGTCGGCGTCGCGGTGCACCACCAGCGGCGGCGCGAACGGATTCCGGATGCCGATCACCGGGTTGCCCCACGCCATGCGGTCCCCGTCGGTGGTGAAGCGCACCCCGAACGGTCCGTCGCACTGCTGCGAACGCAGCTGCGCGGTGGCCGCATCGATCTGCGCCCGGACCGCCGCCACCGTCTGCGCGTCGACCTCGGTGCGGATGGTCGCGTCGACCAGTTCCCTGACGGACTCGGCGAGCGGGGCATAGACCTCGCGCAGCTGCGCGATCTCGGCTGAGGAGACGTCGCCGATATGGGTGAACTCCACCATTGGAGCACTAGAACACGTTCTAGAGCAGCTTGTCGAATCAGCGCGCCGCCGCCGCGCGGCTGAACTACCGTGCCTTATGACCGTTGCCCATGCCGAGCCCTACTACGACTTGGGCGGCTATCACCGGCCCACCGACACCACCGTGCCGGAGGCCCAAACGTGGTTCGACCGCGGCATGGTGTGGGCGTACGCGTTCAACCACGACGAGGCGATCAGGTGCTTCGAGCGCGCGCTGGATCTCGACCCCGAGTTGGCCATCGCGCGGTGGGGAATCGCGTACTCGGTCGGGCCCAACTACAACAAGGGATGGGACGCGTTCGACCCCGTCGAGGCCGCCACGTCATTGGCCAGGGCCAGAACGGAACTCGGGCTGGCCGCCGACGGCCGCGCTTCGCCGGTCGAACGGGCGCTGATCGAAGCACTGCGGCAACGGTTTCCGACCGCCGATCCCGATGACGCCGAGGCGCTGAGCGCCGGCGGCGCGGCCTATGCCGATGCGATGCAGACACTCGGCGACACGTATCCCCACGACGTCGATGTGCAGACCCTGGCCGCCGACGCGCTGGTCAACGTGACGGCGTGGGCGCTGTGGGACACCAGGACCGGCGAACCGGCTGTCGGCTCGCGAGTGCTGGCGGCCAAACAGATCCTCGACCGCGCGCTGGCCGGCGCCGCCGGACGTGAACATCCCGGCATCCTGCACCTGTACCTGCACACCATGGAGATGTCGCCGAACCCACAGGATGCGCTGCCCGCCGCCGACCTGCTGCGCGATCTGGTGCCCGACGCCGGCCATCTGCTGCACATGCCCAGCCACATCGACGTGCTGTGCGGCAACTATCGGGATTCTGTGATCGCGAACTCGACTGCGGCGCGCGTCGACCGGCGGTTCGTCGACCGGGAAGGGCCGCTGAACTTCTACTCGCTCTACCGCGCCCACAACCTGCACTTCATCGTGTATTCGGCAATGCTGGAAGGCAATTCGCGCGCCGCATTCGCCGCCGCCGACGAACTCGCCGCTCAGCTGACACCGGACCTGCTGCGGATCGAGAGCCCGCCGATGGCCGACTGGCTCGAGGCGTTCGTGCCGTTGGGCATCCACGCGCTGGTCCGGTTCGGCCGCTGGGACGACTTGATCGCCCACCGACTGCCGCAAAATCTAGACCTGTATTGCTCCACCGCGGCCACCATCCACTACGGCCGCGGCGTGGCCCACGCGGTGAACGGAAATCTCGTCGCGGCCCACGCCGAGCGCGACGCGTTCCTGAACGCCTACGGCCGCATCCCCGACACCCGGTACCTGTTCAACAACACCGTGCTCGACATCTTGGCGATCGCCTCGCAGATGCTCGCCGGTGAGATCGCCTACCGCGACGGCGAATTCGACGAAGCGTTCGCGCGACTGGAGACGGCGATCGCGCTCGACGACGCGCTGCCCTACGACGAACCGTGGGGCTGGATGCAGCCCACCCGGCACGCCTACGGCGCGCTACTGCTCGAGCAAGGCTACGTCGAGCGGGCGGCCAGCGTGTACGCCGCCGACCTCGGGCTCGATCGCACCCTGCCGCGGCCCTGCCAGCACCCCAACAACGTGTGGAGCCTGCACGGCTACCACGAATGCCTGCAGCGGCTGGGCCGCATCGACGAAGCCACGATCATCGGTCAGCAGTTGGCGCTGGCCATGGCGCGTGCCGATGTCCCGATCGCGGCCTCATGTGCGTGTCGTCTGGAGGTCAGCGCCCCGTAGACTGCGGTCGATGGCACTCAGCGACGACGACCTCGCCCGCCTGAGCCGCTGCGTGGAGTTGGCGCGTGAGGCGCTCGACAACGGTGACGAGCCGTTCGGCTCGATCCTGGTCGACGCCGACGGCCAGACCCGGTTCGAGGACCGCAACCGGGTCAAGGACGGCGACCACACCCGCCACCCGGAGTTCGCGATCGCGCGCTGGGCCGCCGCCTTCCTCACCCCCGCCGAACGTGCCAGGTCCACCGTCTACACCTCCGGTGAGCACTGCCCGATGTGCTCGGCCGCGCACGCCTGGGTAGGCCTGGATCGCATCGTCTACGCGACCTCCTCGGCGCAGCTGAGCGGCTGGCTGAAGGAGTGGGGCGCACCGCCGTCGCCGGTGGCGCCGCTGCCGATCACCATTGTCGCTCCCGGGGTGAGGGCCGACGGTCCTGTCGCCGAATTCGCCGAACCGATGAAGGCGCTCTACGAAGCGAAGTACCGGGCATGACTGAGCCCGCCTGGGTCCAGCACGTGATCTGGTGGCAGATCTATCCATTGGGCTTCGTCGGCGCGTATCCGGCCGATCCGCCGCCGGGCCCTGCCGAACACCGGCTGCGCCGGGTGATCGGGTGGCTCGACCACGCCATCGAACTCGGGGCCTCCGGGATCGCGCTGGGGCCGGTGTTCGCCTCGCGCAGCCACGGCTACGACACCGTCGACCACTACCGCATCGACCCCCGGCTCGGTGACGACGACGACTTCGACGCGCTGGTCAACGAGGCCAAGAGCCGCGGGCTGCGGATCCTGCTCGACGGCGTATTCAACCACGTCGCAGCTGATTTCGCCCGCACCGAATGGTTCCGAAAGGGCCCCAACGGCTTGGACACATTCGAAGGTCACGGCGACCTGATCGCCCTGGATCACGACAATCCCGAGGTCATCTCCTACACCATCGACGTGCTGACGCACTGGCTGGGCCGCGGCGCCGACGGATGGCGCCTGGACGCGGCCTACGCAGTGCCCGACCGGTTCTGGGCCGCGGTGCTGCCGCGCGTGCGCGCGGCCTATCCCGACGCCTGGTTCCTCGCAGAGGTGATCCACGGCGACTACGCAGAGATGGTCGCGCAGGCGCGCTTCGATTCGGTGACCCAGTACGAGCTGTGGAAGGCGATCTGGAGCGCTCTTGTCGACGGCAACTTCTACGAACTGGACTGGGCGCTGCTGCGCCACAACGAATTCCTGGACACCTTCGTCCCGTTGACGTTCGTCGGCAACCACGACGTGACCAGGATCGCCAGCCGGCTCGAACACACCGGTCATCTCGAACACGCGCTGGTGCTGCTGTTCACGACCGGCGGTACCCCGAGCGTGTACGCCGGCGACGAATTCGCCTACACCGGCGTCAAAGAGGAGCGGTTCGGCGGCGACGACGCGGTGCGACCGGAGTTCGGTCCCGCACCGACCGCCGACGAGTACGGCCACGATGTGTTCCGGCTGCATCAGCACTTGATCGGGCTGCGCAGACGACATCCCTGGCTGCACAATGCGCGCACGTCGGCGCTGCACCTGAGCAACCGTCAGTACGTGTACGAAACCCGCAACGGCACCGACACGTTGGTGGTCGCGCTCAACATGGACGACGCGCCGGCTGGGGTCGTGATGACCGACCTCGGGTTCGGTCCGGGCCGCATCGTCGCTGGATCCGGTGCACCGCCACCGGACGAGGTCAACGAGGTCGACGTCGCACCGCATGGCTGGCTGATCATCGCGCCGGACCCGTCGTGAAGCGACGGGTACCGCGGCCCGCGGAGTTGGTTCCGCTGCTGGGTTTTCGCGCCCCACGGTTCGGCGTGCAGAGCCGGCTGGCCGACGCGCTGACCATCGATGACCTGCGGCTGCTGGCGCGGCGCCGCACCCCCAGAGCGGCGTTCGACTACACCGACGGCGCCGCCGAGGACGAGCTGTCCCTGGCTCGAGCCCGACAAGCGTTCCGCGACATCGAATTTCATCCGGCCATCCTGCGCAACGTCGCGACGGTCGACACCAGCCGCACCGTGCTGGGCGCCGCGGTGGCCCAGCCGTTCGGCATCGCCCCGACCGGGTTCACCCGGCTCATGCACACCGAAGGAGAGATTGCCGGTGCCCGTGCCGCAGCCGATGCGGGTATCCCCTTCGCGCTGTCGACGTTGGGCACCGCGTCCATCGAGGACGTGAAGGCGGCTAACCCATACGGCCGCAACTGGTTTCAGTTGTACATGTGGAAGGACCGGGACCGGTCGATGGCGCTGGTGGAACGCGCCGCCGCAGCCGGCTACGACACGCTGCTGGTCACCGTCGACGTTCCGGTCGCCGGTGCGCGGCTTCGGGACACCCGCAACGGCATGTCGATTCCGCCGACGCTGACCCTGAGCACCGTGCTGGACGCGGTACCGCGCGCCCGTTGGTGGTTCGATCTGCTGAGCACCGAACCGCTGGCGTTCGCGTCGCTGGACCGCTGGCCCGGTACGGTCGCCGAATACCTGGACACGATGTTCGATCCCACCGTCACGTTCGAGGATCTGGCCTGGATCAAGAAGCAGTGGCCGAACCGCCTGGTGGTCAAGGGAATTCAGACGCTCGACGATGCCAGAGCGGTCGTCGACCTCGGCGTCGACGGGATCGTGCTGTCCAACCACGGCGGCCGCCAACTCGACCGCGCCCCGGTGCCGTTTCACCTGCTGCCCCATGCCGCACGCGAGTTCGGCGGCGACACCGAGGTTTTGCTGGACACCGGAATCATGTCGGGAGCCGACATCGTCGCCGCGATAGCGCTGGGCGCACGCTTCACGCTGGTGGGCCGGGCCTACCTCTACGGGCTGATGGCCGGCGGTGAGGCCGGAGTGAGACGTGCCATCGAGATGCTGTCGTCGCAGGTCAGCCGCACGATGAAGCTGCTCGGTGTGACGTCGCTGGACGAACTCGGCCCGCACCACGTGACCCAGCTGCACCGGTTATCGCGTGGCGATTCGGCCCGAGCGCCGTCGTCACACTAGTCACTGCTTTCTCACTGGTCACACGGCACATCGGCGGGCCTTGAGTCCGCGGCGAGTCGTAATCGTTAGCCAACCGCGACGTGGCAACCGAGTGTTGCGCGCGTCGACCGGGCCGGAGTGCGTGTTTCATAACGCAGGAAAGCGACGGCAATTGCTTTGTAACAAGCGATGAAAGGTGGGTTGGTTGCCGTTATGAAGTTCTCAAAGAGGTACCGAGGTACCAGAACCAAACTGTTGCGCCGGTTGGCGGTGACCGCCGTAGCTGCGGCGACCCTGCCCGGTCTGGCCGGCATCTTCGGGGGGTCGGCGACCGCTAACGCGTTCTCCCGGCCGGGTCTGCCCGTCGAGTACCTGGATGTGTTCTCCGCGGCGATGAACCGCGACATCCGGGTGCAGTTTCAGGGCGGTGGGCCGCACGCGGTGTACCTGCTCGACGGTCTACGCGCCCGCGATGACTACAACGGCTGGGACATCGAAACCCCGGCGTTCGAGTGGTACTACCAGTCCGGGCTGTCGGTCGTCATGCCGGTCGGCGGTCAGTCCAGCTTCTACACCGACTGGTACCAGCCGTCACGGGGTAACGGCCAGGACTACACCTACAAGTGGGAGACGTTCCTGACCCAGGAACTCCCGGCCTGGCTGGAGGCCAACCGGGGCGTGTCGCAGAACGGCAACGCGGTGGTCGGCATCTCGATGGCCGGCAGCAGCGCGCTGACGTATGCGATCTACCACCCGCAGAAGTTCATCTACGCCGCTTCACTGTCGGGCTTCCTCAATCCCTCCGAGGGTTGGTGGCCGATGCTGATCGGGCTGGCGATGCAGGATGCGGGCGGCTTCAACGCAGAGAGCATGTGGGGCCCCTCGACGGACCCGGCGTGGAAGCGCAACGACCCGATGGTCAACATCGGTCAGCTGGTCGCCAACAACACCCGCCTCTGGATCTACTGCGGTACCGGCACCCCGTCGGATCTGGACTCCGGTGCCGCCGGTCAGAACTTGATGGCCGCGCAGTTCCTCGAAGGGTTCACGTTGCGCACCAACATCACCTTCCGCGACAACTACGTCGCCGCGGGTGGCACCAACGGTGTGTTCAACTTCCCCGAACAGGGCACGCACAGCTGGGGCTACTGGGGCCAGCAGCTCGAGCAGATGAAGCCCGACATCCAGCGGGTGCTCGGAGCCTCCGGCGCCGTCTAAACCACCCCACACAGGGAGCCTGCCGTAACCCCCGAACGGCAGGCTCCCTGCCCGTTTGGGTGGCTTTGTTCGCGAGTGCTACACCAGGGTCGTTCGAGCGGCCACGATCGCAGCCCTGGTGTACGTCTCGCGAACACAGTGGCGGCTTCGCGGGAACAAACCCCCCACGCCCAAGGTTGAGTCCATCTGACTGAACTTTGGAGGTGTGATGGCTGAAGCCAAAACAGTGCCCGTGCTGTTCGTGAGCACTCCGATCGTGCTGCCGTCGATGGTGGTGCCGATCGAACTCGACGATGCCGCACGCGCGGCCATTGAAGCAGCTAGGGCCGCCGCGTCAGATGGTTCGGGCGAACTGCTGATCGCGCCGCGGTTGGAGGACCGCTACCCCACCTATGGGGTGCTGGCCTCGATCGTGCAGATTGGCCGCATCGCCGGGGGCAACGGCACCGCAGCGGTGGTGCGCGGCGAGAGCCGTGCACACATCGGCGCCGGCGCCAGCGGCCCGGGCACCGCGCTGTGGGTCGAGGTGACCGAGGTCATCGAGGATCCCGCACCGGAGCACGTCAAGGCGCTCGCCGGCGAGTACAAGAAGCTGCTGCTGGCCATGCTGCAGCGCCGGGAAGCCTGGCAGATCATCGATTTCGTCAACCAGCTGAGCGATCCGTCGGCGCTGGCGGATACGGCGGGTTACGCCTCGTACCTGACGCAGGTGCAGAAGCGTCAGCTGCTGGAGACACCCGATGTCGCCGAGCGGCTCAGACTGCTGATCGACTGGACCGGCGAGCACCTCGCCGAGGTCGAGGTGACCGACAAGATCGCCGAGGACGTCCGCGAGGGCATGGAAAAGCAGCAGAAGGAATTCCTGCTGCGCCAGCAACTCGCCGCGATCCGCAAGGAGCTCGGCGAGGGTGAGCCCGACGGATCTGATGACTACCGCAGCCGCGTGGAGGCCGCCGACCTGCCCGACAACGTCCGCGAGGCGGCGTTGCGTGAGGTGGGCAAGCTGGAGCGCGCCGGCGACCAGAGCCCGGAGAGCGGTTGGATCCGTACCTGGCTGGACACCGTGCTGGACCTGCCGTGGAGCCTCACGACCGAGGACAGCTCCGACCTGAAGGGGGCGCGCGAGATTCTCGATGCCGACCACCACGGGTTGGACGACGTCAAGGACCGCATCGTCGAATACCTGGCCGTGCGGGCGCGTCGCGCTCAGCGCGGGCTGGAGATCGTCGGCGGCCGTGGCTCGGGTGCGGTGATGGTGCTGGCCGGCCCGCCCGGCGTCGGTAAGACGTCGCTGGGCGAGAGCGTGGCCCGTGCGCTCGGCCGCAAGTTCGTCCGCGTCGCCCTGGGCGGCGTGCGCGACGAGGCCGAGATCCGCGGTCACCGACGCACATACGTCGGCGCCCTGCCCGGCCGTATCGTGCGCGCGATCGGCGAGGCGGGTTCGATGAACCCCGTCGTGCTGCTCGACGAAATCGACAAGATCGGCTCGGACTTCCGCGGGGATCCGGCGGCGGCGCTGCTGGAGGTCTTGGACCCGGCGCAGAACCACACGTTCCGCGACCACTACCTGGACCTGGATCTGGACCTGTCCGATGTGGTGTTCCTGGCTACCGCCAACGTGATCGAGAACATCCCGTCGGCGCTGCTGGACCGCATGGAACTGGTGGAGATCGACGGCTACACCGCCGACGACAAGCTCGCCATCGCGCAGGACTTCCTGCTGCCCCGGCAGCGCGAACGTGCGGCGCTGACCATGGATGAAGTCGAGGTCACCGAAGTCGCGCTCCGCAAGATCGCCGCCGACTACACCCGCGAGCCGGGTGTGCGGCAGTTTGAACGGCTGCTGGCCAAGATGATGCGCAAGGTCGCGACCAAACTGGCCACCGAACCGGGTGCGGTCGTCCTCGACGAGGCCGATCTCGTTGACTACCTTGGCCGTCCGCGGTTCCTGCCGGAGTCGGCCGAGCGCACGGCGGTGCCGGGCGTCGCAACCGGGCTCGCGGTAACGGGTATGGGCGGCGATGTGCTCTACATCGAGGCCAATGCCGTCGGAAAGGGTGAAGCCGGCGAAGCGACTTTGACCCTGACCGGTCAGTTGGGCGACGTGATGAAGGAGTCGGCGCAGATCGCGCTGTCCTACGTGCGCTCGCACGCCGAGGCGCTGGGCGTCGACCCGACGACGCTGGAACGGCGGATCCACCTGCACGTGCCCGCGGGCGCGGTGCCCAAGGACGGTCCGTCGGCCGGTGTCACGATGGTGACCGCGCTGGTGTCGATGGTCACCGGGCGCCAGGTGCGCTCGGACGTCGGCATGACCGGTGAGGTGACGTTGAACGGCCGGGTGCTGCCGATCGGCGGCGTCAAGCAGAAGCTGCTGGCCGCGCAACGGGCCGGGCTGTCAACGGTTTTCATCCCGCAGCGCAACGAGGCCGACCTGGACGACGTCCCGGCCGACGTGCTCGACGCGCTGGAGGTCAAGCCGATGACCGACGTCGCGGACATCATCGCGCAGGCCCTGGTGCCCGCCGAGGACTCCGGCGCGACGGCCGCGGCCTGACCTGGGCCCAGCTCGCGGTGGTTTGTTACCAGTCGGGCCCGGGTACGTCAGCGCGAATGGGTACCTCTGACCGCAAGCAACTGGTCCAGAGCCTGCTGGAGCACGCCGGCACCACCTACGCCGACGAGGCGGGCATCCGGCTCAAGGACCAGCCGATGCCGCTGTTCGAACTGCTGGTGCTGTGCATGCTGGCCAGCAAGCCGATCGACGCCGCGATCGCGGTGAGCGCGGCCCGCGAACTCTTCGCGGATGGGCTGCGCAAACCCGACGCGGTGCTCGAGGCGGATCGTCAGCAGATGATCCGCGCGTTCGGCCGTGCCCACTACGTCCGCTATGACGAGAGCTCGGCTGACAGGCTCATCGACATCGCCGGGACGGTCCGCGACGAATACCACGGTGACCTCCGCCGGTTGGCGGCCGAGGCCGACGGCGATGCGGGCACCGCGGCTAAACTTCTCAAGCAGTTCAAGGGTATCGGCGACACCGGAGCCGACATCTTCCTGCGCGAGGCGCAGGACATCTGGACGTGGGCGCGGCCCTACTTCGACAACCGCGCCATGGACGGCGCGCGCAAGCTGGGGCTGTCGGGCAGGGCCGACGAGCTTGCCGAGCTGGCGCCACGGTCGACGGCGAAACTGGCTGCCGCGCTGGTCCGGGTATCGTTGGATGACGATCTGCGCGAAAAGGTTTCGTCGTCGCGATGATCCGCATTGGTACGTCGGGGTGGTCCTATGCGCACTGGGCCGATGTGCTTTACCCGCCGGGTTTGCCGGTGGCCAAAAGACTGGCTCGCTACGTCGAGGAGTTCGACACCGTCGAGCTCAACGCCAGCTTCTACCGCTGGCCCAAAGACAGCGCGTTCGCCGGGTGGCGTGAGCGGCTGCCCGAGGGCTTCACGATGTCGGTGAAGGCCCAGCGCGGCCTGACCCACTACCGCCGGCTGCGGGCGCCGGAGCCCTGGATCGAGCGCTTCGAGCGCTGTTGGATCGCACTCGGCGACCGCTCCGAAGCGCTGCTGGTACAGCCCCATCCGCAGCTGGAACGCGACGACGCACTTCTGGACACGTTTTTGCGCCTGATGCCCGACCGGATCCCAGTGGCGATGGAGTTACGTCATCCCTCGTGGGACGATCCTGCGGTGTATGCCCTGCTGGAACGCCGCAACGCGGCGTATGTGGTGATGAGCGGCGCGGGTCTGCGGTGCGTGCCGCGTGCGACGGCCGAGCTGGTCTACGTCCGGATGCACGGCCCCGACCAGAACTCGATGTATGCCGGCTCCTACCCCGACGATGAGCTGCGGCGCTGGGCCGACTGCGTCCTGGAATGGGACGCCAAGGGCAAGCGGGTGGTCGTCTACTTCAACAACGACCTCGGCGGGCACGCCATTCGAAACGCGCGGCTGCTCAAAGAGCTGACGGCTCGAACCGGTGACGCCGACGCCGACTCCCCGGCCATCATGCACCGGGAGTAAGCTCGTGTGGCATGACAACGTCGTCTACGATCGTCATTGTCGGTGGTGGCCTCGCGGCAGCCAAAGCTGCAGAAGCGCTGCGGGACAAAGACTTTGACGGTCATATCGTATTGTTCACGGCCGAAGAGCAGCTACCGTACGAGCGGCCTCCGCTGTCCAAGGATTACCTGGCGGGCAAGAAATCGCTCAATGACTTCACGGTCGCGCCCGCGCCCTGGTACCGCGATCACCACATCGAACTGCAACTGGGCACCGAAGTGACCGGTATCGACACCGCCGCGCACACCGTGTCCCTGCCCGACGGCGATCCGGTGCGCTACGACAAGCTGCTGCTGGCCACCGGTTCACGCCCCCGCAAACCACCCATTCCCGGCGCCGATTCGGCCGGTGTGCACTACCTGCGCACCATCGACGACGCGGACGCGCTCAAATCGGCGCTGGGCGACGGTGTTTCGCTGGCCATCGTCGGCGCGGGGTGGATCGGCCTCGAGGTGGCTGCGGTCGCACGTGAGCACGGGGCGGCCGTCACCGTTGTCGAAACCGCAAGCGCGCCGCTGCAGGCCGCGCTCGGGCGCGAACTCGGCGAAGTGTTCGCCCACCTGCATCGTGAGCACGACGTGGATCTGCGGTTGTCGACGACCGTGGAGGAGATCACCGTCGCCGACGGTGCCGCGACCGGGCTGAAACTCAGCGACGGCGCCACCGTGGCCGCCGACCAGGTGTTGATCGCCGTCGGCGCGGCGCCCAACATCGAGCTCGCCGAGGCCGCCGGGTTGGCGATCGCCGACGGTGGTGTGCAGGTGGATCCGTCGCTGCGCACCAGCGACCCGGACATCTACGCCGTCGGCGACATCGCGGCCGCTGAACATCCGCTGCTGGGCGTGCGCATCCGCACCGAACACTGGGCGAACGCGCTCAAGCAACCGGCCGTCGCCGCCGACGCGATGATCGGCAGACCCGCCGAGTACGCCGACCTGCCCTACTTCTTCACCGACCAGTACGACCTCGGAATGGAATACGTCGGCCACGCTCGCGAATACGACAGGGTGGCGTTCCGCGGCGACGTAGCCGGACGCGAGTTCACCGCGTTCTGGTTCGACGCGGACAGCCGGGTTATCGCCGGGATGAACGTCAACATCTGGGAGGGGCTCGACGACCTCAAGGCGTTGATCCAATCGCGTGAGCCGATCAGCCCGGAGCGGATCGGCGCCAGCTGAACGCATGGGGACGAAGAACACCGTGCGGTGGGCCTTGTTGGCAGCAGCGCTCACCGTCGCCGGCGCGGGCTGCTCGGGAGAACGGATCGTCAACACCGGCGAACCCCCGCCCACCACGCAGGCCAGCACAACGACCCCACCGCCCGCCGCGCCGAACAGTCGGCATCTGGTGGACGCATTCGACTATGTCGCGCATCCGGACGGCGCGGCCGTCTACTACTTCACCACCCCCAGCGGGCGGTGGGCCTGCGCGATCGTGCCACGGGTCAAGGCCGGCTGTCAGTCGGCGACGGGCTGGGGTTCGGCGCTCGGCATCTCCGGCGCACCCACATCGGTACCCGATGTGTCAGGCGAGGATGCGACACCCAACGCTGTCCTGGTCGAACGGGAGGGCGAGGCCCGGTTCGTCGCGCTCGACGAGCCAGGCTTCGCCCTGGCGACCACCGACTCCGATACGGCAGAAGTGTTGGACTTCAACAAAATCCTCAACGCAGCCGGCTTTCGCTGCAACGTGCAGGAGTCCGGGGTGTCGTGTATGAGCGAGGCCAGCGGCAACGGGTTCACGTTCTCCGCCGAGGGGTTCGCGCCGCACTACACCGAGGTTCCGCCCACGTCGCCATGACGCCTACCGCAGCGTCGCTGTCCCGTCGGAGTTGACGGCCACCTTGGCGCCTGCGATGTCGCCGCGCACCGTCTCGGCGGCTTCGGAGGCATCGGCGATGACCGCGAGCACACGTGCGTCATCGGGTGTGCGTACCGCGAGGAACGCCTTCTCGGGTTCCCCGTCGCGGCTGTAGGGCGTGGTCCACGATTCGACGGTGCCCACCCCTTCCCACTCGACGATCGACGTCCGGGTCGGTTGCCGGTCGACCGCCGATTGCGCATCCTCCCAGCGGAATTCGTGTGGCGGCGGTTCGGTGCCGTACACACCGAAGCTGTGCTTGGTGAGGTAGCCGCCGTTGGCGGTGATCAGACCGCGCTGCCCGGGGTGGGCGGCCAGGTGTTCGGCCATGCTGGCGATGGAATGGGTGACGTAGTTGTTCCACGGGCCGCCGGCGAACGTCAGCCCGCCGGTCACCGTGAGTGGACGGTCGGGGTCGCCGAGCGGCAGCCCCAACTCGTTGGCCGCGACCTGCACTGCCGACGGGAAGCACGAGTACACGTCGACCGCGTCGACGTCGTCGACGCCGATATCGGCCAACGCCAGCGCGCGCCGTCCGGCGATCCGAATCGCCGGTGAGGCACAGAACTCCGCGCGTTCACCGATGGCATAGGTGTCGTGGGCGTCGGTCCCCGCATACGGAAACACCCAGCGTTCGGTCGGAACCTGTAGATGCCTTGCCTTTTCGGCGGAGGCCAGGATGAGCCCCGCACCCTGGTCCACCATGTTGTTGGAGTTCATCAACTTGGTGTAGGGCCAGCTGACCATCCGGTTCTCGGCAGAGGGTTGCCAGATCGCGTCGGCCGAGCGTGCCTGCTGGCTCCAGGCGTGCGGGTTGTTCGCCGCCACCGCGGAGAACCCCGCCCACAGCTCACCGATGCGGCGCCGGTGCACATCCGGCGCATCGCCGGCGGCGATGCGCAGCGCCTGTTCGAACATCGGGTAGACGTAGGCCGGCCGGTCCAAGTGAATCCGCATATCCGCGGGTGCGGCCATCGGCACGCTTTCGTCGCCGCCCTCGGCGGCCGGCACCGACTCGTCCTGCCGTGTCCAGTCCGGTTTGGTGCCCTTGGCGCGCAGCCGTGAGCGTGTGCGCCAGGTCTCGGCGCCGGTGATCAGCACCACGTCGGCACGGCCGCCCTGGATGTCCAGACACGCCTGGTTGACCAACGACTGCGGCACATTCCCGCCGATGCCGGTGTATCGGGTGCGGGCATTGTCGGCCCGAATACGCTGGGCGACAAGAAGTCCCGGGTCGCGATACCGCCACGACAGCAGGTTGACCACCCGCACCGAGTCGACGGCCTCGAGCAGCCGGGGGTCGCCTGCCGCGCGGGCGGCGGCCGCCATCAGGTCGACCGGCTCCACAGTCGGGTCGTTCTCACGCTGGTTGACCTGGCCGTAGCCGATCAGCACGGGCGTCCTTGGGTCCATCATGGCCTTTCTGATGTGCGAAAAGTGCGCCATGCGTGATGAGCCGGTCGAGGTCCTCGGACGTCAAACCGAGCACCTTCTGGCATATCTCGCGGGTGTGCTCTCCCGGCATCGGGGCGGGACGCAGCGGCGCGGGCGCGATGTTGGTGTACGGCGCGGGACCGGTCTCGGTCGGCATCGGCGCTTCGAACAACGGATGTTCCAGGTCGGTGTACGGGCGGCGGAACTGCACCTGCGGATCGGCGAGGACGTCGATCGCCCTGTTCATCGGGGCCGCCGGTATCCCGTTCTGCTGCAGGATGTTCGCGACGTCGGTCTTTTCGCGGGTCCGGGTCCACGCCGCCACGTCGTCGTCGCCGACGACGGCAGCCAGGGCGGTGCGATCGGCGTCGGTACGTACGGACACCACGCACCATTCGTCGTCGCCCGCGCACGGATACACGCCGTGGACGGCGGTATCGTCGTCGACCGGCAGGCCTGCGGTGCGGGCGGCCGCCGTGGCGTACACCGTCGCCAACTGGTTGACCGCGGCTTCGGCCTGCGAGATGTGCACGTGCGCACCGGTTCCGGTGTTGCGACGCTGAATCAGCGCGGCCAGGGCCGCTATCGCGGTAATCCTCGCCGAAACGTGGTCGGGGAAGATGGTGGTGGCGTCGTAGAACTCGCCGGGCCCGGCGTCCGGAGATGTCCACAGCGATGTGACGCCGGTGGAGGCGCGTACCAGCGGGCCGTAGCCCATTCGGGCGCTCCACGGCCCGGTCGCTCCGAACGCGCTGCTTTCGGCAAGGACGATGCCCGGGTTGAGCTCTCGCAGCCTTTCATAGGAGAACCCAAGTGAGGCAAGCGTTCCGGGTTTGAAGTTGGCGAACACCGCGTCGGACTCGGCGATCAGACGTGCGAACACGGCCGCGCCGTCGCGATGGCGCAAATCCAGGCCGAGGCCGTACTCGTTGCGGTGCGTCAGCGCCCACGACCTACTCATCGTCATGCCCGGCGGGGCCTGGCGCAGGCCGTCGGGATACGCCGCACTTTCGATCTTGATGACCTCGGCGCCCAGATCGGCGAACAACCGGCCCAGCTCACCGCCTGCGACGATGACACCGAGATCGAGGATGCGCATCCCGTCGAACGGCCGGCGCACAGGTGCGCCACCGCTTTCCGGGCGTGCGGTGGTGTCGGCGGCCCAGGCGGCGTCGTCGGCGCCGGGCGCCGGTGCCGGCCGGGTCAGCCCGGCGCGGGTGCCGTCGACGACGAACGGCCCGGCGGGCACGACAGCGTCGACGCCGGGCGCCAGTTCGGTGCTGGTCAGCGCGCCGACATCACGGAAGTGGTTGGAGGACAACGTCTGCGCCGGGGTGTGGACCGCGGCGATCGGTACGCCGCGGGCTTGACCATCGGCTACCAAGTCTTCCATTGTCTGGTTTCTGACCAGGTCGGCGATGACGGCGTTGAGCTCCCGTGATACCGCGTAGCGCGCCGCGATCGTTTCGAACTCCGGGCCGGCGAACTGTGCAGGTTCACCGAGCCAGCCGAACATGCCGCGCCACTGGCGCGGCGAGAGCAGGCAGATGCGCACATAGCCGTCGCGGCAGGCGAAGATCGGGTAGATCTGTTGGTTCCGCGGCCGCCCCCGCCACAACTCGCTGGTCGGCTTGCGGCCGACGGCGGCCTGCCCCTCCGAGCCGTACGGCGGATCCAGTGACTGAAGCACACCCTCCAGTCGGGAGAAGTCGATGTAATCGCCTCTGCCGTCGCGTAACCGGCGAAAGTAGGCGGCCAGCGCGGCCCACGCGGCCTGCACCGCGGCCGTCGTCGACGCCACACCGGTGGGCGGCAGCACCGGGGTGCCCGTCGTCGGGCCGGTCCGCGACAACGCCGTCGACAATGCGTACAGCACCGCGTCGGTGGCCTGCCACGTCGCGTGCGGGCCTGCGGTGCCGAAGTCGGTGACCGATAGCGTGACCAGGTACGCGAACCGCTGCGACAGCGCGGCGCACGACGTGCCGAACGCGGCCGCCGTCCCCGGGTTGCCGCTGTCGATCACGATGTCGGCGGAAGCGGCCAGCTCGATCAGGCGGTCGCGGTCCGCGGCACGGGTGGCGTCGAGCACCGCGCTGCGCTTGTTGGCGTTGTGCAGTGCGAACCGCACGCTGGCGCCGGCCACGCTCGGCGCTTCGCGGCGCGCTTCGGCACCGCCGGGAGGTTCGATCTTCAACACGTCGGCGCCGAGGTCGGCGAACAACCGGCCCACGGCATCGGAGTCAGCGCCACCCAGGTCCAGCACCCGCAACGGCGCCAGCGGTCGCACCCGTTCGCCCACCACGACCGTGAGCGTAGTTGGCCACGATCGGGTTATTTCCCACCCGTGTTGGGTACCCTGTGCCGGAACATGACCGCTGAGCCGCTCTCCCCCACCCTCTCCGACGATGAGCTGGGGTTGATCGACGCCTATTGGCGCGCAGCCAACTACCTGTCGGTGGGCCAGATCTACCTGCTGGACAACCCGCTGCTGCGGGAGCCACTGGCCGCCGAACACATCAAGCCGCGCCTGCTCGGCCACTGGGGCACCACCCCCGGACTCAACCTCGTCTACACGCATCTCAACCGCATCATCCGTGACCGCGATCTCTCGGTGATCTACATCACCGGGCCCGGCCACGGTGGGCCGGGGTTGCTGGCCAACGTCTACCTCGAGGGCACCTACAGCGAGGTCTATGCGCAGATCTCCGAGGACGTCGACGGGATGCGAAAGCTGTTCCGCCAGTTCTCGTTCCCCGGCGGGGTGCCCAGCCATGTCGCTGCCGAGACGCCCGGCTCGATCCACGAGGGCGGTGAACTCGGATACGCGCTGGTGCACGCCTACGGCGCGGCGTTCGACAACCCGGACCTGGTGGTGGCGTGCGTGATCGGCGACGGCGAGGCGGAGACCGGTCCGTTGGCGGCGAGCTGGCATTCCAACAAGTTCCTCGACCCGGCCACCGACGGAGCCGTGCTGCCGATCCTGCACCTGAACTCCTACAAGATCGCCAACCCGACGGTGCTGGCGCGGATTCCGGCCGACGAGCTCGAATCGCTGTTGTCCGGCTACGGGTACCGGCCCATCACGGTCGCCGGCGACGACCCGGAAAACGTGCACCAGCAGCTGGCCACTGCCTTCGATGAGGCGTTCGACCAGATCGCGGCGATCCAGCGGGCCGCCCGGCTCGACGGTGAGCCGGGCCGTCCGCTGTGGCCGATGGTGGTGCTGCGCACCCCGAAGGGCTGGACCGGCCCCAAAGTGGTCGACGGTAAGAAGGTCGAAGGCACCTGGCGCTCGCATCAGGTTCCGCTGGCACAGACGCGCACCGACACCGAGCACAGGGCGCAACTGGAGTCGTGGCTGCGCAGCTATCGACCCGACGAACTGTTCGACGAGCACGGGGCGTTGCGGCCCGAACTGCGGGCGTTCGTGCCGAGCGGGCAGCGCCGGATGGGCGCCAACCCGCACGCCAACGGCGGTCTGCTGCTGCGCGATCTGGACCTGCCCGCGTTCGCCGACTACGCCGTGGACGTCGACGAGCCGGCGAGCCAAACCGCCGAGGCAACCCGGGTGCTCGGCACGTTCCTGCGGGACGTGATCGCGCGCAACCCGGATAGGTTCCGGGTGATGGGCCCCGACGAAACCGCGTCCAACCGGCTGTCGGCGGTCTACGAGGCGACCGACAAGGCGTGGATGGCCGAGACCAGCCCCGACGACGAAGACCTCGCCCCCGACGGCCGGGTGATGGAAGTGCTCTCCGAGCACCTGTGCCAGGGCTGGCTCGAAGGCTATCTGCTGACCGGCAGACACGGGCTGTTCAACTGCTACGAGGCGTTCGTCCACATCGTCGACTCGATGCTCAACCAGCACGCCAAATGGCTGTCCAGCAGCAGGGACCTGACCTGGCGGCGCCCAATCGCCTCGTTGAATTACCTTCTGACATCTCATGTTTGGCGTCAGGACCACAACGGTGCCTCGCACCAGGATCCCGGCTTCATCGACCACGTGGCCAACAAGCGCCCCGAGGTGGTGCGCGTGTATCTGCCGCCGGACGCCAACACGCTGCTTTCGGTGGCCGACCACTGCCTGCGCAGCCGCCACTACGTCAACGTGATCGTGGCAGGCAAGCAGCCGGGGCTGACCTACCTGACGATGGACGAGGCAATTGCGCACTGCGCCCGTGGGCTCGGGATCTGGGAGTGGGCCAGCAGCACCACCGGTGAGCCCGACGTCGTGCTGGCCTGCGCCGGTGATATCCCGACGCTGGAGACCCTGGCCGCCGCCGACATCCTGCGCCGCGAACTGCCGGAGCTGGCGGTGCGGGTGATCAACGTCGTCGACATCATGCGGCTGCAGCCCGAAACCGAACACCCGCACGGGCTTTCGGATCACGAGTTCGACGCGCTGTTCACCACCGACAAGCCGGTGATCTTCGCCTACCACGGCTATCCGTGGCTGATTCACCGGCTGACCTACCGTAGGACCAACCACGCGCACCTGCACGTGCGCGGCTACAAGGAGCGCGGCACCACGACGACCCCGTTCGACATGGTGATGCTCAACGACCTGGACCGCTTCCACCTCGTCATGGACGTCATCGACCGGGTCGACGGGCTGGCCGGGCGGGCCGCGGTGCTGCGCCAGCAGATGGTCGACGCCAGGCTGGCCGCCAACCGCTACACCCGCGAGCACGGCGAGGACGACCCGGCGATCGCCGACTGGACATGGGATCCCGACTTCGCGGGACCGTCGCTGTCCCAGGACGCCCGCGGCGCAACCGCCCGGTAGGATTTATCGTCGTGTCCGTCGCCGCCGAGCAACCGCATCCGCTGATCGAGCAGCTGTCGGTCCTGCATCGCTTCCGCACCTACGTCGATATCGGCATCGTCGTCGTGGTGCTGGCGCTGACGAACCTGATCGCACACTTCACCACCCCGTGGGCCAGCATCGCCGTCGTGCCCGCCGCCGCCGTCGGGCTGCTCGTTTTGGTGCGCTCCCACGGCCTGGGCTGGACCGAGCTCGGGCTGGGCCGCGCGCAGTGGCGCTCCGGGGTCGGCTACGCGCTGGCCGCGGTCGCGGTGGTGGTGTCGGTCATCGCGATCGGCGCGATGCTGCCGTGGACCAGGCCGCTGTTCATGAACAACAACTACGCGACGATCTCGGGTGCGCTGATCGCCTCGATGATCATCATCCCGCTGCAGACGGTGATCCCCGAGGAGCTGGCGTTCCGCGGTGTGCTGCAGGGCGCGCTGGACCGAGCCTGGGGCTTTCGCGGGGTGGCCGCGGCGGGGTCGTTGCTGTTCGGGCTCTGGCACATCGCCACGTCGCTGGGGCTGACCGCCAGCAACGTCGGCTTCACCCGGCTGTTCGGCGGCGGCTGGCTGGGCACGGTCGCGGGCGTCGCCCTGGCGGTGGCGGCGACCGCGGTCGCCGGATTCGTCTTCACCTGGCTACGTCGCCGCAGCGGCAGCCTGATCGCCCCGATCGCGCTGCACTGGTCATTGAACGGGCTCGGCGCGCTGGCCGCCGCGATGGTCTGGCACCTGTCCACCTGAGCCGCGTCTGCGTGCCCGGAACTGGCGGTTCTTCAGCTTGTTACCGCAGGTCGCCATGCTGCACCAGGTTCCGGCGTGGTTGCGGGACTTGTCGTAGAACGCCCACCGGCACTCGTCGTTGGCGCACGCCTTGAGCAATGACCATGTGCCGTCCTGCTGCGCGTCGCGCACGATCAACAGCAGCTCGACCAGCCGCTCCGACGACGAGTCACCGTCCACCGCGAGCCGAACGTCGCCAACGTCACCGACGTGGGCAGAGACCGTTCCGCCCGCCGCGACGGCGCGCAGCGGCGCCAACGCGGCGTCACTTGGGGCCGGGCCCCCGGCGTTGTGCACCAGCTGGGCGCGAAGCCCTTCTCGTACGCCGCGAAGCAACTCCAGGTCGGCGGCGCTCAGCTCGGCGTCGGCCCCCAGCAGACCGTTGTCGATCAACCACGGTCGCGCATCGGCGGGGTCGGCGAGGCGGTCCGGGCCTGCGGCCAGCTCGAAGGTGTTGACCAGCGACTGAACCCGGCTCAGGGGTGCGGGTGCCGGTTTGGTCTCGGAATCACCGAGCCACGTGCGGGCTGAAGTCATACCACCAGTCTACGGATAGTGACCGCCAAATCACGTTGACTAGTCATGGATGACCGGTATAGCCTTTTTGATAGTCATTTACCCAGGGATAGCGGATCGGAGCAGGGCTTATGACGATTGACAACGCGACGTCGTCGCCGGCGGCCAGTCGCCCCTCGGTACAAAGCTCCGCGTCGTTGGCGGCGCGGTTGACGGCACGGCTGCGGGCCGCCAAGTTCGACCGGCTGATCGCGGTCGGCGTGACGGCACCGCAGGGCAGCCCGCTCGCGGTGCACTACGTACGGCTCACGTCGGCGGCCGAACGCGCCAGCGTCGCACGCTCGCTGCGCAAAGCCGTTCGGGATGCGCGTTCCGGCGGGCTGCTGATGTCGTCGCGGCTGCCGATGCATGTGCCCAACATCAGCGCCGCCGAAGAGATGATCGACAGGGTCGTGCGCCGGCTGGAGTCCCCGCAGCCGGTCGGTGCCCGCGGGATGGCGCGGCTGCGCGAACTGTTGGCCGACGGGTCGGGACCGCTGTACCGGTTCGGCCGCGGCGACCTGACCGGCCGGCTCGGCGCGGCCCTCGCCGAGCTCTAGTAGACCGTCAGCACCGCCGCCCCCGACACCCGGCCGGCGGCGAGATCACTGAGCGCGTCATCGGCCCGCCCGAGCGGATAGCGCGGCGTCGTGACCTCGATGCGATGCCTGCCCGCGAACGCGAGGAAGTCACGGGCGTCGGCGCGCGTGTTGGAGGTCACCGACCGCATTTGGCGTTCCTGGAACAGGTGGCGCTGGTAGTTGAGCGGGGGGATGTCGGACAGGTGGATGCCGGCGATGGCCAGCGTGCCGCCGCGGTCCAGTGCCTCGAGCGCGGGGTGCACGAGGTCGCCGACCGGAGCGAACAAAATCGCCGAGTCCAGGGCTACCGGCGGTCTTTCGGCGACACCCTGCGCCGACGCCGCGCCCAGCGCGAGCGCGAGGTCTCGGGCCTGCTGCCCGCGGGTCATGACGTGCACCTCGAGGCCTTCGGCGATGGCGACTTGTGCGGTGAGGTGGGCGCTGCCGCCGAACCCGTAGAGGCCCAGCCGTCCGCCCGCGGGCACGTCGGCGCGCAGCAGTGCGCGGTAGCCGATGATGCCTGCGCACAGCAGCGGGGCCAACTCGGCGTCGGTGTATCCCGGCGGCAGATGATGGGCGTAAGCCGCCGGCACCGTGGTGAATTCGGCGTAGCCACCGTCGGCGTCCCATCCGGTGTAGCGCGAGTCCGGACAGAGGTTCTCGTCGCCGCGGGTGCAGTACGGGCACCGACCGCAGGTGTGCCGCAGCCATGCGACGCCGACCCGGTCGCCGACGGCGAACTGTTCGGCGGTGTCCGGCCCGATCTCGACGACCTCCCCGACCACTTCGTGCCCGGGTATCACCCCGGGCCGGTGCACGGGCAGGTCGCCCTCGGCGACGTGGAGGTCGGTGCGACAGACACCGCAGGCGCGCACGGCGACCAGTAGCTCGCCTGTGCCGGGCCGGGGCACCTGCGCGGCAACGCGTTCCATCGGGCCGTTGTCGATCGGGCCCGGTCTCGTGACCCGCCATGCGGTCATGGTCGAGGCGCTCATCCCCCCATTGTCGCGCGATGTGTTGTGGCACACCAGCGGTCAGCCGTTGAGTGGCCTATCGCACCCGCACCCATGTCATAACGAAGAAGTAACCTGGACATAACGGTCGGGGCTGATGCGAAAGGAAGGGGACCGATGAAAGCACTTGCAGCACTGGGTATCGGCGCGCTCGCGGCGGGCAGCATCGCGTTTGCGGCCCCGGCCAACGCCGGCTGTCAGGGCGGTTGGACACCATGGGGCGGCGGCACGATCTGCGACGGGCCGATCGCTCCGGACGGCAACTTCGAACGCTGCCAGACAGCAGGGGCGTTGGGCTTCGGGGGCACGAACTGCTTCATCGTGAACGTCGCCCAGGCCCAGCCGCCGTGGGTCGGTCCGTAAACGGAGCGGTCCACAGCGGCTGACGAAATCACGCCGGCGGCATCATCTCCGGTGCGCTCTCCGGCGCCACCGGAACGGGCTGACCGACGGCCGGTCGTGGTGCCGCGTTCGGGTCACCGGGCGGCGGGGGTGGTGCGTTCGGATCGGCCGGTGGCGGCGGGGGCGCGTTGGGATCCGGCGGCGGCAATGGCGCATTCTGGGGTGCATTCGGGTCCGCGGGAACCGCGGGCGCCGGTGCGGTGAAGGGCCGGATCGAGTTGGCCAACGTAACGGCCTCCTCCTTGGGCACCGGGTTGTTCGCGGTGCCCAGCCACACGACGAACCAGCGATCCGGGGTGCGCTGGCCGCGCGGTGTGCCGGGTTCGGTGGCCTCACCGACCACCCCGGCCCAGATCTGGCCGTTGGGCTTGTTCGTGTCGGTGAACTTCACCTCGTAGTAGGAGGCGACGCCGGGCATCCCGTCGGCATCCAGTTCGATGGTCTCCTGGTTGACGCGCGTGCCCGGGAACGGCATGAAGAACTCGCCCATGTCCGAAGCCAGCCGCTGGGCCGCCTTCGTGTTGTCGGTTTCCGCGCCGGCGAACAGCTTCAGATCGAGCCGTCCGAGCAGGATGCTGGTGTCGTTCGGCGGTTCGGCGCCTTCCGGGGTGACCTTCGTCAGCAGCGCCTGACCGTAGGACAGCTGGGTAGCGTCCGACACCTGCCATCCGGCCGGTACGACGAAGCTCAAGCCACCCGCGGCGTTGTCGACGCGGCCGGCGTCGGCCGGCGGCGGTGCGTTGGGGTCGGCCGGTGGCGGCGGTGCGTTCGGGTCGGCAGGTTGCGGCGCGACGCCCGGAGGCGGCGGTGGCGGCGGGACGCCGGGTGGCGGCGGCGGCGCGTTCGGATCCGCGGGCGGCGGAGGCGGTGCGGGCGCGACGCCAGGGGGCGGCGGCGCGTTGGGGTCTGCGGGAGGTGCCGGCGCGGCCGGCGGAGCCGGCGGTGGCGGTCCCTCCAGGAAGGTGTTACCGCTCGGCGGCGGCGGCGGTGGCGGTGTGGGCTCGGGTTGCGCCTGCGCCACCGTCGGCAGCGCGAGCGCCACCGCGGTGGCACCGGTCAACACGGCGGTCGCCAGCGTCCTCGTGCGGCCCTTACGGTGGTGAACTAACGCGTCCGGCTGATCCATGTGGAAGAAACTACCGTGTTACCGCCGTGACGCAAGTGTGAGTTGCTCTTATTGTGCTTAGATTTTTACTTGCTGAGGCCGCAGAAGTGCCAGAAGATGCCGAAGCCGACCGTTTGCTGGCGCCAAAAGGCCCCCGCGCGTCGCACGGGGTACTTCAACTGGTTCTTCGCGCCGACGGGTCAGCGGTGTTACGCGCTGGGGTGGAGCGCCACTTCCTGCGCCTTCACCGCGAAGTAGATCCGGTCGCCCGGCACCAACCGCAACTCGGCTGCCGACTCGGCAGTGACGTCGGCGGCCAGCCCCGGCGCCCCGTCGGGCTGGTCTTCGGCCCGCACCCGGATGGCCGGTCCGCGACTGTCGAGTTCGGCGACGATCACCTCGACGGTGTTGCGCGGGCTGCCGTGGGGTCTGTCCCGGTACACCGCGACAGCGGCCGGGTAGAACAGCGCGACCGCGGGGTCACCGGCCACCAGTTCGGCCGCCGGGTTGCCGTGCCAGGTGCGCCCCGTCGTCGTCCGCACCGCGCCGTCGTCGTCCACCACACCGTTGACCAGGTTCACCCCGGCGAACCGCGCCCCGAACCCGCTGCGCGGTGTCGCTAATACCGCTGCAGCAGAACCGGTTTCGGCGATCCGACCGGACTCCATCACGATCACCCGATCGGCCAGCGTCAGCACGTCGAGGATGTCGTGGGTGACCATCACCGCTGAGCCTCCGTTCTTGGCGAGCACCTTTCGCAGTACCTTGCGCACGGCGGTGGCCGCGACCACGTCCAGCCCCGCCAGCGGCTCGTCGAGCAACAGCACGTCGGGCTCGGCGGCCAACGCGCGCGCCAGCGCCACCCGCTGCGCTTGACCACCGGAGAGCTGACGCGGCATCCGGTCGGCCAACTCCGCCGCATCCACCTCCGTCAGCCAGCGGGCGGGCTGGCGGCTGCGCGGCGGAAACGCCACGTTGGCCGCGACGCTCAGATGCGGAAACAGCAGCGGATCCTGCATCAACAACCCGACGCGCCGGTCATGGGTCGCGACATGCACGCCGGCCCGGACGTCGGTGAGCACCCGCTTCCCCACGGCCACCACACCTTCGTCGGGCCGCACCAACCCGGCGATCACATGCAGCGCCGTCGACTTGCCCGCGCCGTTGGGGCCGAGCACCGCAAGCACCTCGCCCGATTCGACGGTGAATTCGACGTCCACACCGCGGCTTTCGACGACGGCGCGCACGCTGACCTCGGTCACGGCCGACTACCAGGCACTCGCACCCCGCAGCCGTCGGCTGCCGAGCCCGACCACCACGACGGCGGCCACGGCGACCAACAGCAGCGACAGCGCCACCGCCGCCTCGGGATCGCTCTCGCGCTGTAGGTAGATCTCCAGCGGCAGCGTGCGGGTGACCCCCTGCCTTGAACCGGCGAAGGTCAGGGTGGCGCCGAACTCGCCGAGCGCGCGCGCGAACGCCAGCACCGCCCCCGACACCAGGCCCGGCGCCAACAGCGGCAACGTCACCCGCCACCACACACTCGTCGGTCCCGCGCCCAGCGTCGCGGCCACCACCTCGTAGTCGGCGCCGAACGTACGCGCGGCGCCCTCCAGCGCCAGGACCAGAAACGGCAGCGACACGAACGTCTGTGCCAGCACGACCGCCGTCGTCGTGAACGCGATATCGACTCCCGCGGCGCTCAGGTACTGGCCGAGCAGACCGAGCCGGCCGAACGCGTACAGCAGCGCGATGCCCCCGACGACCGGCGGCAGCACCAGCGGCAACAGCACCAACGGGCGCACCACGCGGATCCACCGGCTAGTACTGCGAGCCAGCACCAGCGCCATCGGCACCCCGAACAGCAGACACAGCGCGGTGCTCGCGACCGCCGTGCGCAGGCTGAGCAGCAGCGCTGTCACCGACGACTCGCTGCTGATCAGCGAGAGGAAATTGGGCCAGTCGACCTTGGCCGCCACCGCAGCCAGCGGCACCGCGACGAACAGCGCGCCGACCGCGGCCGGCAGATACAGCCATCGGGGCAGGGCCGCTGACACGCTCAAACCGGCGCCGCTTCCCGCATCACAGCCAAACCTTAAGACACGTCCCCGGCGGAGTTCGGCTACCGCGACGCCGACTCACCGCGCGCCTGTTTCGTCCCCTAGCTACTGTCCAGTAACATTGGCCGCAATTGCTGAGGTTCAGCGATGGTCACAAAGGAGGTCCGTGCGATGGAGGTCCTGGTCACCGGCGGGGACACCGATCTGGGCCGCACGATCGCGGGCGGTTTCCGCGACGCCGGACACCGGGTCGTGATCGCCGGCGCTCGGCGTGCCGACCTGGAGGTGGCCGCCAAAGAACTCGATGTCGACGCGCTCGTATTCGACAACACCGATCCCGCCAGCCTCGAAGAGGCCCGCGGACAGTTCCCCCACCATCTGGACACCATCGTCAACGTGCCCGCCGCGCGCTGGGACGCGGGCGATCCGCGCGCCTATTCGCTGGCCGAGCACGCAATGGCCTGGCGGCATGCGCTGGACGCCACTGTGCTTTCGGCGGTGCTGACCGTGCAGGTCCTGGGCGACCATCTGCGCTCCGGCGGGTCGATCGTGACCGTCATCCCCGCACCTCCGAGTGACGGCAGCGCCGAGGCGGCCATCAAGGCCGCGGTGGCGGACTGGACGTCCGGCCAGACCGGCCATTTCGGCACCCGTGGTATCACCGTCAACGCGATAGCCGCAGGCCGCAGCGCCGAACCGGGCTACGACGGCCTGTCCCGCACGACGCCGACGGTCGCCGAGGAGATCACCCGGCTGGCGCTATTCCTCACCACCCCGGCCGCCCGCCACATCACCGGGCAGACGCTGCACGTCAGCCAGGGCGCCGCGGCCAGCTGGGAATGAATCCGGCCGCGGCGCGGTAGAACTACTGCGTGAGCATTCGACTCGGACTTCAGATACCCAACTTCTCCTACGGCACCGGCGTCGCGCAGATCTTCCCCACTGTGATCGAGCAGGCGCAGGAAGCAGAGGCGGCCGGCTTCGACTCGGTCTTCGTGATGGACCACTTCTACCAACTACCCGGGCTCGGCACCCCGGATGCGCCGATGCTCGAGGCGTACACCGCGCTGGGCGGGCTGGCCACCGCCACCGAACGCGTGCAGCTGGGCACGCTGGTAACCGGCAACACCTACCGCAACCCGACCCTGCTGGCCAAGGCCATCACGACGCTCGACGTGATCAGCCAGGGCCGCGCGGTGCTGGGTATCGGCACCGGCTGGTACGAGCTCGAACACAACAGCCTCGGCTACGAGTTCGGCACCTTCACCGACCGGTTCAACAAGCTCGACGAGGCGCTGCAGATCATCCTGCCGATGATCGCCGGTGAGCGGCCCACCGTTTCGGGCAAGTACTACCGCGCCGAGGAGGCGATGGCCGAGCCGCGGCTGCGCGACCACATCCCGCTGATGATCGGCGGCAGCGGCGAGAAGAAGACCATTCCGCTGGCTGCCCGGCACTTCGACCACCTCAACATCATCGCCGGTTTCGACGAACTGCCCCGCAAGCTGCAGGTGGTCAAGGACCGCTGCGCCGAGATCGGCCGCGACCCAGCCACACTGGAGACCAGCATGCTCGTCGTCGCGATCATCGACGAAAACGTCACGGGCGACGTGATTCCCGACGACTACAAACAGCAGGCCGTCTACGGCAGCCCCGAGCAGGTGGTCGAGCAGCTGAAGACCAGAGTGTTCGACGCGGGCGTCGACGGCGTGATCTTGAGCCCGGTGACGAACCTCAACGGATATCAACCCGGTGGGGTCACCGCGGTCGGCGAGCTTCTCAAGCCGATTCTGGAAGGCTAACCTGAACGCCTGACGTGGGATATGCCACAGCTGACGGAATCGTCGATCCGAGGTTCAGGCCACTACCGTGGTGGGTAGAACTGCACGTGAAGCACCTTCGAGGAGCCCAATCATGAGCCATCCCGGAGCCACTGCATCTGATCGGCACAAAGTCGTCATCATCGGATCAGGGTTCGGCGGGTTGACCGCTGCCAAGCGGCTCAAGCGTGCCGACGTCGACGTCAAACTAATCGCCAAGACCAGCCACCACCTGTTCCAGCCCCTGCTGTACCAGGTCGCGACCGGCATCATCCCGTCGGGCGAGATCGCCCCGCCGACCCGGATGATCCTGCGCAAGCACAAGAACTGTCAGGTGCTGCTCGGCGATGTCACCAACATCGACCTCACCAAGCAGACCGTCACCTCGGAGTTGCTCGGCCACACCTACGTCACGCCGTTCGATTCGCTGATCGTCGCCGCCGGCGCCGGGCAGTCTTATTTCGGCAACGACCACTTCGCCGAATGGGCGCCCGGGATGAAGTCGATCGACGACGCGCTCGAGTTGCGGGGCCGCATCCTGACCGCGTTCGAACAGGCCGAACGGTCCAGCGACCCCGCCCGCCGGGAGAAGCTGCTCACGTTCACCGTCGTCGGCGCGGGACCGACCGGCGTCGAAATGGCCGGGCAGATCGCTGAATTGGCCGATCACACCCTCAAAGGTGCGTTCCGCCACATTGATTCGACCACCGCGCGGGTGATCCTGCTCGACGCCGCACCTGCCGTGCTGCCGCCGATGGGTGAGAAGCTCGGCAACAAGGCCAAGGCGCGGCTGGAGAAGATGGGCGTCGACATCCAGCTCAGCGCGATGGTCACCGACGTCGACCGCAACGGCATCACCGTCAAAGACGCCGACGGCACCATCCGGCGTATCGAATCGGCGACCAAGGTGTGGTCGGCCGGAGTGTCGGCCAGTCCGCTGGGCCGCGACCTCGCCGAGCAGTCCGGCGTGGAGATCGACAAGGCCGGCCGCGTCGTGGTGTTACCGGACCTGTCCATCCCCGGACACCCCAACGTCTTCGTGGTCGGCGATATGGCCTACGTCGAAGGGGTGCCAGGGCAGGCGCAGGGCGCCATCCAGGGCGGCAGGTACGCCGCCGACGCCATCAAGGGCCATATCAAGGGCGCCGACCCGGCGCAGCGCGAGCCGTTCCAGTACTTCGACAAGGGCTCGATGGCCACGGTGTCCCGCTTCTCCGCGGTCGCCAAGATCGGGCCGCTGGAGTTCGGCGGGTTCATTGCCTGGCTGGCCTGGCTGGTGCTGCACCTGGTCTACCTGGTCGGCTTCCGCCGCAAGCTCACCACGCTGGTGTCCTGGACCGTGACCTTCCTGTCCACCCAGCGCGGCAACCTCACGATCACCGAGCAGCAGGCCTACGCCCGCACCAGGATCGAAGAGCTCGAGGAGATCGCGGCATCGGTGCAGGACACGCAGAAAGCCGCGGTCTGACCACCGTTCAATGACCTTGTGCCGTCAAGGTACTCGCGTGCGCGGGTGTTCGCGTTGAATCTGCCTGCACACACCACAGGTTAATTTGTTCGTCACATACAGACATTTGGCAGAAACACAGCCGCTCTAACGTCCCCAAGCGAACAACCGCACGTTGTCTGCGGGACATATAGGGAAAGGCTGTTCATGCGACTTCTACGACGCTCAGTGCTGGTGGCCGGAAGCCTCGCCGCCGCAACGGGCCTGGTACTGGCAGGCTGCGGAAGCAAGGCAGGTGAATCAGGTTCGGCCAGCGCCGAGTCTTGTGTCGACACCTCGGGGCCCAGTGTCAAAGTCGGAGCGCTGAACTCACTTTCGGGCACCATGGCCATCTCAGAGGTGACCGTGCGAAACGCCATCGATCTGGCGGTCGAGCAGATCAACGCCGCCGGCGGCGTCATGGGCAAGCAGATCGAGCTGGTCGGTGAGGACGGGGCCTCCGAACCGACGGTGTTCGCCGAGAAGGCGGAGAAGCTGATCAGCAGCGACTGTGTTGCAGCGGTCTTCGGCGGCTGGACGTCCTCGTCGCGCAAGGCGATGCTGCCGGTGTTCGAAAGCGCAAACGCGCTGCTCTACTACCCGGTGCAGTACGAGGGCCTGGAGGCCTCCGACAACATCTTCTACACCGGGGCCACCACCAACCAGCAGATCGTGCCCGCGCTGGACTATCTCAAGGAGCAGGGCGTCACCTCCTTGTACCTGGTCGGCAGCGACTACGTCTTCCCGCAGACCGCCAACCGGATCATCAAGGCGTACGCCGTAGCCAACGGCATCGAGATCAAGGGCGGGGACTACACGCCGCTGGGCTCGACGGACTTCTCCACGATCGTCAACAAGGTTCGCACCGCCGACGCCGACGCGGTGTTCAACACCCTCAACGGTGACTCCAACGTGGCGTTCTTCCGCGAGTACCGAAACGTCGGCCTGACGCCGCAGGACATGCCCGTCGTGTCGGTATCGATCGCCGAGGAAGAGATCGGCGGTATCGGCGTGCAGAACATCACCGGTCAGCTGACCGCCTGGGACTATTACCAGACCATCGACAGCCCGGTCAACAATGCGTTCGTCAAGGCCTACAAGGACAAGTACGGCGCCGACAAGCCGACATCGGACCCGATGGAGGCGGCCTACGTCTCGGTCTACCTGTGGAAGAACACGGTCGAGAAGGCGAACTCGTTCGCGGTTCCTGACGTGCAGCAAGCTGCCGGCGGGGTCCAGTTCGACGCCCCGGAGGGCCTGGTGCAGATCGACGGTGACAACAACCACATCACCAAGACCGCCCGCATCGGAGAGATCCGCCCCGACGGGCTGATCTACACGATCTGGGAGTCGCCCGGCCCGATCGAGCCGGACCCCTACCTCGAGGGCTACCCGTGGGCGGCCGGCCTGTCCAGCTGAGCACCTTATGGATGTCCTGATCGGGCAGCTGGCAACGGGATTGAGCCTCGGCTCGATCCTGTTGCTGGCCGCGCTGGGCTTGTCGCTGACGTTCGGCCAGATGGGCGTCATCAACATGGCGCACGGCGAGTTCATCATGGCCGGCTGCTACACCGCCTACGTCGTGCAGCAGATCGTCTCCAACGCCGGTGCGTCGCTGCTGATCTCACTGCTGGTCGGTTTCCTCATCGGCGGTGCGCTCGGTGCACTACTGGAGACCACGCTGATCCGGCGGATGTACCACCGCCCCCTCGACACGCTGCTGGTGACGTTCGGCGTCGGGCTCGTGCTACAACAGGTCGCGCGCGACATCTTCGGCGCGCCCGCCGTCAACGTGGTCGCGCCGGCTTGGTTGTCCGGCGGGGTGGAGATGTTCGGCGCGGTGGTGCCCAAGACCCGGATCTTCATCCTGGTGCTGGCCGTCGCGTGTGTCGCGGCGCTGGCGGCCGCGCTGAAGTTCAGCCCGATGGGCCGGCGCATCCGCGCTGTGGTGGCGAACCGGGACCTGGCGGAGACCAGCGGCATCTCGTCGCGAACGACCGACGTCACAACGTTTTTCGTCGGCTCGGGGCTGGCGGCGGTGGCGGGGGTGGCGTTGACGCTGATCGGTTCGACCAGCCCCACCATCGGGCAGAGCTACCTGATCGACGCGTTCCTGGTGGTCGTGGTCGGCGGACTGGGCCAGCTCAAGGGAACGGTGATCGCCGCGTTCGGGCTGGGCCTGGTGAATTCGTTCCTCGAGTACAACAGCACCGCGTCGGTGGCCAAGGTGGTGCTGTTCGTGATCATCGTGATCTTCCTGCAGGTCCGTCCGCAGGGCCTGTTCACCGTCCGGACAAGGAGCCTCGCGTGAAAACCGTTCTGGGCCGCTGGCAGACCTGGGCCGGCTTCGGTCTCGCCGCCGTGCTGCTGTTCGCTGTGGCGCCCGCGGTGTTGTCGGAGTTCCGGCTCAGCCTGCTGGCCAAGTTCCTGTGCTTCGCGATCGTCGCGGTCGGCATCGGGCTGGCCTGGGGCCGCGGCGGCATGCTCGTGCTGGGCCAAGGGGTGTTTTTCGGCCTCGGCGGCTACATGATGGGCATGCACCTCAAGATCGCCGACGCACAGATCCGCGGCAACGACGTGCCGGACTTCATGCAGATCGCCGGGGTGCGTGAATTGCCCGGCTACTGGGTGCCGTTCGCCTCCCCCGCGTTCACGCTGGCCGCGATCGTGCTGGTGCCGACCGCCATCGCCGCCGCGTTGGGTTTCGGTGTGTTCAAACGCCGGGTCAAGGGCGCGTACTTCGCGATCCTGTCGCAAGCCCTGGCGGCCGCGCTGGCGATCCTGCTGGTCGGGCAGACCAGCCTGGGAGGCAGCAACGGGCTCAACAGGTTTCGCACCTTCTTCGGTTTCACGCTCAACGACCCGGTGAATCGGCGGATGCTGTACTTCATCGCCGCCGCGGTACTGCTGCTGGTGGTCGCGGTGGTGCGGCAGCTGGTGGTGAGCCGGTACGGCGAACTGCTGGTCGCCGTGCGCGACGGTGAGGAACGGGTGCGGTTCCTCGGCTACGACCCGGCCAACATCAAGGTGGTCGCGTATTCGGTCGCCGCGCTGTTCGCCAGCATCGCCGGCGCATTGTTCGCGCCGATCGTCGGGTTCATCGCGCCCTCACAGGTCGGCATCCTGCCGTCGATCGCGTTTCTGATCGGGGTGGCCATCGGCGGCCGCACCACGCTGTTGGGCCCGGTGCTGGGCGCCATCGGGGTCGCCTGGGCGCAAACGGTGTTCTCCGAACGGTTTCCCTCGGAGTGGACCTACGCCCAGGGCCTGCTGTTCATACTGGTCGTCGGTTTCATGCCCGCCGGGCTGGCCGGCCTGGGCGCGGTGTTCGCGCGGCGGCGGTTCCGCAAACCAAAGCCGCCGCCCGCGCCTGAACCGGCGGGGCAACCCGAACCCGCATCCGACAGCGACAAGGTGGGCGTGTCCACATGACGAGCGAAAAACCGGTCGCCGGCGGCAACGCCGGCATGGGCGCCGAGTATCTCGAGATCCGCGGGCTCACCGTCGATTTCGACGGCTTCAAGGCAGTCAGCGGCGTCGACCTCACCCTGTTCCAGGGTGACCTGCGGTTTCTGATCGGGCCCAACGGCGCAGGTAAGACTACGGTCATCGACGCGGTCACGGGCCTGGTCAGCGCCACCGGGTCGGTCAACAAGTCCGGGGTGGAGCTGCTCGGTAAGAAGGTGCACCAGATCGCCCGGCTCGGGGTGGGGCGCACGTTCCAAACCGCCAGCGTGTTCGAGCAGCTGACCGTGCTGCAGAACCTCGACATCGCCGCGGGCGCGGGCCGGTCGGCGTGGAAACTGCTGCGCCGCAGGCGCGGGGTGCTGCCCGAAATCGAAACCGCGCTCGACACGATCGGGTTGGCTGACTACGCCGACAAGCCGGCCGGGGCGCTGGCCCACGGCCAGAAGCAGTGGCTGGAGATCGGCATGCTGCTGGTGCAGAACGCCGACGTGCTGCTGCTCGACGAACCGGTCGCTGGCATGAGCCACGAAGAACGCGAAGAAACCGGAAACCTGTTGCGCCGCATCGGCGCACAGCGCACCGTCGTCGTGGTCGAACACGATATGGATTTCATGCGGGCCTTCGCCACCTCGGTGACCGTGCTGGCCCGCGGACAGGTCATCGCCGACGGAACGGTCGCCGAAGTCCAAGCCAACCCGAAGGTGCAGGAGGTCTACCTCGGCACCGCACTGGTCGAGGAGAACCACTGATGCTGCAACTCGTCGACGTCCGCAGCGGTTACGGCCGCTCCGAGGTCATCCACGGCGTCAGCATCGAGGTGCCCAGCGAGGGCGTGGCGGCGGTGATGGGCCACAACGGCGCGGGTAAGACCACGCTGCTACGCGCAGCGGTCGGACTGCTCAAATGTGCCGCGGGCAAAGTGCTCTTCGACGGCGAAGACATCACCAAGCTGCGTCCGAGCGTGCGGGTGGGCCGCGGCCTCGCCTACGTGCCGCAGGGCCAGCAGTCCTTCGGACAGCTGACCACCATGGAGAACCTTCAGGTCGTCGCCGACGGGCGCAAGAACGGCAAACAGCGCATCGATGAACAACTCGACCTGTTTCCGGCTCTGCGAGAAGTGCTGTACCGCAAGGCCGGTCTGCTTTCAGGTGGGCAACGTCAGCAGCTCGCGATCGCCCGCGCGTTGATCACGGCTCCCCGATGCCTGATCCTCGACGAGCCGACCGAGGGTATCCAGCCCTCGGTGGTGGCCGAGATCGAATCCGCGATCACCGATCTCACCAACCGCGGAAACCTCGGTGTGCTGCTCGTCGAACAACACATCGGCTTCGCGCTGGAGTCCTCGCAGCGCTACTACATTCTGGAAGCCGGACGGCTCACCTCCAGCGGCACCGGCGGCTCGGCCTCGGAAACCGATGTGCGCGCCGCGATGGCGATCTAGAGCCGCTCCCCCTGCCAGGTGGCCAGGCAGCCGCCGCCGGCCAGGGCCAACGGTAGCCCCGCGGTGTCGGCGCAGCCGTTCGGATAGTGCAGTTCGCTGACACAGGCCATCGGCGCGCCGAGATCGTCGTCGGTCACCGAGCCGCTGCCCAGCTCGATGCGGTGGCGCAGCAACGGCGAACCGTCAACGTCGGCGTGCAACGCTCCCGACCAGAACCCCTGGCACTCACCAGATCTGCCGATCTGCACCCGCTCCCGCAGCCGGACCCGGCCCGGCCCGGTCAATTCCAGGTGGGTGGCGGTGAGGTGGCGCGACGTCGCGGCGACGACGGTGGGCTCCGGATCGAGGTCGAGATCCCCGGCGACCTCGAGGTTCCACACCGCGCGCGATTCGACCGTCGACGGACCCGGCAGCGTCACCGTTGCCGCCGTCGTGCGCACCCGCAGCCGCGCGCCCGCTTCGACGACGACGCGCACCGCCAGCGTGTCACCGCCCAACGGGGTGGCCGCGGCCGACACCAGGTGCACGGTGTCGGCCTCGGTGTGGCGTGCCGCCAGCGCCCCCGTGCACTCGATCCGCGCCCGGCGGCCGGGGCTGGCGATGATCACCACGTCAGAGCGCACTAGACCGGCACCTGCAGCTGCTGGCGCACCCAGGCCAGAACCGGCGTCGCCGCCGGGTCCTCGGTCAGCGAGATCAACACCGTGGGACGCTCACCGCGTACGGCGGCGGCGTCGCGGCGCATCACGTCGAGGTCGGCGCCGACTAGCGGGGCAAGGTCGATCTTGTTGACCACCAACAGATCCGAGTACGTCACACCGGGGCCACCTTTGCGCGGCACCTTGTCGCCACCGGCCACGTCGATGACGAAGACCTGGACGTCGACGAGACCCGAGGAGAACGTGGCGGTCAGGTTGTCACCGCCGGACTCGACCAGGATCAGGTCGAGCCGCTCCGCCGGGCCCGAGTTGGCCGCGATGAGGTCGTCGATGGCGTCGAGGTTGGCGGTGATGTCGTCGCGGATGGCGGTGTGCGGGCAGCCGCCGGTCTGCACCGCCGCGATGCGTGCATCGGGGAGCACTGCATGCCGGCGCAGAAAGTCGGCGTCCTCGGTGGTGTAGATGTCGTTGGTCAGCACCGCCAACGACAGGTCATCGCGCAGCTGCCTGCACAGTGCGGCGACCAGCGCCGTCTTGCCCGAGCCGACGGGTCCGCCGACCCCGATGCGCAGCGGCTCCCTCGGCTGCCGCAGGCGCTTGGGCCGGTCGAGGTGAGCGTGGGGCTGACCGTCGAGGAAATGCGGTGGCATGGTGCGCCTTTCAGGAGGCAAACAGCGGGCGTTCGCGTTGGCTGTGCCTTTCGGCCAGCACGTCGAGCAGCGGATCGGACAGTTCGGCCAGCTCCTTAGCGGCCTCGGCGGCGAGTTGGTCACACAGCGGCGCCAATTCGAACGTCACAGCCGCGACGTCACCGGGGTCCAGGGCCAGCAGCCGCTGCGCGGCGGTGGCCGAACCGGTCATCGTCGTGTAGATCACCGACAGCGCGGTGTGTTCGGGCACCATGTCGGCGGCGGCCCCCACCACGCCCGCCGCAACCGCCAGGTGCGGGGTGCTGCCAAGCCGGCGCCATTCGACGTCAGACCACACCTGCCGCGCCAGGCGGACCAGACCGCGGCCCTGGGCGCGGGAGGCCTGGCGTGCCGCCGGAGCCGGTGTGCGGGCGTCGGTTTCGCGGTCGGCGGCCTCGACGTCGAGCCGGGCGCTGTGCACCGCCGCCGCGACCGACGCCGCCACCAGGCCGTGGGTGCGGACGCGGCGGCGCAGAAACGCCCGCAGCGTCGCGAGGTCGCGCACTCGTCCCTCGGCGACGGCCTGCTCGACGCCGCCGGAGTGCACGTGCCCGCCGGTCGGCAGCCGCGAGTCCGCCAGCGTCAACAGCGTCGCGAGGTTGGTCATCAGAACAGGAAGTACCGCTGCGCCATGGGAAGTTCGGCGGCCGGATCCGCACGCCACACGTCGCCGTCGATGCGCACGGTGAACGTGTCCGGATCGACCTCGATGTCGGGCAGCGCGTCGTTGAGCGGCAGATCGGCTTTACCCACCGCGCGTACATCCTTGACCGCGACCATTCGGCGGGCGACGGCGAGCCGGTCCGCCAGCCCGTCCTCGACGGCCTGCGGGGACACGAAGTGCACCGACGTGGTCGCCGCCGACACCGGCGCAGCGCCGAACATGGGCCGCGGCAGCACCGGCTGCGGGGTCGGTATCGACGCATTGGCGTCTCCCATTGCGGCCCAGGCGATCATGCCGCCCTTCAGCACGGCGTGCGGTCGCACCCCGAAGAACGCCGGCTCCCACAACACGAGGTCGGCCAGCTTGCCCACCTCGACCGAACCCACCTCGTCGTCGAGGCCGTGCGCGATGGCCGGGCAGATCGTGTACTTGGCGACATAGCGGCGCACCCGGTTGTTGTCGGCGCCTGCGGTGTCACCCGGCAGGGCGCCCCGGCGGCGTTTCATCACATGCGCGGTCTGCACGGTGCGGATGACCACCTCCCCGATCCGTCCCATCGCCTGCGCGTCGCTGCCGATCATCGAGATCGCGCCGATGTCGTGCAGCAGGTCCTCGGCGGCCATCGTCGACGGGCGGATCCGGCTCTCGGCGAATGCGAGGTCTTCTGGCACAGCGGGATTGAGGTGATGGCACACCATCAGCATGTCGAGGTGCTCGTCGAGGGTGTTGACGGTGTGGGGCCGGGTCGGGTTCGTCGAACTGGGCAGCACGTGCGGCTGTGCCGCCACCGTGATGATGTCGGGTGCGTGCCCACCGCCCGCGCCCTCGGTGTGGTAGGCGTGGATCGAGCGTCCGTTGATCGCGCCGATCGTGTTCTCGACGAAACCGGCTTCGTTGAGTGTGTCCGAGTGCAGCGCCACCTGCACCCCGGCCGCATCGGCGACGGTCAGGCAGGCGTCGATCGCCGCAGGCGTCGATCCCCAGTCCTCGTGCAACTTGAAACCCGAAGCGCCACCGCGCAACTGCTCCCACATCGCCTCGGCGCTGACGGTGTTGCCCTTGCCCAGCAACGCGATGTTGAGCGGCCAGGAATCCAGCGACTCCAGCATCCGTCCCAGATGCCACGCACCAGGGGTGACCGTGGTGGCCTTGCTGCCTTCGGCGGGCCCGGTGCCGCCGGCGATCACGGTGGTGACGCCGGAGCCGATCGCCTCCGACATCAACTGCGGACAGATCAGGTGCACGTGGCAGTCGATACCGCCAGCCGTGACGATGCGGCCGTTTCCTGCGATGATCTCCGTCGACGGTCCGACCACCAGGTCGGGGTGCACGCCCGCCATGATGTCGGGGTTGCCCGCCTTGCCGATCGCCACGATGCGCCCGTCACGAATTCCGATGTCGGCCTTGATGATTCCCCAGTAGTCGATGATGACCGCGCCGGTGATCACGGTGTCGGGCGCACCGTCGGCCCTGGTGGCTCGGGCCTGCCCCATCGACTCGCGCAACACCTTGCCGCCGCCGAACACCGCCTCGTCACCGGCCAGATCTGGGCCGCCGCTGCGGTCCTCGGTGATCTCGACGAACAGATCGGTGTCGGCCAACCGGATGCGGTCGCCCGTGGTTGGACCGAACAGCGCGGCGTACCGAGGCCGCGACAGCCGGGTCATGACGCGTCCAGACGGCCCGGAGGCGACAGCGTCAACCCGTGCACTTCGCGTGAACCGGACAGCGGCACCAGCGTGACCTGTTGGGCGACACCGGGTTCGAAGCGCACCGCGGTGCCAGCAGGGATATCGAGCCGGTTTCCGTGCGCGGCGGCGCGGTCGAACTCCAGCGCCGCGTTGGCCTGCGGCAGGTGCACATGGCTGCCAACCTGCACAGGGCGGTCACCGGTGTTGACCACTTCGATCTCGAGACGGGTTGCGCCGACGTTGATCTCGATGTCGCCGGCGCCGAATACGATCTCGCCGGGCACCATGGGCCCGCTCACGAGATCGGGTGGTGGACGGTGACCAGCTTGGTGCCGTCCGGAAACGTCGCCTCCACCTGGACATCCTCGAGCATCTCGGGCACCCCTTCCATGACGTCGTCGCGGCGCAGCACCTCACGACCGCTGACCATCAATTCCGCAACCGTGCGGCCGTCACGGGCGCCCTCGAGGATGTGGTCGGTGATCACGGCGACCGCCTCGGGATGGTTGAGCAGCAGGCCGCGGGCCTGTCGCCGCCGCGCCAACTCGGCGGCATACGACAGCAGCAGCAGATCCTGTTCATGCGGCGTTAAGCGCATAGTCGGCGATATTGCCATGCCTCCGCCGGCGCGGCAGCGCGAGCGACGTGTGTGTTACTCCGCGGGCATGTTCTGCAGCCGCACCTGCCCACGGGCGACGACGCGGTCGCGCTCGTCGGTGATGGTGATCTGCCACAGCTGTTGGCGTCGTCCGCGGTGGATCGGGGTGGATACCGCGGTGACCGCGCCCGAGGAGATGGCGCGCAGGAAGTCGGTGTTGTTGTTGACCCCGACCACGTGGCCGCCGCCGTTTTCGGCGAGCCAGAGCTGGCCGGACACACTGGCCAGGCTCTCGACGATCGCGCAGTACACGCCGCCGTGCACGATGCCCCCGGGCTGTAGCAGCTTTTCGTCGATGGTCAGCCGCGCCGTTCCGCCGTCAGCGCTGAGGTCGGCATAGGTCAAACCCAGTGCGTTGTCGAATCCCTTGCCGAGATCGGCCATGTCGATGCTCACGCGAACGTGTCTACACGTGCTCGCCGACGCCCTGTCCGCAGGGGTAGTGGCATGATCGTCGGGCATGACCAAGAGCGCAAAAGATCTGGTGGCCGCCGCCAACGCGGTGGTGCCGCACATCTCCTATGCCGAGGCGTCCGAGATTATCGCCAATGGCAACACCCTGGTCGTCGACGTACGCGACGCACCCGAGGTCGAGCAGAGCGGCAAGGTGGCCGGCGCCGTGCACGTCCCGCGCGGCATGTTGGAGTTCCGGGCCGACCCTGAGTCGCCGTACCACGACGACAACTTCTCGAAGGACAAAACCGTGATCGTGTACTGCGCCTCCGGTGGGCGTTCGGCGCTGTCCGGTCAGGCGCTCAAGGAACTCGGCTACGAGCAGGTGTACAACCTGGGCGGTTTCGGCGACTGGGCCGAAAGCGGCGGTGCCGTAGAGAAGGCATAGCCAAGAGACTCGGACGGGCCCCACACCAGCGGTGTGGGGCCCGTCCTTGATGTGGACCGGGAGTCTCTGCAGCCCTCAGGACTCCGGCGCGGTCCGGTGGTCGACGTCAATGACCGGATTCAGGATAGGCAAGGCTTGCCTAATTAAGCAAGACCTTCGCTCCGGAAACCCGGGGCGTTCCGCGGACCGGCAGCCCGAAGCCGACGAAGGCGTCGAGCACGGCCTGTCCGCGCTGCATGGCGGTCAGCTCACTGGACCCCGCCAGCAGTGGCACCAGGGTCGCGGCGCTCACCACTGCCGTGCCCACGACATGCCACATGGATGCCGCCGACATCGCCCCGTGGCTGACGGCGGCCAGCTTGGTGAACAGCGGCTCGAGGGCGCGGTGGCTGCGGTGGGCCACCCACGTCGTCAGCGCCGCCTCGCTCGGCAACGCCACGATCCCGTCGCTCACCGCCCTGCCGTTATCGAAATACGGATCGTCGGGCAGCGTCCGCACCGTCGGATCCGCGACACCGACCCAGTCGATCGCACCTTCGGAATCGACATGCACCCAGAGGTTCTCCAGGCCGGGGTCCCAAGCCCGCCCCTCCAACACCAGAAGCGGTATCACCCGCCCGACGACGACGTGGGCCAGCGTCGCGGCCAACTGGTGGGTCACCGCCGTCGGGCTGTCGGTCTCCGCATTGGCCAGATCGAACATGTTCTGCAGACGGTCTGTGGTCAACGCCTCAGTCAATGGCCACCATCGCCGGCGCGACAGGTCCCCCATCACCGCGACGCCGTAAACCCGCGGACATTCGGGATAGAGCTCACGCAGGCGTCGGCTCGATTCGTGCAGTGGCAGCGGCCGCCTGATCGCCATGCTGGCGATGAGCGGATCGTCGACCGCAACTGTCATGCGCACCTCCCGTTGTAACTTAGGTTAGCCTTACTATAGTCATCCGTGGAGTGTCGGCTAGACCCTGTGATTGGACTCACAGCGCGGTCAGAAGCGGTGGTGAGCACCGTCGGAAATCGCGCGGGAGGACATAAATTCCGAACCTCCGCAGTTGGATACGACACACCGTAGTAAACCCGTAGTAAGCTGGCTTTACTGTCTCTAGGAGAGAACATTCGCATGCCCAAACTGACGCGGCTGGGGGACCTCGAACGCGAGGTGATGGACCATCTGTGGTCCGCACCGGAGCCCCAGACCGTGCGCCAGGTCCACGAGGCGTTGTCGGCGCGGCGCGATTTGGCCTACACCACGATCATGACCGTGCTGCAGCGGCTTGCGAAGAAGAACCTCGTCGTGCAGCACCGCGACGACCGCGCTCACCGCTACGCACCCACGCACGGCCGCGACGAACTGGTCGCCGGGTTGATGGTCGACGCACTCGACCAGGCCGCGGACTCCGGAAGTCGCGAGGCCGCGCTCGTCCACTTCGTCGAACGAGTCGGCGCCGATGAGGCGGCGGCATTGCGCCGGGCGCTGGCCGATCTGGAAGACAACGACGGCATTTCGCGGCTCGCTGGCCATTCAGGCGCTGACTGAGAGACACTGACAGCGTGTCCGCGCTGGCCTTCACCGTTCTGGCGCTGGTCCTGTCCGGACCAGTGCCTGCGATGCTGGCCCGCGCCGCCTGGCCGATGCGCGCGCCGCGGGCGGCCATCGTGTTGTGGCAGGCGATCGCCCTCGCTGCCGTGCTCTCGGCGTTCTCCGCAGGTATCGCCATCGCCAGCCGGCTTTTCGAACCCGGCCCCGACGGTCGGCCGACCGCAACGGTGGTCAGCGAAATCGCCGTGCTGGGTTGGCCGTTGTGGACCGTCTACGTGGTGGTTTTCGCGATCACGCTGGTGATCGGGGCACGGCTGATCGTCTCCGTGCTCCAGGTCGCCGTCGCCACCCGGCGCCGACGCGCACATCACCGCATGGTCGTCGACCTGGTCGGCAAATCCCAGACATGCCGTCACCATCCGACCGCGGGCTACGGGCTGCGCATCCTCAGCGTGGCTCAACCGCTGGCTTACTGTCTGCCCGGTGTGCGCAGCCGGGTGGTTGTCAGCGAGGGCACGCTGAGCGCGTTGGCGGACAACGAGTTTGCCGCAATCCTGTCCCATGAACGTGCGCATCTGCGGGCCCGCCACGACTTGGTGCTGGAGATGTTCACCGCGGTGCATGCCGCGTTCCCGCGGTTCGTCCGCAGCGCCAGCGCGCTGGGCGCGGTCCGGCTGCTGATCGAGATGCTGGCCGATGACGCCGCGGTGCGCACCGCAGGCCCGACTCCCCTGGCCCGGGCGCTGGTGGCCTGCGCGGGCGGGCACACGCCCTCGGGTGCGCTGGCCGCCGGCGGGCCGACGACACTGCTTCGCGTGCGCCGCCTGGGCGGCCGCGGTAACAGCCTGGCGTGGAGCATCGCGGCGTATCTGGCCGCCGCGGCGGTGCTGGTGGTGCCGACCTATGCGGTGGCGCTGCCCTGGCTGACCGAACTGCACCGGCTCTTCACCGGGTAGCCGGATAGGTCGCGTAGCGTTTCTCCGTTACACCAAGCGAAACAACGAAAGGCTGCCTGCATGAGCTCGTCGGACGTGTCCTCCCCAGCTGCCACCACAGGCACCGCGCAGATCGGGGTGACCGGCCTGGCGGTGATGGGCTCGAACATCGCGCGCAACTTCGCGCGGCACGGCTACACCGTCGCGCTGCACAACCGCTCGGTCGCCAAAACCGATGCGTTGCTGGCCGAACACGGTTCCGACGGCAAGTTCGTCCGCACCGAGACCATCGCCGAATTCCTTGCTGCCCTGGAGAAACCGCGCCGGGTGTTGATCATGGTCAAGGCCGGTGAAGCGACCGACGCCGTGATCAACGAGCTCGCGGACGCGATGGATGAAGGCGACATCATCATCGACGGCGGCAACGCGCTCTACACCGACACCATCCGGCGGGAGAAGGCCATGCGCGAGCGCGGCCTGCACTTCGTCGGCGCGGGCATCTCCGGCGGTGAGGAGGGCGCGCTCAACGGGCCCTCGATCATGCCGGGTGGCCCCGCCGAGTCATACAAGTCGCTGGGCCCGTTGCTCGAGGAGATCTCCGCGCACGTCGACGGTGTGCCGTGCTGCACCCACATCGGCCCCGACGGGGCAGGCCATTTCGTGAAGATGGTGCACAACGGCATCGAGTACTCCGATATGCAGCTCATCGGGGAGGCCTATCAGCTACTGCGCGACGGGCTGGGCAAGTCGGCGGGCGAGATCGCCGACGTGTTCGACGAATGGAATTCCGGTGATCTGGACAGCTTTCTGGTCGAGATCACCGCGAAGGTGCTGCGCCAGGTCGACGCCAAGACCGAAAAGCCGCTGGTCGACGTCATCGTCGACGAGGCCGAACAGAAGGGCACCGGCCGGTGGACGGTTAAGTCTGCGCTGGACCTGGGTGTGCCGGTGACAGGTATCGCCGAGGCGGTGTTCGCTCGCGCGCTGTCGGGTTCGGTCGCCCAGCGGCAGGCCACCACCGGGCTGGCCTCCGGCGACCTGGGTCAAAACCCGAGTGACGCAGGCAAATTCACCGAGGATGTGCGCCAGGCGCTGTACGCGTCGAAGATCATCGCGTACGCGCAGGGCTTCAACCAGATCCAGGCGGGCAGCGCCGAGTACGGCTGGAACGTCGCCCCCGGTGACTTGGCCACCATCTGGCGCGGCGGCTGCATCATCCGCGCCAAGTTCCTCAACCGGATCAAGGACGCCTACGACAGCGAGCCGCATCTGGCCACGCTGATCGCGGCGCCGTACTTCCGCAGCGCGGTCGAGTCGGCGATCGACAGCTGGCGGCGCGTCATCGTCACCGCCACCCAGCTGGGCATCCCGATCCCCGGGTTCGCATCGGCGTTGTCCTACTACGACGCGCTGCGCACTGAGCGGCTGCCCGCCGCGCTGATCCAGGGTCTGCGCGACTACTTCGGCGCCCACACCTACGCACGCATCGACGCCGACCGCGACCAGAAGTTCCACACGCTGTGGAGCGGCGACCGCACCGAGGTGCCCGCCTGACTTGGTGCTCGAGGACCCGCCTACACCTCCTCCGAAGGCCCATTCTGGGGGTTCTCACGTCTGCTCGCCGGGAGAACGGGCCCACTAGACTCGTAGACAAATGCGCTTTCTTGAGGGCCACCGGCCCGCCTTCGACCTGACCTACGACGACGTCTTCATCGTCCCCGGCCGCTCCGAAGTTCAGTCGCGGATGGACGTCGACCTGGCCACCTCGGACGGCTCGGGCACGACGATCCCGGTGGTGGTGGCCAACATGACCGCGGTGGCCGGGCGGCGGATGGCCGAGACGGTCGCCCGCCGTGGCGGGCTGGTGGTGCTGCCCCAGGATCTGCCTGTCAACGTGGTGAAACAGACCGTTGACTTCGTCAAGAGCCGCGACCTGGTGGTGGACACCCCGGTCGTGCTCTCCCCCGACGACTCGGTATCGGATGCGACCGCGCTGATCCACAAACGCGCGCACGGCGTCGCCGTCGTGGCGTTCGAGGGCCGCCCGATCGGCCTGGTCACCGAGGGCAACTGTGTCGGGGTGGACAGGTTCACCCGGGTACGCGACGTCGCGATCTCCGACTTCGTCACCGCACCGGTCGGCACCGATCCGCGCAAGGTCTTCGACCTGCTCGAGCACGCACCCGTCGACGTGGCGGTGATGACCGACGCCGACGGCAGCCTGGCCGGCGTGCTGACCCGCACCGCCGCGATCCGGGCGGGCATCTACACACCGGCCGTCGACGACGCCGACCGGCTGCGGATCGCCGCGGCGGTCGGCATCAACGGCGACGTCGGCGGCAAGGCGCGCAGCCTGGCCGAAGCCGGCGTCGACCTGCTGGTCATTGACACCGCCCACGGCCACCAGGTCAAGATGCTCGACGCGATCAAGGCGGTGGCATCGCTGGAGTTGGGGCTGCCGCTGGCCGCGGGCAACGTGGTCTCGGCCGAGGGCACCCGCGACTTGATCGACGCCGGCGCGTCGATCGTGAAGGTCGGCGTCGGGCCCGGTGCGATGTGCACCACCCGGATGATGACCGGCGTCGGACGCCCGCAGTTCTCTGCGGTGGTCGAATGTGCCGCCGCTGCACGGGAACTCGGCGCGCATGTCTGGGCCGACGGCGGGGTTCGCCACCCCCGCGATGTGGCGCTGGCCTTGGCCGCCGGAGCGTCCAACGTGATGATCGGCTCCTGGTTCGCAGGCACCTACGAGTCCCCGGGCGACCTGATGCGCGACCGCGACGACCAGCCGTACAAGGAGAGCTACGGGATGGCGTCCAAGCGGGCGGTCGCAGCGCGCGCCGCCGCCGACAGCCCGTTCGACCAGGCCCGCAAGGCGTTGTTCGAGGAGGGCATCTCGACATCGCGGATGGGCCTGGACCCGTCGCGCGGCGGCGTCGAGGACCTGCTCGACCACATCACCTCGGGGGTGCGCAGCACGTGCACCTACGTCGGCGCCGCCAATCTGGCCGAACTACACAACAAGGTGGTGCTGGGCGTGCAGTCCGCGGCCGGCTACGCCGAGGGCCATCCGCTGCCCACCGGTTGGTGACTCCGCCGCGGCGGAAACAGCGGTTACCATGAGTTCTCATTACTCGTCTATTCGAAAGGGAACCCGTGCCGCAGGCACCCGTGGAGGCCGTGAGCTTGTCGGCCGAGCGGCCCGGTCACGAGCCTTCCGACGCCGAGCCCTCTTCTAGCCAGCCGGGCGAGCGGCCCGGCGGCCAAGAGGCGAGGCGACGATGAGCCTCACGATGTCGCTGCTGTCGATCGCGGCGATCATCCTGCTGACCGCGGGCACCGCGGTGTTCGTCGCCGCGGAGTTCTCGCTGACCGCGTTGGAGCGCAGCACCGTCGAGGCCAACGCGCGCGACGGCGACCGCCGCGACCAGATGGTCCGGCGCGCACACCGCACGCTGTCGTTTCAACTCTCCGGCGCCCAGGTCGGCATCTCGATCACCACGCTGGCCACCGGCTATCTGGCCGAACCGGTCGTCGGCCGGCTGATCCAACCCGGGCTCGACGCCATCGGAGTGCCCTCCCGCCTTATCCCCGGCGTTTCACTGTTGTTCGCCGTCGTCATCGCCACCTCACTGTCGATGGTGTTCGGCGAACTCGTACCCAAAAACCTCGCCGTGGCCAAGCCGGTGCCGACCGCGCGGTGGTCGGCGGGCCCGCAGTTGCTGTTCTCGGCGCTGTTCACCCCGCTGATCCGGCTCACCAACGGCACCGCCAACTGGATCCTGCGCCGGGTCGGCATCGAACCCGCCGACGAACTGCGCTCGGCGCGTTCCGCGCAGGAATTGGTGTCGCTGGTGCGCAACTCCGCGCGCAGCGGCGCGCTGGACCCGGTGACCGCCCTGCTGGTGGACCGGTCCCTGCAATTCGGCGACCGCACCGCCGAGGAGTTGATGACGCCGCGGGCCAAGATCGAAGCGCTCGACGCCGACGACACCGTTGCCGACCTGGTCGACGTCGCGATCAAAACCGGCTTCTCCCGGTTCCCGATCATCCGGGGCGACCTCGACGAGACCATCGGCATCGCCCACGTCAAACAGGTCTTCGAGGTGCCGATGGACGCACGCGCCACCACCCGCCTGGCGGCGTTGGTGTTACCGGTCGCCAAAGTGCCGTCGACGCTCGACGGTGACGCGGTGATGACTCAGATCCGCGCCAACGGCCTGCAGACCGCACTGGTGGTCGACGAGTACGGCGGCACCGCGGGCATGGTCACCGTCGAGGACCTGATCGAGGAGATCGTCGGCGACGTCCGCGATGAGCACGACGTCGAAGCGCCCAACGTGGTGCCCGCCGGACGCGGCTGGCGGGTGTCGGGACTGCTGCGCATCGACGAGGTCGCCGGCGCGACGAACTTCCGCGCCCCCGAAGGCGACTACGAGACGATCGGCGGGCTGGTGCTCGAACGGCTCGGCCACATCCCCGACGAGGGTGAATCGGTCGAGCTCACGGCGTTCGATCCCGACAACGTCGTGGAGGACCCGGTGTACTGGCTGGCCACCGTCGTGCGGATGGACGGGCGGCGCATCGACCTGCTCGAGCTGACCGAGCTGGGCCGCCGCAGCGACAGCGGGGAGAACCGATGAACGATCTGTTCGGGGTGCTGCTGACCATCCTGTTGCTGGGCCTGAACGCGTTTTTCGTCGCGTCGGAGTTCGCGCTGATCTCGGCGCGCCGCGACCGGCTCGAAGCGCTCGCCGAGAACGGCAAGAAGAGCGCGGTCACCGTCATTCGGGCCAACGAGAACCTGTCGCTGATGCTGGCCGGCTCGCAGCTCGGCATCACGATCTGCTCGATCCTGTTGGGCCGCGTCGGCGAGCCCGCCGTCGCGCACCTGCTGGAGAAACCGTTCGGCTTGATCGGCATCCCCGACGCGGTGCTGCACACGGTGTCGTTTTTCGTCGCGCTCGCGGTCGTGGTCACCCTGCACGTGTTGCTGGGCGAGATGGTGCCGAAGAACATCGCGATCGCAGGTCCGGAGACCACCGCGATGCTGCTGATCCCCACCTACCTGGTGTGGATCCGGATGGCCAAACCCCTGATCGCCTTCTACAACTGGTGCGCCAACATGACGTTGCGCGCGTTTCGTATCCAGCCCAAGGACGAACTCGACGTCACCGTCTCCACGGTCGAGCTGTCCGAGATGATCGCCGAGTCGGTATCAGAGGGACTGCTCGACCCCGAGGAACACACCCGGCTGACCCGCGCCCTGCAGATCCGCAACCGCGTGGTCAACGACGTCGCCGTGCCGCTGCGCGAAATTCGGGCCGTCCCGGTGGCCCGCGAAGGCGCCGGACCGACCGTCGGCGCCATCGAGGACGCGCTGGCCGAAACCGGCTACTCACGGTTCCCGATCACCGACACCAACGGCAATTACCTCGGCTACCTGCACATCAAAGATGTGTTGCCGCTGGTCAACGACCCCGACGCGGTGCTGGACTCGGCGATGGTGCGTCCGCTGCCGCGGGTGCCGGCGTCGCTGCCGCTGCCCGACGGGCTGTCCCGGCTGCGCCGCCGCAACGCGCACCTGGCGCTGGTCACCGAGCGCGACGGCACCGTATCGGCGATGGTGGCGCTCGAAGACCTGGTCGAGGACCTGGTGGGCACCGTGCGCGACGGGACGCACCGTGTTTGAGGTCGGGCTCCGCACGACGGTGTCTGATGTCGGGCTCCGCTCGACGGTGTCTGATGTCGCGCCGGACTGGACCACCCGCGCCCGCGCGCACCGCCGGCGCGTCGACGACTTTCTGCGCAGATACCGCTCGTCACCCGACCAACCCCACCCCGTCTGGGATTTCCTGTTCAGCTACTACAGCATGCGGCCGCGGCAGTTGCGGACCTGGCATCCCGGGTTCGGCGCCGTGCTGACCGGTGCCGCCGCGCAGCGCTACGTGGGCCGCACCGGATACGCCCGGACCGACGGCGGCGTCACCGTCACCCGCGACTACCTGGCTGCCCGCCTCGACACCGTCGGTTTCATCGCCCGGTTGCTGCGCGCCACCGCCGCCCGCCCCGCGCGGCTGAACTGCTTCGGGCTGCACGAGTGGGCGATGGTGTACCGAGCGCCGACGGTGCGCCACCCGCAGGTTCCGCTGCGGCTCGGCGCCGCGGGCACCGATGCGGTGGTCGAGTCGATGCCGTTGCGCTGCAGTCACTTCGACGCGTTCCGGTTCTTCACCGAACCGGCCGCCCGGCGCAACACCGAGCGCCTCACCCGCGACGGCCAGATCGGCGCCGAACAACCGGGCTGTCTGCACGCGGCGATGGACTGCTACAAGTGGTCGTTCAAGCTGGGTCCGCTGGTGAACTCCGAGCTGGTGATGGACTGCCTGGAGTTGGCCGCCGATGCCCGTGAACTGGACATGCGGGCCAGCCCCTATGATCTCCGCGAATACGGATTCACTCCGATCGAGATCGAGACACCGGCCGGTCGGGCCGAATACGTACGGATCCAGCAGAACGTTGCCGACCGGGCTGCGCCGCTACGCGCCGCCCTCGCCGATCGGTGCGACCGACTTCTCGCCTCGGCCAGCCGTGAACCAGGCGGCGCTGGCGCTGGCGGATAAACCCCAGCTACCGGTGGGTAAGCTGGAGCGACAGCTCAAGGGAGGAAAGATGACCGATCGCGTGACGGTGGGAAACCTTCGCGTCGCCCAGGTGTTGTACGACTTCATCAACAACGAGGCGCTACCGGGCACCGATATCGACCCCGACACCTTCTGGTCGGGCGTGGACAAGGTCGTCGGCGAGCTGACTCCGCGCAACCGGCAGCTGCTGGACCGCCGCGACGAACTTCAGGCGCAGCTCGACAAGTGGCACCGGCAGCGGGTCATCGATCCAATCGACACGCCGGAGTTCAAAGAGGCCTACCAACGGTTCTTGACCGAGATCGGTTACCTGCTGCCCGAGCCGGACGACTTCACCATCGCCACCTCCGGGGTGGACGACGAGATCACCACCACCGCCGGCCCGCAGCTGGTGGTGCCGGTCACCAACGCTCGGTTCGCGCTGAACGCCGCCAACGCCCGGTGGGGTTCGCTCTACGACGCGTTGTACGGCACGGACGTGATCTCCGAGGAAGACGGGGCCGGACAGGAATCCGGGTCCGGCGGCGGATATAACCCAGTTCGCGGCGACAAGGTCATCGCCTACGCCCGCGGTTTCCTCGACGAGGCCGTTCCGCTGGACGACGGCGGCTGGGCCGACATCACCGCCCTGCGCATCGAGGACGGGCAGCTGGTCGTCGCGCTCGGCGAGGACCGGTCCACGGCGCTGGCCGCCCCGGAGCAGTTCGTCGGGTACACCGGCGACCTCGGTGCAGCACAGTGGTCGGTGCTGCTGCGCAACCACGGTCTGCACATCGAGATCCTCGTCGACCCCGACTCCCCCATCGGCTCAACGGATCGGGCCGGGATCAAGGATGTCGTGCTGGAATCGGCTGTCACCACGATCATCGACTTCGAGGATGCGGTGTCCGCCGTCGACGCGGAGGACAAGACGGCCGCCTACCGCAATTGGCTGGGCCTGATGAAGGGCGACCTGTCCGCCGAGGTCAGTAAGGACGGCACCACGTTCACGCGCGTGCTCAACGAGGACCGCACCTACCGCACCCCCGACGGTGACGGCGAACTGACGTTGCCGGGTCGCAGCCTGCTGTTCGTGCGCAACGTCGGACACCTGATGGTCAACGACGCGATCGTCGACAGCGACGGTAACGAGGTGTTCGAGGGTATCCAGGACGCGTTGATCACCTCGCTGGCCGCAATCCACGGGCTGAAGTCCGGCTCTGATAACGATGGGGCCAACGGCCCGATGGTCAACAGCCGCACCGGGTCGGTCTACATCGTCAAGCCCAAGATGCACGGTCCCGACGAGGTCGCGTTCACCGTCGATCTGTTCAGCCGGGTGGAAGACGTGCTCGGCCTGCCGGCGAACACCCTCAAGGTCGGCATCATGGACGAAGAGCGCCGCACCACCGTCAACCTCAAGGCCTGCATCAAGGCCGCGGCCGAGCGGGTGGTGTTCATCAACACCGGATTCCTCGACCGCACCGGCGACGAAATCCACACCTCGATGGAGGCGGGTCCGATGATCCGCAAGGGTCAGATGAAGACCCAGCCGTGGATTTTGGGCTACGAGGACAACAACGTCGACGTCGGTCTGGCGGCCGGTTTCGTCGGTCGCGCCCAGATCGGCAAGGGCATGTGGGCGATGACCGATCTGATGGCCGACATGGTCGAGCAGAAGATCGGCCAACCCAGGGCCGGTGCGAACACCGCGTGGGTGCCGTCGCCCACCGCGGCGACCCTGCACGCGATGCACTACCACCAGGTCGACGTCGCCGCGGTGCAGAAAGACCTGGCTGGCAAGCGTCGTGCGACCATCGACCAGCTCCTCACCATTCCGCTGGCCAAGGAATTGGCCTGGGCGCCGGAGGAGATCCGCGAGGAGGTCGACAACAACTGCCAATCGATCCTCGGTTACGTGGTGCGCTGGATCGATCAGGGCGTGGGCTCGTCGAAGGTGCCCGACATCCACAACGTCGCGTTGATGGAAGACCGTGCCACGCTACGTATTTCAAGCCAGCTGCTGACGAACTGGTTGCGTCACGGGGTGATCACCGAAGAGGACGTGAAGGCCAGTCTGCGGCGGATGGCCGCCGTTGTCGACAAGCAGAACGAGGGCGACGACAAGTACCGGCCAATGGCACCGGATCCCGACAACAACATCGCGTTCCTGGCCGCCCAAGAGTTGATCCTCTCCGGCGCTGAGCAACCGAACGGCTACACCGAGCCGATCCTGCACCGCCGACGCCGCGAGTACAAGGCTGCAAGTGGGCAGGCATAGCCTTCCGGATCCCGAGGACTCGGCAGGCGACGAGCAGGCTCCGGAGTCTTCGGAATCTCTGACCGAACGCTTCGGGTCGTTTCGGGACGAGCCGGAATACCGGACCCCCGCGTACGGCACACCGCAATACGGTGAGCCCGGCGGCGACCTGCCCGGCTACCGCGGCGATGACGTCGCCGAACCCGAGCAGCCTGAACCGGATGCCGGCGCCGCCGGCGCGACGCCACCGCCGCGCGGACCCGGCCGCTCGGGCCCGCAGCACAGCGGTGACTGGGAAGGCGGCGAGTGGACCGGTAGCCACCGCGCGATAACGGCGAAACGGCGCGGGGTCAGCGTCGGCGTCATCGTCGCGCTGGTGGCGGTGGTGGTGCTGGTAGGCGCCGTGATCCTGTGGCGGTTCTTCGGCGACGCGCTGTCGTCGCGCAGCGACGTGGCCGCCGCCCGGTGCGTGGACGGTGAACTGGCCGTTGCCGTGGTCGCCGACCCGTCCATTTCCGAGCAGATCCAGGCGTTGGCCGACAGCTACAACGAAACCGCGGCCCCAGTCGGCGACCGCTGCGTCGAGGTCGGCGTCACGGCGGCCGGTTCTGATCAGGTGGTCGACGGCTTCACCGGCACCTGGCCCGACGAACTCGGTGAGCGCCCCGCGCTGTGGGTACCCGCCAGCTCGGTCGCGCACGCCCGTCTGGAGGCCGGGGCCGGCCCGCAGATCATCAGCGACAGCCGGACACTGGTCAGCTCCCCCGTGCTGCTTGCGGTCCACCCGCAGCTCAAACCCGCGCTGGCGCAGCAGAACTGGGGCACGCTGCCGAGTCTGCAGACCAACCCGACCGCGCTGGACGAGTTGAACTTGCCGGGCTGGGGTTCGCTGCGGCTCGCGCTGCCGCTGAGTGGCGACGCCGATGCGTCGTATCTGGCCGCCGAGGCGGTGGCCGCGGCGTCGGCTCCCGACGGTGCGTCGCCGAGCGCCGGCGCGGGCACCGTGAACACCCTGGTGGGCGGCCAACCGAAGTTGGCCGACAACACGGCGTCGACCGCCATGGACGCGCTGCTGAACGCCCCGGATCCGGCGTCGGCGCCCGTGCATGCCGTCGTCACCACCGAGCAGCAGCTCTACCAGCGCACCGCCGAGATGCAGAACGCGGCCCAGACGGTGGCGTCGTGGCTGCCGCCGGGCCCGCCCGCGGTGGCCGACTATCCGACCGTGCTGCTGTCGGGTGACTGGCTGAGTCAGGAACAGATCAGGGCGGCCAGCGAATTCGCCCGGTACATGCGCAAACCCGAGCAGCTCGCGCAGTTCGCCGAGGCCGGGTTCCGCGCCGGGGAGCAGACGATGCCAGAGAGCGACGTGCTCGACTTCCCGCCGCTCGCTGAGCCGCTGTCGCTGGGCGACGACGCCGCTCGTGCTGCCCTGGCCGCCACGTTGACCGCGCCCGCGGCCAACCCCGCCGTGACGATCATGCTGGACCAGTCGATGCCGACCGACGAAGGCGGCCGATCGCGGCTGGCCAACGTGGTGGCCGCGTTGCAGGCACGGCTGCAGGCGCTGCCCCAGACATCGGCGGTCGGGCTGTGGACCTTCGACGGCACCGCGGGTCGCTCGGTGGTGAGCACCGGGACGCTGACCGATCCGGTCGACGGCCAACCGCGCTCGGCGGCGCTGAGCGCGGCGCTCGACTCGCAGTCGGCGTCCGGCGGAGGCGCGGTGTCGTTCACCACGCTGCGCCTGGTCTACACGGATTCGTCGGCTAATTACCGTGCGGGACAACCTAACTCGGTGCTGGTCATCACCACCGGACCACACACCGACAGGACCCTGGACGGGCCGGGCCTGCAGCAGTACATCCGCGGGGCGTTCGATCCGGCACGTCCGGTTGCGGTCAACGTCATCGACTTCGGCGCCGACTCCGACCGCGAGACGTGGGAGGCCGTCGCGCAGATCACCGGCGGCACCTATCAGAACCTGGAGAGCTCAACCGCTCCGGAACTGAACGCGGCCATCGCGGACATGCTCGGTTAGGCCGAGGCCGACAACAGGCTCAGCGCCGACCTGGCGAACACGTCCGGCACCTCCACCTGCGGGTAGTGCCCGACGCCGGGAAGTTCGACCACCTCTGCGGCGGGCCGCAACTCGCGCAGGCCGTCGAGCACGTTCGTGGTTGCGACGATGTCGTCGAGCGCCCACAGGAAGCTCAGAGTCTTGGGCCAGTCGCGGACCGCGCCGTGCCAGCGCTCGGCGTAGCGCACCCGCTCGTCGAGATAGGCGATCAACAGGTGCGCGATGCGGTGACCGTCGTTGTGGGCCAACAGCGCCCACTGCGCCTCGGCTTCGGCAGCCGAGAGCGGATGGCCGTCGCTGAACAGCTTGCCGAACCCGCGGATGAACCTGCGGCGGATGACCAGCCGGGCCAGCAGCGGGCCGAGCGGACCGCGCAGCACCTTCTGGCTGGGCCGCAGGCTGGCCCGGTCCAGGATCACGCTGCCGTTGCTCAGCACCGCCCGCTGTAGGTCAAACGGCAACCGGCCCTGCAGATCTCGGGCCAGCAGCTCAGTGGCCACCGACGTCCCCATATCGTGGGCGATCAGAACCACCGGGCCCGCGTCGGCCTCGGCGACGACCGTCTGCACGATATCGGCCTGCTCCAGCAGGCTGTAGCGGTGCGGGCGTGGTTTGTCCGAAAGGCCGAAACCCAGGAAGTCCAGCGTCAGCCACGCCCTGCCGTGCAGGTGCGGGACCACCTGCCGGTAGTCGTAGCTGCTCGACGGGTAGCCGTGCAGCATCAGCACGGTCGGGCCGTCGCCGGGTGACGACCGCACGAAGACCTCACCGGACGGCGTGGGTATCCGGCGGCCGGCGTCGCGCCACGCGGTCACGTCAGGGGGAAGCACCCCAGCGACCCTAGTCGCCGAACGTGGATTACCAACACGCTTTTTGCGCCCGGAGCGTGTATCGAGCACACACTCGGCGCCAGAGATGCGTTACGCGAACGCTTCGACCGGCGGGCACGAGCACATCAGGTTGCGGTCCCCGTACGCGCCGTCGATGCGGCGCACCGGCGGCCACACCTTGGGCCGGTAGTTCTTGCCGAGCGGGTAGGCGGCCTGCTCGCGGGTGTAGGGATGGTCCCACTGTTCGACGAGCAGGCACTCCGCGGTGTGCGGGGCATTGCGCAGCGGGTTGTCGTCGGCAGCCCAGGTGCCGTTGCCGACGTTGTCGATCTCTGCGCGGATCGCGATCATCGCCTCGCAGAACGTGTCGATCTCGGCCAGGCTCTCGCTTTCGGTCGGTTCGACCATCAGCGTGCCCGCCACCGGGAAACTCATGGTGGGGGCGTGGAAACCGTAGTCGGCCAACCGTTTTGCCACATCGTCGACGGTGACGCCGGTCTGCTTGGTGATCGCGCGCAAATCCAGGATGCACTCGTGGGCGACCATGCCGTTCTTGCCGGTATAGAGCACCGGGTAGTACTCGTCGAGGCGGCGGGCGATGTAGTTGGCGGCGGCGATCGCCGTCAGCGAGGCCGCCCGCAACCCGACCGCGCCCATCATCCGGACGTAGGCCCAGGTGATCGGCAAAATCGATGCCGATCCGTACGGCGCCGCCGACACGGTGTGCGCATCGGGTAGGTCATCGGCCAGCGGGTGACCGGGCAGGTACTTGGCCAGATGTGAGCGCACCGCGACCGGGCCGACGCCCGGCCCACCGCCACCGTGGGGGATGCAGAACGTCTTGTGCAGGTTGAGGTGGCTGACGTCGCCGCCGAACCGGCCGGGTCGGGCCAACCCGACCAGCGCGTTGAGGTTGGCGCCGTCGACGTACACCTGACCGCCGGCGTCATGCACGGCCGCGCAGATGTCGGTGATGTCGTGTTCGTACACCCCGTGCGTCGACGGGTAGGTGATCATCAACGCCGACAACCGGTCTGCATGCTCGGACACCTTGGCGCGCAGATCGTCGAGGTCGACGTCACCGTTGTCGCGGCAGCCCACCACCACGACCCGCATCCCCGCCAGCGCCGCCGACGCCGCGTTGGTGCCGTGCGCGCTCGACGGGATCAGGCAGACGTCGCGCTTCGCCTCGCCGCGTTCGGCGTGGTAGGCCTGGATCGCCAGCAGACCGGCGTACTCCCCCTGCGAGCCGGCGTTGGGCTGCAGCGACACCGCGTCATAGCCGGTGATGTCGGTCAACCACCGCTCCAGGTCGGCGATCAGCTTGCGCAACCCGGGCGTGTCGGCGGCCGGCGCGAACGGATGCTGACGGCCGAACTCCGGCCAGGTGATCGGCTCCATCTCCGCGGCCGCGTTGAGCTTCATGGTGCATGATCCGAGCGGAATCATGCTGCGGTCCAACGCGATATCTTTATCCGCCAGCGACCGCAGGTAACGCATCATCTCGGTTTCGGTGCGGTAGCGGGTGAACGCCGGATGGGTCAGAAACGCCGACGTGCGCGACGCGATCGACGGACCGTCGAACGCTGCCTGCGCCGGGGCGGCGCCGAACGCCGACAGCACCGCATCCAGGTGCGACGCGGTGGTGGCCTCGTCGCAGGCCACCGACACGTGGTCGTCGTCGACGCGCCACACGTTGATACCGCGGGCCTTGGCCTTGTCGCGGATCTCGGTGGCACGGCCGGGCACCCGGGCCAGCACCGTGTCGAAGAATGCGTCGTGCACCACTTCGACGTCGGCGGCGGCGAGCCCGGCGGCCAGCGCGCGGGCCCGGTCGTGCACCCGGCGGGCGATGCCGGTCAGCCCGTCGGCGCCGTGATAGCTGGCATACATCGCGGCCAGCACCGCCAGCAGCACCTGCGCGGTGCAGATGTTGCTTGTCGCCTTGTCCCGGCGGATGTGCTGTTCGCGGGTTTGCAGCGCCAGCCGGTAGGCCGGCGACCCGTCGGCGTCCACGGACACCCCGACCAGCCGGCCGGGCAGCTGGCGGGCCTGCTTGCTGCGCACGGCCAGGTAGCCGGCGTGCGGGCCGCCGAAGCCCATCGGAACCCCGAACCGTTGCGTGGTGCCGAACGCGACGTCGGCGCCGAGCTCACCGGGCGGGGTGAGCAAGGTCAGCGCCAGCAGGTCGGCGCCGATCGCGACCAGCGCGCCCCGCTCGTGGGCCTGCACCACCAACTCGGTCCAGTCGACGACGGCGCCGCTGGCGCCGGGCAGCTGCGTGATCACGCCGAAGAACTCGCCGTCGGGCAGCCCCTGGCGCAGGTCGGCGGTGACGATCTGGATACCGAGCGGCTCGGCGCGGGTGGCCAGCACCGCGGCGGTCTGGCGGTACACGTCGACGTCCACGGCCAGCCGGTTCGACGGGCCCTTGACCGCCCGGTGCATCAGCGTCATCGCCTCCGCGGCCGCGGTGCCCTCGTCGAGCATCGACGCATTGGCCACCTCCAGGCCGGTGAGGTCGGTGACCATGGTCTGGAAGTTCAGCAGCGCCTCCAGCCGGCCCTGGCTGATCTCGGGCTGGTACGGCGTATAGGCGGTGTACCAGGCCGGGTTTTCAATGATGTTGCGCCGCAAGACCGGCGGTGTCAGCGTGTCGAAGTAGCCCTGCCCGATCATCGACACCGCGACGGTGTTGGTGTCGGCCATCGTGCGCAGTTCGGCGAGCGCCTCATCCTCGGTGGCGGCCGGCATCAGCTGATCCAGCCCGGGCGCGCGCCCGTCGGAGGCGACCGCGTCGAGGATCCCGCCGGGCACTGCCTTGTCGGCGAGTTCGTCGAGGGACGCCACGCCGATGGTCTCGAGTATGGTCGCGACCTCGTCGGCGTCGGGGCCGATATGGCGGTCGGCGAAGGTGGGCTGGTGATGATCGAACACTGGCGAGTACTCCAGACACATGAAGGTTGAGAACCGCTGGGTTCCTCTCCCTCTGTCGTCAACCCGGTCCGGGTGCCTGAGAGATTCGGCGCCGCTCCGACAAATCGGGACAACACCTTTCCCCATGGGCGGGTGGGCGCGCGCTCACCGCTTTCCAGAGGCATCGGGGTCTCGTGCGGTCCTGGGTGCCTGAGAGGTTGACGGAGAGGTATTGCTCCTTCGGCGTCCGTGGCTGGTTGCCACGGAACTCTCCCGCACAAGGGCGATGCGGTGACGAGTTTACCGCGACGGCCCTGGGGCGGCGGACTAGCGGCGGAACGTCAGCCGATCTTGCGGTCGCGGTGCTTGCGCCGCGACGCCAGCTCGTCCTCGGGGGCGGCGATGGACTCGCCGCCGTCGGCGCGCTCGCCCGGGAAATCGGCGATCGCACCGGTCAGCTCGCGCATCGCACCGGAGACGGCGATGCCGAACACCCCTTGGCCGCCCTGCAGCAGGTCGACGACTTCTTCGGCCGACGTGCACTCGTAAACCGTGGTGCCGTCGGAAAACAGCGTGATGTTGGCCAGATCCCGCACGCCGCGCTGGCGCAGATGGTCGACGGCGACGCGGATGTTGTGCAGCGAGATGCCGGTGTCGAGCAGCCGTTTGACGATCTTGAGGACCAGGATGTCCTTGAACGAGTACAGCCGTTGGCTGCCCGAACCCGCCGCGCTGCGGATCGACGGCACGACCAGCGAGGTGCGTGCCCAGTAGTCCAGCTGGCGGTAGGTGATGCCGGCAATCTGGCAGGCGCTGGGCCCGCGGTAGCCGACCAGTTCGTCGGGTACGGAGTCGTCCGGGAAAAGTCCTGCCTGCACGGGCTCGCTGGGTGCCGTCACTTCCGATTCCGCGGGGCCGCTAGCAGAGGTCAGGTCCAGCTGCTCTTGACGTGGCGTGTCTCCCACTTCCGAAATCCTCTCGCCGATCGAACCGGCTCCGTAGTCCCGCATGGGGCGCACATTTGCCGAGCCCGAGTGTGTCGAGCATACGCTTTTCGCCGGGCCCGCGACTGCCCATCAGTGGTCCGGCACGTCAAAGTATGGCTGCCCGCTTGCCGCCAGCCGGAAACCCGCACCGCGTGTCGACGGCGACGAGACGCTACCGTGACAAACGTCGTGGGCGCACCCGCCAGTCGGCGTCTAGGTCGCCTTGAAGTCGTCGGGTGACACGCTGTCGAGAAACTCCTTGAACTTCTCGACCTCGTCCTCGCGGACCGCGCCGGCCGCTTCGTCGTCGCTCTCGTCGGGAATCAGTAGCCCGGCCTCGGCAAGCACCGCCTCCTCGACGTATATCGGCACACCGACGCGCAACGCGATCGCCACCGAGTCCGACGGCCGCGCCGACACCTTGATATCCCGGTCGAAGATCAGGTCCGCGTAGAACGTGCCTTCCTGCAGGTCGACGATCCGCACTTCTTTGAGCGAATGGCCAAGCGCACCAATGAGATCTCGGATCAGATCGTGGGTCAGCGGCCGGGCCGGTTCCACGCCCTGCTGCTCGAGCGCGATCGCCGCCGCCTCTGACTGGCCGATCCAGATCGGCAGATAGCGGTCACCGTTCGATTCGCGGAGCAGCAAAACCGGCTGGTTCTGTGGCTGCTCCACGCGAATGCCGACCACACGCACCTCACCCATCTGTGCCTGCCTTCCGCACCAAGAAGCCGTCCAAAACGAGTCTAATCCTCAGCGATCCAGAACGTCGCGTACAGCCGACTTGATCAGCGACGTGTGCAGCATGATCGCCAGCGCGGCCACCTCGCGGGCGAGATCGTCGCCGCGCTCCCGCGCGCCCGCCTTACCCGCCTTGGCCACCGGCCCGGCGATCTGGGCGATCAGGTCGGACTGGCGGTCGGCCGCCGAGCGGAACGCCCGCAGATGGCGCGGTTCCACGCCGTATTCGGCCAGGGCATGGGCGCACTGGGCGATCACCACCGAATGTTCGTCGAAGAAGCCGGCGGGTCCGGTGGTGATCACGCCGGACTTCACCAAGGCGGTCAACATTTCCTCGTCCACACCCGAACGCGACAACAGATCCTCCCGCGACAACCGCACCTGCGTCGGGGCCACCGAGGCCGCGGTGCTGACGTGCGCGGCCGACAGGTCGGTCGCGTCGTCGCCGGACACCGGCACCAAACGCGGTACGCCGTAAGCAGATCCGATCTGCGGGGGCAGCTCACCGTCGGGCTGCGCGTCGAGCTGGGCCTTGATGACCTTCAACGGCAGGTACTGGTCCCGCTGGGCGGTCAGGATGAACCGCAGGCGAGCGCAGTCGTAGGCGGTGAACCGGCGATAACCCGACGCGGTGCGCTCTGGGGTGACCAGCCCTTCGGCCTCCAAGAACCGGATCTTGGAAATCGTCACGTCCGGGAAGTCCGGTCGCAGCAGATCAAGGACCGCTCCGATCGACATCCCAGTGAGCGCGGGAGTGTCGGGCGCCGTCACTTAGGTGCCTGGGCCGCTGTCGTCGCTCTTGGGACCGGTGAGGAAGACCAGCCGGAACTTGCCGATCTGGACCTCGTCACCGTTGGCCAGCACCGCGGAGTCCACCGGTTCGCGGTTGACGTAGGTGCCGTTGAGGCTGCCGACGTCGACGACCTGGAACTCGCCGCTTTCCAACCGGAACTCGGCGTGGCGGCGGCTCACCGTGACGTCGTCGAGGAAGATGTCGCTGTCGGGGTGGCGGCCCGCGGAGGTCGTGGGCTGGTCGAGCAGGAACCGCGAGCCGGCGTTGGGTCCGCGTTTGACGACGAGCAACGCCGAGCCGACGGGCAAGCCCTCGACACCGGAGACGGCACCCTCGGCGCCGGCCGCCGCCGGGGCGTCCAGTTCGTTGAGGAAGTCGGCGCGGAAGACCGATGTCGTTTCCACGGTGACTTCGTCAGACGCCTGATCAGCCCCAGAGTTCTTGTCCTTATCCGTCACCCGCTGCTCCTTACTGGCTGCTGTGGCGATACAGGGCCGAGCCCCAGCCGTAGTGCGTCTGATATCGACCGTACCGCGCAGTAGACGTCATTGTGCCCACCACCGCCGGATCCGCCGCGAGATCGACGTCCGGTGTGCAAAACCCTAACAACCGTCATTCGGTCACTGCGGCGCGGTAGCCGTCGGCATCAAGAAGCCCGCCCAGTGCGTCCTCTGCCGCCGACGGGTCCACCTGCAGGTCGACCAGCCAGCCCTCACCGTAGGGGTCGGAGTTGACCAGCTGCGGATTACCCTCCAGATCGCCGTTGACGGCAACGACTTTCGCGCTGACCGGGGCGTAGAGATCCGAAACCGACTTGGTCGACTCCACCTCGCCGAAGGACTCGCCCGCGGTCACGTCGGCACCGACGTCGGGCAGCTGCACGAACACCACATCACCCAGCGCGGACTGGGCGTAGTCGGTGATGCCGACGCGCACGGTGTCGTCGCCGGTGCGCAGCACCCACTCGTGTTCCTCGGTGTACTTCAGGTCGGCTGGGATATCGCTCACTGCGCTCCTAATTTTTCACTCACTGCCTTGACCTCATTTAACCGGCTGAGCGTATTGGCGGGGTTTCGGTTGCCGCAAGGCGGTCACATCGACCCGGTCGGCCTGCTGCACCGTCGTGGTGCCGCCCACCCGCTCGATGCTGTCCTTCGCGCCGCCCGGAATGTTCATCGCCGCCGCCAACGTCGGCGGATCACCAATCGCCACAACCGTATACGGCGGGTGCAAGGTGACGTTGTCGATGACCAGCGCGCCGGGTGCGCCCGCCACCCAGGTGTCGACACCCACCCGCACTGAGGTTTGTTGGGAGTCCCCTCGCCCCTGGATCTCCATGGCCTCGGCGCCGGCGTTGCGCAGTTCGTTGATGACGTCCAGCAGCGTCTCGGCGGGCACGCCCGGCGCGGTGTCGGCGATGGTCAACGTCATACCCGGCCCGGTCGCCGGCACCGTGCCGATCATGATCGACAACGCGGCCAGCCGGGCCTGGGCGTTCTCGATGGCCGCCTGGTCGCTGGTGCCCGACGCCTCCAGTTCGACCAGCGTGCGCTGCAGTTCGGCGACCTCGGTGTTCAGTGCCGCCTCACGTTGCTGCAGCGAGTCGAGCAGCACCAGCAGATCGGCCGGTCGCGCGGTCTCCAGGGAGTCCCCGGATTCGGTCTGCCGCACCTGCGTGACGATCGCGACGCCGAGCAGCAGACACAACAACACCGCCAATGTGCCGAACACCACTTGTGATCGCCGCCGCCGTGCGCCGTCGACCGGTTGCGACGGTTCGTCGGGCGGCAACTGGTGTTTGCCCCCGGCGCGAATTGCGGTGTCGTCGGGGCGGTCTGGCTCCGGCGTGTGCTCCGGTGGATGCTGGTTCATGGACTACGCCCCGAACAATCTGCGCCGCAATGCGGCGGCGTTACCGAAGATCCGTATCCCGAGCACCACGATGATCGCCGTGGACAGCTGGGTGCCCACCCCGAGTTGGTCGCCGAGGTAGACGATCAGCGCGGCCACCAGCACGTTGAACACGAAGGACACCACGAACACCTTGGCGTCGAAGATGCGTTCGAGGTAGGCGCGCAACCCGCCGAACACCGCATCCAGCGCGGCCACCACGGCGATCGGCAGGTAGGGCTGGACGAACTCGGGGACGTCGGGCTGAAACACCAACCCGAGCACGATGCCGATGACGAGTGCGGCGATTCCGATCATGCGTGGTTACTGACCAATCTGCTTGGCGAAGTTGATTTCTCGTACCGAACCGGCGGGCACCGTGACGGTGTCGGTGGCGCTGACCTGCACGCCCACCCCGTAGGAGATCTCGAGCAGCCGAAGCCGCTGGAGGCCGGGGCTGCGTTCGAAGATGTCCTTCATCGTGTTGGGCGGTCCGACCGCCAGGATGACGTACGGGCTGACGATCGGCTGATTGTCCACCAGGATGCCGCCCCCGGCCTGCCGGACAGTGACGTTGGGCCCGACCCGCACGCCGCCCACCGACACCGCCTCCGCGCCGCTGGCCCACAGCGAGTTGACCAGCAGCTGCAGATCGCGGTCCAGGATCACCTGCTGGCTTCCGGGCAGCCGTTGTTTGGAAACGTCGGTGAGGTTCTGCGAGACGCCCGGATCGGTGACCGTGATCGTCAGGCCAGGGCCGATCACCCCGGTGGCGGCCGCGGCGAAGTCCGCGTCGTCGAGCTCGTCCAACAGCTGTTGGCCGTGGGCGTCGCCTTCGAGGCGGCTGCGGCGTTCGGCGCCGACCTGCGCGGCCAACGCGTCGCGGCGCGCGGCCAGATCGGAAGTCGCGGACTCCGCCGAGCGCACGCTGCCCGCCAGCGCGTGTTGAGTTTCGCGGACGCCGGTGGCGGTGCTGCGGGCCTGGGCCATCGCGGTGGCGAACACGACGGCGATCAGCAGCGCCCCGCACAGCTGCCAGGCCCAGTTCTGCCAGCGCGGTCGGCGCTTACCCGTCGCCTTGGCCTGCGCGGCGGCGGCGTAACCGGGGTCGAGATGTTCGGTCAGCAACGACCGCAGCAGCGACGGCACCGGGATCAACGTCGGCTTGTCGGCCGCGTGCGCGCTGCGGCCGGCGTTCGGGTCGTATCCGCCCAGCGAGTTGCGGAAGCTCTGGGTCATCGCGACACCTTGGGCATGCGGCGGATCACCAGGCCCACCTGCAACAGATACAGCACACCCGACCACACATACATGGCCAGCCCCCAGATCAGAAACCCCCATCCGCAGGCCAGGATCACGCGGCTCCACAACGCATCCCACTGCCCCAACAGGATCAGCGGCAGCCCCGACATCAACGCGAACGTGGCTGCCTTGCCGATGTAGGTCACCGGCAGGGCCGTGAGCCCGCGGGCGCGCAGCGACGGCAGCGTCGCGGACAGCGCGGCGTCTCGGACGAGCAAGGTCGCCACGATCCACCACGCCAGCGAGCCGTGAAACGCCATCGCCACCGGGACCACCAGCATGTAGATGCGGTCGACCGTCGGATCGAGCAACTCCCCCAGCCGCGACGACTGGTTGTCGACGAGCCGGGCGATCTTGCCGTCGGCCCAGTCGGAGAACCCGCTGAACATCAGCACGCCCACCGCCCAGGCGGTGGCGTCGGCGGCCAGCAACAGCCAGAGAAACACCGGCACCAGCGCCAAGCGCACCGCGCTCAGCACGTTGGGAACGGTCAGCACCCGGTCGCGGGCGGTACCTGTGGCATCCGGCGGCGAAGGCGCCTGGCCATGCGCCTCGGTCATGGGCTAAACCTAGCGGAACACCCCGGGCAGGCTAAGCGCAGAGAGCGAGTCGTCGGCGAGCGGATTGTCGTGGACCATGTAGGTCCACGTCGAGGTGGGCCGCGCCAGTTTGGACAAGTCCACGCCGGGTTCGTCTTCGATGGACTGCGCGGTCTCGAATGTCTGCTGGGCGGCCTCGATCGCGTCGGCGGCCAGCGAGGCGAACGCGTCGACGGCCATCCGGTGAAACTCGTCGATCGGCGTCTGGTTACCCAGGGCGCGCAGGTGGATGCTCTCGCGGATATCGGACAGGTACGCCAGGTGGTCGGCCCAGCCCCGGTCCAGGTGATACAGCATGATCAACCGGCAGATCTTCTCCAGTTTCTCCGCACCGAGGTTCTCGACCAGTTCGGCGTAGCGCTTCGGTGACCGTTCCTCGAGCTCCTCACGAGCAACCGCGGTGCGCAGCAACGTGTTTCGACGTTCGACGATAATGCCGCGCTGCTGCGCGATCAGCTGGTTGTAGCGCCAGTTGTTCGCGTGGATGTCGAGCATCCGACCCTCGGCGATGCGCTGCGCGTTGTCCAGCAGGGTGGCGGCCTTGGGGCTGACGACGCGCCCGGTGTCGTCGGTGTCCATCGGGAGCTTGTTGGGCTCGAGATGGGCGACGACGACGTCGTCTTCCCAGCTGGAGAAGAACACCGACGATCCGGGGTCGCCCTGGCGGCCCGCGCGGCCGCGCAGCTGGTTGTCCAGCCGCTCGGTGTGGTGGCGGCCGGTGCCGACGACGTGCAGCCCGCCGAGTTCGGCGACCTCTTTCTTCTTGTCCGATTGGTCGTCGGCGTCGGATCCGCCGAGCCGGATGTCGGTGCCGCGGCCGGCCATTTGGGTGGACACCGTGACGCTGCCGAGCTTGCCGGCCTCGGCGATCACTGCGGCCTCCTCGGCGTCGTTCTTGGCGTTGAGGACCACGGCGGCGACGCCGGCCTTGACCAGCTGCCGGTGCAGATCCTCGGATTCGGCGACGTCGTGGGTGCCAACCAGCACGGGTTGGCGGGTTTTGTGCACTTCTGAGATGTGCTCGACGATGGCGTCGTTCTTGGCGGCCTGGGTGGCGTACACCCGGTCGGGCTCGTCCTGGCGAATGTTGGGGGTGTTAGGCGCAATTGGGGAGACGGCCAGCTTGTAGAACTGGCGCAGCTGCTCACCGGCCGCGAGCGCGGTGCCGGTCATTCCGCACACCCTCGGGTACCGGTTGATCAGCGCCTGCACGGTGATGGTGTCGAGCACCTCACCGGTCTCGGTGGTTTCGATGCCCTCCTTGGCCTCGACGGCGGCCTGCAGACCGTCGGGCCAGCGTTGCAGCTGGGCGATGCGGCCGCGGGAGGCGTTGATCAGGCGCACGGCGCCGTCGCGGACGATGTAGTGCACGTCGCGCTGCAGCAGCACGTGCGCGTGCAGCGCCACGTTGATCTCGGTGAGCGTGCTGCCGACGTGCTCCTCCGAGTACAGGTCGATGCCGCCGAGCTTGGCCTCCAGCTTTCTGGCGCCGACGTCGGTGAGGTGCACGTTGCGGTTGTCGTCGTCGGTGTCGAAGTCCAGGCCGGCGGTGAGGTCGCCCACCATCTGGATGATTTCGACCTTCGGCGTCTCCCGGTGGGTGGTTCCGGCCAGCACCAGCGGCACCAGCGCCTCGTCGACCAGCACCGAGTCGGCCTCGTCGATCAGCGCCACATCGGGGTTCGGCGACACCAGGTCGGCGACATCGGTGGCCAGCTGGTCGCGCAGCACGTCGAAGCCGACCTCGTTCACCGAGGCGTAGGTGACGTCGCAGCGGTAGGCCGCGCGGCGCTCCTCGGCGGTGGACTTCTCCGTGATCCAGCCGACCGTCAGCCCGAGCGCCTCCAGCAGCGGGCCCATCCACTCGGCGTCGCGGCGGGCGAGGTAGTCGTTGATCGTGATGACGTGCACGCGCCTGCCGCCGAGCGCATAGCCGGCCGCGGCGATCGCACCGGAGAGCGTCTTGCCTTCGCCGGTGGCCATCTCGACCACGTCGCCTGCCAGCATCCGCAGCGCACCGAGCAGCTGGACGTCGAAGGGGCGAAGCGCGGTCGTGCGCTCGGCGGCTTCGCGGGTGATCGCCAGAAACTGCGGGATGTCGGTCGAGTCGGCCAGGTCCTCGAGGTTCAGCAACTTGGCGGCCTTGCGCAGTTGTTCGGCGTCGAGGTCGGCTGCTCGCTCATCGAATTCGGTCGATTTGCGCACCTGCGCCAACGACTGCGCCTGGTCCCGGTCGGTGCTCGCGCCGAGCAGTTTCCAGAACCGGTTGCTGACACGACCTGTCGTGCGGGTCTTGGTCTTAGCCACACAGATACGGTACGCGTCCCTGCTCACCGGCCGGTGAGCCTGCGGCCTCAGGCCAGGTTCGAGCGGCGCGGGTAGGCCACTGCCGGATCGGTCAGCGCATTGACCACCGCGGGAACCCCCACCGAGAACGCGCGCTGCAGGGCCGGGCGCAGCTCGGCCGGCGTCGACACCAACTCACCGTGCCCGCCCAGCGCCGCGACTACCTCGTCATAGCGGGTGCCCGGCCGCAGATCGGCCACCACCGAGTACCCGTACAGCATCTCCATCGGATGCTTCTCCAGCGCCCAGATGCCGTTGTTGCCGATGACCGACACCACCTGGACACCGTGGCGGATCAGCGTGTCCCACTCCATACCGGAGAACCCGAACGCGCCGTCGCCCTGCAGCAGCACCACCTGCCTGTCGGGCCGGGCCAGCTTGGCGGCCAGCGCGTACCCGGGGCCGGAGCCCAGACAGCCGAACGGCCCGCTGTCCAGCCAGGCGCCCGGCACGTAGCTGTCGATCACCCGACCCGCATACGAGCCAAAATCGCCTGCGTCGATGACGACGATGGCGTCGCGATCCAGCAGCGCCTTCAATTCGGCGTAGATCCGCATCGGGTGAAGTGGTGCGCGGTCGTCGGCGAGGTCGGCGGTCTCGGCCTGCCGCGCGGCGCTCTCCACCGTGCGCAACTGTTCGATCCAGTCCGCATGTCCGGCCGGGGTGGCCGCCGCCAACGCGGCCAGGATCTGGCCCAGATCGCCGTACAGGCCGGCCGCCACCTCGCGCGGATGCGGGCGCTGCGGTGCGACGCGGTCGGCGACCACAAGTTTGGTCTCGGCGCCGAACACGCCGCCGAAGCCCAGTCGAAAGTCCAGCGGTACGCCGATCACCAACGCAACATCGGCCTCCCCCAACGCTTTTGAGCGGGCCCTGGAGAACGCGAGCTCGTGGTCGGCGGGCACGCTCCCGCGGGCCATACCGTTCATCAGGACCGGGACCCGCAGCGTCTCGGCGAGGTCGCGCAGTGCGGTCTCGGCGTGCCCCCACCAGACGTTGGTGCCTGCCATGATGACGGGCCGTTGCGCCTGCGACAGCAGACGCACGGCGGTGTCGACGGCATCGCCGTCGGGCGCGGCGCCCGCAGGCGCACCGGTCAGCGCGCCGGGTGCGCCGTGGTCGCGGGCCTCGCTGAACACGTGATCCATCGGGAAGTCGACGAACGCCACGCCCGAGGGGGCGCCGACGGCGGCGCGCAGCGCCTTATCGATCAGCGGCGCGACGGCGTCGGGGCAATCCGCGGTCGCGGCGAACCGGGCCAGCGGCGCCACGAACGGGACGTGGTCGATCTCCTGCAGCGAACCCTGGCCCCACCGCAACGCCGGAGCCCGTCCGCCCAGCACCACCAGCGGCGACTGATTCTGCTGGGCGGCGGCCATCGCGCTCATGCCGTTGGTGACGCCCGGCCCGGCGGTCAGCGCCGCGACACCGGGCACGCGGGTGACCTTGGACCAGCCTTCCGCGGCGAACGCCGCGGTCTGCTCGTGGCGAGTGTCGATCAGCCGGATGTTCTCGGCGCGGCAGCCGTCGTAGATCGAGAACAGATGGCCACCGGAGAGCGTGAAGATCGTGTCGATACCGCTGGCCCGCAGCCGCCGGGCGATCAGGTGGCCCGCGTTCACCGTGGCGGGCTCCGCAGCGTCGGTGCTCATACCGGGAGCATAATCACCGGGTGCCGAGGCCCAGGAAAACCCAAGTGCTCATCGCCGGAGCGGGGCCTGTCGGTCTCACCGCCGCGATCGAGTTGACCCGCCGCGGTGTGGACTGTCGCATCGTCGATCCACTGTCCGAACCACCGCAATACGCGAAAGCCGTTGGGGTGCAACCACATACACTCGAAGTATTCGAGAGTATGGGTGTGCTTGACCGCATCCTGGACGCGGCGATCCCGATGCACGGCCAGATCGTCTACGTCAACGGCGAGAAAGCCGCGCAGCTCGACCTGACATTGCCCCTCGACGTGCCGTTCGGTTTCATCGCGATTCCGCAGTACGCCACCGAGCGGGTGCTGGCCGCCGAACTCACCGCCTGCGGTGGGCGGATTGAGCGCGGGGTCCGGCTGACCGGGTTCGACCAAGACGCCGACGGCGTGTCCGCGACGCTGGCTGGTGACAGCGGCGAAGAGACGTTGCGTGCGGGCTTTCTCGTCGGCGCCGACGGCGCCCACAGCACGGTGCGCAAGGGCCTGGGCCTGACGTTTGAGGGTGCGGCATTCGACGAGCAGTACATGCTCGGCGACGTCGAGGTGGACTGGTCGATGCCGCGCGGCTACGGCGTGCGGTCGATGCGCCAGACCGACGGAAACACCGACGACCTGCTGGTGTGCATCCCACTGCCGGGCCGCAACCGCTACCGGATGTCCATGCTGGTGCCCGCTGAGCTCAGCGCCGCTGCTCCCGACGGCGTGGCGCACGGCTTCGAAGGTGGCCGCAAGCCCGAACTGCACCACATCCAGGCCGTGCTCGATCGGCTGTCTCCCGAGCCAACGACTGCGCGAAACCTGCGCTGGTCCTCGGTGTTTCGCATCAGTCACCGCATCGTGGACTCCTATGGCCGCGATCGAGTGTTCGTCGCGGGCGACGCGGCCCACATCCACCCGCCCACCGGTGCGCAGGGCATGAACACCGGCATCCAGGACGCGCACAACCTGGCGTGGAAGTTGGCGCTCGCCGCCGCCGGGCAGGCCTCGCCGGAGTTGCTCGGCAGCTACGACGCGGAGCGACGGCCCGTCGGCGAGGAGGTGGTGGGGCGAACCGTGCGAAGCGCACGCGACGGTATCGGCGCCGATTCCACCGATGTCGGGTTCGTCATCCGCCGCGAGGCGCAACTGCTCATCGACTACGCCGACAGCCCGATCGTGTCGCCCGGAGCCGCCGGGCCCGCGACATCTGGGCCCCGCGCGGGCACCCGGGCACCGGATGTCGCCGGGTTGACCCGCGCCGCGGTTACCGCCCCTGTGCGGCTGTACACCCTGTTCGGACGTGGCCACACCGTGCTGCTCTACGCCGGCGAGCAGCACGGGGCCGGCGACCTCGAGCGTTTCGAGCGCGTCGTCGACCAGGCGGTCCGGGCCGCCCATGGTCAGGCCAGGGGGTATCTGATCGCCGCGCCCGGAGCCGCCGTCGCCGCCACCACGTTGCCGCTGATCCGCGACACCGGCGGAGACTTCGCCCGCGCCTACGCAACCGGCGCAGAAGCGGCGTTCGTCGTGCGGCCCGATGGCTACCTCGGTCTTGCCGCGCCGCGCGTCGACGCCGACGGTGTGGTCAACCACTTGCAGGCGACATTCGCCGCGCTGCGGTAGCTTCGCCGGCGAACGCCGCAGCGAGCAGTTGAGCTCTCTGCAGCGCTGACGGCGTTTCGGAAAGGTACTTTGCCCGAATGGAAAGTTTTGTCCCGACGCTGGACTGGGGACACGAGCTGTGGACTTCGCTGGTCTGGGTCGCGCGCGCCTGGGTGATGGCGGCGATCGCCACGCTGATCGTCGTGGTGCTCATCGCGAAATTCACCACGTGGGGGCGCCAGTTCTGGCGCATCACCGGCGGCTACTTCAAGGGCCCCGAAAGCGTCAAGGTCTGGCTCTGGCTGGCCGCCCTGCTGCTGTCGGTGATCGTGGGTGTTCGGCTCTCGGTGCTGTTCACCTATCAGGGCAACGACATGATGACCAGCTTCCAGGTGGTGGCGTCCGGCCTGGGCACCGGCGACGCCGCCGTCCGGGACTCCGGCGAGGCCGGCTTCTGGATGTCGATGCTGGTCTTCGCGCTCCTGGCGGTGCTGCACGTCGCGCGGATCATGCTCGACCTGTTCATGACCCAGCGGTTCATGCTGGCCTGGCGGGTGTGGCTCACCGACCGCCTCACCACCGACTGGCTCGACGACAAGGCCTACTACCGCACCCGGTTCATCGACGACACGATCGACAACCCGGATCAGCGCATCCAGCAGGACATCGACATCTTCACCGCCGGCGTGGGCGGACTGCCGAACACCCCCAACAACACCTCGACGGCCACCCTGCTGTTCGGTGCGGTCAACGCCGTCGCCTCGATGATCTCGTTCACCGCCATTCTGTGGAACCTGTCCGGCACGCTCACGCTGCCGGTGGTCGGGATCGCCGTGCCCAAGGCCATGTTCTGGATCCTGCTGGCCTACGTGCTGTTGGCGTCGGTCTTCGCGTTCTGGATCGGCAGGCCCATCATCTGGTTGTCGTTTCGCAACGAGAAGTACAACGCCGCGTTCCGGTACGCGCTGGTGCGGTTGCGCGACGCAGCTGAGGCTGTCGCGTTCTACCGCGGCGAACTCGCCGAACGCGCGGGCCTGCGGCGGCTCTTCGCGCCCGTGGTGTCGAACTACAAGCGCTACATCAACCGCATGATGGGCTTCTACGGGTGGAACCTCTCGATGGACCAGATCATCGTGGTGCCGCCCTACCTGCTGCAGTTTCCGCGGTTTCTGTCCGGCGAGATCACCCTCGGCGCGATGACACAGACCGCCGCGGCGTTCGGCAATATCGAGCAGGGCCTGTCGTTCTTCCGCAACGCCTACGACCAGTTCGCCGGATACCGGGCGGCGATCATCCGGCTGCACGGCCTGGTGCTGGCCAACGACGAGGGCCGGGCGCTGCCGGAGCTGATCACCAACCCGTGCGTCGACGGCACCGTGGAACTCGCCGACGTGGAGGTCCGCACGCCCGACGGCAAGCAACTGGTCAAACCGCTCGACATGCGGCTGGAAGTCGGCGACACGTTGGTAATCACCGGGCCGTCCGGCAGCGGCAAGACCACCCTGCTGCGCAGCCTGGCCCAGTTGTGGCCGTTCACCTCAGGGGCGCTGACGCGCCCGTGCGGACCCAACGAGACGATGTTCCTCTCGCAGTTGCCCTACGTGCCGCTCGGTGACCTGCGCACGGTGGTGAGCTACCCGAGCGAAGTGGGCAGCATCGACGACGAGATGTTGCGGCACACGCTGACCAAGGTCGCGCTGTCGCATCTCGGGGACCGCCTCGACGAGGTCGACGACTGGGCCAAGGTGCTCTCCCCCGGCGAACAGCAGCGGATCGCGTTCGCCCGCATCCTGTTGACCAAACCCAAGGCAGTCTTCCTCGATGAGTCCACGTCCGCGCTCGACGAGGGCCTGGAGTTCCTGCTCTATGACCTCGTGCGCACCGAACTGCCCGACACCATCCTGGTTTCCGTCAGCCACCGCAGCAGCGTGGAACAGCACCACACCCACGAGCTCAAGCTGCTCGGCGACGGTGAGTGGCGGCTCGGCCGCATCCAGGACGAGCCGGTACCCGTCTAGCCGCGGGCGGCGTGCCCACCCGCGCGCCGGGCTGCGTGTCCACCCGCCCGCCGCCCGAAGAACGACCCCTCGCCCAACTGCGTGCCGCTGGCGTAGCCCTTGCCGTCTTGGGCGATGTTGGACGCGCACGCGCCTGCCGCGTACAACCCCGGCACGACGCTGCCGTCCTCGCGCAGCACCTCGCCGTCGATCGACACCGCCAGACCGCCCATCGTGAAGCCCGAGTACATCGCCACGCCCAGCGACAGGTCGAACGCGGCCCACGGCCCCGTGTCTTGGGCCGCAAGGTATTCGGGCTGTTTGTGGAAGTCGGGGTCCTCACCGCGGGCGGCGTCGGCGTTGTAGCGCTCGAGGGTGGCCGCCAGGTTGCCTTCCGGAATGCCAAGCGCGGCTTCCATTTCGGCGATCGTCTCCCAGCCGTCGATAAACTTGATCAGCGGCATCTCGGGCATCTGCATGTGCGCTTCGTCGACGACCAGGTAGGCCTTCTGCTCGGGCTGCTCCAGCACGAATGCCGATGTCCGTGAGTGGTAGGAGTCCTCGGCGACGAACCGCTTACCGTCCTTGTTGACGATGACGCCGGTCAGCAGGATCTCCGGCGGATAGGCCGCTGCGGTGATGAACAGCTGGTCCAGGTTCTTGGCGACGCCGCCCGCCGAGACGCCCATCCGGATGCCCAGGCCATCGTCGTGCGGGTTGCCCAGGATGTAGGGCTCCACCACACCGTGGTGTTTGGTTTTTCGCTGCTGGCCCAACGCCGGGGTGTGGCGCGCGACCATCTCGGGGTTCATCGCGAACCCGCCCGCGGCGATGATCACCGACTTGGCCCTGACCGCGCCGGTGTCGCGGAAGTGCTTCCAGGCCACCCCGACCACCGACCCGTCGTCGACGACGAGGTTGGTCACCCCGGTCTCGTAGCGGATGTGCACGCCCAGGTCGGTGGCGCGCTTGAGCAGCAGGTCGATGACCATGGCGGCGCCGCCCAGCTCACCCGGTACGGGCACGGAGTGGCCACGCGGCGCCGGTTTGGCTTGTTCGCAGAACGGCCACACCTTCTCGTTGCCGGTGTAGGACAGGCCTTCGGTGCCCGGCGGGACGACGACCTTGCCAGGGTAGTAGCTGCGCTCGAACTGAAACCCCAAGTCCTCCAACCAGTTGAAGTGTTCGACGGAGCCTTCGCAGTACGCGCGGATCTTGTCGTGCTCGGGCTCGCGCGACATCGCGACGAGGTACTTGTACATCTCCTCGGCGCTGTCGCCGTGCCCGGTGGCCTGCTGCACGGCGGTGCCGCCGCCGAGATAGAAGTGCCCGCCGGCCATCGAGGTCGTCCCGCCCGCTGCGGCCGCACGTTCCAGCACCAGCACCGACGCGCCCGCGGCCGCCGCGCTGACCGCCGCGCAGCCGCCGGCGATACCGAAACCGATGACGACGACGTCGACCTCGTCGGACCACGCCGCCACCTCGGCCGCGTCGACGGTGTCGGGAATGTCCAGTTCGCTCACTGTTGCTCCTGTTTGATGTAGTCGAAGTAGGCGCGAATCTCGTCGGGCACGTAGGCGATCTCGAGGTAGGGCACGCCGGGGGCTTCGATGTAGGCGAAGTCCATACCGCCCGGCATCACGCCGCGCTGCACCGCCTCGGCGCCCCGTTCGGTCAGTGCCGCGTCCACGTCGTCGACCTCCACGCAGATGTGATGCAAGCCCGGCCCGACGCGGTCGAGGAACTCCGTATAGATGCTGTCCCCGCGAACCGGCGCGATGATCTCCAGCTGGGTGTCCCCGGCGTAGCTCAGCGAGATGGCGGCGACGAAATCCGCGGGACGGCCGCGGTAGGTGCAGGCATCGGGGGCGAAGTGCACGCTGGGCATGCGGATCCACTTCTTGGCGCCGAGCAGCGTGGTCAGCGCCGCTTCGGTGGCGTCGAGATCCCGGGTCACCCACGCGACTTGGACAGGTGTCTGGGCAAGCATCGCGTCGAGGATATCGCCGCCCCGCACCGTTGGCTAGAACGTGTTCTAGTTCAGCCTTCGCCGAGGTAGGCCGCGAGACAGCGATCGGCCATCTCCCGCGCGGCGACGGGGTCTTCGCCCTGAGCTACGTTCGCGTCGTACCACCGCTCGCTGGACAGCGTCAGAAAGCGCCGGCCGTCGTCGGTGCCCAGCCACTGCTGTCCAGCGGCCGGGTCGACGGATTCGCCCGTGCGCAGATGGATCGCCAGCCCCAGCACCATGGAATCCCACCCCATGCCGACGGCGCCCGGCCCGTACATACGGGAGATGTCGTCGTCCACGTGGGCGATGTGCTCGATCACCAACCGCGCCCGGTGCGGTCCCTCGCTGCTGACCGTGACGTCGATCCAGCTGGTGCCGCCGCCGTACTCCCAGGTGGCGGTGAAGTTGCGCGGCGGGTCACACGTCAGGATGGTGCCTCCGGCCTGCCCCTCCAGCTGGTAGGACCCGCCGAGCCGCAGGTCACCCGAGATCGGCATCAGCCACCGCGGTATGCGTTCGATGTCGGTGACCGCATTCCAGAGGTCGTCGGCCTCGGTGTCGTAGGTCTGGCTGATGGTGGCGACGTGGGCCTGCCCGGATTCGATGGTCCGGGCGCCGAAAGTCCGCTGCACCGCGTTGATCTGGTACTCGACGTTGACGTCGATCATGTCGTCTTCTTTCGCCGTTGCCGTTTGCCGCGCGCGATCTCGGTGGCCAACGCATCCAGTCGCGGTGTCCAGAACCGGCGGAACCCCTCCAGCCACTCGTGGACTTCGCGCAGCCCCGCACCGTCGACGGCATAGAGTCGCCGTTGACCGTCCGGCCGCACCGACGTAAACCCGTTATCGCGCAGCACTTTCAGATGTTGCGACACCGCTGGCTGGGTGATCGCGAACTCACTTTGGATCGCCGATCCGATGGCCCCCGCCGACATTTCACCGTCGGCGAGCAGTTCGAGGATGCGGCGGCGCACCGGATCGCCCAAGACGTCGAACGCGTGCACCCACCCAAACTAAAGCTACGACTTATATAAATCAATACTTAATGAAGTTACGGCATCGGTCCGGCGTTGCTCGACGCCGCGGAGATGACCCCCTCGCGGGCCTGCGCGCTGGTCACCTGCCACGACACCGCCGCGGGGAACTGCCCCCACGTGCTGTTGAACATTCCGATGATCGCCGCCCGACCATCCGGGGTCACCACATAGACGGGTCCGCCGGAGTCGCCCTTACCGCTGACGACGCCGTTGCCCATCGTGAACCAGCCGTTGTTGACCGATTCGATGGTTCCGCAGCTCTCCCCGGTGACGACGCCGAAGTGGCAGACGGGCAGACCCGGGGTGGGCACGACGGCGGGATCCGACACCAGCAGCCGTCCGCCGGGAAGGACGTTGTTGACCGCCACGTCGGGGCCCAGGCCGATGATCTGCCAGTCGGTGATCTGATGGTTGGTGTCGACGGTGGCGCCGTTGGGGGTGTTGTCGCGGAACTGCACCTGGGTGCCGACGAAGTTGCCGTTGCGGTCGCGGACATGACCGCTGCCCCGGCAGTGCCCGGCGGTGAACGCGACACGCGCGTGCAAATCCACGAATCCCAGCGTGCACACGGTATTGTCTTGGCGGATCTCCATCCCGGGATGCACGACGATGCCGGGTGAGGCGCTTACCGGCGCCAAGGGGGTTGTGAGCGCGATGATCGGGGCGGCCAACGCTGCCATCGCGCGAAATCGTCGTCGGAGCATCTTCCGCACCGATCCTCTCGAGTAACAGGGTGACAACGGTACCGCTGTGATGCAGTTTCCTGTACCCGAGCCAGAGAACTCATAATCCGCCCGACCAGCAGCAACCGCGTACGGTGGCACCTATCCTTGGCCATCGCTCAAGATCACGGGAACGTTACGGCCGCGCGAAAGAAAGTTTAGGCGGAGAGTTCGGCCGCCGGATCCGCGATGCGGGGCGCATCGGACACGCGGCGTTCGGCCGGTTGCCAGCCGGGCGGGCCGAACGCGTAGCCGAGCTTGTCGCGCCACCGGGTGGCCTCGCGCATATCGCGCAGGATCGCTACGTACTCGTAGGTCTGCAGCTTCCAGATGTTGTAGGTGTCGACTTGCTTGGTCAGCCCGTAGTGCGGCCGCACGGTTTCGGGCGCGAAGGTGCCGAACAGGCGGTCCCACACGATGAGGATGCCGCCGTAGTTCTTGTCCAGGTACTGGTTGTCCATCCCGTGGTGCACCCGGTGGTGCGAGGGGGTGTTGAAGATGAACTCGACTGGCGCCCAGAGCTTTCCGATGCGTTCGGTGTGGATCCAGAACTGGTAGATCAGGTTGATCGAGAAGCTGGCGAACACCAGCCAGGGCGGCACGCCCAGCAGCGGCAGCACCGCACGCAGCAACACGTCGCCGCTGATGTTCCACTTCTGCCGCAGCGCGGTGGCGAAGTTGAAGTATTGGCTGGAGTGATGGGCCTGATGCGTGGCCCAGATCAGCCGCACCCGGTGCGCGATCCGGTGGTAGAGGTAATACATCAGGTCGACGCCGACGATCGCGATGACCCAGGTGTACCAGGCGTTGGCGGGCAGGTGCCACGGTGCGACGTAAGCGTAGAGGGCTGCGTAGGCCAGCAGTGCGACGAAGTTGAGCACCCCGCTGGTGCCGATCGACACCACACCCATCGAGATGCTGGCCCAGGCGTCGGGTTTGGAGTAGGCGCCTGCCGGGGCACGTCGTTCGTCGTGGGCCAACTTGCGGGCCGCGGCCCATTCGATGACCAGCAGCAGCAAGAAGAACGGCACCGCGTACATCACCGGGTCGTGCATCAACGGCGGCAGCACGTCCGCAAAAATCCAGTCCAACGCCATCCCTCCAGCCCGCAAGTCTACGGTCTAGCGGAAGCTGAGAACCTGATCACCCCAGGCGGTGCGCACGTCGGCGTCGAGGTCGTCGACCACCCGGTCCTGGGCGTCGATGGTCAGGGTGGCTCGGTCGTCGTTGCGGTACGGACGCCACAGCGGATCGCCCTGCGGGCCTGACGGGGTGGCGTCGACGGCGAAGTTCAGCCAGCGGGTCCGCATGCGCGCCGAAACGGCTCTGCCGGCCTTCAGCCCGCCGAGCTTGAACGTCGGGTCCCTGGGGCCGGCGACCAGGTTGCCCCACACGAACGGCAGTTCGGTGGCGTGAGCGGCGTCGAGCCGCAGCAGCCGCAGCATCGGGGTGGCGAAGTCGAAGCGGTAGAGGTACACGGGTGCAACCTGGCAGTGGCCTTCGGCGAACCAGATCGAGGGCATACGGAAGCCGATGTCGCGGGCCACGCCCATGCCGATGATCTTGGGTCTGCCGCGGTAGGCCGCCCGGATCTGCGCCTCGCTCGGCAGCTGCAGTCCCGGCTGTTCGGCGGCGATCGTGGCGAACATCTCCCGGATCGCCTTCGGCGTGATCGGCATCAGCGGCGACTTCATCCAGCGGAACAGCGCGGCCTCGTGCTTGTTGGTGCCGATGGTCAGCGGGACGGGGTGGGTGCGGCCTTCGCGGGCCAGTTCCACCGGGTGCGCGGGCACGATGTCGCCGTCGATGATCGGGGCGAACGCCAGCGTGCCCGGCGTGGTCGACGGGACGGCGTCGAAGACCCGTTGGGCTGCGGCGTTGACGGCCGAGATGGGAACCGAGGCCAGCCGGTGGGCTTCGTCGGCGCGCACATCCAGTGCGGCGAGGAACTGTTCGGCGATGCGTCGTCCACGCGTTTGGTCATAGATCGACGTCGCCGGTGAACTCTGCGCGATTGCCGCGGAGAACAGTCCTTCGGCCGCCGGGCTGGCCAGCAGCGTGGTGATGATGCCGGCGCCCGCCGACTCGCCGAAGATCGTCACCCGGTCGGGGTCTCCCCCGAACGCGGCGATGTTGTCGCGCACCCATTGCAGCGCGAACAGCACGTCACGCATACCGATGTTGGTGGCGAACTGGTCGCCGAACGACGACAGGTCCAGGAACCCCAGCGCGCCCAGCCGGTAGTTGATGGTGACGATGATGGCGTCGCCGGAGCTGGCCAGCGCACGACCGTGATACAGCGGCTGTGCCGAGGAGCCCAGGATGTAGGCGCCGCCGTGGACCCAGACCATCACCGGTTTGCCCGCACCGGCCTCGATGTCGGAGGCCGCCCACACGTTGAGCGTCAGGCAGTCGTCACCCTGCGGGGCGCCGAGGTCGATCGGGATTTTCGCGTCGGTGGGCTGCGGGCACACCGGGCCCACCCGGGTGGCGTCGCGCGGCTCGATCCACCGCTGCGGCGGTTCGGGTGCGCGCCAGCGCCGTTCGCCCACCGGCGCGGCGGCATAGGGAATCCCCTTCCAGAACTTGACCGTTCCGTCGTCGATTCCGCGCACCGGCCCGTTGGCGGTGTCGACGACGAGCGCGTGATCGGTTGCGCGTCGTGCGTCGGCCGTCATGCGAACTCCTTGCGTCGGCTCATCTCGAGCAGTTCCAACCACTTCAGGTTACGCCGCGCCCGGAGGCCGATATCGCCGTTGTGGTGGGTGCTACCAGGCACTTTGTCGGCTAAAGGTGAGTTTCGGCACAGGTCGACTAATTTGTTCGCGTGAGGAACTGGGTGCTGCTTGGCGCGGCGGTCATCGCCGAGATCGCCGCCACACTGTCATTACGCGCTTCCCATGACCACTCGGCGTGGTTGGCGGTGGTCATCGCCGGATACGTCACGGCGTTCACGCTGTTGACCTTGGTGCTGCGTGCCGGCATGCCGGTCGGGGTGGCGTACGGCATCTGGGGTGCGCTGGGCACCGCGGGCACCGCGGCGCTGGCGGCCGTGCTCTTCGGCGACCCGTTCACCTGGCCGATCGTCGCGGGCATCGGGTTGATCATCGCCGGGGTGCTGCTGGTCGAATTCGGATCCGAACGCGCGGCGGCGGTGGACGCGCCGTGATGTGGGCGACGCTGGCAGGCGCGATCGTGTTCGAGGTGTTCGCGACGATGTCGTTGCGGGCATCCGAGGGATTCCGCAAGCGGGTTTGGATCGCGCCGGTGGTCCTCGGCTACCTGGCGTCGTTCTATCTGCTGTGGACGACGCTGGCCCTGGGCATGCCGGTGGGGGCGGCCTACGGGATCTGGACCGCCTGTGGGGTGGCGTTGGTGGCGCTGATCGCCCGCGGGGTGTTTCGCGAACCGCTGACCCTGATGATGCTGGTCGGTATTGCGTTCATCGTCGCCGGCGTGCTCACGATCGAGATGGCCGGCGTCGCCCACTGAGCACACCGGCCAGCAGCATCACCGCCGCGCCGGCGATCGGGACGGAAAGCAACCCGCCCCGCAGGCTGGTGGCGTCGGCGACCAACCCGACCACCAGCGGCGCACCGAAGAAACCGATCCGCATCAGCCAGGTCACCACCGTCAGGCCGGTGCCGGGACGCAGCCCAGGCAGCTGATCGGCGCCGTGCATCGCCGACGGGATCAGCGCGGCCACACCGAAGCCCGCCGCGGCGAACCCTGCGATCGTGCCGGGCACGGACGGAAAGGCCAGGGCCGCACCCATTCCCGCGGTGGCGATGAACCCGCCGGTGCGCACCACCGCACGTTCGCCGAACCGGTCGACTAGCCGGTCGCCGATCAGCCGCCCGACGAACATGAAGCCCACCAGCGCGACGTATCCGAACGCCGCCACCGGCCCCGGCGCACCGAGGCCGTCGCGCAGATACAGGGTGGCCCAAGAGCTTCCGGCGTCCTCGATGACCGCGCCCGCCACCGCGATGGCCACCAGCGCGAGCAGCGTCGCATACACCGTCGTGCCCGCTGCTCCGCTACCGCCGGTGCGTGCCGACCTGTCGTGATCGTCGTGGTCGGGGCCCGCCAACAGGTACGGGTAGGCCATGAGAACGACCACGCTGAGCACGACCCCCACCACGCCCAGGTGCACGGCCCGCGAGACGTTCAACGCGATAGCCGCCGCACCCGTCAGCCCGCCGAGGATCGCGCCCAGCGCCCACACCGCGTGAAACGAGTTGATGATCGAACGCCTGTAGCGGCGCTGTACCCGCAGCCCGTGCGCGTTCTGCGCGACATCGGTGACCGCATCGCACGCACCGGCCAGAAACAGTGCGCCTGCCAGCGCCACCGCCGACGGCGCCACCCCCGCCAACAGGACGAACACCGCGACCCCGATCGCGCCGATCGCCGCCACCCGGGCCGAGCGGAACCGCCGGATCAGCGCCGCGGCGGTCAACCCGGCCGCCAGCGCGCCCGCCGAGAACGCGGCGATCGCCGCGCCGTAGACCGCGTTGGACAGTCCCAGGTCGGTCTTGATCTCCGGATACCGCGGCAGCAGGGTGGCGAAGGCGGCGCCGTTGGTCAAAAACAGCACCGCGACGGCGATGCGGGCTCGCCGGTTCTGCGCCGTGGCCGCTTCCACAGCGTCAGACGCCATGAACCGCACCCTACCGACCCGACGCATGCGCGCTGGTTCCCGTGGGTACACCCCGGTGGTGACGGTCAGCGAGGTGCATTCCCAACAGGCAAGATTGACGGTATGACGGACCTGCCGCAGTCGCTGGTCGAGTTGGCGCGGCGCTACGGCGTGGCCACCGAGTACGAAGACTGGGCCGGCCGACGCATCACCGTCGCCGAGTCCACGCTCACCGCCGTACTCGACGCGCTGGGTGTGCAGGCCGACACCGAACAGCAGCGCGCCGCCGCGCTGGCCGCGCACGACCGCGCCTACTGGACCCGGCCGCTGCCCCCGACGATCGTGGCGCGCGCCGGGACCGCGGCGTCGTTCTGGGTGCACGTCCTCCACGGCGACCCGGCGCAGGTATGGGTGCGGCTCGAGGACGGCAGCACCCGCACCGGCCTGCGTCAACTGGAAAACCACAGCGCGCCATACGAACTCGATGGACAACTGATCGGCGAAGCCAGCTTCGAGGTGCCGCCCGACCTGCCGCTGGGCTATCACGAACTGCACCTGCAACTCGGCGACGACGACGTCAGCACCGCCGTGATCGTCACCCCCGCCTCGCTGGCGCCGCCGCGACTGGGCACCGGCCGCAGCTGGGGGCTGGCCGTGCAGCTCTATAGCGTGCGCTCGCAAAGATCTTGGGGCATCGGCGATTTGACCGACATGACCGATCTGGCCGTGTGGTCGGCAGCCGAACATGCGGCCGGGTTCCTGCTGGTGAACCCGCTGCACGCCGCAGCGCCGACCGCCCCGATGGAGCCGTCACCGTACCTGCCGACCTCGCGGCGTTACGTCAACCCGATTTACCTGCGGGTGGAGGCCATCGCCGAGTACGCCTATCTGCGCCGGCGCGGCCGCAGCCGTAAGGCGCGCGAACAAATCCAGGCTGCCGCCGATCGCGCCGAGTTGATCGACCGCGACGCGGCCTGGCAGGCCAAGCGCGCCGCCCTGCAGGCCGTCCACCGGGTGCCGCGTTCGGCCGGCCGCGACCTGGCCTACGCCGCCTACCGCAACCGCGAGGGCGCCAGCCTCGACGACTTCGCGACGTGGTGCGCACTGGCCGAGAAGTACGGCAACGACTGGCACGGCTGGCCGCAGGAACTTCAGCATCCGGCCCGCCCCGCGGTCGCCGAATTCGCCGCAAAGCAAGCCGCCACCGTCGACTTTCACCGCTGGCTGCAGTGGCAACTCGACGATCAGCTGACCGCCGCGCAGGCCACGGCGCTGCAGGCCGGCATGGACCTCGGCCTCATGCACGACCTCGCCGTCGGGGTCGACCCCAACGGGGCCGACGCGTGGGCGCTGCAGGATGTGCTGGCGCTGGGCGTCACCGCCGGCGCGCCGCCCGACGAGTTCAACCAGCTCGGCCAGGACTGGTCGCAGCCCCCGTGGCGGCCCGACCAACTCGAACAGCGGGCTTACCAACCGTTTCGGGGGCTGGTCAACGCCGTCCTGCGGCACGCAGGCGGGGTCCGCATCGACCACATCATCGGGTTGTTTCGGCTGTGGTGGATCCCCAACGGCGCGGCGCCCACCGAAGGCACCTACGTGCGATACAACCACGAGGCGATGATCGGCATCGTCGCACTCGAGGCACACCGCACCGGAGCCGTCGTCGTGGGCGAGGACCTGGGCACCGTCGAACCGTGGGTGCGCGAGTATCTGCACCAGCGCGGCCTGTTCGGCACGTCGATTCTGTGGTTCGAGGCCGACCGCGACGGCGCAGGCGGGCCCCTGCCCGCCGAACGGTGGCGGGAGTACTGCCTGTCCGCCGTCACCACCCACGACCTGCCGCCGACCGCCGGCTACCTGGCCGGCGAACACGTCCGGCTCCGTGAACAGCTCGGGCTGCTGACCCGTCCGGCCGAGGAGGAACTGGCCGCCGACCGTGCCCAGCAGGCCGCCTGGCTGGCCGAACTGCGCCGCGTCGGGCTGCTGGGCGATTCCGAAGACGCGAGTGTCGATGAGATCGTCGCCGCGCTGCACCGGTATCTGGGCCGCACCCCGTCGCGGCTGCTCGCGTTGTCGCTGACCGACGCGGTCGGTGACCGCCGCACCCAGAACCAGCCCGGTACCACCGACGAATACCCCAATTGGCGGATACCGCTGACCGGTCCCGACGGGAAGAAACTCCTGGTCGAAGACGTCTTCACCGATGCCCGCGCGGCCGGGATGGCCGCGATCATGCGGGCCGCGGTCCAACCACCGGTGTAACGCGCGAGGTCAGTTCTCCGGTTTCCCATATGTCACGACTGCGATATGTTCGCACCGCCACCGACTTAGGAGAGATCACGTGAACAAGCTCGTTGTGCTCAGCGGTGGGCTGGTGGCCGCCGGCGGGGCCGCGCTGGTCGGCGCGGGTATCGCCATGTCGCAGCCGGCCGGGTCGTCCTCCCTCAACGTGGTCGGCGAGCCGTACAACAAGGCGCTGCGCATCCTGCAGGCCCAGGGCTACAAGGGATATTTCGGCGGTTCGTTCGGCAGCGAACTGCGCCAGTCCGACTGCCTGGTCGACACGCAGAAGGTGACTTCGCGGGGCCGCATCCTGCTGATGCTGGACTGCAGCCAGGCCGCCGCCGACCGACTCGAGCAGATGGGTCCGTCGGGTGGACCGCGGGTGGGATCCAACGGCGTCACCACGGTCACCCCGACCCCGGTGGTGCCGATCCAGGGCGCCCCAGGACCCGGCATGGCGCCACCGCCTCCGCCGCCTCCGCCCGGCTGAGGCCGCTAGCCCTCGACCATCCGTTTGAGGTTCTTCAGCGTCTGCCCCATGTTGCGGCTGACCTGCCTGGCCGCGACGCGGTCGGCGATCAGCCCGAGCAGGTTGCCCGCCGACTCGTAGGACAGCCGGAAGTTCACCTTCGTCTTGCCGTCGGAGGTTTGGCGCAGCCGGAATCGGCCGCGCTGTGACACCCCGGTGATGCCGATCCACGACAGCTCGCGCGGCTGGTCGAACTCGACGACCTCCACCGACCCGCCGATCGGCACCGAGCCGATCTTCCAGTGCACGGTGTAGCGCGCGCCCACCCCCGGCGCGACGTCGGTCACGGTCTCCCAGCGCTGCAGGCTAGCCATGAATTGCGGGTAACAGCCCGGGTCGCTGACCACCCGCCACACCTCGTCGCGGCCGGCGTCGATGATGCAGTGCCGTTGTACGCGCATCGATCAGCCGATCACCGGGAAGCGGCGCTCTGCGGCCAACGCGTCGACCCCGGCCTGCAGGCTGCCGATGACCTTGTCGTGGACCGCGTCGTCGTCGCCGCCGCGCACCTCCTCGGCCGTAATCGGCTCCTGAACCTCCACCGTGATCTTCGCGGGCAGCGGGATATGGCCTGCGAGGTCACTGATCACCAGGCCCCACGGCGGGGCGATCGCGATCGGCACGCTCTTGAGCCGAAACATCTTGTCCACCCGCAGAAGTCTGGCCAACCATTGCCCGCGGCTGAGGAACAGCACGCTCTCCTGACCGCCCACGCTGGCCACCGGCACGATCGGCACACCGGCCTCGCGGGCCAGCCGGACATAGCCCTTGCGGCCACCGAAATCGACCCGGTTGCGTTCCCACGACGGCCGGAACACCTCGTAGTCGCCGCCCGGATACACCAGCAGCGCCGCGCCGGATTTCAGTGCCAGTTGCGCGTTTTCGTGGTTGGCGGCGACGGTGCCGAACTTGCGCAGCGACGCCAGCGGCGGCGCGGACACCACCAGGTTGTGCGCGAGTTGATAGAACGGGCGCTCGACACCGAAGTAGGAGCAGAACGCCAACGTGAACACGAACGTGTCCGGCGGAACATTGCCACCGCTGTGGTTTCCGACGAGCAGCACCGGACCCTCGGTCGGGATGCGATCCAGGCCGCGCACGTCGGCCCGAAAGTACAGCGACGCGACCAGCCACAGCCCCGGCAGCTGTTCGCGGATGTAGTCGGGGTCGCGCTGGTCCAGATCGGCCTTTGGAACCCGGCTGGTCACTTGGTGCTTGGCCCATTCGAGCACGTCATTGACGCCCGCCATGGGGAAGTTATTGACAAGGCGGACGTACCTGAAACCTGCGTTCCCACATACTGGCTTTAGACTCGATGGCGACGCTGGCTCGAAGGGAGGCCGCATGGCGAGAATTCCGACGCTGCGACCGCGCCGGTTCGACCGGGAGTTCGATCCGGGGCCGGTGCAGATCCAGGCCCGCAAGGTGCACTTCGACGTCAACGACATTCCGCTGCACTGGATACCGGGCCATCCGGTGGCCGCCAATGTGGTCAGCCTGCTCAACGTGGTGCTGCCCGCTGCCGAGCGGTGGTTCGTCGATACCTTCAACGAGGCGCTTCCGCTGGTGACCGATCCGCATCTGGCCGAGGATATGCGCGGGTTCATCGGCCAGGAGGCCACCCACGCCGACGTGCATGAGCAGGTTCTGCACGAGTACATGGTGGTCAACGGCATCGACCCGAAACCGATCCTCGACCAGATCGAGTACGTCTTCGAAAAGATGCTCGCGCCAAGCACTTCCGCCGATCCCAAGCGCCGGCTCAACCACCTGTGCGACCGCCTGTGGCTGATCGCGGCGATCGAGCACTACACCGCGGTGATGGGTGACTTCGCGCTGAACTGCGCGTGGGAGGACCACGACGCCGACCCGACGATGGTCGACCTGTTCCGCTGGCACGGCAGCGAAGAGGTCGAGCACCGCAACGTCGCCCACGATGTGGCCGTGCACTTCCACGACAGCTACCTCGACCGGATCCGGGCCATGACGATGGCGGTGGTGATGATCTTCGTGTTCTTCCAACGCGCGGCCTATTACCTGGTGCGTACCGACCCCAACACCGACATCGGCTGGTGGAAGTTCAACCGGCTGCGGATGCGCGACTCCAAGCTGGGGCTGCTGCCCCGCTACCGCAAGCTGTTCGGGTCCAACACGCTGATGTATTTCCGGCCGGGGTTCTCCCCCGAACAGATGGGCTCGACGGCGCAGGCGGTGGCCTATCTCGCCAGCTCCCCCGCGGCCCGCGCCGCGCACATTTGATGGGGTTTCTGCAACGCATCCGGCAGGCGCCGCCCAGTGCCTTCGGCCGGATGCGCCACGACCTGTCACTGCGCATGGCCGACGCGGCGTTCACCGGGATGATGGCCGTCTCGGCCCGGGTACGCAACATGATCCCGCCGGCCCCCGCCGACCGCACCATCACGCTGAAGGCGGCCGAGCGCCGCGTCGTCGCCCGCGACCAGGACGTGGTCGCGGTGACGCTCGTCGGCGCCGACGGCGGTCCGCTGCCGCGCTGGTATCCGGGGTCCCACATCGACCTGCACCTGCCCAGCGGGCGGATCCGTCAGTACTCCCTGTGTGGGGATCCCGCCGTACGCGACGCCTACCGCATCGCGGTGCGGCGCATCCCCGAGGGCGGCGGCGGATCCCTCGAAGTGCACGACGCGCTGCAACCCGGCGTCACCGTCACCACGCAGGGGCCGCGTAATGCGTTCCCGCTGACCGTGCCCGGCTACGGTTCGCCCACCCGGCGCTTGCGGTTCATCGCCGGCGGTATCGGGATCACCCCGATCCTGCCGATGCTCGACCTCGCGGCGCGGCACGACGTGGACTGGTCGATGCTGTACGTCGGGCGCACCCGCGACAGCCTGCCGTTCCTCGACGAGCTCGCCCGGTTCGGCGAGCGCGTCACGATCCGCACCGACGACGAGTCCGGTCTGCCAAGCGCTGCCGAACTGCTCGGCGACTGCCCGGGCGGCACGGCGGTCTACGCGTGCGGACCCGCCGCGATGCTGACCGCCGTCCGCGCCGAACTGGTCGGCCGCGACGACGTCGAACTGCATTTCGAGCGGTTCGCGGCGCCGCCCGTCGTCGACGGCAGGCAGTTCTCGGTGACGGCCGCCTCGACCGGTGACACGGTGCGCGTCGGCGCCGACGAGACGCTGCTGGGCGCGCTGAACCGGGCCGGGGTACCCGCCCGGTACTCCTGTCAGCAGGGGTTTTGCGGAACCTGCCGTACCCGTGTGCTGGCGGTGGCCGACGGCGACGTCGACCACCGTGACACGCTGCTCACCGACCCCGAACGGGACGGCGGCATGATGCTGGTCTGCATCTCCCGCGGCACCGAGGGCGCACATCTGACGCTCGACCTCTAGCCCGTCCCCTACTATTTCGCCCATGGCTTTGCCCGATGGTGCGACGTTCGCCGGATACACCATCGTGCGGTTGCTCGGGTCCGGGGGCATGGGTGAGGTGTACCTCGCGCACCATCCGCGGCTGCCGCGCCGCGATGCGCTCAAGGTGCTGCCCGCCTCGGTGTCGAAGGACAACGAGTACCGCGAGCGGTTCCACCGCGAGGCCGATATCGCCGCCACCCTGTGGCATCCGCACATCGTCGGGGTGCACGACCGCGGTGAGGCCGACGGGCAGATCTGGATCTCGATGGACTACGTCGAGGGCACCGACGCCGCCCAGTTGCTGCGGGAGCGCTATCCGCATGGCATGCCCAGCTCCGAGGTCGTGGCCATCGTCACCGCCGTCGCCGACGCGCTGGACTACGCGCACCAGCGCGGCCTGTTGCACCGCGACGTCAAGCCCGCCAACATCCTGCTCGCCTATCCGGAGGCAGGTGATCAGCGGATCCTGCTGGCCGACTTCGGGATCGCGAAGTGGGTGAACGACGTCAGCGGGCTGACCGCCACGAACATGACGGTGGGCACGGTGTCCTACGCCGCGCCAGAGCAACTGATGGGTGAGCGCCTCGACGGCCGCTCCGACCAGTACGCGCTGGCGGCCACCGCGTATCACCTGCTGACCGGGTCGCCGCCGTTTTCCAACTCGAACGCGGCGGTGGTGATCAGCCAGCACCTGTCGGCCTCGCCGCCCGCCATCGGCGTGCGCCGCCCCGAACTCGCCGGCCTGGACCCCGTCTTCGCCAAGGCGCTGGCCAAGAACCCCAACGACCGGTTCGACCGGTGCGCCGACTTCGCCCGCGCGCTCAGCCACCGGCTCTCGGACGCCGCGGGAGACGACGACGCCACCCGCATGGCGCCCGTCGCGCAGGCACCGAAACGCTCGTGGCTGCGGGCCGGGATTCTCGTGCCCGCGGTGCTGGCCGTGCTGCTGGTCGTCGCGGTCGGATTCGCGCTCGCCGAGTTCCGCGAGGCCCGTAACGCGGAACGGCTCGCCGCCGCGGCGCCGACGACGACGTCGACCACCTCCGCGGCGCCGCCTCCGGCGCCGGCACCGACGACCACTACCACGACGACCGAGATCGCCGAAACCACCGAGACCGCCACGACCGCCGCCGCCGCAACGCCGACCGCGGTGATCGGCGCGCACTGCTCACCGGTCGGGTCCACCGGAACCACCGAGGATGGCTCGACCGCGTACTGCGCCACCCTGCAGAGCACTGGCGCGACGATCTGGTCGCTCACCGAAGGTGAGGTGCCCAGCCCGACCGTCACCGTCGAGCCCACCGACGAACCGCTGCCCGTCGCCGAAGATTCGCCGGTGCGCGTGTGCATGGAGCAAACCGGACAAACCCGCCGCGAGTGCCGAAGGGATATCCGCGAGAGCAACGGATTGCCTGTGCTGCCATGAAGTTTGCCGTCGTCGCGCCCGTCGCCGCGGGGGTCACCGCGGATCCGGCGTACATGGCCGCGTTCGCCGCACACCTGGAGGCGTGCGGTTTCGAATCCGTCGTCGTGGTCGAACACACGGTGTTGATGACGCAGTACAGCAGTGTCTACCCGTATGACCCGTCCGGCCGTGTCGAACTACCCGCCGACTGTGTGGTGCCCGATCCGCTTGAGCTGCTGACGTTTCTGAGCGCCCACACGCAGCGGTTGGGCCTGGCCACGGGTGTGCTCGTGTTGCCCAACCATCATCCGGTGGTGCTGGCCAAGCGGGTGGCCACGCTCGACGCGCTGTCGGGCGGACGGGTGCGGCTGTGCGTCGGCGTGGGCTGGCTCAAGGAGGAGATCGAAGCCTGCGGAACCGATTTCGCCAGCCGGGGCCGGCGCGCGGACGAACAGCTCGAGGTGATGCGCCTGTTGTGGGAAGACCGCGCTGACGGCGTCAGCTTCCACGGCGAGTTCTTCGACTTCGACCATGCGATGTGCTATCCGAAACCCGTTGCGGCCATTCCGATCACCATCGGCGGGCACAGCGCGGCCGCGGCGCGACGGGCGGGCCGCCTCGGCGACGGATTTCAGCCCCTTGGTGTCAGCGGAGCCGACCTCGACAAGCTGGTCGCCATCATGCGCGCCAGCGCCCAGCAGCACGGGCGCGACCCCGGCGCGTTCGAACTGTCGCTGGGGCACAGCGTGACCAGGATCGACCGCGACCGGGCGGACAAGCTGGCTGCGCTGGGCGCCGACCGCGTCGTGTTGGCGATGCCGGCGATCACCGACATCGACGAGGCCCGCGACGTGTTGTCGGCCTGCGCGCAGCGGCTCGGGCTGACGTCGTGACGCTGGCGCTCGCAGACCGGTTGGCGCTGACCGACCTGGTGCACCTGTACGCATCGGCCGTCGACGACCGCCGGTTCGACGATGTGGTCGAACTGTTCACCGAGACAGCCGAACTGCGGCTGCCCGACCCGCCGCGCTCGTTGGAGCCGGTACGCCGCAACCACGGCCGCGACGGGGTGCGGGCGGCCATGGCCGCCCTGGCCGCCGTGGCCCGCACCGAGCACGCGATCGTCGGCGAGGTCTACGCCGCCCGCGATGAGCCCGACTACGCGCTGGGCCGCATCACCTGCATCGCCCACCACTGGACGGTGGCCGATGGACAGATCACCGACCTCATCTGGCATCTGCGTTACGACGACGAGTACCTGCGGACCCGGGTCGGCTGGCGCATCCACGGCCGTGCGCTGACCATCAACGCGATCGAGACCCGTCCGGTTCGGCGTCTTCGAGCGCCGCAACCAGCCGGTCGAGCAGCGGACGCTGACCCTTCAGCAGCTTGGACTCAGCCTGTGCCACGGAAAACCAACCGACCCGGTCGATCTCGGGGAACTCCCTGACTTTTCCGGAGCCCTTCGGCCACTCCAACTCGAAAGTGTTGGACACGGTACCCGTCAGGTCGAGATCCCCGCGCACCGCGAACGCGGTGATCACCTTGCCGCTGGGCTGTTTGAGCGGGGCGAAGTCGATGCGCGGACCGGCCGGTGCGGGTTTGCCCAGTTCCTCTTCGAACTCACGTTGGGCAACGGTCCACGGGTCTTCCCCTTCGGTGTACTCCCCCTTGGGAATCGACCACGCACCGTCGTCCTTGCGGGCCCAGAACGGTCCGCCGGGATGCCCGATGAGCACCTCCACGACATCGTCGGCTATGCGGTACAACAGCAGACCGGCGCTGAGGCGACTTCGGCGCGCTTTCGCCCCGTCAGGGTGCGTGCCCGCGCCGAAATCACTCATCAGTACTTTCGGTCGCCTTCGCTGCTGTCGAAGAACGCCCAGTGGCCGTCGTCGGCCTTGACCTCCATGCGCCAGCCCAGTTCCGGATCGGCCTTCTGGTCGACGAACCAGGCGTGCGCGTCGTCAGCGCTTTCAATGTTCTTGGTGTCGACGACGTCACCTTGCGGGTTCAACACGCGATAAGTAGCCATGCCGGTAGCGTTCCCGCTTCGGCGCGGCTTGAATCAGTGCGCCTTCGGCAGCGGGATGCCCTCGCTGCTGGAGAACTGCGCATCCTCCTGCGTGGACAGCCCGAACGACACCACCGAGCGGTCGAAGAACACATCGGTCAGATATGCCAGCGCCACCGCCCACCGGTTGACGAACCGTGGAATGGCGTAGAGGTGATAGGTCCGCGTCACGGCTTTGGCGGGGAACCCCGACAGCTGCACGTTGAGCGGGTTGGCAACGGCGTATCTGGGCCCAAGGTCGACGACCAGGCCCATGTTGCGGTGCTTGTACTTCTTGGGCTTGCCGTAGCCCAGGCTGGCGGCCACGTTGCGGGCCAACAGCTTTCCCTGCCGGGTGGCATGCTGCGCGGTCGGCGGGGTGATCTTGCCGGGTTGGGTGACATCGGGTACCGCGGCGGCGTCCCCGGCAGAGAACACGTCGGGATGCCCCGGCACCTGCAACTCCGTGGTGACCTTCAACCGACCCTTTTCGGTCGGCAACCCCAGGTTATCGATCAGCGGTGCACCGGTCACCCCGGTCACCCACGCCACCGTGTGGGTGCGCACCAGCGAATCATCGCTGAGCACAACGTGTTCGGCGTGCACCTCTTTGAGCGTGACGCCCAGCCGGACATCGATGCCCTTCTCCTCGAGCACCTTCATGGCCGAGGCGCCCAGCTTCTCCCCGACCTCGGGCATCACCTGCTCGGCCAGATCCAGCAGCACGAACTTCACCGCGGCGGGATCAAAGCCCATCTGTTTGGCCGCCGAGTCGGCGAGTGCGCGCAGTTGCGCGGCCAGTTCGGTGCCCGAGTACGACGCGCCGACGACCACGATGGTGCGCCGGGCCTCGGCCCGGCCCGGATCGTCGTCGACGTCGGCGAGCTCGAGCTGCTGCAGCACGTGATCGCGCAGGTAGAGCGCCTCCGCCGTGGATTTGAGCCCGCGGGCGTGCTCGGCGAGCCCCGGCACGTCGAACAGCCGGGTCACCGATCCGGGCGTCAGCACCAGTCGATCCCACGACAGGCTGCGCGCGCGCTCTTCCGGATCGATGAACGTCACGGTGCGTTCATCGAAGTCGACGCGCTCCACCCGGCCCCGGATGGCCTGCACCCCGCGCAGGGTGTTGGCCAGCGGGATGGCGACGAAGCGGGCATCCACCAGACCACCGGCCACGTCAGGCAGCAGCGGGGTGTACAGCATGTAGTCGACCGGCGAGATGATCGAGATATCGACCGGCTCGGCGCCGTCTGCTTCCTGCTTGCGCAACCTTCGGGCCAGACTGCGTGCGCACTCGAAACCGGTGAAACCACTGCCGACGATCACCACGGAGGTCATTGCATCCCACTCTACGGACGCCCGTCGGGCCCGGCTACCGCTTCACATCCGTGACGCGGACGCCGATGCTTAGGAGTATGACCCGCCCCCGGCCGCTTCGCCGGTTCGATCCGTTCCGGCCGATCGACATGCTGACCTCGCTGTGGTCGGCGGCGGCTCTGGCACCGGTCAGCGGCGCGACGGTGGCCTACCGGACGTTGTTCACCACGCTACGTCGACTCGTCGTGGGACGTCGGCTGACGGTCCGGCTCGAGGAAGGCGACGTGACGCTGACGGTCACCGAGTTCGACTCCCGCCTCGACGCGCGCACGCTGTCGGTCGGCCAGCTCGACGACGTGCGCCTGGCAGCGCGCGACGTCCAGTACGCAACCGGCGGGTTCGAGCACGCCGCCGCGGTGCTGCACAACGTGCACGTGCGGCCGACGGCCACACCGGTGCTGGTGGCCGCGCCGGTGGAGCTGACCGTCGAGGTGCCCGCGGCTGCGATCGACGGCGTGTTGCAGAAGGTGGCGCCGCGCTGGTGCGCGACCGTCGGCGCCGACAGCGTCGCGCGGCTGCAGCTGACCCGACGGCCGTCGTTGGGGCATCTCGAGGTCGACGCCAGCCTGGACGGTTCGACGCTGTGGCTGCGGCCACGCGGCCTGGTCGTCGGCCGGTACCGCTCGCCGCTGCCCTCGCGCACCCCGAGCTATCCGGTGCACCTGCCAGTGTTACCGCGGGGCCTGCGGCTGACCGGGATCGAGTTCAGTCCCGACGTCGTGCGGCTGTCCGGCACGCTTCCGGAGTGGCGGATCGAAATCCCGCCCAAACGGCTCGAGGACCTCATCGGCGCGCTGAACGTCGTGGGGCGGCCGTTGAACCTCACCGGGTTCGGCCGGCTGCGTTAACAATTCATTCTTTTTCGCTGCCGACGTTCGTTTCCATGCATAAATTCCTGCCAGTTTCAACCATTTCCTGCCAGTGGAATCAAACCTCTCACCTGCTTGTTATCCGAGATGAGCCGGCGCGAATGCTTCGAAAGCAACAAGGTTCGTGACGCGACATTCGCCCGACGGCTCGACAACTGCAAAGGAAGGTATCGGTAATGAAGAACTTCGGAATAGCAACAGCGGGCAGTGCCGTTGTCGCCGGGCTGGCTGCCGCAGTCATCGGGCTCGCCGCGCCGGTCACCGCCGCGCCCACTGGTGACACCAACGCCCAGGACACCATCGCGCGTCTGCAGTCAGAGGGCTACACGGTGATCGTGAACCGTTTCGGTAACGGACCGCTGGACGAGGCCGAGGTGCTCTCGATCCGGCCCGGATCGACCTTCGAGCGCATTGACGCCGGCACTCCGATCGTGGGAAGCAGTAAGAACTTCACCAAGATCCAGGACAGGACCATATACGTCGACGTCAGCTGACGTCCGGCAGGGCTCACGTCGTTCCTGACCACGCCAAGGGGCACCCGATCGGGTGCCCCTTGGCGCATTTGGGCACAATCCACATGCTGTGAAAGAACTGGCGTCGTATCTGGAGGGGCACGCGCGCGTCGTGGTCTGCCACGACGGCGGCGACCTCGTGTTCGCGACGCAATGCGCCGAGGGTGGGTTGGCCGCCGCGGCACGCTCGCGTGTGCCGGTCGCCGACTTCATCGCCAAGGGCGCGGGTCCGTGGCCCTGGTTCGACCTGCACGAAAAGCGTGACGGGCTGATCCGGGTGCTCGACGCGCTGGGTGTCGGCCATCCGGCATGGACCGAGCCGTTACCCGCCGACATCCTCGACCTGTTCGAGCGCGCACACCGCGGTGATTCGTCGGTGATCGAGTTGCTCGCAATGGGTTTTGACCCCGACCCGCTCGACCCCTGCGGCGCGTCCCCGCTCTGGTACGGGGTGCGGTCCCTATCCGCGGGAATCGTGGTGGCCCTGATCGACGCCGGGGCGGACGCCGGGCGCCGTATCGAACTCTCCGCGCGCGGTGAGCGCTACACCACGATCCTGCACGAGATCGTGCGGGTGGGCCGCACGGTGGCGCTGAGCCACGCGCTGGCTCAGGGCGTGGACCCGTCGCTGGTCGACTCCGACGGCGCCACCCCGATGCACGTTATCGACGAAGCCGGGGACCAGGTCAACGCGCAGATCGTGCGTGCGCTGGCCCGGGCGGGAGCGTCGGTCAACAGGCCCACCCCGACCGGCATCCAACCCATCGAGCGGGCCGCGCAGCGGATACTGCCCGCCACGGTGGCAGCGCTGGTCGAATTGGGCGCCGAACCCGGTCGTGGTCTGGACGCCCTGCTGTCCTCGTGCGGTGCACCCGTCACGGGCTGCCGCGCCGCCGACGTGATCGACGTCGTCGACACGCTGCGGGATGCAGGAGCCGCGGTCACCGAGCGCCACCGTGAGCTGGCCTCGGCCGCGGGGGCACAGGTGGTCGAAGCCGCGCTGCGCCGTTAGATCCCGAGGAACGGCAGCGGTATCAGCGACGTCCCCGTCCCCAGCGAAGACACCATCGCCGGGCAGAACATCGAGATCGCGATGCCGGTGAACATGGTGGCCGGGCCCAGCGACATGCCGGCGGCATCGGCGACCTGGGCGGCGACGTTCGCGGCGTTCTGTCCGGGTTCGGCCAGCATGGGGCAGACCTGGTGACCGACGGCGACGGCGCGGCCCGGATCGCCCACGAACACGCCGGCCTCGCCGACGGCGTGCAAGAACGCGTCCTCGACGGGGTCGGCCTGGGCAGGTGACGGCACGACGGCCGCCGCGGCGAGAAGTCCAGCGGTCAACACGGCGGCCGTGGCGGGTTTGCGAAGCACGCGGGAAGCCTACGCTTCGCCGGGCACCGCTCAGACGCCGGTCCAGCCGGCGTCGATGCTTTCGGACACATCGATGATCTTGGCCTTCTGCGACGCCGGGCTGTCGATCTCCCCGGCGACGTGGGCAGCGATGAACCGTCTGATCTCGGCGTCGATGCCTGCTAGCACCCGCAATACCTCGCCGCGCAGCGACTTGGACGTCACGTGTATCGCGATGTCGGAGGGCCGTGGCTTGCCGACGTCCAAGATCAGCAGCAGCGGCGCGGCGGCCCGCGCGGTCGCGTGCAGCGTGATCTCGCCGAACACCATGAACTTGGGCTTGTCGATCCGCAGGTCGATCACCATGTCGATCTCCAGCGGGATACGGATGTCGAAGGTGATCATGTCGCCGATCTGGCGGGTCAACCGCGGGTCCTGGATGCGGACCTTGGCGAAGACCTTTGCGATTTTGCCGGGCCCCTGGGCGATCGGGCCCATCTCGAATTCGTCACCGGCGATCGCGGCAATCGCACTGCCCACGCGATCTTCGGTCACCGCGATCTCGAAGAACTTGCGCCCGAACTCTTCGTAGGTCATTTCATCGTCGACGTGCATGGTGCGTTCACCGTCTCACGGCGGGGTTGCTCATCGCGTATCCGCGACCGAATCGCAACAACCGCAGTCAGCGGTTGTCGTCTTCGCTGCGCGCCTCGGCGCCCGTTTCCCCTACGTCAAGCGCATCATCGGCCGCGGTCTGCCCGACGTACGTGCCGTCGTCGCCGCCGGATTTGCCCGCACGTGAACCCACCACGTGCTCGTCGTCGTCGACGTCGTCTTCCGTCTTTTCCTCATCACGCCTGACCATAGGGGCTTTTCTACCCGTCTCGCGCATGTTCAAACGGTCCGCCGGACCGCTCAGTCGGCATCGGAGAAGTAGCGGATCCGGTCGATCGCGAACGGCCTGCTCGACACCTCGGTCATCAGCACATCGCGGTGCCCGTCGCGGTCGATGCCGACGACCTGGCTGTGGCCCGCCGCGATCAGCTTGCGACGCCGGGACCCGGCCAGACGCGACAGCAACTCAGCGCCGCTCATCGCCACGTCGTCGCCGTGGGTGATGTGCGCACCCTTGCCGAGCCAGCGCCGCAGCGCGACCTCGTTGCCCGCCTGCGCATCGGAGAGGAATTCTCCGAACCGGCGCTTACCGAGCGGCCCCGGGCCCCGGAAGCCGCTGAGAAAACCGAGTGTGCCGATCAGACCCTGGTTGAGCAGCAGCCCCTTCGACAGCTGCAGACCCGGTGTGACAGAACGGATACCGCTGCGGAGAAACTGTCCGACCATCGCGGGAAGTTCCCAGAATGCATATAGTGCAGCGATTTTCAATTCGCCTTGGTCGTGGGCCACGTCGTAGCGCAGATAGGCGGGTATCCGCATCGTCACCCCGGAGGCCATGCCCACCTCAAGATCCAGATCCCGGATCACCGTCGAGCCGACCACGATGTCGACGTCGCGGTCGAACGCGACGTCGCGCGGGCCGATGAAGGTGTCGTAGAAGCGCGCGATGGCGGCGTGCCCGCGGTGCGGATGGGAACCGACCGGATCCTCGACGCGTCCGTCGAAAGTGAAGGCGTCGACCCACCGGTCGCGGTCATGCGCACCGGACGCCGCAGGGGATCGCTCGACGGCTACCAGCGCGTCCGCCCGTGAGATGGCCATAAGGTTGCCTACCACCCTCGTCGGCCGCAGTCGACTAGTTCGCCACCGACGGGCACACTGGTTTTACCGCCGTGCATCGAGCGTACGGCGCGGAGGAGGAACCGCCATGAGCAGCAATGGACCGTTCGGGATCGACCCCGAAGAGTTCGACCGGGTCGTCCGCGAAGCCGGTGAAGGGCTGCGCGACGCCCTCGACGGGGTCGGCAGGTTCTTCGCCACCTCCGGGGAACGCGCCGGCTGGGCGAACCTCATCGACGAGTTCACCAGGTCGTCGCGTCCGAAGCGTGAACCGGAGACCACCGGGGAGACCGGCGACGGCGTGTGGGCCATCTACACCGTCGCCGACGACGGCAGCGCCCACATCGAGCAGGTCTACCCGACCGAACTCGATGCGCTTCGGGCCAACAAGAACAACACCGACGCCAGCCGCAAGGTGCGGTTCCTGCCGTACGGCATCGCGGTGAGCGTGCTCGACGCGGCGGCCGAATCGTCGGAGGACGACGCTTAGCCGTCCCGAACGGACCGGCCTAACCCGACAGCTGCAGCGTGACCTCGGCGGGGCAGCACACCTCGTCGCGTTGGTTGCACACCGTGACCTCGAGGTCGACCAGCAGCCGCGGCGCCCCGCCCGACGCGTCCTGGCGTTTGGTGACCACCCGGCCGCGCCCCACCATCGTGTCGCCGGCATAGATCGAGCCGAGCAACCTGATGCTGCGGCGCACCACCCTGCTGTGCGGGCCGGCCCAGCCGGTGACCACCCGGTCGACGAACCCGGCGATGTGCATGGTGTTGACGAAGATCGTCGGATGTCCTTGGCGCCGAGCGTATTTCGGATCGTAGTGGGCGGGAAAGTAGTCCCAGGTCGCACCGGGGTTCATCACCACCCGCTGGTAGTCGATGTGGTCGACCACCTCCGGGAGTTCGGTCGGCACCACGAGGTTCTCCCACGACACCTCGGGGTGGGCGGTCACGGCCGCTCCGCCGGGGTGAACCGAAACAACGTGTTGTGGTTGACGGCGACCAACGCGTTGTCGTCCCGGTAGAACTCATCGCGGGTCTCGACGAAATGTCCTGTGCCCAGGCGGGTGGTCTTCTCCGGGGACACCGACACCACCTCTTCCACCACGTGCAGGCGGTCTCCCTCGACGATCGGGCTGAGGAACTCGACGTCGTTGAACGCGTTGATGAACGTCGTACCCGGAAGCGGTACCAGGATCGCGATCGACGGTGTCGGCGGCTGCTCGGTCGGCAGCCACGGCGGCGGGATCAACCAGCCCATCAACATCGCAGGCGGGGCGAGCAGCCCGCCCCACACCTGGCGGGCGAACTCCTCATCCCAGTACGCCGGGTTGGCGTCGTGCACCATGGCGGCGAAGTGCTGAATCCGCGCACCGCTGACCGCGGTGCCCGCATACCGCGGCGGTGTCTTCGTCCCGACCATGCGCAGCGCGTCGGCGTAGATGCCGAACGCGAACGCGTACCGGATGCCTTGGCTCACAACGGGGCTCACAACGGGGCTCACAACGGGGCTCACAACGGGTCTCACAACAGAAGTGCGTTTTCACGTGGCGCCCGATCCCATTCGAGCTCCCGCGACGTGAAGTACCAGCCGCCCCGCTCGTAGCTGAGCCGGTCGGTGTAGGTGCCGGTCGCCAAAACGGTGTCAGCGCCGAACAACACCGCGACACAACGCTGGGTCGCGTCCACGCCGTCCACCGCGATCTCATGGTCGAGCGTCACCAGCCGCCGCCCGCCGCCGCCGTCGAACGCGGCCCGCAGATCGCTGAATGACTCTCCCCCGCGCGTGTACGTCGCGCCCGCGTGCCGAAACGTGGCGATCCACCCGTTTCGGTCACCGGCGGAGTACAACCGGTTGTGTCGGGCATCCAGATCGAGGATCGCCGCCCGTCCCGCGAGACCATCGAGCACGTACTGCTGCTGGTAGGTCATGGTCATAGGCGTCTCCTTCTCGCGACTACCCAGGTAGCCAGGCGAGTCCCGGTTGAAAAACCACTCGGGGTGCGGCCGCACATGAAGCTGCCGGACACCGACGACACATACCCCTCGCTCATCGGATGTGTTGCCGGCGCCCGGCAGGTGCCCTCCGACGTACCCGCGACACCGTCATCTGAAACGGATCTGAGGGCGACGGGGAGCGGTTCGGTCACGCTTGCGCTGCCGCCGGATCGGGTTGGCCGTCGGCGGTGTACCCGTAATCGGTCGCCGACGGCTCGGGCCCTGGATAGAACCGGTGTGCCCAGCGCCGCAGGGCCGCGTAGTCACCGGCCTCCTCCGGGGCGAGGTTGGGCTTCTCCAGGTACTTCATGTTCTCCCAGGTGAAGAAGTCCTGCTTGATGACTTCCTGTTGCAGCTGCAGGAATTTCGCGGCCCGGCCCGTCGGTTTGTCGCCGGCGTCGCCCGGTGCGCGGGCCGAAGCCTGGGTGTAGAAGTAGTCGGTGTAGTCCTCGTCCACCGGGGTCTGGCCGGTCACCTGAACGGTGGCCACCAGCTCGGAGGGGAACCGGACGACCCCCAGACCCAGCGAGTAGTTGTCGTAGATGATCTTGGCGTCGACGGGGCCGTTGGGAGTCAGCCACGTCTTGGCCCGTCCCCCACCGAAATTCGCGTTGACCGTCGCATGCAGGTGGTAGCCGGACAGCTCGAAGGACGCGGTGGTGGCCGGGTTGGCGGCCTTGTGCACGTACTGGACGTGATACGGGTCGGCGGCGTTCTCGATGATCATCTGGGCATGCACCTTGACCCGGTTCAGCATCCGGGTGTGCGGGTGCAGCGGGTAGTACTCACCGGTTTCGAGTTCGGGCAGCACCGGCGGCTGCCAGTAGGGTGCGCGGCCGTGGCGTTCGTGCCACACCAGGATGAAGCCGTACCACTCCATGCTGTGGTAGCTGCGGATGCGCACGTTCTGTTTGCAGCCGATCTTGCTGTACGGGATCAGCGCGTTGGTGCCGTCGCCGTTCCAGTGCCAGCCGTGCCACGGGCAGACGATGCGCTCACCTTCGACGGTGCCGCCGACACCCATGTTCGCGCCGAGATGCTGGCAGTAGGCGTCCAACACGTTGACCTGACCGGATTCGGTCCGGAAGATCACCAGCTCCTCGCCGAAATAGTGGGCACGTTTGACCTGGCCCGCGGACAGCTCCGAGGCGAACCCGACGATGAACCAGCCGGTCGGGAAGCGATACGACGACAGGCTGATCCCGGTTGACCCGAACTCGCGCTCCGACGGATCCAGGATGTCCGTCTCCGTCACTGCTGTCTCCGTCCGCGAAGCAACGCCGCAGGTCGCGAGGACCCGCCGTTGCCTATTTTTACTATTTTAGCCCTGCTAAAGCAAGGATGACGCAGGAGTGCCGGCGTGACGACGACCGAACCGGTCTACCTGTCTGATTTGTCGTTGCGGCAGAACGGTTTTCCCGACGAGCTGTGCACGGCGCTGCGCCGCGACCGGCCGCTCATCCAGGGAATCGGTCCGGTGGGCGCGTTTGGCCTCAGAAGCCCTTGGGGCGGGTGCCGATCACGCCGTCGGCGCTGAGCCGCGCCAGGTCGGCGTCGTCGAGCCCGCACAGTTGCGACAGCACCTCGGCGTTGTGCTCACCTAGCGTCGGCGGTGTGCGGTACAGCCACGCGTCGACGCCGTCGGGGCGGGCGAACGGTGGACACGGATACCACCCGGGCCCGGTGCTCGGGTGGACGAGCTTCTCGAAGAACCCACGATGCACCAGCTGCGGGTTGTCGACCACCAGAGACGGCGAGATCACCACGGCTGCCGGAACACCCCTTTCCACAAGCGTTTCCACTACAGTCTCGGCGTCCTGAGCGGCCAGCCACCGGTCCAACCGGGCGTCCAGCCCGCCGGCGAGCTCACTGAGCACAGCGCGTTGGGCATCGGTGTGCGCGCACACCGCCACCCAATTGTCCTGCCCCGCACACCGATAGATGTCCTGGGTGGCCGCGGTGTGGCCCCGGTTGCCGCGGCGCTCCAGCACCTCGCCGAAGACCTCGTACTCCATCGTCTGCGCCGCGGTCACATTCAACACCGTCTCGATCATCGGTACCTCGACGAGTTGGCCGCGACCCGTGCGCTCGGCGAAATCCAACGCCGCGAGCAGAGCGAACGCGGCATGCGCACCCGCGAGCGGATCGCACGCCCCGCGGGGGGCGATCGGCGGTCCGTCGGGTAGGCCGGTCACCCACGCCAGGCCGGCGATCTGCTCCATCGTCGGCGCGAACCCCACCCGGTCGCGCCACGGACCGCTCAGGCCGAACGCGGGCATCCGCAACACGACCAGCCGCGGGTTGATGCCCAGCAGGACGTCGGCGCCGAGGCCGAACTGATCCATCACCCGTGGTGAGAAGTTCTCCACCACCGCGTCGGCCTTGCTCACCAGTTGCTTGAGCAGCCGCAGCCCCTCGGGCGACTGTAAATCGAGTGTCACCGACCGCTTGTTGGTGTTCATGGCGTGAAAGACCCAGCCGTACTCCCACCAGTCGTCGACATCCTTGCGCATACCGCCCGAGTACCGGATGCCGTCGGGGCGCTGCACCGACTCGATCTTGATCACGTCGGCGCCGAACGCGGCCAGCGCGTGGGCGGCCGCCGGACCCGCCCAGAACGCGGTGAAGTCCACGACTCGGACGCCAGCAAGCGGGCGGTCACCCGACGACTGTATCGTCGCCAGTATTTCCCTTGGCGCCCACGGGCTCTCACCGTCGCTGGCGCCGACAGCCGGTGCGCCGCGCAGCGGCGCCGGTCGGGCCTCGCTCATCAGCCACGGTGGACGGGGTTGCCGGAAACCCGCGGGGTTCTTCACATACACGCCGCGCTGCACCATGTGGTCCAGTTGCGGGATCGTCGCGCCGTTGCCCAGCGGCGCCAGCGGCAGCCGAAACAACTGCCCGAGCTCGACGACCTCCTCGACGGTGCGCGCGCGCATCCACGGATCGATACGCTCGCGGATCCAGTCGCGGTAGTCCCACCGGCCGATCTGGAACTGCAGCGCGGGAATTTCGGTGAACTCCGGGCAGTCCAGCATCGCGGCGAAGTCCAGCCACTGCTGACCGGTCACCATGCTGATCCCGACATAGCCGTCCTTGGCCCGCTCGATCGAGGGCACCTCGACCGAGCGCTGCACGGGCGGCACCTGCAGTAGCTGGCTGTGCAGCCACTCGCCGCTCTGCATCAGCGTGACCGCTTCGAGCATCGACATGTCGAGATGGCCGCCCGGACCGCCGTTGCGTACCCGCCGGTGCAGGGCCAGCGCGCCGTAGGCCGCCCACACCCCGCCCATGAACTCCCCCAGCTCGCCGCCGATCGAAATCGGCGGGCCCGCCGGGTCACCGCGGAACCCGGTCAGACCTGAGGCGGCCTGCAGTGTGAACTCCGTCGCCGGGCGTTGCGACCACGGACCGCTCCAACCGAAGTCCGAGACGGTGACCATCACGCAATGGGGTGCGATTTCGACAAGCCGCTGCGGGTCGACACCCCACCGTCGCGCGCCGTCGCGGTCGGCCGTCAGCACCACGATATCCGCTCCGGACACTAGATCATCAGAACACGTTGTGACGCTGCGCTTTCCGGCGTTCAGATAGCTGAACAGCGGCGCATCGACAGCCGCTGGAGGCGCGGCGCCGGTGAGCGTATAGCGGCGGAACGGATCGCCTTGTGGCGGTTCGACCTTGACCACGTCGGCGCCGGCGTCCACCAGCAGCTTGCCGCAGTACGCGCCGGCGATGCGGTCGCTGACCTCCACCACGCGCAGGTCACCGAGCGGGGTGGGTGCTATGTCGCCCACATGCACGACCTCCCTCATTTCTGGCCATCTTAATAACTATTGGCGGATAGCCCGCGCAGTTAGCGGCGCTGTCACTGTTAACATTGCGATGTCATGACAACGCTGGGTATCGGTCCCGAAGCGCGACGGCGGCTGGGCGCACGCAGAACCGCCGAAATCGTCGCCGACGAACTGCGTCGCCAGATCATCGAGGGTGAACTGTCCGACGGTGACCTGCTGCCCCGACAGGAAGTGCTCGTCGAGCAGTTCAACGTCAGCCTGGTGTCGCTGCGAGAAGCGTTGCGAATCCTGGAAACCGAGGGCCTGGTATCGGTGCGTCGCGGCAACCGCGGCGGTGCGGTCGTGCACGCACCGGCCAAAGCGAGCGCGGCCTACATGCTCGGACTGCTGCTGCAGAGCGACTACGTTCCCCTCGCCGATCTCGGTACTGCACTACAGGAACTCGACCCGATGTGCGCGGCCCTTGCCGCACGCCGGCCCGATCGCGGTAAGACGTTGATACCCAAGCTCAAAGAACTCAACGACGCCATGGCCGAACATATCGACGACGGTGCGCGGTTCACCGAGATCGGCGGGCAGTTCCACGACGAAATCGTGCGCGGCTGCGGCAACCACACGATGAACGCGGTGGTCGGCAGCCTCGAGACGCTGTGGACCGGCCACCTGAACTGGTGGGCGCAGGAAACAGCGGCGCGGGGCGAGTACCCGTCATTGAGCAAGCGCCGCATCGCATTGCGGGTGCACACCAAGATCGCCGACGCCATCGAAGCCGGTGACGCCGAACGTGCCAGGAAGCTGGCCGCGCGTCACGTTGCCGATACCCAGACCTATCTGCTCGGTGGCGATCCCGAGCAGCGGATCGTGGCGCTGTCGCCGCAGGCGCTTGCGCAACGCGAGCGCTGACAGGGTCGGGTATGCGCACGGCGCTGATCACCGGCGGCAGCGGTGGCATCGGAAAGGCTTGTGGCCGACGGCTCGTCGCGGCCGGATACGATGTGCTCCTTATCGCGCGGCGCGAGGAACCGTTACGCGCGGCAGCCAACGAAGTCGGTGCCCGCTACGTCGTCGCCGACGCGAGCGAACCCGCCACCTTCCAGACCGCGGTCGACGCGGCCGGCCGAATCGACTTGGTGGTGCACGCGTCGGGCGTCCTCGGAGGCACCTACGTGCGCAAGCAGACCTTCGCGCAATGGCGGGCCACCATGGCGGCCAACCTGGATTCGTGCTTTGTGGTGAGCTCGGCCGCGTTGCCGCACATGACGGCGGGTTCGCGCTTCGTGTTCGTCTCGTCCTCGGCGGCCCACGAACCGATGCGGGCCCGCACCGCCTATTCGGCGTCGAAGGCGGGGATGAACGCGTTCGCTGGGGCGCTGGCGCAGGAAGTTGACCGCGACGGCATCAACGTGCACGTCGTCACCCCCGGCCCGGTCGAAACCGAGATGCTGCAGGACGTTCCGTTTGAGATGTACGCGATTCGGGCCGAGGACGTCGCGGAAGCGGTCGTGTGGCTGGACTCCCTCGATCCGTCGGTGGACCTGCCCGAGATCAGGCTGCACGCCGTCACCCGCGGCCCGTCCGCACGGCCACCGGTGGTTCCGTTGGAGGTACAGCGCCGCGCGGGCAGCTGATTTCAGCGCGCCTTGACCGTGGCCGGCAGACCGCAGGCGCTGCATCACGTCCCGTCGGTCGCCTTGACCTAGATTACCTAAATTAGTAAAGATAGTTACTTAGGGCGCAAAGATGTGCTGTCCGGGAGGCCAGGTGACGATCAGTATCGATTCCGACGATTCGATAGCCCCCGACTTGGCACGTGACCCCTATGCCTTCTTCGCGTACAAGCGCAGCACCGAACCGGTGTGGCGGGGTTCGATCAGCGACACCTCGATGGCGCCTCCAGAGCTGGTCTCCGATGAGGAGTGGACGCTGTTCGATTTCGACAGCGTGTTTTCCGCGTTCCGCGACGGCGACACGTTCGCCTCGGAGTTCTATGACAACACCATCGGGTTGGTGCTCGGCCCGACCATCCTGAGCATGCACGGTAAGCAGCACCACGACCATCGCAGCCTGGTCGCCAAGGCCTTTCGGCAGAGCGCACTTGAGTACTGGGAGCCTGCGCTGATCGACCCGATCTGTCACCGTCTGGTCGACGAGATCAGGGACAACGGTGAAGCCGACCTGGTCCGGGCGCTGACATTCGAATTCCCCACCCGCATCACCGCGGCGCTGTTGGGGCTGCCGCAGCAGGACCTGGAGCTGTTCCGGCGGCTGTCACTGGAGCTCATCTCGATCAGCGAGGACATCGAGGCCGGGCTCAACGCATCTGTCGAATTGGGCGCCTACTTCCAGGATCAGGTGGATCAGCGGCGCAAGGCGAATACCGACGACATCATCGGTGACCTCGTCGCCGCGGAGATCGACGGCGAACGGCTCACCGACGAAGCGATCATCTCGTTTCTCCGGCTGCTGCTGCCCGCCGGGCTCGAGACCACCTATCGGTCGTCGAGCAACCTGCTCTATCTACTGCTGACCCATCCCGAGCAGCTGGATGAGGTGCAGAAGGACCGCGACCTTATCGGGATCGCGATCGAGGAGGGCCTGCGCTACGAGACCCCGTTGGTTTCGGTGCCGCGCAACACGACTCGCGACGTCGAGGTCCACGGCGTGCGCATTCCGCAAGGTGCACAGGTCAACCTGTGCATGGGTTCCGCCAACCGCGATGAGAAGCGATGGCCCGACGCCGAGGTTTTCGACATCCACCGGGCGCGAAAACCCCACATCTCGTTTGCGGGCGGCATTCACAGCTGCCTTGGCCTACATCTGGCCAGGGTCGAGACACGGGCAATGCTGAACAGCCTCTTCGACCGGGTCACCGATCTCGAACTGGTCGCCGGCGACGACACCAGAATCGTGGGTATGCCGTTTCGCTCCCCCACGCGTCTTCCGGTGACGTTTCGCGCCACGGATCGCGTTTGAGCGCGAAAGCGCGAGTAGACCTCGCCAATTCGTCGGTCCCGACGCGCGGCCTAGTACTGCCCGAGGGGACGACAGACGTTCTTGACCGGGTTCCAGTACTCCCCCGGTGCGCATGCCAGCGGCGCGGTCGCCACCGGCGGCCGGCACACGTTGTCGACCGGGTCCCACCACTCCCCGTTCTGGCAGTTGAGCGGCTGGGCAGCGCCGACGGCCGACGCCATCACCGACAGCGCGGCCACCGGCGCGAACGCGGCAGCGACGATAGAGGAACGACGGATGACGTTTCGCATGCGCTCATCTTGCCCCATCCGCGCTCAGTTCAAACCCCGAGATCGACGAAATGACGTGATCTACTCGCGCTTTCCCGCCCGTTTGCCCCTTTCGGCACCGAGGGCATTCACACCACGATGCGGAGGTGTTGCCAACCGCGCACGGTCGACGTCGGCGCCAGTTGTGCAGTCTCGTAATCGATGTCCCACTCCGGCCAGCGGTTCAGCAGTTCATCGAGCGCGACACGGCCCTCCAGTCGCGCGAGGTTCGCCCCCAGGCAATAGTGCAGTCCCTTGCCGAACGTCAGGTGGGCGATGTTGGGCCGGTGGATGTCGAACGTGTCCGGATCGGCGTAGCGACGCGGGTCCCGGTTGGCGGCACCGAACAGCAACAACATCGCCGCCCCAGCGGGCACCGTCGTGCCGTAGCACTCGAAATCGCGCGCCATGTAGCGCGCGACGTGCGGGCCGGTCGGCTCGAAGCGCAGCGTCTCATCGACGGTGCGGGTGAGCAGCGACCGGTCTTCGACGACCTCGCGGCGCTGATCCGGGTGCTCGGCAAGCACTTTGGCCAGCCAGCCGATGAGCCGCCCGGTCGTCTCGTTGCCCGCACCGGCCACCACCTGGGTGTAGTGCAGCACCTCTTTGCGAGTCAGCTTGCGCGTCACACCGTCCTCGTCGGTGAACTCGACGTTGAGCAGGGCGGTCATCAGATCGTCGGACGGGTTCTTGGACCGCCACTCGACATAGTCGGCATAGATGCTGCCGTCGGCGATCTTGTCGGCGTTGACGACCTTCATCGGCGCGCCCGGCTTGGTGCGAAGGTTGGCATCGTTGGCATCGCGCACCGAAACCTGTTCGGACTCAGGGATACCCAGCAGCATACCGATCACCCGCATCGGCATCATCGACGCCAGCTCGGCGATGATGTCGAAACCGCCGGAGCCCACCAACGGATCAAGGCAGCCGACACAGTAGCGGCGGATCTGGTCCTCGATCTCGGCCATCCGGCGCGGCGTGAACACCCGCGACATCAGCCCGCGCAACATCGTGTGGATGGGCGGATCCTCGAACATCATTACACCCTTGGGCATGTCGAAGTCCGACTTGATGAGCTCCAGGATGTCGCTGCGCTGGTTGGAGAACGTCTCCCAGTTCGCCAGGGCCTTGTCGACGTCGGAATGACGTGAGAGCGCCCAGAAGTCGTAGCGCTCGTTGTAGTAGATCGGCGCCTCTTCGCGCAGCCGCGCGTACGTCGCATACGGGTTGGCGGTGATATCGACGTCGTATGGGTCGTAGTAGACGTCGGTGGCTGAGCCGGTATCGGGGACGCTCATTGCTTCCTCTACTTCAGCATGCTGCCGGCGTCGACGGGCAACGTGACACCGGTGATGTAGCGGGCTTCATCGGAGGCCAGAAACAGCACCGCGTTGCTGATGTCTTCGGTCTCCACCCACGGGGTCGGCAGGAAATGAAAGGACTGACAGACCGGTGCCAGGTCGTCGGGTCCGGGGTCGGGCAAGTCAGGGCGAAACATCCGGTAGGTCGGTTCGTTCATCAACAGCGGGCTGTTGACGTGGGTCGGATGCACGGTGTTGACGCGGATCGAATGTTGTCCCAGTTCGACGGCGAAGGTCCGCATCAAGCCGACGACGCCGTGTTTCGCGGTGACGTAATGGCCGACGTGTGGATAGGCCTTGAGCCCGCCGACCGAGCTGGTGATGATCACCGAGCCGCCGCGTCCGCCGGCCAGCAGGTGCGGCACACCTGCCTTGACGGTTTTCCAGACGCCCCCGAGATTGACGTCCAACGTCTCCTGCCACGACTCTTCGCCCATCTTGTGCAGCTTGACGCCGACGGTGCCGATGCCGGCGTTGGCCACGATGATGTCGAGGCGGCCGAGTTGCTCGACCCCGTTGTCGACCGCGGCCTTGAGCGCTCCGAAATCGCGGACGTCGACCTCGGCGGTGACGATACGGCGATCGAGGCCCTTGACGAGGTCCGCCGTCTCGGCCAGATCCTCGGGGGTGGCCGCCGGCGCCGGCGAGCCCCCGAAACCACGGCAGACGTCGATCGCGATGATGTCGGCGCCCTCCTGGGCAAGCCGCACCGCGTGGCTGCGTCCCTGACCTCGTGCGGCACCGGTGATGAACGCAACCTTGCCAGCTACCCGACCGGCCATCCACGCTCCCTCAATTGTTGGGCGATCGCCCAACATTTATGCTGAGGCTATGTCTAGCAGCCCCGCTGAGCAGGGGTCAAGGGTCCGCCGCGAGTCGGCAACGCGACAGGCGTTGATCGAGGCGACCGCCCAGGTGATGTTGGAAGACGGTTACGCCGCAGCCACTTCGCGCCGCGTAGCGGCCAAGGCCGGGGTCAAGCCCGCGCTCGTGCACTACTACTTCCCGACGATGGACGACCTCTACCTCGCAGTGCTGCGGTCGGGTGCCGAGGCCAACCTCGCCAAACAGCGCCAGGCCACGGCCGGGGATCAACCCCTGCACGCGCTGTGGCGGCTCAACAGCACCCACGGCGCCCAGCTGTGGATGGAATTCATGGCGTTGGCCAACCACCGCAAAGAGATCCGCAGCGAAATCGCGGCGTATGCCGATCGGTTCGGCGACGCGGAGCAAAACGCCATGGCACTTGCGTTGCGTGCCCACGATGTCGACGTCGAGGCGTTTCCGCCGGTGGTCATGTCGATGATCCTGACCAGCCTGGCACGGGTGCTGCTGCTGGAGCGCGGACTGGGCATCACCCGAGGTCACGCCGAGGCCCAGGCGTTCATCGACCGCCACCTGCAACGGTTCGAACTTCCCGGTGAGTGATCTAAACCGCAAGGTCACGGTGGGAGTGACCAGCGACACACTGACTTGAGCTAACCTAGGCCGAAATGAGAAGTTATACCGGCTAAGTACGCACGCCGGAATTGAGACGATACGAAAATCAAGGGGCGCGATATATGGACGGCAGCGGTCGAAGGCGAATGACGTGATCCGCCTCGCCAAGCGGGTGTGGATCCCACTCGTGATCATCGTCGTGGTCGCCATCGCCGGGTTCACCGTGCAGCGCATCCGTACGTTCTTCGGCGCCGAGGGCATTATCACCACGCCGACGGTGTTCGCCGACGACCCCGAACCGTTCGACCCCAAAGTCGTGACCTACGAGATCTTCGGCACCGGTTCCTACGCCGACATCAACTACCTCGATCTCGACGCCAAACCGATCCGCGTCGACGGCGCGTCGCTGCCGTGGACCCTGACGTTGCAAACGACCGCCCCGTCTGCGGCGCCCAACATCGTCGCTCAGGGTGACGGACAATCGATCACCTGTCGGATCACCGTCGACGACGAGGTCAAGGACGAGAGAACCTCCACCGGCGTCAGCGCCCAGACCTTCTGCTACGTGAAATCCGCATGAGCGTGCCGTCCAGCGAGGCGCCGACAGACGCCTTCCCGCCGGCGAGGCACACCCAACGTCCGTTCATCCCGAGGATGATCCGCAAGTTCGCGGTGCCGATCATCCTGGCCTGGATCCTGCTCATCGCGGTGCTGAATATCGCTGTGCCGCAACTGGAGACGGTCGGTCAGATGCGCGCGGTGTCGATGAGCCCCGACGAGGCGCCGTCGATGATCTCGATGAAACGCATCGGCGAGGTCTTCGAGGAGTTCGACTCCGACAGCTCGGCGATGATCGTCCTGGAGGGTGAAGAACCCCTCGGCGACGATGCGCGCGCGTTCTACGACAAGATCGTCGACGAGCTGGAAGCCGACACCAAGCACGTCCAGAGCGTCCAGGACTTCTGGAGCGACCCGCTGACCGCGGCTGGCGCGCAGAGCAACGACGGCAAGGCGGTCTACGTCCAGGCCTATCTCGCCGGTAACCAGGGCGAGAGCCTGGCCAACGAATCGGTGCAGGCGGTCCAGGACATCGTGGCCGGCATCCCGCCGCCGCCGGGTGTCAAGGCGTACGTGACGGGCCCGGCCGCCCTGTCGGCCGACCAGCACATCGCCAGCGACCGCAGTATGCGGCTGATCGAGGCGGTCACCTTCACGGTAATCATCACGATGCTGCTGCTGGTCTACCGCTCGATCGTCACCGTGGTGATCACGCTGGTGATGGTCGTGCTGCAGTTGCTCGCGACCCGAGGCGTGGTCTCTTTCCTCGGCTACCACGAAATCATCGGGCTCTCACCGTTTGCCACCAACCTGCTCGTCACGTTGGCCATCGCCGCAGGCACCGACTACGCGATCTTCCTCAACGGGCGATACCAAGAAGCGCGTGGCGCTGGTGAAGACCGAGAATCGGCTTTCTACACCATGTTTGGCGGCACCGCCCACGTCGTGCTTGGCTCGGGCCTGACGATCGCCGGCGCCACGTTCTGCCTGAGCTTCACCAGGCTGCCCTACTTCCAGTCGCTGGGTGTCCCGCTGGCCATCGGCATGGTGACCTGTGTGTTCGCCGCGCTCACGCTCGGGTCGTCGATCATCACCGTGGCGACTCGGTTCGGCAACTTGCTCGAACCCAAGCGGGCGATGCGGGTGCGCGGTTGGCGCAAGATCGGCGCCGCCGTCGTGCGGTGGCCGGGCCCGATCCTGGTCGCCACAATCGCGCTGTCGCTGGTCGGTCTGCTGGCCCTGCCCGGCTACCACACCAACTACAACGACCGGACTTACCTGCCGGCGGACCTGCCCGCCAACGAGGGCTACGCGGCCGCTGACCGCCACTTCTCACAGGCACGGATGAATCCGGAACTGTTGATGGTCGAAAGCGACCACGACCTACGCAACTCGGCGGACTTCCTGGTCATCGACAAGATCGCCAAGGCGGTGTTCCGGGTTCCCGGGATCTCCCGGGTGCAGGCCATCACCAGGCCCGACGGCAAGCCGATCGAACACACCTCGATTCCGTTCCTGATCAGCATGCAGGGCACCACCCAGCAGATGAACCAGAAGTATCTGCAGGACCGCATGGCCGACATGCTGGTTCAGGCCGATGAGATGTCGAAGACCATCGCGAGCATGGAACGGATGTCGGCACTGACCGCGGAGATGGCCGACGTCACCCACGCAATGGTCACCAAGATGAAGGACATGACGGTCAGCGTCGCCGAAATGCGGGACAGCATCGCCAATTTCGACGACTTCTTCCGGCCGATACGCAACTACTTTTACTGGGAACCGCATTGCTACAACATCCCGATCTGTTGGGCGTTCCGGTCGGTGTTCGACACCCTCGACGGCATCGACACGATGACCCACAACATCCAGGACATGCTCCCGGATATGGAGCGCCTCGATGAGCTGATGCCGCAGATGGTCGTCCTGATGCCGTCGATGATCGAGACGATGAAGACCATGCGGACGATGATGCTGACCATGCACGCCTCCCAGAAGGGGCTGCAGGATCAGATGGCGGCCATGCAGGAGAACTCCAGCGCCATGGGCGAGGCGTTCGACGCGTCGATGAACGACGACTCCTTCTACCTCCCGCCGGAAGTGTTCGACAACGAAGACTTCAAGAAGGGTATGGAGAACTTCATCTCGCCTGACGGAAATTCGGTGCGGTTCATCATCTCTCATGAGGGCGATCCGATGACCCCGGAGGGCATCGCCAAGATCGAGCAGATTCAACAGGCGGCCAAGGAGGCCATCAAGGGCACCCCCCTGGAGGGCTCCAAGATCTACCTGGCCGGCACGGCCGCGGTGTTCAAGGATATGGCCGACGGCAACGTCTACGACCTGACGATCGCGGCGATCGCGTCATTGGCGCTGATCTTCATCATCATGTTGCTGATCACCCGCGCCGTGGTCGCGGCCGCGGTGATCGTCGGCACGGTGGTGCTGTCGTTGGGTGCGTCGTTCGGCTTGTCGATCCTGATCTGGCAGCACATCCTCGGGATCGATCTGCACTGGATGGTGATGGCGATGTCGGTCATCATCCTGTTGGCGGTCGGCGCCGACTACAACCTGTTGTTGGTGGCCCGGCTCAAGGAGGAACTGCATGCCGGCATCAACACCGGCATCATCCGCGCGATGGGCGGCAGCGGCTCGGTGGTGACGTCAGCGGGCCTGGTCTTCGCATTCACGATGATGTCGATGGCGGTCAGCGAATTGACCGTAATCGGCCAGGTGGGCACGACCATCGGGTTAGGCTTGCTGTTCGACACTCTGGTGGTCCGCGCCTTCATGACGCCGTCGATCGCGGCGTTGTTGGGCAAATGGTTCTGGTGGCCTCAACGGGTCCGTCAGCGACCCGTACCATCGGCGTGGCCGAAACCCAAAGAGTTCACACAGGCGGGTCAACAAGGAGGGCAGCTTTGAAGCGCTCGATGGTCGCAATAGCCGTGGCCGCAGCCGGGCTGACGTTCGCAGCGCCGGCATCCGCTGATGTCGACACTGCCTTCGCCTCGGAGCTGCACAGCTACGGGATCTACGGTCAGCGCGACTTCAACGCCTGGATCGCGAAGATCAGCTGCAAGCGGTTGCGCAACGACGTCGACCGCAACGCCAACGATTCCGCGGAGTTCATCTTCGACCAGCTGCAGCGCGGTAGCACCACCGAACAGGCGTGGCAGTTCCTCGGCGCGGCGCTGCGCACCTACTGCCCCGACAAACTGCCGATTCTCGACGACGCGGCGCGCTAGAAGGAGTCGAAAAGTGTTACGCAAAGTCAGCATCGCCCTGGCCGCGGCCGTCAGCGCGGCCGTGCTCTTTCCGGCAACGGCGTCCGCGGACGCCACCGAGGACTACCCGATCCCCAACCGGATGCTCAAGACGACGTGCACGGTCGACCAGTACATGGCCGCGGTGCGGGACACCGACCCGGTGTACTACGAGCGCTACATGATCGACTACAAGAACAAGTCGCCTCAGGTCCAACAGGGCGCACGGGACCGGATCCACTGGTACTTCTCGATGGACTACCCCGGTCGCCGCGCCTACTCGGAGAACATCGCCACCAATATCTACTACGAGCAGATGGCGTTCGCGTGGCCCAACTGGGCGAAGCTGTTCTTCAACAACAAGGGTGTGGTGGCGCACGGCACCGAGGTGTGCGCGGACTACCCGCCCCATGACCCGTCCGTCTGGACCTGGTGATTACGGTAGGGCGCTGACCACCGAGCTCAGTACTTCTGTCATCGGGTCCCCTACGGGCGCAATCGGATTGGGAGCGGCGGCGACGACGGCCTCGGGCGCGCTGGAGTAGGTGGGCGCGGGCCGGGTCGCCGGCGCCACGTCAGGGATGGTGTAGGTCTTCAGCGACGACGCCGGCGCGTCCAGCGGCGCGACGGTCACCGCCACCACCGTGGTGGTGGATGCCGCATCGCTGCCCGACGACGAGGCTTCCGGCTGTCCGCCGAGTTCGGGCGCCACGGCGAACAGCGCGATCACACCGCCCACCACGATGGCGGCCGCGCGCAGGTGCGAACCGAACCGGCGCCGCCGACGTGCCGGCTTCGCGACAGGCGGGGTATCGACATTGTCGAAACCTGTGTCCCGCAACCACTCCCGAAGCAGTGACGCGTTCGCTTCGACGTCGTCGGTGTATCGCAGCGAGACTGATTTCACCACATAACCGCTGGCGTCGGCGATGGCCAGCGCGCCGCGCACCGCGCCCTGATGAGCGGTGATGTCGCCGTCGTCGGAGGCGGTGTCGACGTGGTCGTGATCAAGGACGGCCTCGTTCACGCCGGTCGCGTCAACCAATGCCCAGGAGATACCGGTCGAGGTCATCGAAAGCTCGAGCGCTGTCTGCACCGCTGCCCCATCTCTGTCGATCCGCCGTGCCTCAACGTGAATATCGGCCCAGGGGTCGTCGTGTTACTGCGGCGGTGAAGTTGCCCTCAGCCAAGGCCCCTACAATGTTGCGCACTGCCGCGTCGTACACCGGCGTGGCTGGTCAGCAGAGGTAGTTCGCCGTAGGCCAGCCTAATCTGGTAAAAACTAAGACGGTCTAACACTCCAAGGGAGGAGCTCAGCCGAGGTGTTGGCTAGGTGAGCACCCCTGCCGTCGATTCGGCACCGACAGCACATAAGCCGTTGCGGTCCAACGTGGCCACCTGGATCCGGCGCCTGGCGGTGCCGATCATCATCGGCTGGATCCTTCTGATCGCGGTCCTCAACGTCTCGGTGCCGCAGCTCGAGGTCGTCGGCCAGATGCGTTCGGTTTCGATGAGCCCCGACGAAGCGCCGTCGGTGATCGCGATGAAACGCATCGGCACGGTCTTCGAGGAGTACGACTCCGACAGCTCGGCGATGATCGTCATCGAGGGCCAGGAACCTCTCGGGGACGAGGAGCGGGCCTACTACAACGAGCTGATCGGCAAGCTCGAAGCCGACACCAAACACGTTGAGCACGTACAGGACTTCTGGGGCGACCCGCTGACCGAGGCCGCCGCGCTCAGCGCCGACCGCAAGGCCGTCTACGTGCAGGTGTACCTGGCCGGCAACATGGGCGAGGCGTTGTCCAACGAGTCGGTGGAGACGGTGCAGAACATCGTCGACGGGTTGCCACCTCCGCCGAGCGTCGACGTGTTCGTCACCGGTGGATCGGCGTTGATAGCCGATCAGCAGATCGCCAGCGACCGCAGCGTACGCATCATCGAGATGGTGACGTTCGCCGTCATCATCACGATGTTGCTGCTGGTCTACCGGTCCATCACGACCGTGCTGTTGACGCTGGCGATGGTGGTCCTTGCGCTGGCGGCTACCCGCGGCGTGGTGGCCTTCCTCGGCTACCACGACCTCATCGGGCTCTCGACGTTCGCCACCAACCTGCTCGTCACCTTGGCCATCGCGGCGTCGACGGACTACGCGATCTTTCTCACCGGTCGCTACCAGGAAGCGCGCACGATAGGACAGGACCGGGTCACCGCCTTCCACACGATGTATCGCGGCACCGCCCACGTCGTGCTCGGGTCGGGTATGACGATCGCCGGGGCGACGTTCTGCCTGTCCTTCACCCGGCTGCCGTATTTCCAGTCGCTCGGCGTGCCGCTGGCGGTCGGGATGACGACGGCGGTGTTCGTCGCGCTGACCCTGGGCGCCGCGATCATCATCGTGGCCAGTCGGTTCGGCCTGCTCGAACCCAAGCGCGCGATGCGGATTCGGGGTTGGCGCAAGATCGGCGCCGCCATCGTGCGCTGGCCGGCACCGATCCTGTTCGTGACGGTCGCGATCTCCCTCGTCGGCCTGCTGGCCCTGCCCGGCTACCAGCCCAACTACAACGACCGCCAGTATCTGCCGCCCGACCTGCCCGCCAACGAAGGTTTCGCGGCGGCTGAACGGCATTTCTCCCCCGCCACGATGAACCCCGAAGTGCTGCTCGTGGAAAGCGACCACGACCTGCGCAACTCGGCGGACTTCCTGGTGATCGACAAGATCGCCAAAGCCGTGTTCGACGTGCCCGGCATCGGCAGAGTTCAGTCGATCACCCGCCCGGACGGCAAGCCGATCGAGTTCAGCACGATTCCGGCCCAGATCAGCCTCGGCGGCGTCACCCAGGACCTGAACCGCAAGTACATGCAGGACCGCATGGACGACATGCTGGTGCAGGCCGAGGAGATGCAGACGACCATCGACACGATGACCCGAATGATGTCGTTGATGGCCGAGATGAACGCGACCACCCACAGCATGGTCGAAAAGACCCGGACGATGACCGTCGACATTGTCGAACTGCGCGACCACATCGCCAACTTCGACGACTTCTTCCGGCCGATCCGCAACTACTTCTACTGGGAACCGCACTGCTACAACATCCCGGTCTGTTGGACCCTGAGGTCGATCTTCGACACCATCGACGGCGTCAATGTCATGACCGACAATGTCCAGGCGCTGCTGCCCGAATTGGAACGCCTCGATGCGCTGATGCCGCAACTGCTTGCGCTGATGCCCGAGCAGATCCAGACGATGAAGAACATGAAGAAGATGATGCTGACCATGCACGCCACCCAGGCGGGCATGCAGGATCAACAGGCCGCGATGTCGGAGAACCAGTCCGCCATGGGCGATGCGTTCAACAACTCGTGGAACGACGACACGTTCTACCTGCCGCCGGAGATCTTCGACAACGAAGACTTCAAGAAGGGCATGGAGAACTTCATCTCGCCCAATGGGCACGCGGTGCGGTTCATCATCAACCACGAAGGTGACCCGCTCAGCGCGGCCGGCATCGACCGCATCGACGCGATCAAGCTGGCCGCCAAGGAAGCCGTCAAGGGCACACCGCTGGAGGGCTCGACGATCTACCTCGGCGGTACCGCGTCGTCGTTCAAGGACATGCGCGACGGCAACAGCTACGACCTGATGATCGCGGGCATCCTCGCGTTGGCGCTGATCTTCACGATCATGCTGCTGATCACGCGCAGCATCGTCGCGGCGGGTGTCATCGTCGGCACCGTGGTGTTGTCGCTGGGCGCGTCCTTCGGGCTCTCGGTGCTGCTGTGGCAACACGTCCTGGGCATCGAATTGCAGTTCATGGTGATGGCCATGGCGGTGATCATCCTGTTGGCCGTCGGCGCCGACTACAACCTGCTGCTGGTGGCACGCCTGAAAGAAGAACTGCCGGCCGGGGTCAACACGGCCATCATCCGGGCGATGGGCGGCAGCGGATCGGTGGTGACCGCCGCGGGTCTGGTGTTCGCCTTCACGATGTTCTCGATGGTGGTCAGCGAGTTGACCGTGGTCGCTCAGGTCGGCACGACGATCGGGCTGGGCCTGTTGTTCGACACGTTGGTGATCCGCGCCTTCATGACACCGTCGATCGCAGCGCTGCTGGGCAAGTGGTTCTGGTGGCCCCAGGTGGTGCGTGCGCGGCCGAGGCCCGCGCCGTGGCCCGAGCCCCTAGCTCGACGCTGAATTCTGCGATGACTGTGGGCGTCTGCGCATTGCGCCCCACAGCCCGACGCCGATGCCGACGACCGCGCCGCCGAGGCCGATGGTGCGCTGGGACGGCTTCATCTCGTTGTGCACCCCGATCCCGCCGAGCAGGTCGGCGGCGTCGGCGCCGCCGGAGGCGAGGAACCAGCCCCGGGTGTTGCGCCCACGCAGCGCCGCCGCGGTCAGCAGACCACCGATGAGTGCGTCGCGGTAGCCCATCGAACGCAACAGCAGTTGGGTCGTCGGCGTCGTGTCGTCAGGGGCGCCCCACAACCGGTTGGCTGCCAGCGGGTCGACGAGAAATGAGATGCCTGACGCGAGGCGGATGCTGCCCGCGACCAGCGCGGCACGGTCGATCGACATGGCTGGAGCCTAAGCGGTCGGACCGTGTCGCCGGGGCAGAAACCCGGATACCGCCGCAGACATCTAGCCGTGCATAACGCAAGACTTGCCTAATGCAATACTGGGTCCGTCGCATCCGAGCGGGAGATGGCGCAACGGATGTTCGGATTCACCGCTGCGCGACGTCACCGCCACATTCGAGGAGACCAAGCAGTTGCGCGGACGACTGGCGGCCCAGCCCTCGCGGTAACGCCGAGACTGGAGTAGCGTTTCTACAAATGATGACTGTATAAACACGGGCCTCCGTCGCAGAAGAAAAGAGAACTCATGGCTATCGCTGATCGCACCACGCGCACCGTCTGGGCAGGCCCGGGAAACGATGTCACCTGGGCCGCACGCACCGAACAGCCCGGCGGTAAGACCAGCCCCGAAGAACTGGCCGCCGCAGCGCATTCGTCATGCTTCTCGATGGCGCTTGCGCTCAAACTCGGTGAGCACCACGTTGAGCCGCAACGGCTGGACGTGCAGGCGACGGTGACGCTCGACGAGGTCGACGGGTTACCGACGATCGTCACCTCGGCACTGGACATCACTGCCGAAGTCGAGGGAATCGCAGCCGCAGATTTTCGGAAGGTTGGGGATGAGGCCGCCGCGCTGTGCCCGGTGTCGCGGCTGTTCGCCGGCGCGAAAATCAGCGTCAACGCACAACTGCTGGCCCGGGAGACGGCATGAGCGCCACGTTGAGCGCCGCGCTCGAACGCGAGCACCAGACCATCGACCGCGGTATCGAACTCTTCGCCGACAGGGCCCACGCGGAGGTCACCGATGAGCACCGCGACGCACTGCGCCAAGCGGTGGCCGTGCTGCGGCGACACATCTATCTCGAAGAGGAGTACCTGTTCCCGCCGCTGCGGGCGGCGGGCATGGTGGGCCCGGTCATGGTGATGGTGCATGAGCACGCTCACATCTGGCCGCTGCTGGAACAACTCGACGATTGTCTCACCCGCGACAGCACCGACACCGCAGCGCAGCTGTGCCGAGAATTGTTGACGCTGTTGGGATCGCACAACTGGAAGGAAGAGCGGATTCTCTACCCGCAGGCCGACGACACGCTGTCTGCCTCGGACCGCGATGAGCTGACGGAACTCGTCGCGACCGCGCAGGTCCCTGACGGCTGGGTCTGCCACGGTGCCGTGACGGGTGACCAAACGGTCTCCTGAGCAAGGGCCTTTCCCGTCCGCCGGGCGCGCCCACAGTGCACACTGTTGGGCACCGGCTTTTCGGCGAGCACGGAGGAGGCTGAGGTGGCGGCTCTGATCGAGAATCCCGGCATCGTCGCCGGCGTCGACGGATCATCGACGTCCACGGTGGCGATCGGCTGGGCGGCGCGGGAGGCGGCACTGCGTGGCGTCGCGCTCACGTTGGTGAACGTGGTCAACCCAATCATCACCACGTCCCCACACGTCCCGCTGCCCGTCGACCTGCACCAGTGGCAACAGGAGATGGTCGGGCACTACATGGAGGCCGCGGTCAAGCTCGTCGACTCCTACGCCGCCGAGCACCGGCCCGCCAAAGTCAACACCGAGGTGTTCTTCGGATCCACCGTGCCCACGTTTGTCGACATCTCGGAGACGGCCGACATGGTCGTGGTCGGCAACCGGGGCCGCGGCGCGGTCAGCAGGCTTCTGCTCGGCTCCGTGACGTCGGGGCTGGTACATCGCGCGCATTGCCCGGTGGCCGTCATCGGCGACGACAAATCAGCGACGCCGGACACAGCGACCGCGCCGGTTCTAGTCGGCGTGGACGGCTCCGCGGGCGCCGACTACGCCACCGACATCGCATTCGAGGCGGCGGCGCTGCGGGGCGTGGAGGTCGTGGCGTTGGAGGCGTGGAGCGACACCGTGCTCGATCTGCCCGAGTTGGACTGGGAAACGGTCAAGACCCACGAGGAACAACGGCTGACCGATCATCTGACCCCGTGGCAGAAGCGGTACCCCAACGTGGCAGTGCGGCCGGTGGTGGTGCGCGACGAGCCGGCACGCCAACTCGTCGAGCACGCCGAGTCCGCGCAGCTGGTGGTCGTCGGCAGCCGTGGCCGCGGCGGGTTCACCGGAATGCTGCTGGGATCGGTCAGCTCGGCCGTGGTGCAGGCCGTTCGCAAGCCGGTGATCGTCGCGCGCCCGCGCTGAAGGACGAATTGCCCTTGTTGTGCCGTGGTGGCCCATCGCTATGCGTCGGCGGAGAAGGTAGGACCGTTCATCTACTCCATGATCGTGTTCTCCGCGCTGATCGACTGGATCGTCTGGCAGCATCCGCCGACGGCCTACATGTACGCGGGGATGGCGTTGGTCATCGGCGCCGGCTTGATCGCGGTACGGGCCAAAGCCGCAGTGCCACAACCCGATACGGTTGCCACTAGGGCCGCGTCAGCGCCCAGGTCATCAGCTGGGCGACGTGTTCGACCACCACATCGGGCGGCGTCTGATCGGCCAGCAGGTGCATCGTCACCGCACCGCGAATGGTGTTGAGCGTCAAGTCGATATCGACGTTCATTCGCGTGTCACCGCGGCCGATCCCGGCGTCGACGAGCGCCGTCAGTGACGCACGCAGCGGAACCAGCAGGCCCTCGACCAGACCCGGCAACGGAGTATGGGGGTCCGCGTCGGCCATCAGCCCCGCGATGCCGGCACGCACATCGGGTCGGCACGCGTAGTCGACGATGGCGCCGACGAACGTCCGCAGGTCCGCGCCGAGCGGACCGCGATAGGCCGTCGGCCACTCGGGCGTGCCGAAGCCGAAGAGCGCCTCGGATACCAACGAGGCCTTGACCGCCCACCACCGGTAGACCAACTGCCGGGTGACGCCGGCGCGCTTGCCGACCTCGGAGAAGGTGACCGCGGTGTAACCGCGTTCGTCGAGCAACTCCCGGGTGGCGGCCAGGACTGCCTCGTGCCGTTGTGAATCGCGCGGCCGGCCCGGGCCGGCCGCGGCGACGCGGGTCAGCTCAGCTCCTCGGCGACGGCGAAGTACTCGGTGTAGCGGGCGGTGCGTTCGCGGATCGCGTCGAGCGAAAGGCCGGTGGCCTCGAACGTGTACGGATGACCGTGGCCCTCGCGCACGTGGGTGCGCAGGAAGTTTGTCATGGCGTCCTCGACGTCGGCGGTGAACGTCCACCCGAACGCGGAGTAGACGGTCTTGGCGGCGCCGATCGGGTCGTTCATCAGGTCGGCGAACTGGACGTCGACCACCCGGTCCGCGGGTACGACACCGGTGAAACGGGCGTCGGCGCTGCGCTCGAGCCCGCCGAGGATGAACTCGAAGAACTCGGCGGCCATCCTGGGCTGATCGGTGTCGTCGGTGCCCAGCTTGCGCAGCGTGGCGAGCAGGCTTGTGGTGGAGGCCATCACCTTGGCGGGGTCACGGTGTGTCTGCACCAGAAGCGCCTGCGGGTATTCGGCCATCAGTTCGGGCAGCGTCCAGCAGTGAAACGGGGTCTTGATCAGCCAGCGGTTGCCGGGGGCTTCGCTGGCCAACAGTTCGAGGAAGCGCCGGTGCCAGGTGTAGGAGCCGGCGACGTGTCCCTGCTCCTGGGCCGGATTCAGCAGCCATTGCAGGTAGGAGGGCACTTGGTACTGGGTGGGAAAGATCGCGGAGACGAAGTGGCTCGCGGTGATGCGCACGCACTCCTGGGCGAGTTGGGCGCCGAGTTGATGCACGGCCCGAAACTCTGGGATCACGGTGTCCACGAGCTCGAAACCCGCCTCGGTCTGGGCGATTCGCGGGTCGGTCAGGTAGGTCTCGGTGCGCGGCGGCGGCAACGGCTGGTCGACCTCCCACGTCTGCGGCACCCGATGGTCGGGATCCTGTGCGAGCAGATCGAAGAGCATGGTGGTCCCGGTGCGAGCCTGACCCATGATGACGATCGGCGGCGTGATGTCGCGCTCCCGAATCTCGGGGTGGCGGCGGTGGTGGTCGACGATGCGCAACCGGTTCACCAGGTACTGGGTGAGCTCATTTTGGACGACGAACTGCCCCATTTCGTGCAGGTTCGCCTCGCGGGCCAACGAATCGACGAGCACGTCCAGGCCGGTGCGCCAGCCGTCACCGCCGAATAGCGCGTCGTCGCCGAAGTCGGTGAGACCCGTTGTGGCGATGGCGGACTCGATAAGCTCCTGGGATTTCATGCGGTGACCTCGGTGAGGTTGAGCAGGGTGGTGGTGACGCTGGGCGGGTCCGGGTTGTCGAGCCAGCGCAGCACGATGAAGCCGCGGCGGCGTCCGCCGGTGTCGAGCCAGTTCGGCACGCCGGGGTCATGGCCGGCGATGACGACGCGCACGGTGCCGTCGGCGCGGGGTTGAAATGAGGCCTGGGTGCCCGAACTGCGGCTGCGAAACGGCTCCAGGCACTCGTGCCAGCTATTCTCCAGGGTGATCGACCAGTAGCGGGTGTCGGGTGGTTCGATGTCGAGCTGCAGGGCCTGGCCGTCGGTCAGGTCGAACGTGCCGAGCATGTAGAGGTTGTCGGGGGTGGTGTTCTCCGAGCCCAGCGCCGCCGCCTCCGCCGTCACCAGTTTGTTGGGCTCGTCCAACAGGTTCGGTAAGACGGTGCGGTGCAGCGTCATCAGCTTGTAGGCCGTCCACATGAACGCGCTCAGCTGATCGGCGAGTGTTTCGTCGGTGAGCGCGGCGACGGGTTGTGCCGGTTCGATCTGGGCGATCTCGTAGGTCGCGATCTGCTCGGTCCGGCGGTCGGAGACGTACTGCCGCACGACGACGGCCGAGGCATCGTCGGGAATCTGCACCCAGTGCTCACCGGTGCCGGGATCGGATGGGGCGAGCACGAATTCGAAGGTGCCGCCGGCGCCGACGGTCAAATCGGTGTCCGATAAATAGGCGGCGTGGCGGCGGGGTGTGAGCCCGGTGCCTGCCATCACCTGAAAACCCAGATAGGTCACCGTCTCACGGCGGCCGTGGATCCGATACGAACGGCCCGGGGTCAGCGCGCACAGGTCGTACTCGCCGTCGGGATTGGGTCCGCCGATCTGGCGCAGCGCCGTTGCCATCGGGAAGAACCGCGGCACCTCGGGGTCGACGTCGAGCGACAGTTCGCTGCACAGGGCGATAATCCGGGAAAGCACGCGGTAGCCCTCCAGGCGCTCGCGGTCATCGCAGGCGTCGGCGCGGACCACCTCACCTAGGTCGCGAAACATGCCGAGCAGCGCGTCGAAGGCCTCGTCACTGCGTGGAGTTGTCGACATGACACTCGAATCCGTCGGCGGGGCAAGCGGCCGGCATTTAACATACACAGTGTTGCGTAATCGAGGAGGCGGTTTGCGCCTTAACGGGCCGATGCTGTGTGCAATGTGTCGATATCCTAAGCGCGACGAAAGAGAGGACTTGAGTTGTCAAGTGGGGTAAGCGTATTCGGCAGGCCGATCGTCGTTGCAGTTTCGGTGTTGCTCGGCGCGCTCGCGTTGACGAGCGGTTGCAGCAGCAGTGAGAGCGGTGTGCGAAGTCAGAATCAACAGCCAGACGGACAAGGCACGTCTTCGTGCACTTCCGGTATGCGAGTGATCGGCGCCTTCGAGCACGGCACAGCGTCGCCAGGTGGCGGCGCGCCACAGTACGGCAGTGACGGCGCCAGGTTCCTCGACGAGTGGGGTACCTCCAGCCCGTTGGTGTGCGCCGACGTCACCGATGAGCAATTGGTCACAGCGGCGAACCAGGTCGCCGAGCAGTTTCCGGACATGTGCGCGATCGTGGGCCCGAGGAACTATCGCGATAACGCCGCCCTGCTCGGTCAGAAGTTGCCGGCCGACCAGGTCGATGCGGCCGTCGCGGCGTTCACCGATGCAACCGGGGGCAACCCGGTCGGAAAGTATGTCGGCTCCGACAGCGGATCGGGGCATTCCGTGTCTGCGGACGACCCAGGTGCGTTGACCGACGCGTTCATGCGGACGGAGAGCGCGCAGCGAGCGGTGCAGAACGCGCTCATTGCCTTCTGCCCGTGAAATCTGCAATCGCCGGGACCGTAACCGAGGTCACGTACGCACTCACCGCGACCCCGGATAGTTGGCGGCATACCCTGCAACGGGCCGTTCCGAAAGCCGCGCGATCGCAGAGGCGATGCCGGACTGCTAGCAAATCTGCTCAAGCCCTGGCGCGCAAGCAGATTCGTGCGGTAGCCGCCGCGCCGACGAAGCAGCCGAGCAAGGTCCAGCCGGTCGAACCGGTCAGACCGTTCTTGGCCAGCAGCAGCAGCGCCACCCCGGCGGCGATCACCAGCACGCCGGCCGTCACGGATCTCGCGCCGGCGCCCGAAGCCGGTGCGTCCCACCACGGCAGCCGGCGATGCTCGAGCGGTGACAGCAGGCGGAACATCGCGAACATCACCACCGCGAACACGGCGGTCCGCAGCGCCAGGCGGCCCCAGAATCCCGCTGCGTCAACGTCGTAGGCGTCGAGGCCGACGGCGTGCAGTGCGAACGCGGCGATCGCGATCGCGACGATATGCCACAGGTACAGCGTCATCGCTCCCCCGTTGCCGACGGCCACCACGTACCAGATGCGTGGCCGTTGTGCCCATCGCTGGATCGCGCCGGCCGTGGCGACGAATGCGCATGACATCCAGGTGCAGTGCAGGGCGAGCAGCAGGGTGGGCGGTGAAACGTTCGACAATCGCTCGGTTCCGGTGACGACGAGCGAAACCTCATAGGGGCCGACCATCGCCAGCGTGATCTGTGCGGCGAGCGCACCGACCGCGACCCCGAGCGCCGTACGGCGACCGATCAGCCTGCGGGCGTACGCGACGCCGATGACGACGGGAATGAGCCAGACGACGACGAAGTTGGCGACACCGGCCATGGCGGTGCCGGTCGCGATGCGGATCGCGTCGTTGAGCCCGGCCACAGCCAGCAACCCGGCGACGACGGCGGTTGTGGCGCGCCCGCTGTCGAGGCGGGTCAGCACCGGCACGAATGCCAGCACGATGAAGTAGACGCCGAGGAACCACAGCAGCGCGACGGCCTCGCGGCCCAGATCGGCCGCGGACTCCGCGCCGAGGGTCAACCGCACACCGAACAGGGCTGCCGACCACACCGCGAGGTACCAGAACACCGGCCGGCACAGCCGCTGCGCGCGGGTGAACAGCCACTGGCCCCAGGCCCGGCCGGTGTGCCAGCCGTACGCCCCCGCGGCGCCGCCGGCCAGAAAGAACAGCGGCATCACCTGTACCACCCAGGTGATCGGGGTCAGCGCCGGGATCTCGCCGAGGATGTTGCCGATCCGGACACCACCGCTGTCGATGGTGGCCAGCAGCAGTGCGCAGTGCCCGAAGACGACGACGACGAGCGCGCCGAGCCGGGCGACGTCGATGGCACGGTCCCGGTCCGGCGGGGTTTCAGCGGCAAACTTGTCGACGCGCGACAGAGGCCAATACAGATGCGCGGTCAGCGGCATGTCTTCAGCATGCCCGGGGACTCGGTCGGCGGTCATGAGTAGAACTACGTGTCGCCGCCGAGCAACAGAAACAAATGGTCGGGCTGACAGGATTTGAACCTGCGACCCCTACACCCCCAGTGTAGTGCGCTACCAAGCTGCGCCACAGCCCGCGACCGCCGCCGGGATCGCCGGCAGCGGTCGAAAGCCTACCGCAGGGCGCTGGGCTCTCCCCAACCCGGCTTCGCCGTCGTCGCCGTGTCCCGGGCCACTTCCGGTGCCGCGTCCAGCGCGTCGTCGTCGGGCACGAACCGCGGGGCGCGCGAGGTCCGCCACGCCAGTATCAGCGCCGTCGCCCATGCCACGGTGATCGTCGCGTACACACCCGTCGACCACGGCCATTCGATGCCGAAGTAGTGCACCAACTTCTGGCTGTTGGTCAGCACGATCACGCCGCCGACCGCAGTGCCCAACAGGGCGGGGCTGATCCGGCTGACCAACCAGGCCGCGAACGGCGCCGCGACCACCCCGCCGATAGCCAGTCCGGCGACGATCGGCAGGTTCGAAACGAACTCGTCGCGCAGGCCGATCACGAAGCCCACCGACGCCGCAGCGGCCACCAGGAACTCCGAAGCGCTGACCGAACCGATCACCGTGCGCGGCGCGGTCTTACCCCGCGAGAGCAGCGTGCTCGTCGTCACCGGACCCCAACCGCCCCCACCGGACGCGTCGATGAACCCGCCGAACAGCCCCAGCGGGCTGAGAAACCTCGCCCGGTGCGGGGTCCCTCCGTGCCGCAGCACTGGCGGGTTGCGCAGCGAAAACCGCAGCACCACATAGGTACCGATGGCGACCAGGATGCCCGCCATCAACGGGGCCGCGTGCTCGGTCGACAACGACGACAACACCGTGGCACCCGCGAACGCCCCGACGGCACCTGGCGCCCCGAGCTTCAACACGATCGTCCAGTCGATGTTCTTGAACCGCCAGTGCGACAATCCGGACGCCAGCGTGGTGCCCACCTCGGCGAGGTGCACCGCAGCACTGGCCTGCGCGGCGCCGACACCGCTGAGCACCAGCAGCGTGGAAGCGGTGACGCCGAACGCCATGCCGAGGGCACCGTCGACCAGCTGGGCGCCAACGCCGACGAGCGCGAAGATCAGAAGCGAACGCATAGGTTCGGCAGCTTTCGACTAAGCGGTCACGGGCAGGGGTGACCGGAGGGAATGGTGGGCGCGGTCAGATGCGCGCGCAACACCACTCGTCGAAAGCCATCAGCCGTCGTGACGGCCAGAACGGCTCCAGGGCGCAGAGGGCCGACGGTGCAATGCGGAACTGGCGTTCAGCCACCTGTCTCCCTCTCGCGGTCGCGGATCAACGCAGCTTATCGAAGACGTCTACACAGTGAGCAATCGGTACAGCCCAATTGTTCCCACCACGACGATCACCGCCCGCAACACGTTCGGCGACAGCCGCCGTCCGTAGTGTGCGCCGAGGTATCCGCCGATCAGCGATCCGACCGCGATCAGCCCGGCCGCCTCCCAGCTGATCCGGTCGAACGCCACCAGGATGTACGCCGCCGCCGCGACGACGTTGACCACCAACGACAGCAGGTTCTTGGCCGCGTTCATCCGCTGGATGTCCTCCGGCAGTAGCGCGCCCATCGCGGCGATCAGCATGATGCCCTGCGCCGCGGTGAAGTAGCCGCCGTAGACACCGATCGCGAACGTGGCGGCCACCAGCGCCACCATCCTTGCCGTCGAGACGTGATCGGCGGATCTCCCGGCCGCCTCGGCTTGCCGTCGCGCATAGGCCTGGATCCGCGGTCCCACCACCACCAGCGCCAGGGCCGCGACCAGCAGCACCGGCACCACCTGCTCGAACACCGTCTCCGGGAGGTGCAGCAGCAGCCACGCGCCCAGGCCTGCGCCCACGAACGAGGCCGGCAGTTGCCACGCCAGCCGATTCCATTGGCCCCGCAGCTCGCGCCGATACCCCCAGGTGCCGGACAGGCTGCCTGCCACCAACCCGACCGCGTTGGACATGGTCGCGGTCACCGGCGGATAGCCCAGTGTCACCAGGGTGGGGAAGGTGATCAGCGTGCCCGAGCCGACGAGGGTGTTGATGGCGCCTGCGCCGAGACCCGCCAACGCGATCAAAATCATGTCGACGACGGGCACTGAGTCACCCTATCCGGGGGCGATTTCGGCGCGGTTAGGACCGCTCACGGGCCGTAAACGCGCCGAAATCACCGGGAGCGGTTGCCGCGCTTTTCCCGAACCCGCACGTTGATCCGGATGGGGCTGCCCTCGAACCCGAAGGTCTCACGCAGCCGTCGCTCCAGAAAACGCCGGTAGCCCGCTTCGATGAAGCCGGTGGTGAACAACACGAACGTCGGTGGTCGTGCGGTGGCCTGCGTGGCGAACAGGATGCGCGGCTGCTTGCCGCCGCGCACCGGCGGAGGATGAGCCGCAACGACTTCCTTGAAGAAGGTGTTCAGCCGTCCCGTCGGCACCCGGGTGTCCCACGACTCCAGCGAGCGTTCCAGTGCAGGCACCAGCTTCTGCACGGCCCGGCCGGTTTTGGCCGAGATATTGACCCGCGGCGCCCACTGCAGCTGCGCCAACTCCCGGTCGATCTCGCGCTCCAGCAGGTAGCGGCGGTCCTCGTCGACCAGATCCCACTTGTTGAACGCCAACACCAGCGCCCGACCCGCCTCGATCACCATCGACAGCACCCGCTGGTCCTGCTCGGTCAACGGCTGCGATGCGTCGATCAACACGATCGCCACCTCGGCCGCGTCGATCGCCCCGTGCGTGCGCACCGATGCGTAGAACTCGTGCCCGCTGGCCTGACCGACCTTGCGCCGCAGCCCCGCGGTGTCGATGAAGCGCCAGAGCTTGCCTTCCATTTCGATCAACGAGTCGACGGGGTCCACCGTGGTCCCTGCGACGTCGTGCACCACGGACCGCTCATCGCCGGCCAGCCGGTTCAGCAGCGAGCTCTTGCCGACGTTCGGCTTGCCGATCAAGGCGACGCGACGCGGTCCGGTCCCGCTCGAGGCCAGCTCGGACACCGCGGGCAGCGCGTCGATGACCTCATCCAGCAGATCGGCCACCCCGCGGCCGTGCATCGCGCTGACCATGTGCGGTTCGCCGAGGCCCAGCGACCACAACTCGGCGGCGTCGGCCTCGCCTCGCTCGCTGTCAACTTTGTTGGCCGCCAAGAACACCGGCTTACCGGAGCGTTGCAGCAACCGAGCCGCCGCCTCGTCAGCGGTCGTCGCCCCGACCACGGCGTCGACCACGAAAACGATGGCGTCGGCTGTGCGCATCGCCACCGACGCCTGTTCGGCCACCAACTGCTGCAGCCCCTTGGCGTCGGGTTCCCACCCGCCGGTGTCCTGTACCACGAACCGCCGGCCCGACCAGATCGCGTCATAAGACACCCGGTCGCGGGTCACGCCGGGCACATCCTGCACGACGGCTTGGCGGCGGCCCAGGATCCGGTTCACCAACGTGGACTTGCCGACGTTCGGCCGGCCGACGACCGCGACCACCGGCGGTGCGGCCGCCGCGTCGTCGACCGCCTCGGTGACGTCGTCCGCACCGATCTGCCAATCGCTTTCGTCGCTCCAGGTGCCGTCACCGGTCATGGCGTGGCCCCCGCACGGTCGCGGACGAGCTGCAGCAGGTGCGCGACGACCTCGGACGCCGACAGGTCGCTGGTGTCGACCACCACGGCGTCGGCGGCGGCCCGCAGCGGTGACACCGGACGCGTGGAGTCCAAGTGGTCGCGCCGCTGCACATCAGCCAGCACCGATTCGTAGTCGTCGGCCAAGCCGGCAGCGGCGTTCTGGGCGTTGCGCCGCCGCGCACGTTCGTGCGCCGACGCCGTCAGGAAGATCTTCAAGTCGGCGTCGGGCAGCACCACGGTGCCGATGTCGCGGCCCTCCACGACGATGCTGCCGGGGCCCGACGCCAGTTCGCGTTGCAGCCCGACGAGCCGGGCCCGCACCGCGGGCACTGCCGAGATTGCCGACACCGCCTTGGTCACCGCGTCCCCGCGGATCTCGGCCGAAACATCTTCTGCGTCAAGGTAAGCCTTGTCCTCGTCGGGGTTGTATCCGACCGACAGCGGCACATCCCGGGTGACCGTCTCGATGGCCGGTGTGTCGTGCAGATCCACTCCTGCGCGCACCGCAGCCAGCGTGACGATCCGGTACATCGCGCCCGTATCAAGATAGCGCGCCCCCAAAGCGCGCGCTAAATCTCTTGCCGCCGTGGACTTTCCAGTTCCCGCGGGGCCGTCGATGGCGATCACCAGCGTCGCGTTCACAATCCGACCGCCCGGTACAACTCGCCGAGTTCCTTCTGGGTGAGCACCCGGATGCTGCCCGGCCGCTGATCCCCCAACGACACGCTGCCGATCTCGGTGCGCACCAGTTCCTGCACCGGATAGCCCACCGCGGCGAGCAGTCGACGCACGATCCGCTTACGTCCCTCGTGCAGGGTCAGCCGCACCAGCGTCCTGCCCGGCGCCTTGTCGACCACGGCGAAATCGTCCACGCTGGCGGGCCCGTCGTCCAGTTCGACACCGGAGCGCAACGTGCGCCCCAACCCGCGTGGCACCGAGCCCAGCACCGTGGCCAGATACGTCTTGGGCACCTCGTAGGACGGGTGCATCAGCCGGTGCGCCAATTCACCCTCGTTGGTCAGCAACATCAACCCTTCGGTGTCGGCGTCGAGTCGGCCGACGTGAAAGAGCTTCTTGTTGCCCCGCACCCGGTGCTCGACCAGGTCGCCGACACACGGCCTGCCCCGATCGTCAGACATCGTCGAGTGCATGCCCTTGGGTTTGTTGATCGCCAGGTGCACCAGGGTGTCGTCCAGTTTGACCCGGGCGCCGTCGACGCGGATCACCGAAACGTCCGGATCCACCCGCGTGCCCAGCTCGGTGACCACCTGGTCGTCGACCTCGACGCGGCCGTCGAGAATCATCTTCTCGGCCACGCGGCGCGATGCAATTCCGGCCTGGGACAACACTTTCTGTAGCCGCACACCGTCAGGTTCAGCCATCTGAATCCTGGTCCACATCAAACGACATCGGCTGCTCGGGTGACGGTGCCCCGTTGAGCTTGCGGAATCGGGGCTCGTCGTGCAGGGATTCGCTCAGGTCGTCGATCACGTCGACGTCGGGAAGCAGTGGCGCGATATCGGGCAGATCGGCCAGCGACGTCAAACCCAGGCGCTCCAGAAACAACTCGGTGGTCGCGAAGGTCACCGCACCCGAGTCCGGGTCATTGCCGGCTTCGGTGATCAGCCCGCGCGCCACCAACGTGCGTATCACCGCGTCGACGTTGACGCCGCGTACCGCGCTGACCCGAGCTCGGGTCACCGGTTGGCGGTAGGCCACCACCGCCAGCGTCTCCAGCGCGGCACGGGTCAGCTTCGAACGCGCCCCGTCGAGCAACAGCCGTTCGACGTAGGGTGCGTAGCGAGCCCGGGTGTACATCCGCCAGCCGCCGCCGGCCTCGCGCAGATCGATGCCGCTGTCGCGGGCGGTGAGCTCATCGGCCATCGACCGCAGCTTCTCGGCGACCCGGTCGGCGGGCTGCCCGGTGACGGCGGCCAGCTGCTCGACGGTGACCGGGGTGTCGACCACCAACAACAGCGCCTCCAACACCGCGCCCAGTTCGGAATCCTGCAACTCCGGCGCGGTCGCGACGTCGATGCCGAGGTCGAGATCAGTCGCGGCGTCGGCGTCGTTGTCGTCAGTCATAGTGGTCCACTTCCGCCGCGAGGTGCTGCTCGGTCGGACGTTCTCCGGTCCACGAAATTTGGAGCACACCAAGCGGTTCTGGTTGTTCGAATGCTACTGCCCTGGCCCGGTACAGCTCGAGCAGCGCCAGGAACCGGCCGACGATCTCGATCGGGGCCCCGCAGTCGGCCACCAGGTCGCGAAACGACGCCCACTGCCCCACCCCGCGCCGCTCCAGCAGCCCCATCAGGTTAGCCACCTGTTCGGGCACCGACACCGCCACCTGGTGCAGATGCTCGGTACCCACGGTAGGAACCGGACGCGGCGTGAAGGCGGCCGCGGCGATCTGCGCGAAGCTGTCGGCGTCGACGCCCAGCATCACCTCGGGCAGCAGATCCTGATAACGGTCCTCCAGCGCCACCGCCCGCGGATAGCTGCGCAGCGCGGCGGCCTCGAGTTCGGCGAACATCTCGGCGACGTGCTTGAACGCCCGGTACTGCAGCACCCGCGCGAACAGCAGGTCACGCACCTCGAGCAGTTCGAGATCGTCTTCGTCGTGCACCTCGCCGGCAGGCAGCAGGCGGGCGGCCTTCAGATCGAGCAGCGTCGCGGCCACCACCAGAAACGCTGTGGTCTCGTCGAGTTCCAGTTCTCGGCCGATCGCCTTGGTATAGGCGATGAAGTCGTCGGTCACCTGATGCAGCGCGACCTCGGTGACGTCGAGGCGGTGCGCGAAAATCAGCTGCAGCAGCAGGTCGAACGGACCCTCGAAGTTGCTCAGCCGGACCTGGAAACCCGACTGTTCGGTTTGGTCCGGTTCGGTCTGGGCGTTCACGCGCCAAACCGGTCGATGACTTCGCGAGCCAACGACCGGTAAGCCACCGCACCACTGGATTTCGGCGCCCATGTGGTGATCGGCTCACCGGCCACGCTGGTCTCCGGGAAGCGCACCGTCCGGGTGATCACGGTGTCGAACACCAGGTCGCCGAACCGCTCCACAACTCTGGCCATCACTTCGCGCGAGTTTACGGTGCGGGGGTCATACCGGGTGATCAGGATGCCGCTGATCGACAGCTTGGGGTTGAGCCGGTCGCGCACCTTGTCGACGGTGTCGGTCAGCAGCGCCAGCCCGCGCAGCGAGAAGAACTCGCACTCGGTCGGGATGATCACCCCGTCGCTGCCGGCCAGGCCGTTGACGGTGAGCAGGCCCAGCGACGGCTGGCAGTCGATCAGCACGTAGTCGTAGCGGTCCAGCACCGGGTACAGCGCCCGGGCCAGGGTCTGTTCGCGGCCCACCTCGTTGACCAGCTGGATCTCGGCGGCCGACAGGTCGATGTTGCTGGGCACCAGGTCCATGCCCTTGACCCGGGTGTTGACGATGACGTCGTCGATCGACACCCGCGGTTCGACGAGCAGGTTGTGCACGGTGTGTTCGAGCTCGTAGTGCGGAACTCCCAGACCCGCCGACAGCGCGCCCTGCGGGTCCAGGTCCACCAGCAGCACCCGGCGGCCGTACTCGGCAAGGCTGGCGCCCAGGTTGATGGTCGACGTGGTCTTGCCGACGCCGCCCTTCTGGTTGCACATCGCGATGACCTTGGCCGGGCCGTGTACGGACTTGGGTTTGGGCTCGGGGACCGGACGGGGCGGACGACCGGTCAGGCCCACCGCTTTTTCGCCGTCGTCGCTCATGCGCGACCACCTTTGGTCAGGCACAGCACCCGCATGGCGAACATCCGGGCAAGTTTAACGGGACAGGCGTGCCTGGTCAGGCAGACCCGCTGGGCAACATGCGGGGCGATCGGGCCGCACCGAGGCATAAAGTGTCGCCATGGCGCTGAAGCAGAAACTGCCCTTTCTTCGCTGGTCGGTCTGGCGCTTCGCGCTGGGCATGCCCGGTTTCGCGAAGACCGGCCAGATCGGCGACGGCCGCGAACAGGCGTGTGCGGCGCACGTGGAGCGCCACGCGCGCCGCGGTGACGTCGAGCACGTGCTGGCCACCATCGACGACTTCGCCTATCAGAAGTCGATGCTGATGAACGTCGGCGATGAAAAGGGCGCCCTGCTCGATGCCGCGGTCCGGCGCGCCGACCCGCGCCTGGTGCTCGAACTCGGCACCTACTGCGGGTACGGCGCGCTGCGATTGGCCCGCGCGGCACCGTCGGCCAAGGTGTACTCCGTCGAGTTCTCCGCGGCCAACGCCGAAGTGGCGCGGCGCATCTGGGCGCATGCCGGGGTCGATGACCGGGTTACCTGCGTGGTGGGAACGCTCGGTGACGGCGGCAAGACCCTCGACGCGCTGGCCGACGAACACGGTTTCGCCGCGGGCACGCTGGACGTGCTGTTCATCGACCACGACAAACGCGCGTACCTCTCCGATCTGCAGAGCGTGCTCGACCGTGGCTGGCTGCATCCCGGGTCGGTCGTCGTCGCCGACAACGTCTTGGTCCCCGGCGCCCCGAAGTACCGGGCATACATGAGCCAACAGCAGGGCAAGCTGTGGCGCACCGTCGAGCACAAGACCCACGTCGAGTATCAGTCGATGCTGCCCGACCTGGTGCTGGAGTCGGAGTACCTGGGCGCCTGACTATCGCGCCCGCGGATGGGCGCCTGCCCACACTTCGCGCAGCGCGGTGACGGTCACCATGGTGTAGATCTGCGTCGTCGTGACCGACGCGTGGCCGAGCAGTTCCTGCACGACGCGCACGTCGGCGCCGCCATCGAGCAGGTGCGTGGCGAACGAGTGCCGCAGCACGTGCGGCGATACCGCTGCGGTGATGCCGGCCCGTTCGGCTGAGTCCTGCAGCACCTGCCATGCGCTTTGGCGCGACAGCCGTCCGCCGCGGGCGTTGAGGAAGATCGCTCCTGGGGCAGGAGCGGAGCGACCCGGGGACAATCCCGCGTTGCCCCGGCCGCGACGCGCCAGCTCGGGCCTGCCCCGTACGAAGTACGCATCCAGCGCGGTGACCGCGGGTCGGCCGATCGGCACCAGCCGGTGTTTACCGCCCTTGCCGCGCAACAACACCGACCGAGCCTGGGTGTCGACGTCGTCGACGTCGAGCCCGACCGCCTCGGAGATGCGGGCGCCGGTCGAGTAGAGCACCTCCAACAGCGCCCGGTTACGCAAGGTCAGCGGCCCGTCCGCCTCGCTGTCACCGCCTGCCGCCTCCAGCAGCGCCGACACCTCGTCGATCGTGAGGCTCTTGGGCAGGCGCCGGCTCGGCGTCGGCGGTTTGACCGCGCAGGCCACGTCGTTCTCGGTGAGCCCCTCGGCGGTGGCGAACCGGTGCAGGCCGCGCACGGCGATCAACGCGCGCGCCGCCGACACCGCCGAAAGGGCGACCGTTCCGGCCTCGGGGTCGCCGCGACGCAGCGCGACAAGGAAATCGCTGACGTCGGTTTCGGACACCTTGGCCAGGTCGTCGATGTCGCGACCCGTCAGGTGTTCGGTGTAGCGCCGCAGGTCACGGCGGTAGGAGCTCAACGTATTGGCCGCGACGCCGCGCTCGATGGTCAGGTGGTCGAGGTAGCCCTGCACCTGGTCTTCCAGCGCCGTGCGAAACGTGGTCACAACATGCCCTTGCGGCGAGCGAACGCGGTCGAGCGGTCTGTCCAAGGCGTATCGACGGGCCGCAGTGAGGACACATCCCCCGTCGCGTGTGTGGCCAGAATTCCGCCTACCGCAATGGAATTGACGATCTCACCGAACAGCACCATCTGCACCGCCTGCTCGAGCGGAAACCACTGCAGCTTGAGGTCGGCTTCCTCGTCGTGGGCTTCGGGCCTGCCGACGTCGGTCAGCCCGGTGGCCAGGTACACGCGCACGCTCTCGTCGGATGTTCCCGGCGCCGAGTCGAGGTCGACGAGCGTGTGCCATGTCGTTGCGGCCAGACCAGTTTCTTCCTTCAGTTCACGCGCGGCGGTGATGTGCGGCGGCTCGCCACCGGCATCCAGCAGGCCTGCCGGCAACTCCCACAGCCTGCGGCCGAACGGGTGGCGGTACTGGTACACCAGCATGACGTTGTGCTCGTCGTCCAGCGCGAGCACCGCGACCGCGCCGTAGTGCTCGACGACTTCGCGCCGCGCGGTGTGGTCGCCCGGCATCCGCACCTCGTCGGCGCGCAGGGCGAAGATCTTTCCGACGTAGCGGGTCTCGGAGTCGACGGTCTCGAAGTCGTGCTCAGCCACGGACTTGCGACTTTTGCAGTTCGGGCTCCGTCAGCAGTTGCCCGATCACCTCGGGATGCTCGGATCCGTTTGCGTGCTCCGGGATGTCCATGCCCGGAAGCCGTTCCTCTGCCTTGTAGTTCAGCGCCGCCCGCACGAACTCGACGAACAGCGGATGCGGGCGGGTGGGCCTGCTCTTGAGCTCGGGATGGGCCTGGGTGCCGACGATGAACGGGTGGATATCGCGGTCGTACTCGACGAACTCCACCAGGTGGCCGTCCGGCGAGGTTCCGGAGAACCGCAGCCCGCTTTCGGCGATGCGGTCGCGGTAGGCGTTGTTGACTTCGTAGCGGTGCCGGTGGCGTTCGGACACCTCGGTGGCTTCGTAGGCCTGCGCCACAATCGAATCCGGTTCGAGCACGGCCGGATAGGCACCCAGCCGCATGGTTCCACCGAGGTCGGCCGCACCCGAGACCGCGTCGCGCTGGTCGGCCATCGTGGAGATCACCGGATCGGGTGTCTTGGGGTCGAACTCGGCGGAGTTGGCCTCGATGAGCCCGACCGAGCGTGCGGCCTCGATGACGATGCACTGTAAGCCGAGGCACAACCCGAGTACCGGTAGCTTGCGTTTGCGGGCGTAGCTGATGGCGCCGATCTTGCCTTCGATGCCGCGGATACCGAACCCGCCTGGGATCAGCACCGCGTGCACGTCGTCGAGCGCCGCCGCGACCCCGCTTTCGGATTCGCAGTCATCGGAGGCGACCCAGCGCAACTCCACCTTCGCGCGGTGCTTGAACCCACCCGCCCGCAACGCCTCCGTCACGGAAAGGTAGGCGTCGGAAAGGTCGATGTACTTGCCCACCAACGCGATCCGCACGGTCTCGTGGGGCTCGTGGACACGCTGCAGCAGATCGTTCCACTGCGTCCAGTCCACGTCACGGAACGCCAGGTTCAGCCGGCGCACCACGTAGGCGTCGAGTTCCTCGCGGTGCAGCACCTTGGGGATGTCATAGATCGATGGCGCGTCGGGGGTGGAGATCACCCCGTCCACGTCGACGTCGCACATCAGCGCGATCTTGTTCTTCAACGGTTCGGGCACGTCGCGGTCGCAGCGCAGGATCAACGCATCCGGGGTGATACCGATGCTGCGCAGCGCGGCCACCGAATGCTGCGTCGGCTTGGTCTTGAGCTCACCCGACGGCGCCATGAACGGCACCAGCGAGCAGTGCAGGAAGAAGCAGTTCTCCCGGCCGACCTCATGGCGGACCTGCCGGGCGGCCTCCAGGAACGGCAGCGACTCGATATCACCGACGGTGCCGCCGATTTCGGTGATCACCACATCGGGCCGGCGTCCGTCGGCGTCGGGTTCGGCCATCGCCACGATGCGCCGCTTGATCTCGTCGGTGATGTGCGGAATGACCTGGACCGTGTCGCCGAGGTACTCGCCGCGGCGCTCCTTGGCGATGACCGTCGAATACACCTGCCCCGTCGTGACATTGGCCGAGCCGGTCAGATCGCGGTCCAGGAACCGCTCGTAGTGCCCGACGTCGAGGTCGGTTTCGGCACCGTCCTCGGTGACGAACACCTCACCGTGCTGGAACGGGTTCATGGTGCCGGGGTCGACGTTGAGGTACGGGTCGAGCTTCTGCATCGTGACGCGCAGACCCCTGGCGGTGAGCAGTTGGCCGAGGCTCGACGCCGTCAGACCCTTGCCGAGGGAAGAAACGACCCCGCCCGTGACGAAGAGATGCTTGGTGGCGGTTTGCGGGTGCTTGCGTAACGCTGGCAAGAGCAACCTCCGTGACGACGGGCAGGGCTTACTTTTCTAGGCCGTTCCTAGAGCTTGGGGCCTGCCAGCCCACGGAACCCCACCCTAACACCGAGGGTGACACCGCGTCGGTGACGCGCCGAGGGCCTGAGCGTCGGTGACGCGCCGAGGGCCTGAGCGTCGGTGACGCGCCGAGGGCCTGAGCGTCGGTGACGCGCCGAGGGCCTGAGCGTCGGGGACGCGCCGAGGGCCGTCACTGCGGGACGGTGACCGAGGTCGCGCCCGTCCCGATGCCGTACTGGCCGGGCCGGGCACCGTTGGCGAGGTCGCCGAGCGCCAGCACCGAGGTGATCCGGCCGGCTTCGACGTCGATATCGTCGACCGTGGTGATCGCCGAGTTCAGCGCGGCGTCGGAGCGCGCCACCCCGACGGCCGCGGTGCCCGATGCGGAGCCGTCGCGGCCCGCGAGGACGGTGCCGGAGCCGTGCGGGGCCAACCCGGCCGCAAACCGTGCGACGGTGGGTCCGCGGTTACCGGCGTCCTCGCCGAGTGCGCCGCCGGTGACGACCAGCGCGGTGTTGGCCGGGCCGATCCGTTGGTTGCCGTAGGTGATGAAACCGGTGTCGCGTAGCGTCGCCAGCACGGTGTCGCGCTGCATGTCGTCGACTGGCGCCACCTTCGGGTCCCGGTTGATCAGCAAGCTGATGCCCAACAGGTCGCCGGCCTGCGAACCCTGGTCCACCGAGGACGTGCTCAGCTGCTTCCCGGCGGGCACAATCGGCGAGTTCACCACCGACAGCAGTTTCTCGGCGGAGTTGGCGGTGACGAATTCCTGGGTCAGCGCGATGGTTCCGGTGACCGTTCCGCCTGCCTGTCCGATCAGCCGGGTCAACGCGTCGACGTCGTCGTCGGTGGCGTCGGGCGTGCGAAACAACACCACCGACTGGTCCTTCATCGCGTCGTGAAGGATTCGCGGCGACATCTGCGCATCGAATTCGTCGGCTGCGCTGAGCTTTTGGTTGAGCGCGTTCTTGTCGGTGTTCAGCGTGTCGATCTGGTGCTGGAGGTCGCGTTTGTCGCTCTGCAGGCCGGACAGCACCGTGTTGGACAGCAGACCAGATCCCAACGCCACGCCGATCGCCAAGGCGAGAAAAACGGCGGCAAGTGAGATCGCGTGTGTGCGTAGGGATATCACGCGCTACTCCTAGGTCACCCAGCCCTGTACCCAGAGCAGGAACTGGTTCCAGTAATCGGCGACCCAGTCCAGCAGGGCCGCGTCGGCGCGGGCCACCCACAGGGCGACGATGACTGCGACCATCATCGCGAGCACCAGCATCGCGATCGCCCCGCCGGAAACCCTGCTGCGGTACAGCGTGGCGACGGCTTTGGCGTCTACGAGCTTTTCCCCCACCTTCAGTCGGGTGAGGAACGTCGACGGGTTGCTCTGCTGGCGTGAGCGGTCGAAGAACTCCTCGATGCTTGCGCTGTGGCCCGCGGTGACGATCAGCGAGGCGCCGTGGTGATCGCACAGCAGAAGCGCGAGATCGGCGGCCGACCCAGCGGCCGGGAACGTCATCGCGCCGACACCCAGATCCTGGATGCGCTCCAACCCGGGCGCGTGGCCGTCGGCGTCGGCGGGCAGCACCACCTGCGCGCCGCACCGCAGCACGTCAGCGCTCATCTTGTCGGGGTCGCCGACGATGAGCGCGGGCCGATACCCAGCCTTGCGTAAGACGTCGGCGCCGCAGCCCACACCGATCAACACCGGTTGGTACTCCTTGATGAACGGCTTGAGCGCCTTGAGGTCGGCGGCGGAACTGGTGTCCTCGGCGACGATCACCACGTGGCGGCGGTTGAGGTCCACGTCGATGTCGGGTATGCCGATCCCGTCGATGAGCAGTGGGCTCTCGCTGCGGATGAACTCGATGGTGTTGCCCGCGAAGGCTTCGAGGTGGGCCACCAGCCCGCTCTTGGCCTCATGCATCAGCTCGTGGATGTCGTGGTCGGTGCGTTCGACCCCTTGCACCAGGAGCTTGTCCCCCGAGTACACGCCGCCATCGTGCAGGCGCACCCGGGCGCCGTCCTTGACCTTTTTGAACACTTCCTCGCCGGTGTTGTCGAACAAGGTGACGCCGTTGCCGACCAGCACCTCAGGGCCGAGGTTCGGGTAGCGCCCGGAGATCGACGGCGAGGCGTTGACGACCGCGGTGACGCCGGATTCCACCAGCGCGTCGGCGGTGATCCGATCCAGGTCCAGCGCGTCGATGACGACGATGTCGCCCGGCGTGATTCGCCGCAGCAGCCTCTCGATGTCGCGGTCGACGCGGGCCGTGCCGGTGATGCCCGGGCGTGAGCTGGCATTACGAGATAGCAGGGCTGACATCTTCATGCGGCGATTCTGTCGAGGCACCGGCGTTATCCGTCGGAGGCGCGCCGTAACATCTGTCCCTTTTGTCACATGAGTAACACTTCACCGGAAGGGCTCGAAGAGTTCCACGAGATTTCCGGCGGGGTCGCACACCAGAGCTTGTCGGCCACCTCGGCCGGTGATCACGTCGGCGCGAAGTGCCACCCCGGCATCGGCGAGCTTTGAAACGGTGTCGTCGAGGTCGTCCACCTCTAGCTGAAATCGATTCCAGCCACCGGGAACTGGTTGGCTGCCGTCGCTGAGCGACTGACCCGCGCCGCCTCCGCCGCCGGGGGCATTCAACAGGAGCCGCAACTCGTCGCGACGGAGCATGGCGAACCCGGGTGCGGGGCGCATGGCCACCTCGAACTGCAGCGCATTGGTGTAGAACCGCACGGCGGCATCGACGTCGTCCACGATGTAACGAACACTTATACCACTCATCTTTGCACCTCCTGTAGGTTATGATACAACGATGTCCCAGAAAGGTCTGCCCGATCCGCGTGTCCAGCACTCACGCCGAACGATCTTGCGTGCCGCATTGGACGAGTTCGCGACGGCCGGTCACGCGGGCTTCCGGATGGACGCCGTGGCAGCACGCGCGCGGGTGGGCCGCAGCACGGTCTACCGGCACTGGCCCGACAAACACGCGTTGATCGCCGATGCGCTGGAGACCCTCAACGTCCAACCGCAACCGGAACGCGAAGCACCCGCCGGGACTGCCCGCGACCGGGTGGAGATACTGCTCGGCCATCTCGCCCGTGCGCTCAGCGATTCGGCGGTATCGGCGTGCATCCCCGCACTGGTGCACGCCGCCGAAACCGAGCCAGCCATCCGCGAGTTCTTCCAGGGGTACTCGGCACGACGGCGACAACGCCTGACCGACACGATCGCCTCGGGTGTCGCCGACGGCCAGTTTCCGGCCCGCGTCGATCCGGAGGCCGCGTCGGAAGCACTGTCGGGCGCGTTGTTCTACCGCAGGCTGGCCACCTCTGAACCAGCCGATCCCCGGTTCATCGCGAATCTGATCGACACCGTCCTGAGCCGCTAGTCGCGCTCGGCACGCTCTTTCTGCGCCGCCTCGAGCAGTTCGCGGGCGTGCGCGCGGCCGCTGTCGGACTCCCCCAGCCCGGCCAGCATGCGGGCCAGCTCGGCGATCCGGTCCTCGTCGTCGAGGCGGCGCACGACGCTGGCCTTACTGCGGCCGTTGCCGCTGTCGACCATGAGATGTACGTCGGCGTAGGCGGCCACCTGCGGCAGATGGGTGACGACGATGACCTGATGGGTGCGGGCCAGCCGGGCCAGCCGGCGCCCGATCTGGACCGCGGCGCGGCCGCCCACGCCGGCGTCTACCTCGTCGAACACCATCGTGGTGCCCTCGGCCGATGCGGCCAGCACCACTTCCAGTGCCAGCATCACGCGCGAGAGCTCTCCGCCGGAGGCGCTCTTGTTCAGCGGCAGCAGCTCGGTGCCCTGATGGGCGGCGAAACCGAACTCGACGGCGTCGACGCCGTACTGACCGGCGTGCACCGTCTGACCCGACGGCAGGGTCAGGGGTGCGGAGTCGTCGGCCCGGGCCGGCAGTGGAGCCACCGAGACCGCGAACTCGGCGCCTGCCATCGCCAGGCCGGACAGCTCCTGGGTGACGGCTTTGGACATGCCCTTGGCGGCCTTGGTGCGCGCCTTGGTCAGTTCGGCCGCCGCGGTGACGACCTTGGTCTGCTGTTCTGCGACGCGGCGCTCGAGCTCCGCGAGCGCCTCTTCGGATACGTCCAGTTGCACCAGGCGGTCCCGGGCGTCGCGGGCCCACTGCAGCACACCGTCGATGTCGGCGGCATATTTGCGGGTAAGCGTGCGCAATTCGCCCTGCCGGGTCAGCTTGGTTTCCAACGTGCTGGCGTCGCTGGGCAATTCGGACAAGTAGTCGCCGAGTTCGGCGGCGACGTCGGTGATCGTCGTCAGCGCTTCACCGAGCCGCTCGCCGAGCGCCCGCAGAGCGGGGTCATCGGTGCTTTCCAGCCCGGACTTGGCCTGCCCGACGCGCTCTGTCGCCGACGTGGCGTCGTGCGACGGGTCGTCCTCAGGCGCGCCGGCCAGCGCGGCGCGGGCGATCTGGGCGGCTTCACGGAGCGCGTCGAGTTCCGAAAGCCGCCTGATGTCCTCGACCAGCGCATCGTCCTCACCGGGTTGCGGTGCGACAGCGTCGATTTCGTCGAGGCCGAACTTCAGCCGATCGGCTTCCTGCGCCATCTCGCGCGCGCGATCGGTGCGTTCTGTGAGGTCTCCGCGCGCTGCCAGCCAGTCGTCGCGCACCGTGCGGTAACGCTTGAGTTTGGTCTCCACGTCGGCGAAGCGATCCAACGCGCCACGCTGTTCGTCGGGGCGCATCAGCCGCAGTTGATCGTTCTGGCCGTGCAGGGCAAGCACCTCGGTGGTGAAATTGCTCAGCAATTTCGCCGGCACGCTGCGCCCGCCGAGGTAGGCGCGTGACGGTCCGTCCCGGCTGACCGAGCGGGCGGCGATGACGCTGCCGTCGTCGTCGCGTTCGGCTCCCGAGGTGTCGAGGATCTCGTCGACGACGGCGGCCACCCCGTCGCCCAGTTCAGCTGTGATGAAGCGGCCTTCGACCACTGCGCGGTTGGCGCCGGTGCGTACTCGGGTGGTGTCGGCGCGGCCCCCGCCGAGCAGGTGCAGGCCGGTGACCACCATCGTCTTGCCGGTGCCGGTCTCGCCGGTCAGCACCGTGAGCCCCCGATCGAACTCGGCGGTCGCGGTGCCGATGGCGCCCAGTGCCTCGATGCGGATCTCGGATAGCACTACTGTCCGCGCCACCCCGTGACCGGCAACCGGAACTTGCGCACCAGGCGATCGGTGAACGGTGCGCTGTCAAGGCGGACCCACTTGACCGGGGTGCCACAGCGGGTGACCTCGACGCGGCCGCCGGCAGGTACGACCATCTCGCGGCGGCCGTCGCAGAACACCAGCGCGTCGTGGCCGTGACCTTCGATCTCGATCGCGATCGCCGCATCAGGGCTGGTCACCATCGGCCGCGCGAACAGCGCGTGGGCGTTGTTGGGCACCACCAGGATTGCCTCCAGGTCTGGCCACACGATGGGTCCGCCCGCGGAGAACGCCCACGCGGTGGATCCGGTCGGCGTCGCGACCAGCACACCGTCACAGCCGAAGGTAGACACGGGACGCCCGTCGACCTCGAGCACCGCGCCGAGCACCCCGAGCCGGGGGCCTTTTTCCACGCTGGCCTCGTTGAGGGCCCAGCCACGGTCGGCGATCCTGCCCTCGACACGCACGACGACGTCGAGCGTCATCCGTTCCTGCACGCGGTAGTCACGGTTGATGATGCGCTCGAGCACGTTGTCGATGGAGTCCGCCTCCGCCTCGGCGAGGAACCCGATCCGGCCCAAATTAACGCCCAGCACCGGGATTTCGACGTTGCGGGCCAGCTCGGCACCACGCAGGAAGGTGCCGTCGCCGCCGAGCACCAGCACCAGTTCGCAGCCTTCGGCGGCCCGTTCATCGGCGTCGACCACCTCGATTTCGACGCCGAGAGCCCGGATGTCGTCGGGCGACAGGTTGGCGGGCCCGCGGTGGTCCACAGCCTCCGCCGACAGCATCCGTAGCCCGATTCCGTTGTCGCCCAGCACCTTGTGCACGCGACGCGCCACTTCGGTGACGTCTTCGCGTGCGGTGTGGGCAACCAGGAGGACAGCGCGGCCGTTGGTCATTGCGGACCCTCCGCGATGGCGTCGGCCACCGCCTGCGTGAGCGCCTCACCGTGTAGGGCGCGGTCTGTGCGGGCACGCAGGTGCAGGAAGTATTCGACGTTGCCCGACGGGCCGGGCAACGGGCTTGCGGTGACAGCGACGGTGTGCCAACGCAGTTCGGCCGCACGATCCGCGACGGCCAGCACCGCCTCGGCGCGCAGGCGCGGATCGGAGACCACACCGCCGGCCCCGACGCGGTCCTTGCCGACCTCGAACTGGGGCTTCACCATCGGAACGATATCGGCGTCGGGTGCGGCACACGAGGTCAGCGCCGGTAGGACAGTGGACAGTGAGATGAACGACAGGTCGGCCACCACCAGCTCAACGGTGCCGCCGATGGCATCGGCAGTCAATTCCCGCACGTTGGTGCGCTCCATCACCGTCACGCGCGGGTCGCGGCGCAGCGGCCAGGCCAACTGGCCGTAGCCGACGTCGGCGGCCACCACTTCGCGGGCGCCCCTATCCAGCAGGACTTCGGTGAAGCCCCCGGTCGAGGCCCCGGCGTCCAGGCACCGTCGGCCCGCGACCGCCAGCCCGAAGCTGTCCAGCGCGCCGATCAGTTTGTGGGCACCTCGGGATACCCAGCTGCGTTCGTCGGCTTCAACGGTGAGGGTGGCGGTGACGGCGACCGCGGTCGCCGGCTTGGCGGCGGGCATACCGTTGATGCTCACCCGCCCGGCCCCGATCAGCTCGGCTGCCTGCTGGCGGGAGCGGGCCAGCCCGCGTCGCACCAACTCGGCATCAACACGTGCCCGCCGCGTCACTGACGGTCATCCCTTCTCGACCGATTCCAGCGCCTGGACCAGCAGTTCGTGGGCCTCTTCCAGCCGGGCCGCGAGGGCGTCGACGTCGGCGTCGGCCAGCTCGACACCGTCTTGGGCGGGGTCGGGTAGATCAGCCAGCAGTGCGGCGATCTGAGCGCGGATCTGGTCCGGGTCGGTACTCATATCGGTACTCACGCTAGTCGATGCGACGGACTGAGCAGGGAGCACCGGTGCAGGGCTTGGCGTGCGGTGTCGTCACCGGCGGTCACCGTCAGGGTGGCACCGTCGAGACCGGCGGTCCAGACCGCGTCGGCGGTGGCCCGCACCACCGACAGCGGATCGGCGGGATCGCGTCCGGTGGAGTGCACGATCACTTCGGCGGAGTCGACGTCGACACGCCACGCGGGGTGCGCGTGGATGCGCATCGCGTCGGGGCGGGCGTAGAGCGAGCGCAGATCGGCGGCGAGGTAGTCGGGTCGCTCGGCCGCCGCGGCGCGCACCAGATCGTCGGCGGTGCTGACCCCGGTGAGCACCATGAGGCTCGGCAGACCGGCCGCGTTGGCGCCTGCGATATCGGTGTCGAGCCGGTCCCCGACCACCAGCGGTGTGCGAAAGTCGCCGCGCGCCAACGCATCCGCGAAGATCGTGGGTTGCGGCTTGCCAGCCACCTGCGGGTCGGCGCCGGTTGCCGCGCGCAGCGCCGCCACCATCGAGCCGTTACCCGGCAACAGACCCCGTTCGGAGGGCAGGGTCAGGTCGACGTTGGCCGCGACCCACAGCGCTCCGTTGCGGATGGCCAGCGCGGCTTCGGCCAGATCCGGCCAGCCGGTCTGGGGCGAGTGTCCCTGCACCACCGCGACAGGGTCGTCTGACCACTGCCGGACCGGTTTGAGGCCGACGCGGCGTAGTTCGGCCGCCAATGCGTCGGTGCCGACGACGAGAACCACTGCGCCCGGGGATAACTGGCTTCCCAACAAGTTCGCGGCGCTTTGCGCGCTGGTCACGACATCATCGGCGGTTGCCGCGAAGCCCATGGCGTCCAGATGCTGGGCGACCTCGGCCGGATCCCGCGAGGCGTTGTTGGTCACATACAGCGTGCGGGCGTCGACCGTCGCGAGCGTTTCGATGGCGCCGGTCGTGGGCTCGTGGCCGCGAAAGACGGTGCCATCGAGATCGAGCAGGAGGCAGTCATGGTCCTGAACGAGCGCGCCCACGTCAGCCCAGCTCCGTGATCCGGTCTTCGGCGTCGGTGGCGCCGTCGACATCGGCGGCTGCGGCGTGGATGAACCATTGCAGCGCATCGCTTTTGCGGTCAAGGGCCAGCAGGGTCTCGGCGTAGACATAGAACAGCCGGGTTGCGGTCTGCCCGGTGCGGGCGGGGTCGAGTTGCGGCGACGACAGGAGCGCCAGCGCCTGTTCGTGCTGGCCGAGATCGGACCGCGCGCCGGCCACCACGATGCGCAGTTCGTCGGCATCGTCACCGGTCAGTTGCGCGGCTTCGTCGCTGCGTGCCAACTCGATGGCGCGTTCGGGACGGCCGACGCCGCGTTCGCAGTCGGCGATCAGCGGAAGCAGCGGCGAGCGGCTTCCCATGCGCCGTGCCGCGCGCAGTTCTGCGAGCGCCTGCGCCCAGTCGCCGCAGTGGTACGCGGCGATGCCGACGGCTTCCCGGACGGCCGCGATGCGACTCGCGCGGGTCTTGGCGGCCTTGGCATGAGCGAGTGCGGCCTCGGGATCGTCGACGAGAAGTTCGCCGGCCGCCACCAGATGCCGAGCCACCAGATCCGCGGTGGCACGGTCCAAAGTTGTGAGCTCTCGGCGTATTTCGGGGGAAAGCTGTTTGGCCTCAATGTTCTCGGGGATTCGCGGGCCGGACGGTTCGCGATCGGGCTTCGGCTGCGAGCGCCGAGCCCGGTCAGGGCCCGACGAGCGCGGTGCCGAAGAACGCGGACGGCGCCCGCCGTTGCCGCCTTGCCTGTCCTGAGCCACGTATGCCTTTCTACCGGATCCGACCACGCCTGAGAATTCGATCACGAATATCGCAAATAGAATTACCCCCCACGCAATTGTGGGGGGTAATCC
>NZ_JBEFTH010000008.1:0-231657 GCF_053483935.1 Mycolicibacterium sp. XJ879
CGCGCCGGCCAGGGCTGCGGCCTTGGCTGCATCGCGACTTATGATTTCGACGGTGTTGCCGCCCTGGACAGCCAGGGCGCCGATGGCCCTGGCCATGTTTCCCGAGCCGATGATGCTGATGCTTGTCATGATGTGCTCGCTTCTGCTTGTTGGTTGGTTGGTGGGCCGGTGGCCCGGGTGGGGATGAGGGGTCGGCTTCGCTGTTACGCCGTATGGGTGAGGAGCTTCCAGGGCTGCCCGCCGAGAAGACCCGCAAGGCGCCCTTGCATCTCGACGCCGGATGGCAGCGGGCGCCACCAGATGGTGACCTCGGCGATCTTGCCGTTCCCGTCGAGACGGATGCGGTCTATTCCGTTGACCACGGTGTCGTCGATCTGCAGGCGGAAGGGCGCGGCGTGGTGCGTCTCGCCGCTGAGAACCTCCCCATAGGTGAGGTCGGCGGCCGCCGCGCTGACGGTCCGGATGGCGTCCAGGACTGCCTCGCGGCCGGTGATCGGCTCGTCGTCGAGCGGGCCGATCAGCACCACATCCTCGGCGAGGATGTCCGAAAGTGCTTCTCTGTCTGCGCCGGCGTGCATGCTGTCGACGAATTGGTCGACGGTGTCGCGGTGCGGGGCCAAGGTGGTCATCAGATCGCCGCGACGCCGCCGTCGACAACCAGTTCCATGCCATTGACATAGCTCGAGTCGTCGGAAGCGAGGAACAACGCGGCCGATGCGAGTTCCTCAGGGCGGCCCATCTCTCCGCGTGGGATGAGGGATTCGAACTGCGCCTTCATCGCCTCGTCGAACAGCTCTTCCTGCTTCGCCGTGGCGACCTGGCCGGGGGTCAGTACGTTCACGCGGATATTGCGGTCCTTCAACTCCGAGACCCACACCCGCGCGTAGGCAAGCTGCACGGCCTTGCTCGCTGCGTACACACTCCACTCGGGGTAGCCCTTCAGCGATGCGTTCGACCCCGTCATGAAGATCGAGCCGCCATCGTTGAACAGCGGCAGCGCCTTCTGAACCGTGAACAACGTGCCGCGCGCGTTCAACCCGAAGGTGGCATCGAAGTGCTCCTCGGTGATCTCGCCGAGCCTTGCCTGTTCGCCTGTCCCGGCACTTGCCCACAACACGTCGATCGAGCCTTTTTCCTGTTTGACCGTGTCAAACAACCTGTCCAGATCGTCGAGATCGGCCGAATCACCCGCCACACCGGTCACGTTGCGGCCGATCAGTTCGACGGCCTCGTCCAGAGTGTCCTTCCGTCGGCCCGAGATGAAGACGTGAGCTCCTTCGTCAACGAACAGCTTGGCGCCGGCCAGTGCCAAACCACTTGTCGCACCGGTGATCACCGCGACCTTGCCATCAAGTTTTCCCATGATCTCTTCCGTTTCGTTGCGCCGATACTATGTATACCGATCTGTGTACCTAACCTACTCGCATTCATGCTCGCCGCGCAAGCTATGCACACCGATCGGTACCCAATTGGGCTAAGCTGGGCATATGACGGAGTTGGCGAAGGGGCCGCAAGGCTTGCGCCGCGGCAGGGGAGCGCGAGAGCGCATCCTCGCCGCTTCGCGGCAGCTGTTCCGCGATCAAGGCATCAACAGCACCGGCTTGGACCAGCTCTGCGCGGTGGCCCAGGTGTCCAAGCGCACGTTCTATCAGCACTTCAGCAGCAAGGACGAGCTGATCGCCGAGCACCTGCGTCGTTTCGATCCCGACGTTCTGCCCGAGGTGTTCGACCGCACCGACCTCACACCCCGCGAACGGCTGCTGGCCGCCTTCGACATCGAGGGGCCGCTGTGCCCGTTCATCGCGGCGGCCGTCGAAATCAACTCCCCGGACCATCCCGCGCGCGTGCACGCCCGCGACTACAAGAAGGCCTTTGCCGCGCGGTTCGCCGAAACCGCGCGCGAGGCCGGCGCTGCCAACCCCGAACAGCTCGGCGAACAACTGGCGCTGCTGCTCGATGGCGCCTCGGCGCGCAACCGAGTCCTCAACTCCGAAGGCTTCGCCACCGCCGCCGCCATCGCCGCCGTTCTCGTCGACAACGCGCTCCCCGCAGCAGAGGTACCGCTTGGCACACGCTGAGATTTCGACGTCGGCCGTTGGGCCTCAGCAGTGTTGCTCGTTCAGCGAAAGCGGCGGACGAAAACCTCACGGCTGATGGCGATTACGACGCCTGCTCGCTCAGGGTGGGCCTCGATCTGTTGATGCGCGTATAGAAGGCTTGCCGGGCGCGGCCTGATCACATTATCCCCAATGGTTGACGCATCATCCAAGTAGGTCTATGGTTGAGGAATCAACCAATTCGAATGTCATCGAGACGGGACACCTCATGAGCAGCATCAGCATCATCGGCGCCGGAACCATGGCCAGTGCGCTGGCCGAGCGGGCGCTCGCAGGCGGCAACGACGTCGAGATCGTCGGGCGTGACCAGGCCAAAGCGAAGGAATTGGCCGTCAAACTGGGTGGCGGCGCCACTGTCGGGACGACCGGAACCGCACCGGTGGGGGACATTGTGATCCTCACTGTGCCGTACTCGAGCGCGGCGGCGGTGGTCAGCGCGTACGGGGATGACTTGCGCGGCAAGATCATCGTCGACATCACCAACCCGGTCACCCCCGATTTCACGGGGTTTGTCACCCCAGAGGGCAGTTCCGGCGCGCAGGAAATCGCCAAGGCCGCCCCCTCCGGGGCGCTTGTCGTCAAGGCATTCAACACACTGTTCGCCAATGTTCTGACCGACGGCCCGGCCGAGGGGCACCCGTTGGACGTGTTCATCGCCGGTGACGACCCGCAGGCAAAGGCAAGCGTTTCGAGATTCATCGAGACCCTGGGGCTTCGCCCGATGGACACCGGGCAGCTGCAGATGGCGCGGGCCCTGGAGAACGTGGGCCTGATGCAGTTGGGCCTCATGACCCACTCCATCAAGCACACCAACTTCTCCCTCGGCGTCAACGTTCGCAGCTGAGCGCCCCCGTACCTACTTTGAAAAGGACAGTCACATGCAGGTTTTCATCACTGGCGGGACGGGCCATTCCGGTTCACACATCATTACCGAGCTCATCGCCGCCGGGCACGAGGTCACCGGGCTGGCCCGGTCCGATGCGGCCGCGGCGGCGGTGTCCGCGCTCGGCGCGAAGGTGCGTCGCGGCAGCCTCGAGGATCTCGACGGGCTCAAGGAGGCGGCCGCGGCCTCCGACGGCGTCGTTCACGTCGCGCACCGGCAAGACCTGCTGCCCTCCGGCGGGATCGACGCAGTGACCTCCGCGGAGGTCCCGGTCATCCAAGCCTACGGCGAGGCACTCGCGGGAACCGGAAAACCGTTGGTCGCGGCGGGTAGTATTGCCTCGTCGTCATTCGGGAAAATGGGGCGCCCGGCTACCGAGCAAGACCCGGCCCTGCCCACCGGGCGGGAGTACTCGGGCACTCTGCGATTCCGTAACGCCGTAGAACTCGCCGTGGTCGGCCTCGCCGAGCGCGGAGTGCGGTCGTCGATCGTGCGGTTTCCCACCATTGCGCACGACACGACCGACACTGCCGGATTCCTGCCCGGGCTGATCGCACTCGCGAAGGCGAAGGGCTTCGCCGGTTACCCCGGCGACGGCGCGAACCTGTGGAATGCGGTGCACGTCCGCGATATCGCCACCCTGTTCCGGTTGGCGCTGGAAAAGGGTCCGGCCGGGAGCTACTGGCACGCCGTCGAGGACGAGGGAGTTCCGTTCCGCGACATCGCCGAGGCCATCGGCAGTCGTCTGGGCCTGCCCACGGTCAGCGTGCCCGTGGACGAACTGATGCTGCCGGGATACTTCGGCATGTTCACGAATCTGGTCACGATGGACCTTCCGGCCTCCAACCTCATCACCCGCCAGACCCTGGGCTGGGAACCCACCCAACCCCGCCTGCTCGACGATCTGGACAACGGACACTACTTCACCGAACGCAGAAACGCTGTTGCCCACCAATAAATCTCACTCGCCAACAGGAGAACCATGACCGTATTCGCCTCGCACCGCGACACCATGGAGTCCTTCGTGGACTGCATCAACGGCGGCGTGGACACCGACACCCTCACCGGCCTGCTCGCCGAGGACGTGGTGCTCTACGGCCCGTTCAGCGATGAGCCGATCACTGGCCGCGAGGTCGCCGTGCAGACCATCAAGACCGTCAACGGGCTCTCGTCCGACGACACCTATCTGGAGGTCCTCAGCGGCGACACCCACCACGGCGCACGCTTCCGGCTGCAGGTCGGAGACGCCACTGTCAACGGTATATTCCTCGTCCTGCTGGACGCCGACGGCAGGATCGCCGAGGTCAACATCTTCTACCGCACGCTGCCGGCCGGCGTTGCGCTGCAACGTAAACTGGCGGTCGTGACTGGCATGCCGCCCTGGGAACTGCGGACGAACGGGGAGTGAGTCTCTGTCTGGGGCCTGCGTTGATGAGCATCCCCAGGTAGCTCAGACTAAGCGTAAAGCGGGGCCGTAGCTCGATGTGTTGATTGTCGTCCCAGCCAATCTGACTATCCGGCGACCTGGACCCGGCGTTACATGTAACATGCTGTCATGGCGGTGAGAGACAGGGTCGGCGAGTACCGCCGGCGCATGCGGGAGCGGGGCCTGCGCCCACTGCAAGTCTGGGTGCCCGACGTGCGCACCGACAGTTTTGCCGCCGAGGCTCATCGTCAATCGTCACTGGTGGCGCGGGCGAATGAAAGCAGCGATGACCAGGACTTCATCGAAGCTGTCTCGACGCCATGGGACGAGGAGTGAACCGAGGAGAGATCTGGACCGTAGCGGGGGTGTCTACGCGACAAAACCGCGTCCCGCGGTGATTGTCCAGGATGATCTGTTCGATGCCACGATGTCGGTGACGGTTGCGCCGATCACCAACGCATTACTGGAGGCTCCGTTAATGCGCATTCGGATAGCCGGCGGAGATGGGCGGTTATGCGGACTCGACCACGACAGTGACGTGATGATCGACAAGCTCACAACTGTCAGGAGGTCGAACGTCCACGCGCGAGTCGGTCGGCTGACTGCGGAACAAGTCGTCGAAGTCGAGCGAGCCATGATGGCATTTCTCGGGCTTGCGCGGTAAACGAGAACCGTTGGGCAGGGAGGGCAATGCGGCTTAGTTGACTGGTAATCCGCCATATTCGATTCGGTCGTATTCCTCCTGCGAGGAGTCTCCGGCGATTGCTAGCTCTCAGCCTAGACGCCACCCCAGAGCCAGCGCTGGTCGCCGGTGACCTGCGCCCACAGCTCGTAATCGCTGGCCTGTCCGCGCATATGGGGCGTTGATCGACGAGCAGCCGCCGATTACCCGGCCGCGGGCGTAGTGAATACTGCGGCCGGCCAGACCTGGGTCGGCCTCGGTCGTGAAGCACCAGTCGGTGCGGGGGTTGGCAATCATGTACAGGTAGCCCACCGGCACCTTGATCCAGAACCAGTTGTCTTTTCCGCCGGCCTCGACCAGGAGCACACGGTGATCCGGATTGGCGTTGAGTCGGTTGGCGAGCAGACAGCCCGCACTGCCTGCTCCCACGACGATGAAGTCGAATTCGGCGACTAGGCGCATTTCCGGCATCGTCCCACCATGACGTCGGATGCGTGTCCCAGTGTGCACGACCGCACGGCACCGTCACGTGTGCGACGGATGTTTGCCGGCCGTGTCGACCTCGAGCGGTTCGTCGCCATTGCCGTGGAGGAGTTCGGCCGGCTCGACAGGAGCATCGGGTTCCTCAGTTTAGATAGGCTCCGTGAATGCGCGTACCTCGACGGATCGCACAGTTCAACAAGCGAGTCACCAACCCGGCCGCGCGCCGGATCACGCCGTGGCTTCCGTACCTCGGGACGCTCGAGCACGTCGGGCGAAATTCAGGTGAGCGATATCGAACACCGCCTTTGGTATTCAAGACCCACGATGGCTACGCCATCCTGATCGGCTACGGCCCGCAGACGGACTGGTTGAAGAATGTCCTGGCCGGCGGTCCGACGGTGCTGCGCAAGCGTGGACACGACGTCGCGCTCACTAATCCACAGGTGGTGAGCAAGGCCGAGGCGGCAGCTCTCGTGACACCGCATGCGCGGCTCTTCTACCGGGTGTTTCCCTATGACGAGGCAGCTCTGCTGCTGACGGGTGCGGGCATCGACCACTGACGGGGCAAGCTTCAACCGATATTGCTCGAGTGCCGACTTCCCATAGGTTGGTCGTCGAAGCAAATCCGGACCGGCGAGGATTCGGCCGCGAGTCAAGGCGTGAAAGTAGGGTGTCCCATGATACGAACATATCCCGTTCTCCGGCGCTCGTCGGTCTAGCCACCTTGGCGTTGGTAGGTCCATCGTGAAATGAAGCTTCGCCGACGCGTGCCGCGACAGTCGCACCGGAATGGAGGCGCCCGAATCTCGTGCACGTGCCGTAAGTCGTTGGTGTCGAGGCGCTTTGGCCATATCGATCCGACGCGGCAGACGAGGGTACTTCGGGTGCCACATGATTCATCAGATGAAAACGGCGTATTTTACTGGTAACACTGCATATTCGATTCCGCCGTATTCCTCCACTACTCAGCGGCGCATCGGCCGAGATGGGGCAGGGGAGAGGCGCTGATTCCCGGGATGGATGTGGCCCGATCCCCCCGCGCGCCCCTGCAAGGTTTCGAGACATGTTGGTTTGCTGGAGCTCGCGGTCGGCGGGAAGCATCGGCCAGTTAGCGGCGTCGGCGCCGAATCTCTTCAGCTCCAACTCGTTCCAGCGTCTTGAGTAGTCGACGCACCGTGTCGGGCACGTTCGCGTGAGGTCGGATTACCGCAAGAAGGTCGACGAGCCGTGGAGGAGGTTGACGGACCTCTGATCGTGCGGCATCGACGCGGGACAAAGCGTGAACGAACACGGCGAGTGTCTCACAACCGGGTAGTGCGGCTGCTGGGGCCAGTACGGCGTCAAAGCCGGCGTCGCGGGCGACCGCTGCGATCGCTTGGGTGGTGGCATAGTCGTCTGAGACGAGGTCTGCCTCGTTCACATTTAGATGCGAGCGAGTCTCCTCGTCGGTGAGGTCAAGTACCTGGTGAGCCCTGGTGCCAGTATTTCCCGGTCAGCTTGCGGCGTGGTGCGGTCGCGACCGCATCGGCGAGCGTCACACGTAGGAGCCGTCGATGAAGGATTCGGCCGCGCCGCGTACCTCCTCGTAGCGCTCCTCAGCAAGCAGGTCAATAGGGCGTTCGCCGTCCAGGAGGCGATTCTTGGCATGCAGCCACTGGCCGACGCCTCGGGCAGTCAATGAGCCTGAGAGCAGGAGGACGAGGTCACGGAGCTGCGCGAGCCGATCGTACCGGTCAGGGCGGATGTCGCCGGTTCGCCAGCCCCGCACGGCCCGGTCAGAGACCTGCGTTACTGTAGCGACGTCGACCTGCGTGACGCCGAACGGTTTCAAGGCATCGACAATCTCAGTGGCTTCGACTGCCCGGTCCAATGTGTCCGTCATAACGAGAAACCCTTCAACTTCCGGTTTAACTACCGGTTATACTACCGGTTATACTACCGGTTATACTACCGGTTATACTACCGGTTATACTACCGGTTATACTACCGGTTATACTACCGGCAGGTAGCGGCGCCTGGCAACGCTCCCGGCGACCCGCGACGGTGCGCATCTCCACCGGGTCGCCGGCGCGCTCCGAAGACACGCGATCACTGGGCGAATAAATGTTCGAAGGTTGTCGGAGACGGATCTAAACTGGACCCAGTGCGCACCCGCGATGAGATCGACGCCGAGCAGCGCCTGCGGGCCCCGGTACGGCGGTCGATACGCGAACAGGGTGGCGAACCGTCGAGCCGTCAGGTCGACGAGCTGCTCGATCAAAGGGCGGGGCGGGAAAGTTGACCGACCAGACACAACCGGATCTCACGAGGCTGCCGTCCGGCGAGCTCGAATGGCCCGAATTCATCCAAAAGGCCGCCGGGGCTGGCGATCTCATCGAACGTCACTTCATCGAGTTGAAGTCGGAGATCGACCCAACCGGTAAGGACGGCGCAGCCAAGGTCGCGAAGTTCATCCTGGGCGCGGCGCACCGCGACCCCGAGCGCGCTGCGAAATACCTCGGCGGATACGCCGTGATGCTTCTCGGCGTCGGCGCCAACGACGTTCACGGCCTTGCACGGTTCGAAGCGAAGGATCTCGGGGGCGCGGTTCAGCAGTACCTCGGCGAGCCCGGCCCGCGGTGGGACTTCGTGCGCGTTCGTGTCGACGACGACCACGACGTCATCGTGATAATCGCCGAGCCGCCGGTCGTCGGGAGGGTATGGCCGTGCTGCCGCGAGGGCGTCGGCCTCGCCGACGGGCGGATCTACATACGCGGCGACGGAGAAACGCGCGAAGCGAACCACGACGAGATCCGGGCGCTCGTTGAGCGCGTGCGCGGGACGCCGGCGAGTACTCCGCTCGACCTCGACGTCACCCTCGATGGCGTAGTCCGCCGGTACACCTGCGACCCGTCCCTGGTCGACGAGTATGTCGGATTCGAGCGCCAGCGCCTCGAAGCGGCGGCACCCGAGCCGCCCGCTGTGAAGGCCGAAGAGGTCGGACGGCGAGTTTCTGCGGGCGCCGCCGGGTTCCTGTCGTCCGGCGTCGCCTCCAGTGTAGGAAGCAGCATTTTCGCTACAACGGAGCCTGACCCACGAAGCCGCGAAGAATACATCGCGGAAATCGACGAGTGGGAGCAAGAACTCCGCGCCGACTGGCCGAGGTTCCTTGGGCACGCCGCTGCCATCATCTGTCGCGAAGACCCTGCGCATATCGTGGCGCGCAGCCGCCGCTGGCTGGAGGACGTGAAGATCAAGATTCATCTCGACGGGCCCGTTCGAGCTGACGAAAATCCCGCGGACGACAAGGATTACGTGCCATTGCCGCGCCCACCGCGACCGTGGGGCCCGCGACCCGTCTCTCCGTTCACACCGGACGTTCTGCGCCTACCCAACATGATGGGTATCGATGTACCGCCCGCGGTCTATATGCGGTACGACAACATCGGCATCGACAACTCGGGATCGGTCGACCTGGAAGTGCTCGTGGGTGAGATGCGACCAAACGACCCATACATCAGCAGTGATGGGTTATTCCTCAGTGTGCCTTCCGAACACGGCGATCCGGTCATGGGGAAATGGACCGCAACAGCCAAGGATTACCACGAGATGCTGTCAGGTGAGTTGCAGCTCGAACTCGATGACCCACCCGACCTGACGGAAACCATGCGCAGTTTCCTCTTCAGATCCGACGACGAGGACGACGAAGAGGGTGACGACTGACGCGGCCTATCGCCCTGGAAATCAGCTTCCTCCAGGTGCTCAGACTGCCGCACGATGCCGTCCTGCCCGGGCGGCACGCTTCGAGATGCCGACTGCACTGAGAATCATCGACGAATCCGCCGAATGCTAGATTGATTGCGAAAACTGCCAAATGCACCGAGACCGGACAATCACAGCCTACGCGAAAACTATTGGGGCGCAGCACAGTCTAACGTAGTTAACTTGACATAATGTCGCTTATCGGCGTTTGAGGACCTGGGCATTTACTGCCGGCCGTCCTGAGAGCGATCCTGCGAATATCTGACCGCGCTGCAGATCCGGGCCGTGTCCGACCGCGCGTCGCCATAGACGGTCATCCATCGAAACCGTCCTCCGCGAAATGCGCACCGTCCTGACGGACCCCGTGTGTCCGCATGAACTGCATCACCGGCGGTACCGCAAGCGTTACCCCGCCCAGGCTCCGTCGAGTCATTTCGTCACTGTGACGTATTGGCGTGATGTACCGGCGCCCCGGCCGGGCCAAGCTCCACGTTCATCCCATCGCCGTTCTGGCCGAGCGCCGACCGCTTGGGTGGTAGCCGGTCATAGTCCAGCACACGCCGGAGTCCCCGATCAACCTCGTGCATGATGCTCGGCAGCACATCACCAATCCGGGCCGACAAGTCCGCCTTGTTCAGAGTGACGAGCGCAGTAACGTTCACAACTGAATCCCGTGGGAGGCCCGTGGCGGCTGCAGCGAGAAACACATTGCCGGGCATCGCTGCCAGGGCCGTATTGGCGGTGATTACTGCCCAGAGCACGGTCGCAAGGCGGCTGGCGTTGTACGGATCGGACTGAATAACCAGCACGGGACGGCGCTTGGCCGGTCTCCCGCTAGACGGCGCTCCGAAGTCGGCCCAGTAGAGCTTAGTTCGGCTGATCACCACTCGTCGTCCACTGCGTCCAGCACGCGGTGTCCCACGGCCACGCCGACGGCTTGCGCCTCGTCAACGCCATCAAGCCGCTCCAGGGCGCTGTCGATCTGGCGGGTCAGTGATTGGGTTTCCAACTCGTCAAGGTAGCGCTGCGCCGCTCGAGCGAAGAATTCGGAACGGCTCATGCCAAGCTCGGACGCCGTTCGAGATACCCGGGCGAACGTCTCGTCGGAGACGGAGATGGCTGTCTTCACCACAGGAGTATGACTCGGTATAACTACGTGGCGGGCCGGTGGCGAGGATTCCTCAGCGGTATCGGTCAACGGTTCCTCCATGCGAGGCACCATATCGACGCATACCGACAACTTGTCGGCACCGTGGCGCATCGATCTTCGCTCTCGAGATGGTCAAAGACAGCTTCCAACGTGCGATGCTGAGGGCATTGGAGGCAACCAGGGAACGGGTGTCGTGAACGGAGGGACTGGCGCAGTGGTTCCGCCCCGGAGGGGACGCGATTGATTGACGACGTTGGCGGCAAGCGGCTGGGACAGGGGCAAAAGCCAACGCCATACGACTTCGACAGTATTCCCAACTACGACGACCCTCTTCCCGACTACAGAAGCTTGGCCCGCGAAATCGGACATAGCATCGCCGCCACCCGGCCGCCGAATGTCCTGGCGCACAACGGCCGGGCATTCTGGAAGCTCACCGACGCCAACAGTGGAGCACTCGCCTGGCTCGCATTCACCCGGACAGATGCGCGGTCGGCGCTGCCCGGCGCAAGGTATGGACACTGATCCCATACCTGCAGGTATTCATCGCGAACTGGTTCGTGAGCGTCGACCACGAGATCACCGATCAGAACCAGTGGATACACACAAACATCGACGTTTATGAGGCACGCGAACTGGCACTGCTGGTGCCGCAGCCAAACGTCGAGGACATCAAGCGGATCACCCGGCCCGAAGCGGTGCTGACCCTCGACGAGATCGACCGGCACAAAGTGACGACCGTACTGGGCAAGGGAACTGCTCAAGTGCTGAAAACTCGACGATGACTCACTTGAACAAACAGGAATTCTGGGAGTGGGCGTAAGGCGCGCGACGCTGGTCAAGATCAGAGCCGATGCCGAACTCGCGTCGGCGCGCTAGGAAGTCACGATTACCGCTCGGCCGCATAATGGTCAGTGACCCGTACGGCGAAGGAGCACACCGGTGGCAGATTCGACGGTCCGCAGCACAACTCGGGTCGCTGGCTTTGAGGATCCCGAGCTCGATTTTCAACTGCTCCGCCAGCTCGGGTCGGCCGCCTACGGCGGGGCGTCGGTCGGTGAGTGCCTGGCGGCCGCCGCCCGCATCCGCGAAGCCGGCGCGCACACCTGGACCGACGTTTTCGCCGAACTCGCTGAGCAACAACACACCAACGCACAACAACTCGCCGCGACCGGCAACCGGCTCAGCGCGCGTGACCGCTACCTGCATGCGGCCAACAGCTACCGCGCAGCAGAGTACTTCTCCCCGTTCGGAACCGACAGGCACATCGAGCTGGGTCTCGCCAGCCGCGCCGCCTTCCTTGCCGCCATGGCCGAAAACCGCACGGACATCGAGGAATTGTGGCTTCCCTGGCGCGGGCAGCGGCTTCCCGGCTACTGGTTCACTCCCAAAGGCGGCGTCGGCCGCGGGAAGACGCTGATTGTCACAAGCGGATTCGACGGAACGCTCGAGGAAACCTATTTCCAGATCGGCCTAGCAGCCCTCGAGCGTGGCTGGCGGGTGCTGCAGATCTGCGGACCGGGCCAGATGGATACAGCCCGCACCGAACCGGCAACATCGTTCGTGCCCGACACCGAGAGCTGGGTGTCGGCATGGATCGACATCGCACTGGACCGCCCAGAGGTGGAACCCGACCGGCTTGGGTTGCTGGGCATCAGCTTCGGCGGCTATTTCGTGCTGCGCGCCGCCGCGCATGAGCCGCGCGTTCGCGCGTTGGTGGCCAACTCCCCCGTCATCGATCTGCGCGCATATATGGTTTCGTTTCTGGCCGGCATGGGCGGTGACCCCGAGCAAGTACTCACACCCGCAGAAGATTTCAGCCTCGACGACATCGACCAAATCCCCGACACCGAGATGCCGCCCACCATCAAGGAAATGTCGCGGTCGTTGATCCGACGCTTCGGACAGTCGACGTTCCTCAACACATTTCAGTACCTACGGGAGTTCAACGTCGACCCCGCCGCGATTACCTGCCCTACCCTCGCGCTCGTCGGTTCCGGGGAGGGCGGTGAACCGATCCGCCAATACGAGGCGTTCGCCCAACAATCCGGTGGTCCGGTGACACAGCGGATGTTCACCACCGCCGAAGGCGCGGACACCCATTGCCAGCTCGGCAACCTGACCCTGTCCGCCGGCGTGACACTGGACTGGCTGGACAACATTCTGAACCGCTAACGGTGTCTCGCAACACGCCTGATCGTCAGCCGATACTCCCCCGCGCGGATCGAGGCGGTGCACTCGCAACCACTTGCCCGCTCCCCCTGTGTGCCACCCCAGCACCGTCGATCGCCGCCGTCAGACCCCAGTCGCCGGGATTGCGCGAGCAGACCCACAGCACCGGCCCGCGGACCCTGACCGTTACGCGCGAAAATTGCTCCACGACGAGCCGCGTCAGCTAACCTCTGACAATCGGCTACAACACGGTGAGCTGCCGAGCGAGCCGCAATCTTCCTGTGGGGGAAACGCATGATCAGACTCTTCGCGATCGCTGCAGCCACAGCTGCGCTGGCCTTTGTTGCGGCTCCGATCGCTTCGGCACAACCCGATCCAAAGATTCCCAACGGAGCAGCCAATTGGTGCCCGGGCGGGCAGAAACCGGGACAGGGCGGGCAACGATACTGCCTCGGCGAACCGTTCCCCGATGGCTCGTTCTACTCGCAGACCTGGAGCTTAGGCGCGGGCGGCCCCTTCGGACCGGGCTCCTGGAACAGGATGGCGTCGTGCAGCGCGATGGTAAACGGTTCGATACAGGGCGGTCTGCCCTACGGCGGTGTTCCCGAATGCGGGGGCGGGCCGCGCGTCATCTACTTCTGACGGTCTGGTCATCGAAGCGCGTAGCGAGGTCCGCGTCTGCCGTCTTGAGTAGATTCCTCCTCGGGAGGCAGGATGCACATCGACACAGACGTCGCGGTAATCGGTGCGGGCCTGGCCGGATTGACGGCAGCCCGTGTCCTACGCCGCACCGGTGTCGAGGTCGCCGTGCTGGAGGCCCGCGACCGCGTCGGCGGACGCACGTTGAATCACCGCCTCGGCGACCCGTACGGCGATGCCGTAGTCGAAGTCGGCGGTCAATGGATCGGACCGAACCACAAGCGCATCCGCGCACTGATCGACGAACTGGGCATCACCACATTCGACACCCACGACGAGGGAGCGAAACTGTGGGAGCGCTACGGCCGCATCCGCCGCTACCGCGGTGAGGTCCCCAAGGCGGGCCTGTTAGGCCTGGCCGACGTGCAGATCGCATTGACGCGGCTGGAACGGATGGCGCGCCGAATCGACCCCGCGGCGCCGTGGGCCGCCAAACGTGCACTGGATTGGGACCGCCAAACCGTCGCGTCCTGGGTGCAGCGGCACGTGCGGACCTCGCTGGGGCGCTCGTTCATCGGGCTGGCGTGCGAAGCCGTCTGGGCCGCCGACGCCGCGGACCTGTCGCTGCTGCATCTGCTGACCTACACCAGCTCTAATCACGGTCTGGCGCAACTCATCTCCACCCGCGGCGGAGCTCAGCAGACCCGTATCATCGGTGGAGCGCAACGGATCTCGGATGCGATGGCCGCCGAACTCGGCGACGTCGTACACCTCGGCGTCGCAGTGCGCACCATCAGGTATCGCGATGGCGTCGACATCCTTTCCGACACCACGACGGTGCGCGCCAAACAGGTGGTCGTCGCCATGAGCCCGGCACTGGCGGGACGCCTCACCTACGACGAGCCCCTGCCGGCCGACCGTGACCAGCTCACCCAACGCATGCCCAACGGCTCGGTCATCAAGTGCATGGCCGTCTACGACGAGCCGTTCTGGCGCGCCAACGGACTTTCCGGCCAAGGTGTCTCGCTGAGCGGACCGGTGAAGGTGTTCTTCGACAACTCTCCGCCCGCCGGCACACCGGGCGTGCTGCTCGGCTTCCTGGAAGGCAACCAAGCCCGGGACTTCGCCCGTCTCGGTCCAGCCGCGCGCCGTAGCGCCGTCGTCGACGCCTTTTCCACGATGTTCGGTGCGCGTGGGGCACAACCCATCGACTACATCGAAAAGGTCTGGGCCGCCGATGAATGGACGCGCGGCTGTTACGGAGCTTTCCTGCCGCCCAACACGTGGACCACCCACGGGCACGCACTACGCAAGTCCGTCGGGCCAATCCACTGGGCCGGCGCGGAAACGGCGGTGGAGTCGATGGGCTATATGGACGGCGCGGTGTCCTCGGGCGAACGCGCCGCGGCCAGCGTGCTTGCCGCGCTATAGCGCGGCCACATCACCAACGCAACAGTGCCGCAATGCCGTTGGCGTCGCTGAGCGCACCGGCGGCCGCGCCTTCGACCGGACTGATACGAGCCTTGGTCTCGAGTGCGCGGTCGATCAGCCGTTCGGTGAAGCGGGGTTCCGGTGTGCCGCCCCCGGGGCCGACCTCGTCGCCGCCGTACAAGGCGCCGTCCGCACCGATCGTCCCGGCATATCTGACCTCGGGGTCGTACACCAGGTGAGCGACCCGCCCGGCGGTCAACGCCACGGCGACTTCAGACAACCCGAGTACACCGCCCCCTGCACCGGCGGCGTCGCGCACACGGCTCAGCAACTGGCCCTCACGGTCTCCGTGTTGCTCATGAGCCCACTCGGTCACCGTCGCCGCCAGGGCATTGTCGTCGAGACCGCTGAGCACCCGAGCGTCGGCGAATACGATGTCGCGCAACTGTTGCGGAAATCGCGAGATCGCTGCCTCGGTGAAGCGGTCGCCCCCGCTGACCAGGATCCGCTCCCAACCCCGCTCCTCGGCGAGTTTCGCTGCCGCCTCGACGGCCTGGTCGAGGAACCGCTCGCTGTGCTCGCGTTCGCGTGACTGCCGCTGTTCTCGTTTCGGCGAATTGAACTGCCCCGGCGGACCGCCGCCGATTTGCCCCGCCCGCTCATGCGGGGCCTGAATATAGTCCTGCTCCAGCGTGCGCAGATCTTGCAGCGCTCCGAGCCGCCACTCGAGCATCCGCGCACCGCTCGCCGAGAGAACAACGACACCGGCCGCGCGCCCCTCGTCGAGCAGTTCGAGCAGCGGATGCAGAAACGGCCCCTCGTCGAGAACCAGCCGATTAGCCACGGGCAGCGAACTCTGCAGATGCAGCATCCAATCGCTGTCCAGAGCGACGAATGAGACCCGGCTGCGGCCGGTTTCCGGCCGGGCCGCCAGGCCCTCGATCTGCGGCCAGAGTCGCTCGAGCGCGGCGACCACGTCGCGGCTGCGCTCCGCCTCGGCATCCTCGCCGATCCGCCGCTGCAGTTCCCGGTACCGGTTCTTGAGGTCGATCGCGGTCGCCCGCAGGGTCGGGTCGGGTCGGGGATCGACGTCCACGTAGACCGACAGCACGCCCAGCGCATCTGTCCGACGCGAGAGTTCCCGCAGCCTGTCCTCGTCGAGTCGCTCCAGAGCTACCACGGTCCACCTGCCCTTCGCTTCAGTGGCTGTCTGTACCGACTACCCACAGTCCCGCCGCATCAAGCCCACCGATAGAGCGGTTCTCGCCTCACGCTATTCGTAGTTGAGCTCGGCTACCGGGAATTGCCGGTTGCTGAAGTCGATCTGCGCGGCCGGGTTGGCCACCGCGGTCACCACTCCGGATCCGAAGGCACCTTGGCGGTCGAACAGCGTTGCGGTGCCTACCGCGATCCCGTCGGCCGCCCAGTGCGAGTCGGCCTGTACGGCAAGCCAGTCGTCGAGCGGCAGCCGCGACAGCGCCACCGTCAGGTCTCCGTTGATGTAGCCGATCCCTTTGGTGCCGAGGTTGGTCACCAGGCTGGTCGACTCGGCGATCATCGCCGCTCGGACAAACGGTGAGTTCTTCTCCCCCGCAACGACAACGATTCCATCGTTGAAGAAGCACTTGCGCGATGTGTTCTGATGCGTCCCCGGCGAGCGCGTCCAGCCGACTTCCTCGCTGCCGACGTACGGCAGTACCTCACCGTCCGGCTGCGGCGGCTGCGGGACCGACACCGGTGCGATCCACTGCTCACCGGGCGGCGCCGATGAACGCCGGTACTGCAGCAGCGTTGCGCGCGCCACCGCTTTACCCTCCTGCAGCACATCGCATTCCGCACTGCGCACCCGGCGGCCGTCGCGCACCACCCGTACCTCGACGGTGGTCTTCACCCCGCGGGCAGCCTTGAACAGGTCCGTCGTCAACCGCGTGGGCATGAAGTCATCGGATCCGCAATGGGTCTCCAACACCCGGGCGACCAGTCCGACGACCGCAGGGCCGTTGAGGTGGTCGTCACCCCAGTGGCTCTGGGCGAAACGCGTCGGCATGAAGGCGCCGTCGTCGGTCAGCGTGAAATGCGCCGGTTCCGTGCTCATTTGCGGATCTTTGCACAGCCCCTGAAAGCGGTCGCTGTCAGGTGTTGCGTCCGCCGTTGACGCCCAGGATCTGGCCGGTGATGTAGCCGGCTTCTTCGGAGGCGAGGAACGCGCACGCGGCGGCGATATCCTCGGGCCGACCCATACGGCGCACCGGTGTGGCGTCGATCGTCGCCTGGGTGTCGCCGAGGTATCCCTTGGCCTCGGCCTTGCGCAGCATCGGCGTGTCGATGAAGCCGGGCGGCACGGCGTTGACGGTGATCCCGGCCGGGCCGTATTCGAGCGCCAGTGTCTTGGTCAGCCCGTTGACCGCCGACTTGGCCGCCACATAGTGCGCCATGTAGGGCGCACCGGAGTGGGTGCTCGAGGACGACACGTTGACGATGCGGCCCCAGCCCGCCTCGATCATGTCTGGCAGCACGGCCTGCACACAGTGGAAGACGCCGTTGAGGTTGACGTCGATCACCTTCTGCCAGTCCTCGAACGTGATGTCGATGAACCGTTTGAAACCGTCCAAGCCCGCGGCGTTGACCAGGATCGCGACCGGGCCCAACTGCTTGCGGATGGCCGACATCGCGGCGTCGACCTGGGCGCGGTCCGTCACGTCCACGGCGTGCGCGAACTCGTCGTCGCCGGGCGCGAGGTCGATGATCGCGACGCGGTGCCCGTCGGCGCGGAGCCGCTCCACTACCGCGCATCCGATGCCCGAGGCGCCTCCGGTGACAACCGCTGTCTTCATTGCGTGTGTTCCTTTCCTGGATCTGCGGTGCGCCGTGGTGTCCGCAGGCCGAGCGTGCGCCGCCCCGCGTTCACCAGGTGTTGGTACAGGGCGTCGTCGTCGTGCTCGGCCCACATCGGGCCCACGGCCCCGGCGATCCCGGCGAACACCATTGCGGCCTTGATCTCGCCCGCCGAGCCGGCGTCGACGTCGGCGAGCAACCCCAGCTGGCGGTCGATCAGCTCGCGCCAGTTGGGCTGCTCCTGCAGCGCGGTGGCCACGCTCGGGTCTGCCGCGAGGACGGCGGCAAGCGCGCGGTTACGCACCGCTAGCGCGACGTATCCGCTGAGCATGGCCTCCGCCCTGGCACGCGGGGTGCGCCGGGTTTCCGCGTCGCCGACGATGGTGCGCAGCTCGTCGAGGATTGGGTCGAGTACGGCGGCGAGCAGTTGTTCACGGGTCCGAAAGTGGTGGTAAATCGCGGCTTTGGTGAAGCCCAGCTCGTCGGCGATCATCTGCAGCGACGTGCCGGCGAAGCTGTGACGGATGAACAGCGCGATGGCCGCGTCGATGAGCCGCTGTCTGGTGCCCGCGACAGCAGTCAACGATCAGCTCCTCTCGCCTTTACGGTCGTAAAGGACGATACTAGCCGATCGTAAAGCTGGTGCCGACGCGGCGTATGGCAGTGCCAAACTGCCGGCTCATCTGCTCGAGCCGCGCGCGTAGCCATTCGGCGTCATCGTCGGGCGCGTGTTCGAGGCGCATCCGCCGCATTCGCATCGGCGTCATCGAGAGGTTGGCGAGTTGGCCGGTTCGGCGGTCGATCGACGCGAAGTACAGCAGGCGAAGCTCGTGTCGGAAGGCCTCGTAGCTGCCGATGCCCTCGTAGTCGTCGACGGTGTCGCCGCACCCGTAGAGGATCAGCTTGCCGCGGTACACCTCGACGGGGCGCGGATGATGCGATGAGTGACCGTGCACGACGTCGACACCCTCATCGATCAGCCGGTGCGCGAAGCGGATCTGCGCGGGCGGCACCTCGTAGCCCCAGTTGGAGCCCCAGTGCACGGAGGCAATTGTGATGTCGCGGTCCCGTTTTCGCTCCCGCAGGCGGTTGGCGACGGCGGCGGCGGTGGCCTCGGACAGGTCGGGCAGCAGTGCCACCCCCGCGCGGTCGTCGGTGGCGGCCCAGGGCGCCGGGATGCCGCTCGTCACTGATCCGACCGAGGCGATCACCGCCTGCCCTGCCGCCCGAACAGGTTCGTGAGCCTGTCCGATGTCGGAACCCGCTCCGGCGCAGCCTATTCCGGCGCCGGTGAGCACGTCCAACGTCTCGACCAGGCCACGATGACCGAAGTCGAGGACGTGGTTGTTCGCCAGCGCACAGCCGTCGGGCCGGATCGCGGCCAGGCACCCGATGTTGTCCGGATGCATGCGGTAGTGCACGGCCTTTCCCGAGGCGAACTGGCTTCTGGTGGTGATGCTCGTTTCGAGATTGATGAGGCGGACGTGGGGCCGAATCTCGTCGAGGACGGCCAGCGCTTCACCCCACGGCCACGCGAAGTCGACCGGAACGGGGATGGGGCCGTTGGTCTTTTCGGCAAGCGACACATACGTTCGCGCGTCCTTGACGACGGCTTCGCGCAGCGTCGGATCGCCGGGGTGCGGCAGGACCTGATCGATGCCGCGAGCGGTCATCACGTCGCCGGTCACAAATACGACGACGTCGTCGGTGCCCGCTCTCGACGGCACACCGCCAGTGTCCTCCGAACCCCGCGAGCGCGCAGAACGTCAGGGCCGGCGCGCCCGCACCACCCATACGGGGCGTCGTCCGACGTGGCTGCTCTCGACCACCGCGTCGCTGAAACCAGCCGTATGGCACTGCGCGGCAAAGGAATCAGCTTGTTGACGGGTCCAGCCGTGGCTGGCGAACCCGGTCGCACCCGGCTGTGTCTGGCGCTCGACGGCGAGCAGCCGCCCACCTGGCACCAGCACGCGATGCGCCTCGCGCAGCCCGGCGGTGACATCCTGCCAGTGGTGCACGGTGGCCAGCGACCACAGCACCGTTGCCGACTCGTTGCGCAGCGGGATGCTCTCCGCGGTGCCTTCGACCCATGTCACGTTCGCCGACTTCCGTGTGACCGCCCGCGCCATCTTCAGAAACATCGACGACGGGTCGACTCCGGTCGCGTGGGCGCCGCGGCGCGCGGCCTCCCGGACCGCGCTACCCGGCCCGCAGCCGATGTCGATGACGTGGTCGTCCGCCGAAATCCCTGCGAGGTCCATCACCAGGCGCGCGTTCTTCGGCCCCATCAGCAGGAAGACCAGCCCGCACAGCACGGCCATGACACCGGAGAAACCGGGATGATCGGCGTGATGGTTGACCGGTAATGCCGGTGTTGAGTTCATGACTTCAGCTTGCCGCGTGTCCGTTCCCATGGCCAGGTCATCGCCGCCCACACCGTGAACACCAGAGCGGCGGCCACCACCGGGTACCACGGCCACGGCCCGAATACGTCCAGCAGCGACGCCGTCGATGGCTTGCCGTTGAGGAACCCGTAGTTGGACCCGGCGATGCTGTTGAACGTCATGGTGACCGCCGCCCACCCCAACGTCACCGCCACCACGATGCGGTAACTGCGCCACCGCGGCCGCATCCCCCGGCCCCAGGTGAGATAGATGGCGGTCCATACCACCACCAGGTGGATCCCCCAGAACGCCAGGAACCGGTAGTGCGGAAAGTCGGGACCCGTCAGCGCGGGTGAGATCAACGCCTGCACGCTGAGCACCAGTCCCCAGTAATAGGTCACCGCGTACGCCCAGTGCTTCTGCGACCACAACGCGTACGCGGTCACCATGGTGGCCAGGTCGGTCAGGTGCAACGGCATGGACCACCGCACATCGAACGGGACGAGGCCGTAGACCAGGACCCCGGCGTAGGTCAGCGCCGTCACGGCACCGACGATGCGTCCGAAGCGTCGGGACTGCGCTTGGGTCTGCCGTCGCCCCAGCCCTACCAGCAGTGCGGCGCCGACGGCGAAGACGGCCAGCGCGGCCCAATGCGACGGGCCATATGCGGTGAACTCATCTTGTGCGGTGATGTCCACAAGTCTGGCTGGCCTCGCCGAGGGGGCCAAACGAGTGTGAGCGCCGCCTCAACCCATAATCGAAAGAACCGAAGATGGGCTAACGATCGGAGCGGGTGTGGTCGGAACGGCCGCGGGCCATGCACCCGTACGGTCCCCGAGCCTGTTGGTGGCCGGGCTGTCCGTCGTGGTCATCACCGTCGCTGTGCTGCAGACCGCGGTGGTGCCGGTGCTCGGCGTCATCGCCGAACAACTCCAGGTGTCCACGATCGCCGTGAGCTGGGCGGTGACCGCGAACCTGTTGGCGGCGGTGGCCGCGACGCCGTTGGTCGGGCGGCTGGCCGACCTGCACAGCAAGAAGCGGGTGCTGCTGTGGGTGCTCGCGGTCGTGCTCGTCGGGTCGGTGCTGGCGGCGACGACGTCCTCACTGCCGCTGCTGATCATCGGCCGCGTCCTCCAGGCGGCCTCCTATGCCCTCTACCCCATCAGCATCGCGATCCTGCGTGAAGAGTTGTCGCGCGAGCGGTTGATGTCGGCGATGGCGGTGATGTCGGGCGCGTTGGGCTTCGGCGGCGGTGCGGGACTGGTGGTCGTCGGGCTGTTGATGAGCGGCGACGCCGGCTATCACCGGGTGTTCTGGCTGACCACCGCGTTCACGATCATGGTCATCGCCATCGTGGTGTTCGTGGTCCCCAACCGTGAGCGCAACGCGATTGGAACCATCGATTGGCTTGGCGCGGCCGGGCTGGCTGCCGGTTTGTCGACGGCGCTGTTGGCGATCACCCAGGGCTATTCGTGGGGCTGGGCCTCGCCGGCCACGCTGGGCTGCGCGGCGCTGGGCGTCGCACTGCTCGTCGGTTGGTGGCAGTGGGAACGCCGCGCACGCCAGCCGCTGGTGTCGACGGCGATGCTGGCGCGACGACCGATCCTGCTGACCAACCTCGCCACGATCTTCGTCGGGATGGGGTTGTACTTCGCGTTTCTGGGTTTGACGCTGTTCGTGCAGATACCCCGGGAGACCGCCGGCTACGGCTTCAGCGCATCGGTATTGGAAGCCAGCGTGGTGTACCTGTTACCGGGCGCGGTCACCGGCTTTCTGGTCGCGATGGCCAGCGGCAGGTTCATCGACCGGTTCGGTGCCCGGCCGGTGCTGGTGGTCGCGGCCGTCGCCGGCATCGCGGGGTTCTTGTTCGTCGCGTTCGCGCATTCGCAGGCCTGGCAGGTGATCGTGGCCAGCATTCTGGCCAACGCCTACATCAGCCTGGGTTACGGCGCGCTGCCCGCCCTGATCGTCAGCGAGGTCGAGGCCGACGAGACGGGGGTGGCCACGAGCATGAACGCGATCGCCCGCACGATCGGCAGCTCGACGGCCGCCGCCGTGGTCGCGATGCTGCTCGCCCGCACGATGGCCGGGTCCGATGTGCCGGTGCAGAGCAGCTACGTGGCGATCTTCCTCGGCGGCGCGGTGACCGCCGCCCTGGCGCTGATCCTCATCGCGTTCACCGGTGCACGTAAGCCGACCGCGAAAACCCTTGAGGCGCAGTATGAAACACGCGCGATGAACCGCGAGTGGGGTTAACGCAGCGCCGCGAGGTTGTTCACCGACTTGCGCACATCGGATTCGACGACCTTGGCCACCAAGTTGCCGACCGGGGTGTTGAGCAGACCGCCGGTCAGTTCGGCGACCACCCGGAAGGTCGTTCCGGATTCTCGGCTTTCGACGTGCAGGCACAGCCGGATGCAGACGCCGCCACGCCCCTTGCCGATCAACTCGATCAGCTTGGGTTCGTCGTAGCGGGTCACGTGCCAGTGGATGACGTTGCGGAATCCCTTGACCTTGATCAGCGATGACACGGACGTGCCGACCTCGATGTCGGCGGGCACGTCGCTGCGCCAGCCGCCGAAGATGGTGAGCCATTCGTCGAAGCGTCTCAAGTTCGAAGCCAGCGCCCACGCCTGCTCGGGATTCAACTCAGACGACACCGCCACGTCTACCGTTGCCATGCCCTATCACTACCCGACGACGCGGACCGGGAAACGAATCGAAGCACCCGCCGGGCGGCACAGTGGATTCTTTGGGCGCACGTGGAAGCAACGAAGGATTCCATTGTCATCACGTAAATTCGTCACGGAATCGCTTGCGAAGGTCCGACTCCCCCTCCGACGAAAGGCACCGCCGTCATGCCGTCTTCCTCCGAGGCACTCGATCCCCGCGTCGCCACCTCACGGCGACGCTTCATCGGTGGCGGCGCTGCGGCCGCCGCCGCGATGGTCCTCGGTCCGTCGTTCCTGGCGGCGTGCGGATCCGAGGCCGGCCCTTCAGAGACCGCCACCGGCACGGACGGCCCCGCCAGCGGGACGTTGCGCATCTCCAACTGGCCGCTATACATGGCCGACGGTTTCATCGCGGACTTCCAGGACTCCTCGGACATCACCGTCGACTACAAGGAAGACTTCAACGACAACGAGGAGTGGTTCGCCAAGGTCAAAGAACCGCTGTCGCGCAAAAAGGACATCGGCGCCGACCTCGTGGTACCTACCGCGTTCATGGCAGTCCGGCTTCGCAACCTCAACTGGCTCAACGACTTCACCGAAGGCACTGTGCCGAACAAGAAGAACCTCCGGCCCGACTTGCTGAACGCCCAGATAGACCCTGGTCGCAAATTCAGCGCGCCGTACATGACCGGCATGGTCGGGTTGGCCTACAACCGGGCGGCTACCGGGCGTGACATCACCACGCTGGACGACCTGTGGGATCCGCAGTTCAAGGAACAGGTGAGCCTGCTCTCCGATGTGCAGGACGGCCTCGGCATGATCATGCTGGCTCAGGGCGCCGATCCGGCGGCGCCGACGGTCGAATCGGTGCAGCGGGCCGTCGACCTGGTCCGCGAACAAAAGGACAATGGCCAGATCCGCCGCTTCACCGGTAACAACTACGTCGAGGACCTGGCATCGGGCAATGTCGTGATCGCCCAAGCGTATTCGGGTGATGTGGTGCAACTGCAGGCCGATGACCCTGATCTGCAGTTCGTGGTCCCCGAGTCCGGCGGTACCGACTTCGTCGACAACATGGTGATCCCTTACACGACGCAGAACCAGGCCGCGGCGGAGGCGTGGATCAACTACGTCTACGACCGGGCCAACTACGCCAAGCTCATCGCGTTCACCCAGTTCGTGCCCGTGCTCTCCGACATGACCGATGAGCTCAACAAGATCGATCCGGGGTTGGCGAAGAACCAGTTGGTCAATCCGCCGCAGGCCACCATCGACAAGATCACCGCGTGGGCGCCGCTGGCCGATGAGCAGAAGCAGGAGTACGCGTCCATGTACGCAGCGGTCACTGGCCAGTAGCGGAGCCGGCCGGCGGGGTGGCTGCTGTTGCCGGGTGCGGTACGGCAATGCGCGGCACCAGCATCGGCACGCTCCGGCGATAGGCCTGATAATCCGCGCCGAGGGCGACAGACAGGTCGCGCTCCTCGAGCTGGATGGCCACCAGGATGTAGCCGGTGGTGACGGCCGCGAACAGCAGCCGCCCGCCTGACATCGTCGGCGCGGCCCAGAACGCGATGATGAAGCCCAACATCAGCGGGTGGCGCACCAGCCGGTACAACACCCGGACCTGGAACGGGAGCTCGGTGTAGGGCTGTCCCCGCCACGCCAGATAGACCTGCCGAAGACCGAACAGATCGAAATGGTTGATCAGAAACGTCGCCGCGAACACCATCGCCCATCCGATCCAGAACAACGTCCAGATCGCCACCCGGCCCGCGCTCGACGTGACGTCCCAGACCACCACGGGCACAGTGCGCCACTGCCAATAAATCAGCAGCAGTACCGCGCTGGCCAGCAGCACGTAGGTGCTGCGCTCGATGGCCGGCGGGATCAGCCGGGTCCACCACCGCTTGAAGGCCGGTCGGGCCATCACGCTGTGTTGCAGGGCGAACGCTGCGAGCAGTGCCACGTTGATCGCGAGCGCCTGGCCCAGCGGCGCCGCGATGCCCTGTGACACGCTGCGCGGAACGGCGATGTCGCCGACGAACCCGATGGCATACAGGAATGCGACTACGAAAACGGCGTAGCTGACCACGCCGTAGCTGACGATCAGAATTCGGCTCATGGCCTTATTACGGTTCATCCGGTGATGTTGGTTCAACGCCCTGCGTCAAAACCTGAGGCAAGTGCCTCAAATACCGCGATCGACCTCGTCAACCAAGCCCTGTTGCAGGGCATACATGCTGGCGCCGATACGGTTTGACACCCCGATCTTGGCGTAGGTGCGCTCGACGTGATTGCGCGCCGTCTTCTCGCTGATCACCAGCGCTTCAGCGATCTCCTTATTGGAGGCGCCGCGGGCGACCAGGCACAGCACTTCGATCTCGCGCGGGGTGAGGCCGCCGGGACGGCGCACCCGACGGTGCGCACGTTGCCCTGCGGCGTGCAGAACCGCCTCCACCGCCGTCGGATCGAGTTCGCCCGCCCGTACCCGCTTCTCGAGCCTGCGCGCCGCGGATGAGGAGGACAGTTGTTGGCGGTAAGGGCGCGGCTCACAACCGGATTGGTAGCTCACCGCGGCCGCCAGGATGCGGTCGGGCCTGCTGAGCGCGGCGCCGGGAAGACCGCGTGGATACCCGGTGCCGTTGACACACTCGTGGTGGTTGCCCGCGAGTTGCGCAACGCGTTCCAGGCGTCGCACCTGGCTGAGGATGCGCACCGTCAGATACGGGTGCAGCCGAACCCGCTCGAACTCGGCTGCGGACAAGGGTCCTGGTTTGGACCACACTTGGTTGGACACCCCGATGCGTCCCAGATCGTGCACGTGGCCCGCCCGTCGGGTCATCGCGACCGTGTCGGCATCGAGCCCGCACGCCGCCGCTGCGTCTCCGGCGAGCTGACCCACCCTTCGTGAATGCCCAAGTGTGAACGGACATTTCAAATCGACAAAGTCGCCAAGCGCCATGAGGATCTTGTCCAGCGCGTGCTCATCCAAGCGCTGGTCATGCTCGGGTGCCTCGCGTAGTGCCGCGGCCCACGCATCGCCCGCCGGTGGGCCGGCCAGGATATCGTCGGCGTACGCGACGAACGTATCGACAAGATGCGGGTCGAACTGTCCGCCACGTCTGCGGCGCGCCATCGCGACCGCGCCTTCCACACCCCTGATCCGGTGGTGGACCTCGCCCAGCTCGGCGAGCTGGGCGACGCGCGTCTGCACCGGTATCGCGTCGCCGTGTGCGCCTGCCGGTAACCCGCCGCCGTCGTAGCGTTCAAAGGCGAAAGCCAAGGCCGACTGCACATCTGGGCCGAGCCCGATCCGGTCGGCGAGCAGAGCCGCCGAGGTGCAGTGGGAGTGGATCAGTTGGGACAGGTGCCCTCTGGCGTTGGTGAACAAGGTCGTCATGACGCTCAGCCGGTGCATCAACGGCTGACCGCGGCCGACGTTGCTCATCAAGAACCACAGGTACGGCAGCCCCGACCAGTCCAGCAGGTAGGAGTCGCGGCGCACGGCGATGTCGTCGCCGAACCACCCGGCGTACTCGTGGGAGTCCGCGTGGCATCCGATCCACAGGATCAGGGTCGTGTAGTACACGCAGTTGCGTTGTGCGGGGCTCAGACCCAGCCGGTCGGCCAGCCGGGTGGCTCGACGACCCGGTGCCGAGCCGGGTCGAACGACTCGAAATGCCCGGAGCCGACGACGAAGATCCCGCGCTGCGGAGGACGGAAATCGGCGAGCCGGGCCTGCCGGTCAAGCGGCCCCACCGGCCCTAGGTCCTCACCTCGCCACCACGCGCGTGACCCGGCCACCGCCCACAATTGCGTCGGCGCGATCATGAACCGCTGACCGTTGGGAGCAAGACCGGCAAGCCTGACCCGCCCGCTGCGCAGCACCGGCCCGACGACCCGTCCGATCACCGCGAGCGCCGACCGGTTCGTCCACGTCGCAGCCGGCAGCCGCCGTCCGATGCTGCTCATCAGCCGCGTGCCGGGGGTCGTCTCCAGCTCGATCGTCCAGTCGAGCAGCCCCGCGATCCGCACCAGCAGCGACCACGGCGTCAGCCAGGCGACGTCGATATCGCATTCGATCGGGTCCCCCGTCGCGGCGCTGAAGTACCGCGAGCAACTCTGCTGGCCGGGCGTGGTGGCATAGAACGACCACTCTCCGGATGGACCGCGATGCCATACCGATCGGTAGGCGGGTGAGAAAGAGGTTGCCGGGAAATCCCGCAGGGCCAGGTAGTGCCCACTTCGAAACGGCAGGCCCATCACGCCATAGCCGACGAACCGTTCGTCGTCGCCGGGGGGCAGGGTGGCGTTGCGCGTGACGGCCGCGGCGGCCTCTGAGGGTGTGAGTGTGTTCGTCATACCCCGTATGGTTGGCCGGCCGCCGGCCGCGGCGCATGGGGCGGCTGCCTCATCTCGGGGTGACGGTGACCGTGACGCGGCCTTTGGCGTCACGGTGGGCCACGGCGTGCCCGGCGCGGTCCTGCCCGTCGAATCCGACCAGGGTGAGCGGGCCGCCGTCGTCGAGGAAGTTGCGCCACCAGGTCTTCGCGTCGGGGGCCATGACGTTGATGACGATGTCGTCGCCGGCGCGCCGGTAGTTCACCGGGGTCTCGAACGTCTTGCCTGATCGGCGGCCGACATAGCGAATCTTCACAAATCCTCTGCGCATGATCGAACCGAGCACCGGCGCATCGAGCAGGCCGACGACGAACCCGTTGAATCCATGGACGGCCGGCGAACCGAAGAACCCACGTCCCATGAGGCAAGGGTAACTAGCGAGACCTCCATGAGGGCTGCGATTCTCGCCGGTTCACGACCCGTTCGCAGCATTCGCGGCGATGCTGCTGCGTCAGGCGACCTGGCCCGCACCACCGCGGCGGTGCGTGTCCGTCGACCACAGATGGGCGCAGCCCGGACACTGCATGTGCACCACGGTGGCGTCGTTGCCCAGCAGGTATTGCCAGTGCTCCGAGCAGTTGCGGCGATCCTCGCAATCCTCGCATCCCACGCCGTGGCGGCAGTTGGGGCAGTCGAGCCATACCCGACGTGCGCGGTCGGCGGTGGGATCAATCGGCAGCACGGTTCACCGTCCGATCGGGCAGCACCCCGGCAGCGACCAGGTCGTCGTAGATCTGCTGCTGGTCGGCATCCAGATCGGAGTACAGCATCTCGTATGCGCGCTGCTCCTCGGCGAGCACCGCAATGGGGTCCCAGTCGTCGCCGATGGCCGCCAGCACGGCGGTTCGCCGTCTGGCCTCGTCGAGGGTCAGGTCATAGACGAAGTCGAGACCGGCCATACCGGCACCTCCAAACCATTCGTGACAAAGCGAACGGTTAGGGTGGCCTAAGTAGGCCGCGCCCGGCAATGACGCACGTCACATGTCGTCGCCGACTACGTCACACCTGCTCAGCCAGCCAGCGTCGTTGCCGGCGGACGAATTCCGCGTCGACGACGGCGCCGTGCCCGGGCACGTAGACCGCGTCCGCGCCGCCCACCTCGAGCAACCGGTCCAGCGTGGCGGGCCATGCCACCGGATCGGAGTCATCGTCGATGCAGGGGTCACCGGACTCCTCGACGAGGTCTCCGCAGAACACCACCGCGGTATCTGATGCGGGCACGATCGCGATCAGGTCATGGTCGGTGTGGCCGGGCCCCGGGTGCCCGATCGTCACGGCGATGTCGGTCAGGTCGATGACGGCGGCGTTGGTCAGGTGCTGCGGTACGGACAGGCCCTGGATCGCGCGGTCCACCTCTGCGACGTCGGCGCCGTGCCGGACGGCGTCGTCGCGAAGGTGGTGCCGACCATCCGACATGGTCGCCGCCACTTGCGACGCACAGTAGATCCGCGCGTCGGGGAACGCCGACGATCCGAGGATATGGTCGAAGTGGTTGTGGGTCAGCAGGATATGGCTGACATCGCGGTGCCCCATCGCCGCGATGTCGGCGGTGATGGCCTCGGCTTCGGTCAGGGTGGTGCCGGTGTCGATCAACAAGGTTCCCGCGCTACCGGCCACCACGCCGATAGTGACGTCGAGAAACGGTAGGCGGCAGCGGAATACGGCGTCGGCCAGACGCTCCCACGAGTAGTTCACCGCAGCGTCAGCGGTTGCGCCGATCGGTATTGGTCGAGCACCTGCGGAGTCGGTTCAGCGGTGTAGGGCGTCGTCACGCCATATGACCATACCGGTGGTGAATCCTGTTGTGTCAGAGTCCACGCCGCCTGTCTGGCCGCGCCGAGCGCGACGTACTCGGCGGGTTCCGGCACGTCGACCGGCCTGCCCCACACCGCGGGCGCGATGCGGCGAACGGCTTTCGAGCGCATGGCGCCGCCGACCAGGATGAGACGTCTGACGTCGACGCCCTGCGCGGAGATCTTCTCGATGCAGTACGCCATCGAGGCGAGCAAACCCTCGACTGCGGCGCGGGCAACGTTGGCCGGCACCAGGTTCCGCGTGGTCACGCCGTGCAGGGCGCCCGCCGCTTCCGGCAGGTTCGGTGATCGCTCGCCCTCGAAGTAAGGCACCAGCGTCAGCCCCTCCGCGCCCGCGGGCGCCGACAACGCCAGCCTGTCGAACTCGGCGAAGTCCACGTTGAGCATGCGCGCGACCGCCGCCAGCACGGGTGCGCCGTTGAGCGTGCACACCAGCGGCAGTTGGCGCCCGGTCGCGTCGGCGAATCCGGCGACCAGTCCCGCGGCGTCGTGTGGGGCGGTGTCGCTGACGGCGCTGACCACCCCCGAGGTGCCCAGCGATACGACGCCGTCGCCCAGCGCCGCCCCGAGGCCGAGCGCCGCAGCGGCGTTATCCCCGGCACCCGGGCCGAGCACTGCCCCGGATGCGGTGCGTCCGGCTTCGTCGTGCGGACCCAGCACGGTCGGCAGCAACGGGCGGCGGCCGCGCATCGCCAGCTCGAGCAGATCGGGATGGTAGGCGTCGTGCTCGGCGGAGTAATAGCCGGTGCCGCTGGCGTCGCTGCGGTCGGTACGCAGGTCCGCCACATCGGCGGAACCGGTCAGCCGCCACGTCAACCAGTCGTGCGGAAGACACACCGCGGCTGTCGCGTCGGCGTGCGCGGGTTCATGGTCGGCCAGCCACCGCACCTTGGCTGCGGTGATCGCCGCGACCGGCACCACGCCGACACGTTTGACCCATTCGGCTGCGCCGCCGAGCTCGCGGACCAGTTCGTCGGCCGAGGCGCTGGACCGAGTGTCGTTCCACAACAATGTATCTCGAACGGCACGCCCCGATGCGTCCAGGCACACCATGCCGTGTTGCTGGGCGCCAACCGACAGCGCCGCCACGTCGTCGAGGCCGCCTGCCTCACCGATGGCGGTTTGCAACGCGGACCACCACGACTCGGGGTCCACCTCGGTGCCGGCTGGATGCGGCGAGGAGGCCGATCTGATGATCTCCCCGGTGTCGGCCCGGCACACCACGACCTTGCACGACTGGGTGGACGAATCGATGCCCGCAACGAGATCCACCCTTACGAACCTACCTCGACGGGCGGAGGTGAATGCGTGATCGATATGCACCGTGCCGGTGGTGCTGCGAGAATCGCCAGGTGGATATCGAGCACCCCGGCGCCGTCGAGCGATGGGACGAGAACCGCAACGAGACGGAAGCCCAACGGCTGGACCGCAATTGGACCAGTCTGCTGCAGGAGCTCAGGGTAGCCCAAACCGGTGTCCAACTGCTGACGGGCTTCCTGCTGATCCTGCCGTTCTCCGACCGGTTCGACAAACTCGACGTCCTGATGCGCGGGGTCTATCTGGCCACGGTCGTCTCTTCGATCGGTGCGACCGTCCTGCTTGTCGCGCCGGTGACCTTGCACCGGATACTGTTCCGCCGCCATCGGCTCAAGACGCTGGTGGCCACCTCACACCGGTACGCCGTGGTGGGAACACTGCTGTTGGGTATCACGCTGGCCGGGGTGGCGACCATCATCTTCGACGCCGTGACGGGCCGAATCTTCGCCTGGGTCGCCGGTGGCTTCGCGCTGCTGGGCCTGGGCGTGTTCTGGTACGCGATACCCCTGCTGCGACGCCGACGTTCACAGGGCGACCCATACTGAGGATTGGTCCGGGCGTTTGTCCCGGCGTGGCCCGGGGAACACACGGTTCATGTTGATCCGACGAATCGCGCGCCCCATGCTCTCAGCGGTGTTCATCACACGGGGCGTCGACGCCCTCCGTAGCCCCAAACCGGCGGCCGACGCGACGCGCCCAACCCTCGAGGGGCTGAGCAAGCTGCCCGACCCTGTCGGCACGAACGTCCCCTCCGACGCCGAGACCGTCGCCCGCATCAATGCCGCGGTACAAATCGGCGGCGGCCTGCTGTTGGCCACGGGCAAACTGCCCCGGCTGGCGTCGGCGGCGCTGGCGCTCAGCGTGGTACCGGGCAGCCTTGGCGGCCACGCCTTCTGGCAGGAGACCGACCCGCAGCGCAAGACCGACGAACGACGGGCCCTCGTCACCGACATCAGCCTCATCGGCGGGCTGATCATCGCGGCCGTCGACACCGAGGGCAAACCGTCGCTGGGCTGGCGGGGCCGTCGCGCCGCGCACAAGGTCACCGGAGCCGTCGGCGCCGCGCTGCCCGCCGGTGCGGCCACGGGCGGAGCGCTGGCCGACAGTGCGCTCGCCGAGAAGGTCGGCCACGGGCTTCAGGTCGGCGCCGAACGGGGTCGTGAACTCGCCCACGTCGCACGTGAGCGGGGCACCGAACTGGCCGAGGTGGCTCGCGAACGCGGCCCGGAGTGGGCCGAGGTGGCGCGCAAGCGCGGTGCCGAGCTAGCCGACGTGGCTCGCGAGCGCGGTGCGGAACTGGCCGAGGTCGCCCGCGAGCGGGGCCCCGAACTGGCGGAGACCGCGCGCAAACGCGCGCCCGAACTGGCGGAGACCGCGCGCAAACGCGCGCCCGAGTTCGCCGGCACCGCGCGCGCACAGGTCAAACAACGTCGCGGCCGCAAGCGCTGACGTCACACCACCATCCAGAGGGCCAGCGCTAGTAGGAACGCGCTGAGACCGAGCGTCGTCTCCATCACGGTCCAGGTCTTCAGGGTGGTCTTGACGTCCATCCCGAAGAACCGGCTGACCAGCCAGAAGCCCGAGTCGTTGACGTGTGAGAGCACGGTCGCACCCGCGGCGATGGCGATCACCAACAAGGTGAGGTGCAAGCTGGTCAGGTCGGCCTCGGCGGCCGCGGCGGCGAGCAAGCCGGCCGTCGTCGTCAAGGCGACCGTGGCGGACCCCTGCGCGACGCGCAGCAGCGTGGCGATCACGAAAGCCTGCACGATCAGCGACATTCCGAGGTCAGACAGTGAGTCGGACAGCGCATCGCCGATACCGCTGAGTTCGAGCACACCACCGAACATGCCGCCGGCGCCAGTGATCAGGATGATCGAGCAGATCGGGCCGAGCGCGTTGTCCAGGATCGTGTTGACGTCGGCCATCCGGTGCTCGCGCAGGCCCAGCACGACGATGGCCACGATGACCGTGATCAGCAGGGCAACCGTGGTGTTGCCGAGCAACATCAGGTACCGCGCCCAGGTGGCGTCGTCGGCGACCACACCGGCGGTGATGAGCGTGTTGAACACGGTGTTGAACGAGATCAGCACCATCGGCAGCAGCAACAACGCGAGCACGGTCGGAAACGACGGAGCCGTCCGGGTCCGGGTCTGTGTCCCCGCACCGCTGCCCGCGGCGTCGTCGCCGCCGGCGTCCTCGTCACGTCCGCCGTTCAAGGAACCGAACAGCGTCTCCGGAATGTCGACGTGCACCCGGTGTCCGAGCACCCGTGACACGAGCATCACACCCACGAACCACGACACGATCGCGATCGGCGCACCGACAAGCAACGTCAACCCGATGTCGGCGTCGAGTGCCTCAGCGGCCGCGACGGGCCCGGGGTGCGGCGGCACCAGGGCGTGCATCGCGGCGAAGGCGCCGGCGGCCGGCAGCGCGTACAGCAGAAGCGAACCGCCGAAGCGCCGCGCGACCGTCATGATGATCGGCAGGAAGACGACAAGACCGGCGTCGAAGAAGATCGGAAAGCCGAACAGCAGCGCGGCCACCCCGAGCGCCAGCGGTGCGCGCTTCTCGCCGAACCGGCCGATGAGCGTGTCGGCGAGCACCTGTGCGCCGCCGGTGATCTCGAGCAGGCGCCCGAGCATGATGCCGAAACCGACGAGGATAGCCACCGAGCCGATCGTGTCGGCGAAGCCGAACGAGAGCGCGTCGGGGATGTCACCGACGGGGATGCCTGCGGCGATCGCGGTCAGCACGCTCACCAACACCAGCGCCACGAACGCGTGCAGCTTCAACTTCATGATCAAGAACAGCAGAAGGGCGACAGCTGCCGCGGCGATCAAGAGCAGTGTGCCGGCGCCGTACGCCGGTTCGATTGCTTGCACCAGGCCTCCCAGACCTATTCGGTTGTGCTGACGTAGGTCTCGATAATCGAATCGATGCTCTGATCGACGTCGATGGTGACGCCGTCCTCATCGCTCTCGAGCGGCTCGAGGGTGGCGAACTGGGATTGCAGCAGTGATGCGGGCATGAAGTGGCCGGGACGGCTGGCCTGGCGCCTGCCGATCACCTCCGGGGTGCCGCTGAGGTGCACGAATTCAATGGCGGGACAGTGACGGCGCAGTTGGTCGCGATACCTGCGCTTGAGCGCCGAGCAGCTCATCACCCCGCCGCGATCGCCCCGCTCGGCCAGCCACTCCCCGATCGCGTCCAGCCACGGCCGGCGGTCGTCGTCGTCGAGCGGTTGGCCCGACGTCATCTTGGCGATGTTGGCCGGCGGGTGGAAATCATCGGCGTCGGCGTACGGCACCCGCAACCGCTGCGCCAACGCCGCCCCGACGGTCGACTTGCCCGACCCCGATACGCCCATCACGACGATTGGCGACGTCATCTATTGCACCTATCCGTTGTGGCTGACGTCACAACCATGCCGCGATGGTCATATGATTGCAAGGCTGTTACAGAAAGATATGCCTTTAAGTGTTGCGATGCAGTTATGACAGGATGTATCCGTGTCGTCGGAATCGAACGTCGGCGCCTTGCACGCCAGTTTGCTCACCGCATTGGGCACCGCGATCGTGTCCGGTGCATATCCGGCGGGCCATGTGCTCACGCTCGACGGGGTGAGCACACAGCACGGTCTGTCGCGCAGCGTCACCCGTGAGGTCGTGCGCGTGCTCGAATCGATGGGTCTGGTCGAGTCCCGCCGTCGAGTGGGGCTCACGGTCCAGCCGGTCGAGAAGTGGAATGTGTTCGATCCCATGCTCATACGCTGGCGCATCGACGTCGGCGACCGCACCGCCCAGCTGATGTCACTGTCGGAGTTGCGGCGCGGCTTCGAACCCATCGCCGCCGCCCTGGCCGCGCGACGCGCGAACCCCGACCAGTGCCGGACCATGGCCGCGGCCGTCTCCGACATGGTGGTGCACGGCCGATCCGGCGACCTCGAGTCATACCTATTGGCCGACAAGCTCTTTCACCGAACCGTGCTGGAGGCCAGCGGCAACGAGATGTTCCGCGCGCTCGACGGCGTCGTCGCCGCGGTGCTCACCGGCCGCACCCACCACGGCATGATGCCCAGCACACCCAACCCGGAGGCCATCGAACTGCACGACGAGGTGGCCCGCGCCATCAGAACCGGCGACGGGGCCGCCGCCGAGAAGGCGATGCGCGCCATCATCGACGAGGCGGCGGCTGACCTATGTCGTGAGCTGAATGGTTAACTGCCACCGTGGACAGGGAACCGAAACTCGCCCGGCGATTCTTCGATCGAATCGAACCAGTGCACGCCGTCACCTACTTCGCGCCGGAAGCCCGCGCCGCCCTCGATGGGCTTGGCTTCAAAGGCTTCTGGATGGGTTACTTCGCGGCCCGCTCGGCCCCGTTCGGGATCGTGCCGCCGCAAGTGGTGACCGCCGCGTTCTACAACTTCGCGCCGCTCCGAGTGGCCAGGGCCCTGCCCGCCGCCTGGGACGTCGCCACGCCGGCCGACGCGCTTCGGGTGCGTAGGGAGGCAGCGGTGGCGGCGCTGCGCCGCAACGGCGTCGCCGACGACGAGAACGTGCGCCAAGCCGCCGAACTGGCCGCCAAGGCCGCCCGCAGCGCACCGCTGGACGGCCGCGCGCTGTTCGCCGCCAACGCGGCGCTGGACTGGCCCGACGAACCGCTGGCCAAGCTGTGGCACGCCGCCACGCTGCTGCGTGAACAACGCGGCGACGGCCACATCGCCGTGCTGGCGGCCTGCGGGATCTCCGGACGCGAGGCCAATGTCTTGCATGCGGCCGCGGGCCGGGTGCCCAAAGAGATGATCATGCGCAGCCGCGACTACGACGACGAACAGTGGCGGCTCTACAGTGACCGGTTGGCCCGGCGTGGCTTGCTCGACGGCGACGAACTGACCGCGGCCGGACGCGAACTCAAAGCCCATATCGAAGACACCACCGACCGGCTTGCGCTGTCGGCGCTCGAGGCGTTAACCGACGACGAGGTGGAGACGCTGTTCCGGGCGTTGACGCCGATCACCCGTGCCGTGGTGGCCGGCGGCGATCTGCCCGCCGCGACGCCGATGGGGCTGAACCGCGACGACCTCGACAACGACTCGGCCCGCTAGTTGGCGCATTTGGCGCGAGCGTGCGGGTTTGCGGGCGACACGCCGTGGAATAGCCGAAGTTTGCGCACGCTCGCGGCACGCTGGAAGCCGTGATAGTGCTCAAGTCGATGCTGTTGTTCGCGTTGGCCGCGGTGCTCGAAATCGGCGGCGCCTGGTTGGTGTGGCAAGGGTTTCGCGAACATCGCGGTTGGCTGTGGATCGGCGCCGGCGTCATCGCGCTGGGCACCTACGGGTTCGTTGCGGCGTTTCAGCCCGACGCCCACTTCGGCAGGGTGCTCGCCGCGTACGGCGGCGTCTTCGTGGCCGGCTCGCTGGCGTGGGGAATGGTCGCCGACGGCTTCCGGCCCGACCGGTGGGATCTCGCCGGGGCGGCGATCTGCCTACTCGGCGTCGGCGTCATCATGTACGCGCCCCGATGATGCTGCTGCGAGGCCGCCGTGAGCGTGCGCAAACTCCGGCGATCTCTCGGCGTGTCGCCCTCAAACTCGCACGCTCGCGGGAATGGGGTGGGCTCGCGGCTAAGGGGGCTACGCGGCCCTATTGGTTGCGATTCCATTCCAGCCATCCGACGCCGGTGCGGCCATCGACGGCGGTGACGGCGGCCCACGCCCGCGGGAACTGGCTGACCCGACCGTCGGGTGAGGTCAACCGCACCGGTGCGTGACCGTGCACGGCGATGCTCACCGTGACGTCACCCGGCGCCAACGTGAGCGTCGTCTGCAGTGGTAACCCGTTGTCGCCCATCTCTTCTCGCGCCGCCACCGTCTGCAGTTCGATCAGCTCGTGGTCCGGGTGCTGGATGTAGCCGATACCCACCGGCGGTGCGCCCGGGACCCGGACGTCGACGCCGTGCAGACGAGTGCCGTCGTCGAGGTGCAGCGCGCTCCACACCCACTCCATGGACCACCAGTCGCGCACCCCCCACGAGTGGTCGCGCTGGCCGGGCACCGAATCCAGTTGGTAGCTCTGCCCGTCGGCGGACACGGTGCCCGACACCCCGCACGGGATCTCGTAGCGCGGCGTGATCCGGTACTGGTATGGCACGCCCTCGGTACGCAACACCAGGTCCATCGTCAGCTCGGTCGGCCGGCCGGCCTCGCCGCGCAGCAGCGCGGCCGGATCGTCGTAGGCTTGCGCGGGCCCGCGCAGTGTCACTCGGTAGCTCTGCAGCGGCTCGGTGATCTCCATCGTGAGATCCCCTGCCGCACAATGCACCTGCATCGGATCGTCCGGCAGCGGGGCCTCGAGGTCGACGATCGCGATGGTGGGCATATCCGGCCCGCACAGCAGCCCGTTGATCCACGCGACGTTCTGGTTCGGCACTAGGCCCAGCCGGATCCAGCCGCCGATCTTCTGCGCGGGGTCGACGAAGTCGAAGTACCAGCTCTCGTTCCACAGCTCCTCATCACCAGGTGCGTGGGCGCCTTCGTCGGTGGGCTCGGGCCGCAACGGTTCGAGCCCAACGGGTTCTGGCAGGATCGCCGCGGCGTCGGTGTCCAGCACATGGTGGCAATGCCGATCCAGCATGGTCATGAACATCTGATCGCCGCGCTCGGTGCGCTCGACCAGCATCGAGGACACGATCGACATGACCACCCCGAAGTAGCTCTGCCTGCGTACGCCCTCGCGGACGTCGTCGAGGGTCAGCGGCGCGTCGGGGCCCAGGGCCTCGTGGTAGGCGCGCAGCAGCGCGTCGTAGTGCTCGCGGCGGTCTTCGACGGGCAGGGCGCAGCCGAGGAAATAGGCGACGTCGGTCAGCGCCGGTCCCCACGTGACGGTCTGCCAGTCCACCACGGTCAGCGCGCGGTCGGCGCCGGGTCCGCCGAAAAGCAGGTTGTCCAGCCGATAGTCGCCGTGGATCAGCCCCATCGGGCGCTGCGGATCGGCTTCGACAGCGAGGTAGGCGTCGAAGCTGGCGACCAGCCGCTCGCAGACCTCACGCTGTTGGTCGGTGATCCGGTCGGTGAAGCGCTCGGCGAACCCGGCGTAGAGCTGGCCGATCAGCGCCTGGTTGATTGGCGTGTCGCGGTTTAGCCAGTCGGCTTGCGCGGCCGCCGGATCACCGAGCAGCGGGGCGTGCACGCGGCCCAATTCGGCCAGCGCTAGCTTCGCCTGCTCGACTGTGGCACCGCGGATTTCATCCCCGACGGTGGCCGGCGCCGCGTCGCCGAGCAGAAGGTGAAACGCCCCGGTCTCGCTGTCATAGCCGGCGGAATGGCACGGTGCCACCGGACCACCGATGCGCGGCGCGATGTCGGTGTAGAACCTGACCTCCCGTTCGTAGAGGCCCAGCGTCAGGCCGGCCTGGCGACTGGCGGGGTCGGTCGCGGCGACCTTCAACACCACCGACGGTGGGCCTTCCTCGCCGTCGGCGTAGGTCAGCGTCACGCGGTAGCACTCGCTCATCTGTCCGGTACCGATGCGTTCGGTGCCGAATTCGGTGACGGTTCCGGCGCCGATGGTCGCGGTGAGCCAGTCGGCGTTCAGGTCGGTGGGCCGTTCGATCACGGCGCTCTGCGTGGGGGCCATACCTGGCAACCTAGCAGTGGGCGAAATCACAACGTTGACGGGTGTCAAAAAATTGTCGGATTCGCTGCGAATCACCGGCTGGCCAGGGAAAACCCTTCCCATGCCTGCCTGCGGGCGGCGTGCGGATCGAACTCGACGCGGGGTCGATGGTCGAGCACCATCACCGCCCGCTCGGCGGCGGTGTAGGCGGGCCAGTCCCCCTTCGGCATCCCGGTTCGAGCGAAGGCGTGCCACCGGCTCTGGATGTCGTCGCTGACCCGCAACGCGGTGCGACGGTCGGCGACGGCGGTCAGTAGCCGTCCGAAACCGCTGCGGTAGACGTCGAACACCGCCAACAGCTCGGTGGCGTGGGTGGCGCCCAGTCCCGACCACCGCAGCGTGCGCGGGGCATAGTCGTAGCGGTACAGGTAGGTCGGGGTGTGCACGCTGTGCGACTCCGCGATCTGCCATGCTGCCGACCCGAACGCGAAGTCGCCGCCGAACTGGACGCACGCGCGCGGATCCGGATAGCCCGGGTAGGCGGCGGTAATACGTTCGCGCTCAGCGGGGTCGACCTCCGCCAGCAGGCGCTCGATCATCGGCTCGGTCATCGGCAGCAGTTTGAGGAAACGGCCGAACAACCGGGCCTCCTCTTTGTTCGTGCCCACGATCAGCGGTACCCGGTGGGCTTTTCCGTTGCGCATCGCCTCGACCGGATCCAGCGGCAGGTAATCGCCGCCGCTGGTGGGGCCGGCCGCGAACGCGCCGAGCATCTCGCGTTGCCCATGTTTGATCAGCCGGTCGAACGCGGTCACCAAATCGATTGGGTGCGCGGCCATCACCGCGTTGGCGCCGTCCGCCTTGCGCGCGCCGAGCAGTGCGGCGAACCGTTCCGCGTACTGCTCCGCGACTTCCTTGGTACGCACCATACCCGCCGCGGGGCTCTCCGAGATCGCTTGCGTAAAAAGGCCTTTGGCTTCCGGTACGGCCAACAGGGTGGCGACGGCGTGCGCGCCGGCGCTTTCGCCGAAGATGGTGACGTTGTCGGGGTCACCGCCGAACATTGCGATGTTGTCGCGCACCCACCGCAACGCCATCACCAGGTCGCGCAGGTACAGGTTGTCGTCGAAGGTGAACTCGTCGTTGGACAGCGACGACAGGTCCAAACATCCCAGCGCGCCCAGCCGGTAGTTCACCGAGACGTAGACGCAGCCGTTGCGGACCAGCGACGCCCCGTCGTAGATCGGGGTGGCCGACGTGCCCATGAAATAGCCGCCGCCGTGGATGAAAACCATGACCGGAAGCGGCGCTTCGGGCGGCCGCTTGGGGGCGACCACGTTGAGCGTCAGACAGTCCTCGCTCATCGGCTGGTATTTGCCGGGCGCCAGCATCGTGTACATGCGCTGCTGGGGCGCACAGTTGCCGTACCCGTGGCAGTACCGCACACCACGCCACGGCTCGACGGGCTGCGGCGCACGCAGCCGCAGCGAACCCACCGGCGGGCGGGCATAGGGAATGCCACGCCAGCGGTTCACTCCGTCACGGGTGAAACCTTCGATGGTTCCGGCGTCGATCTTTGCGCGGACGGTGTGTTCGTGCATCACCCGACGGTAGCGAATGCGCGCCCGCCGCCGCGCCTGGCCGGGCCCGCCGTGTCGGCCCGCTAACCTGGCCGGTATGCGAATCGCTGGGCTCATCGCGGTCTCGGTGCTGCTAGCCGGATGTTCCCAGTCGGTCGGCGGCGAGGCCGAACGGATCGAGCCGATCCCCCCGGATCCGGGCCGCACCACCACGACCGCCCCGACCACCACCGCACCCGCCCAGCCTCCCGATGCCGGCACGCCTATCGCCGACGTCATCGCCTGGATCGAGGCGGGCGACCCGGCCGACCCGGCCCAGTACAACGTCGCGTTCCGCGACGGCACCACAACGCAGTTGGGCGACGATGTCGCGTTCCGGACCCCGACGAGCACCACGCGATGCATGACCGACGGCGCACTGGTATGCCTGCTCGATTTGGCCGACCCGCCGCCGCGGCCCGCCGACGCGTACGGCGAGTGGAAGGGCGGCTGGGTCGACTACGACGGCACCACCGTGGCCGTCGGCTCCGTGCACGGCGATCCGGGACCCTTCACCGCCGGTGTGGGCGCGGAACTGCCCTACGGCCAGGTGTTGGCGTTCGGCGACTACCGGTGCCGTTCCGACACCGTCGGCCTGTTCTGCGTCAACTACGCGCACCAGTCCGCGGTCAAGTTCAGCGACGCGGGCGTCGAACCGTTCGGCTGCCTCCAACCGGTGACCGCCCCGCCGCAGATCGGGCAGATGTTCAGCTGCTGAGGAACTTCCCGGCTAGCGCCAGCCGTCGGCGGCCTTGGCGGCCCGCATCAACTCGGTGCACAGGTGGCGCAGTTCGTCGTTGTCGGCGCCTTCTTCTATGGCGGTCGCGACGTCTTCGGCGGCGCAGCGGACCTGATACACCCGGTCAGCGAGTTCGGTGGCCTCTTCGGCGGTGAGCACCACCGCGTCGGGCGCCAGGGATGTGCCCTTGACGAGCGTGCGTTGTTCGTAGGCGCGCTGCCGGCACGACTGTCGGCAGTACTGTCGACGCCTGCCCAGGCCTGCGTCGGCGACTTCGCGGCCGCACCAGCGACAGGGTTGGGGACGTAATCGCCGTGCCACGGAACCTGACTGTAAACGTAGGGACCGGCCGATCCCGGTATCATGGACGGTCGAGTCGGGAACTTATCTGGCGCGTTGGGGCGTTCATGTACCGGACAACCAGGGTTTTATTTGAGGAGTGTTGACGATGGCTGATCGTGTCCTGAGAGGCAGTCGCCTCGGAGCTGTGAGCTACGAGACCGACCGCAACCACGACTTGGCGCCGCGTCAGGTCGCCCGGTACCGCACCGACAACGGCGAGGAGTTTGACGTCCCGTTCGCCGACGACGCCGAGATCCCCCACACCTGGCTGTGCCGCAACGGCATGGAGGGCACGCTGATCGAGGGTGACGCGCCCGAGCCGAAGAAGACGAAGCCGCCGCGGACCCACTGGGACATGCTGCTCGAGCGTCGTTCGATCGAGGAACTCGAGGAACTGCTCAAGGAGCGCATGGACATCATCAAGGCCCGGCGCCGCGGCACCAGCTAGCGGGTGACACCGACTCCGCGGGCCCGGTCCAGGCGCCCGCGGATTCCCCACTCCGCGACCTTGAACAGGGCTTCGCGGATGTTGGATCCGCTCATCTTGGACTGCCCGAACTCACGTTCGGTGAAGGTGATCGGCACCTCCACCACCTGAAACCCGTTGTTGATGGTGCGCCAGGTCAGGTCGATCTGGAAGCAGTAGCCCTTGGAGTCCACGGCGGTCAGGTCGATCTTCTCCAGCACCTCACGCCGGTAGGCGCGGTAGCCGGCGGTGATGTCGTGGATGTCGACGCCGAGCAGAATGCGCGAGTAGCCGTTGGCCGTGCGTGACAGCACCAGCCGCCGCTTGGGCCAGTTGCGCACCTCTCCCCCGGGCACGTAGCGCGAACCGATCGCCAGATCGGCTCCGGCGTCGACGGCGTCGAGCAGGCGGTGCAGCTGTTCGGGCGGATGGCTGCCGTCAGCGTCCATCTCGATCAGGACCGCGTACTCGCGGCGCAGTCCCCACTCGAAACCGGCCAGGTAGGCCGCGCCCAGACCGCCTTTGGCGGTGCGGTGCATGACGTGCACCGTGTCCGGGTCGGCCAGCGCGAACTCGTCGGCGAGGTCGCCGGTGCCGTCGGGGCTGCCGTCGTCGACGATCAGAATGTGCACCTCGGGGCACGACTGCTGAACGCGCCGCACGATCAGCGGCAGGTTCTCCCGCTCGTTGTACGTGGGGATGATCACCAGCGCACGCTGGCTTGGGCGTTCCCCGGGGCCCGGGCCCGTCGTCATGTGGCTCCTCTTACCTTGTCGCCGCTGGATCGACGACGCGCAACTGTCCAATTGTGCAGTATCGCGGCGATCACGCTGCCGACGCCGACGGCGATCAGCAGCCCCTGGATCGCCGGACCCCACCCGGTCGCCACTGTGAGCTGGCTTTTCAGCCGGACCGCGGTGTCGAGGTAGGCGGGTTCGAAGAACTCGGTGCGGGCGATCTCATGGCCGTCGGGAGCGATGACGGCGCTGATCCCGGTGGTGCCCGCGACGACGGTGTAGCGGTCGTGCTCGACGGCACGCAGCCGCGCGAACGCGAGCTGCTGTTCGCTCATCGCCTCGTCGAAGGTGGCGTTGTTGGTAGGTACGGCCAGCAGTTGCGCGCCGTTGCGCACCGACTCGCGTGGGGCACGATCGAAGATGACTTCCCAGCACGTGGCGACCCCGACCGGAATGCCCGCCGCCGTCACCACCCCGTCCCCGTCCCCGGGGATGAAGTAGCCCGCGCGGTCGGCGTACGGCGACAGGTGGCTGAAGAAGCTGCGCCACGGCAGATACTCGCCGAACGGCTGTACGATCCGCTTGTCGTGGCGATCCACGGGACCACGCTCGGGATTCCACACGATCACCGAGTTCGTCGACACCGGGTTGTCGGGGCTGTGGCCGTCGGCCGCCACCACCCCGCCGACCAGGATCGGCGCGTCGATGGCCGCTGCGGCGTTGGAGATCAGCTTGTTGGCGTCGGGGTTGCGCAGCGGATCGATGTCCGACGAGTTCTCCGGCCACACGACGAACATGGGCTGCGACGCCCGCCCGGCGCGCACGTCGGCGGCCAGCCGCATCGTCTCGCGCACGTGGTTGTCGAGAACCGCGCGCCGTTGGGCGTTGAAGTCCAGCCCGAGGCGCGGCACGTTGCCCTGGACGACGGCGACGGTCACCGGCTGGTCTTCGCCTGCCCCCATGCCGGATTGGCGCACCGCCGGCCAGGCCAGCGCGGTGGCCAGCAACACGACGGTGATACACGCCCCGGCCAGCACCACGGCCGGCGGGCGCGCCTTGTGCGCTTCGTCGCGGCGCCACCACTGCGCGACCTCGAAAACGATGGCGGCGAAGCTGAACCCGACCAGCACCACGGCGAACGACAGCAGCGGCGCCCCGCCGATGCGGGCCAGCGGCAACAGCGGCGCATCGGTCTGGCTGAAAGCGACTACACCCCAGGGAAATCCGCCGAACGGCACGGTGGACTTCAGCCACTCCTGTGCCGCCCATAGCCCCGCGAACCACAGCGGCCAGCCCGGCAGGCGTCGCACCAGCACGGCCAGTGCGCCGAACAACGCCGGGAACAGCGCTTCGACGAGCGACAAGGCGATCCACGGGACCGCCCCGACAAACCCGCTGACCCACGGCAGCAGCGGCAGGTAGAAAGCCGCCCCGAAAAGAAACCCGTATCCGAAACCGCCTGCAGTCGTGGTCGTTTCACGGGTCAACACCCATGCCAGCGCCCCGAACGCGACGACGGCCAGATACCACCAGTCAAACGGCGGGAAGCTCAGACACAGCAGCAGGCCCGCGACGATTGTCACCGTCAGCTGCGGCAGCCGCGCCAGCACCGCCCGGCCGAACCGCTCGGCCCGTGCGCGCCATCTCGGCGGCTCAGCCATGGATGACGACACCACGATGGACCGTCTGTCGGCAACGGGGCAGTTTCCCGTCGAGTCGTGGCAGCGCGGGCACCCGCGAGCGTTGATCCGTCGACCAGCGTTGCACCGCGTTATCAGGTGCGGCCACCTCGAGCTCGCCGGTCTCCCAGACCGCGTACGAGGCGCGCGCGCCGGGAACCAGCGTGCCGGTGATGCCGTCGCGCACCCCTGCGGCCCGCCAGGCGCCCCTGGTGGCCGCCGAGAACGCCGCGCGCGCCGACAGCGCGCTGCCCTGCGTGCGGTGCCGGATCGCCGCACGTACCGTCGCCCAGGGATTCATGCTGGTGACGGGTGTATCGGAGCCGAAGGCGAGTGGCACGCCTTGGGATGCTAACAGCGCGAACGGGTTGAGCGCCCCGACGCGGTCGGGTCCGAGACGCTGCGCGTACATGCCGTCGACGCCGCCCCACAGCGCGTCAAAATTCGGTTGCACGCTGGCGAACACACCCCACGCGCCGAGCTGGCGGGCCTGTTCGGCGGTGATCATCTCGAGATGTTCGAGCCGGTGCCCGCACCGCGCCACGGCGGGCGCGCCGAAGGTGTCGACCACGCGGTCGAGCGCATCGACCACGGCGGTCACGGCCGCGTCGCCGATGACGTGGAAACCCGCGGTGATGCCAGCCTCGGTGCAGGCGTGCAGATGTGCGCTGATCGCATCGGTGTCGAGATAGGTGTTGCCGCAGCAATTTTCGGCGTCACTGTAGGGCTGGTGCAACCACGCCGTGCGGGAGCCCAGCGCACCGTCGACAAACAGGTCGCCGGCCAGCCCGTGGGTGCCGGTGCGCTCGATCAGCGCTCGGGCCTGCTGCGCGTCGGTGACCGCCTCACCCCAGTAGCCGACGATGTCGACGCCGTGGTCGATGCGCCGGATCTCGGCCCAGTCGTCGAGGCCGCCGATGTCAGGGCCCGCGCATTCGTGCACGGCGACGATGCCGAGTGCGGCGGCGATGTCCAAGGCGGCTGCTCGGGCCTGGTCGCGCTGTTCGGGGGTCAGCCGGTCGCGGGCGGCGGCGCGCACGAGGTGGTGCGCGTCGCCGGTCAACGGCTGCTGCGCGGCGTAGCCGGGCGCGTCCGGCAGGCCGGAGATGAGCCGGCGCAGCGCGGTGGTCGCGACCGCCGAGTGGACGTCGACGCGGGTCAGGTAGGCGGGCCGGTCGCCGACCGCGGCGTCGACGTCAGCGGTGCTGGGTGGGGTGCGCTCGGGCCATCCGGACTCGTCCCAGCCGTGCCCCCAGATCACGCCGTCGGGATGGGCGGCGGCGTGCTCGCCGAGCAGCTGCAGGCAGTGCCGAAGCGAGGTGGCCGCGCGGAGGTCGAGCCCGATCAGGGTCAGGCCCGTGGCGGTGAGGTGGACGTGGCTGTCGACGAACGCCGGCGCGACGAAGGCGCCGTCGAGGTCAGTGATCTGGGCCTCGGGGAACTGTGCGCGGCCAACGTTGTCGCTGCCCAGCCACGCGACGACGCCGTCGCGCACCGCCAGCGCGGTCGCGTCGGGCATGGCGGGGCTGTGCACCCGCCCGTTGAGCAGGAGGTCAGTCACTTATTCGGGCTTGCGCTCCACGGTGTGCGGATCGGTGTCGACGACGTCGATCACCTCGCCGTCGATGTAATCACCGCGCGGCTGCGCGGTGTGTCGCAACCCCGCGACGCCGACGGTGATCAGCGGCATCCGGCGCGCGGCCAGCGCCGTGACCAGCGGGCGCACCGCCGCCCTGGTGGGCGGCAGGAGGAGCAAGGCACCGAGCATCGAGCTGGCCAGTCCGGGTATGACGACGAGCACGGTACCCAGCGCGACGAGCAGGCTGTCTTTGGCCGCGTCCGGTACGGCGGCGGCGCTGAGCCCGGACTGCAGGCGGCGGAGTTGCCGTCGCAGCTGCGATCCGGCCAGCACGAGGCCCACGGCGAAGGCCGCGACCAGCATCAGAAGGGTCCAGCCGATGCCGATGGTCGCGGTCAGCGCCACGATCACCGCGATCTCGAGGACCACGTACAGCAGGAACAGCCGCATCGCCATATCCGCACAACGTCCGAAACAGCCGGTCTGGTTCCGTAGATTGGCAACGTGACCAAGATCAACCTCGAAACCCCGGACGGCCCGATCGACGCGCTGCTGGGCGTTCCGCAGGGCGACGGACCTTGGCCGGGCGTGGTGGTGGTGCACGACGCGATCGGTTACCGGCCCGACAGCGAGGCGACCTCGGCGCGGATCGCGGCGGCCGGGTTCATCGCCGTCACACCGAACTTGTACTCGCGCGGCGGCCGCGCGCGGTGCGTGACCCGGGTGTTCCGGGAGCTGCTCAGCAAGCGTGGCCGTGCGCTCGACGACATCCTGGCTGCCCGCGACCATCTGCAGGCCATGCCGCAGTGCACGGGCGCGGTCGGCATTGTGGGGTTCTGTATGGGCGGGCAGTTCGCGTTGGTGATGTCGCCCAACGGTTTTGGTGCCTCAGCCCCGTTCTACGGCACACCGCTGCCGCGCGATCTCAGCGACACGCTGGACGGGGCGTGTCCGATCGTGGCCAGTTTCGGCCGTCGCGACCCGCTCGGGCGCGGGGCGCCGGCACGGCTGCGCGAGGTGGTCCAGGACAAGGATATTCCCGCCGATATCCAGGTGTATGCCGACGCCGGCCACAGTTTCGCCAACAAACTGCCTGCTCAGCCGCTGCTGCGGATCGCCGGGTTCGGCTATGACGAGGCGGCCGCCGACGACGCGTGGCGGCGCGTCTTCGCGTTCTTCACCGAGCACCTGACGACCTAAGTCGCCGGCTGTACCTCGATGGCTGAGTGCACCTTGTCGATGCCGCCGCGCAGGATTGCCTGCGGTATCCACCACCACGCGTGGTACCAGTAGCGCTTGGTGACCTTGTCGAAGACCCGGCGGGTCTCGGACTTCGGCAGGTTGCGCGCGACCGCCTCCACCGGATCGCCCTTGGGTTTGCCGAGTGCACCGGACTTCTGGATGGTGACCCTCGGAGTGTTGTTGATCCGCTTGGTTTTCCAGGAGCCGTCGTCGGTGATGATCAGCAGCTTGTCGCCGTCGCGGACGCCCCACACCGGTGTGCGCTTCGGCCTGCCGTCCTTGGTGAACGTGGTCAGCAGGATGTACTTGGACTTGGCGACGTCGGCGAAGGTGTCAGCCATCCTCACGCCGCCTTCAGTTCGATCGAAACGTTGTTCTTCATTCCGCCGCGCAGCTTGCTGAAGAAGTTGAACGTCTTGCCGAGCAGCCCGTAGCGCTTGCCGAGCGCGTCGTAGGTCTCGGCGTTGGCCGATTTGTCGAGGATCGTCGCGACGGCCTCGACGGGTTCGCCCTTCGGGTTGCCGCGCGCATCGCATTTCGCGATGGTCACCCGCGGTGTGTTGCGGATCCGCTTGACCTTCCACGACTTTTCCTGCGTGATCACCAGCAGCCGGTCACCATTGGGCGCCGCCCAAACCGCGGTCGGCTTGGGCCGACCGTCTTTGGTGAACGTCGTCAGCAGGATGTATTCGGATTTCGCAACGTCGGCGAAGGTGACAGACACGCTCCCAACTTACTGGGCAGGCCGGGTGGCCGTTGACTCTGCGCTCAGGGCGAAAAATTCGACGAAACCGCGCCCTGGACGCAGAGTCACGCGCGGACGTCAGCCTTCGAGGTCGCCTTCGGTTTCGAGCAGCACCTGGCGCAGGCTTTCCAGCGTCGCCGCATCGGGTTGCGCCCACATGCCGCGGTCCACGGCCTCCAACAACCGTTCGGCCATCCCGTGCAGCGCCCATGGGTTGGATTCGACCATGAATTTGCGGTTCTCGTCGTCCAGCACGTACTCGGCGGTGAGTTGCTCATACATCCAGTCGGCCATCACGCCCGCGGTCGCGTCGTAGCCGAACAGGTAGTCGACCGTGGCAGCCATCTCGAAGGCGCCCTTGTAGCCGTGCCGGCGCATCGCGTTCATCCAGCGCGGGTTGACGACGCGGGCCCGGAACACGCGGGTGGTCTCCTCCGACAGCGTGCGGGTGCGCACCGAGTCGGGCCGGGTGTTGTCGCCGATGTAGGCCGCGGGGTCCTTACCGGTCAGCGCTCGCACGGTGGCGACCATGCCGCCGTGGTACTGGAAGTAGTCGTCGGAGTCGGCGATGTCGTGTTCGCGGGTGTCGGTGTTCTTGGCGGCCACCGCGATCCGGCGGTACTGGCGGCTCATGTCTTCAGAAGCAGGCCAGCCGTCCAAATCTCGGCCGTAGGCAAACCCGCCCCACGCGGTGTACACCTGGGCCAAGTCGGCATCGTCGCGCCAGTTGCGGCTGTCGATCAGCTGCAGCAGCCCTGCGCCGTAGGTACCGGGTTTGGATCCGAAAATCCTTGTAGTGGCGCGTCGTTGGTCACCGTGTTCGGACAAGTCGACTTGGGTGTGGGCGCGCACATAGTTGGCCTCGGCGGGCTCGTCGAGGTTGGCGACCAACTGCACGGCGTCGTCGAGCATCGTGACGACGTGCGGGAACGCGTCGCGGAAGAACCCGGAGATGCGCACGGTCACGTCGATGCGGGGCCTGCCGAGTTCGGCGAGGCCGATCGGTTCCAGGTCGACCACGCGCCGCGAGGCCTCGTCCCACACCGGCCGCACCCCAAGCAGGGCCAGCACTTCGGCGATGTCGTCGCCTGCGGTGCGCATCGCCGAGGTGCCCCACACCGACAGCCCGACCGACTCCGGCCACCGGCCGTGGTCGTCGCGGTACCGGGCCAGCAGCGAATCAGCAAGTGCCACACCGGTTTCCCACGCCAGCTTGGACGGCACGGCGCGGGGGTCCACGGCGTAGAAGTTGCGTCCGGTGGGCAGCACGTTGACCAGCCCGCGCAGCGGTGAGCCCGACGGGCCGGCCGCGATGAACCGGCCCTCCAACGCGCGCAGGATCTGATCGATCTCGGCTGCGGTACCTGCCAACCTGGGTACCACCTCGTTGGCCGCGAACCGCAGCACCGCGGCGACGTCGGCGTTGTCGGTCAGCGTGTCGACGATATCCGGGTTCCACCCCGACCCCTGCAGCGCGGCAACGAGTTCGCGGGCTTGAGATTCTGCTGCGTCAACGGCGGTGCGTTCGTCGTTGCCGTCCTCGGCCAGGCCGAGCGCCTGGCGCAGCCCGGGCACGGTGTGCTCGCCGCCGAACAGCTGGCGGGCCCGCAGCACCGCCAGCACGAGGTCGAGTTCGGCTTCGCCGGCGGGTGTTTCGGCCAGGATGTGCAGACCGTCGCGGATCTGGACGTCTTTGATCTCGCACAGCCAGCCGTCGACGTGCAGCAGCATGTCGTCGAACGAGTCCTCGTCGGGCCGGTCCTCGAGCCCGAGGTCGTGGTCCATCTTCGCCGCGCGCATCAGCGTCCAGATCTGCTGGCGGATGGCGGGCAGCTTGCCGGGGTCCAGCGCGGCGATGTTGGCGTGTTCGTCGAGCAGCTGCTCCAAACGGGCGATGTCACCGTAGGTTTCGGCTCTGGCCATCGGCGGGATGAGGTGGTCGACCAACGTCGCGTGCGCGCGGCGCTTGGCTTGGGTGCCCTCACCGGGGTCGTTGACCAGGAACGGGTAGACCAGCGGCAGGTTGCCCAGCGCGGCATCCGGTGCGCAGGCGGCCGACATACCCAGCGTCTTGCCCGGCAGCCACTCCAGGTTGCCGTGCTTGCCGAGGTGCACGACGACATCCGCGCCGAAACCCTGGTCCAGCCAGTGGTAGGCGGCCAGATAATGGTGGCTCGGCGGCAGGTCGGGGTCGTGATAGATGGCGACCGGGTTCTCGCCGAAGCCGCGTGGCGGCTGCACCATCAGCACCACGTTGTCGGCCTGCAGCGCTGCGATGACGATTTCACCGTCGCGGTCCTGGCTGCGGTCGACGAACAGCTCACCGGGCGGCGGACCCCATTGCGCCGTCACGGCATCGGTGAACTCCGCGGGCAGCGTGTCGAACCACGCCCGATAGTCCTTGGTGGACACCCGGATCGGGTTACCTTCCAGTTGGCCTTCGCTGAGCCAGTCGGGGTCCTGTCCCCCGCGTTCGATCAAGGCGTGGATCAGCGCGTCCCCATCGCCGGCGTCCAGGCCCGGAATGTCGCCGACCGCGTACCCGTGCTCGCGCATCGCCCGCAGCACGGCGACGGCGCTGGCCGGTGTGTCCAGGCCGACGGCGTTGCCGATGCGGGCGTGCTTGGTGGGATAGGCGCTGAACACCACCGCGACCCGCTTCTGCTCCGGCGGGATCGCGCGTAACCGGGCATGGCGCACCGCAAGCCCGGCGACGCGGGCGCAGCGTTCCGGGTCGGCGACATAGGAGATCAGCCCTTCGTCGTCGATCTCCTTGAACGAGAACGGAACCGTGATGATGCGCCCGTCGAACTCGGGAACCGCGACCTGGCTGGCGACGTCGAGCGGGGACAGCCCGTCGTCGTTGTCGTGCCACTGCGCCCGCGAGCTCGTCAGGCACAGCCCTTGCAGGATCGGGATGTCGAGGGCGGCCAGATGCGCCACGTTCCAGGTGTCGTCGTCACCTCCGGCGGTGACGGCGGCCGGGGTGGCGCCGCCGGCGGCCAGCACGGTGGTCACCATCGCGTCGGCGGTACCGAGCAGCTCGAGCAGTTCGGCGTCGGCCGTGCGCAGCGATGCGCAGAACACCGGCAGTGCCCGCCCGCCCGCGTCTTCGATAGCCGCGCACAGCGCATCCACATAGGCGGTGTTACCCGCCAGGTGTTGGGCGCGGTAGTAGAGCACCGCGACGGTGGGGCCGTCGGCGTTGCGGACCGGACGCTCGAGAACGCCCCAGGTCGGGGTGGTCACCGGAGGAGCGAACCCAAAGCCGGTCATCAACACCGTGTCGCACAGGAACGCGTGCAGCTGCCGCAGGTTTTCCACCCCGCCCTGCGCGAGGTACAGGTGGGCCTGCACGGCCACACCGGCCGGCGTGGTGGAGTGGCCCATCAACTCCGCGTCGGGTGTCTGTTCGCCGCTGACCACCACCGTGGGCAGCCCGCTGGCCACCACCGAATCGATGCCGTCCTGCCACGCCCGGTAGCCGCCGAGGATGCGTACCACCGCGATGTCGGCCGCGCCGAGCAGTTCCGCGAGTTCACCGTCGACGAGCCGCGACGGGTTCGCCCACCGGTACTGCGCGCCGCTGGCGCGCGCGGTGATCAGGTCGGTATCGGAGGTCGACAGGACCAGGACGGTCGGGGTGCGTTGGGGCGGAGCCACGCCCCATTACTACCCCATCACCAAATTTCGCGGTTTGTGGAGCCGTAGCCGCGGTCAGCGCGGCTAGGACTCCTCAAGTCGCCCAGCCGGGGATCAGCGCCGATTCCACCGATCGTGGGTGGTGTTCGGATACGGCAAGCCCAGCGCGGCGACTAGGACGACCAACAGCGCGCCGAAGATCAGGAGTTCGAACATCGTTGTTCCTTCCAAGAGATCCAGATGTGCAGAAGCTACGACCAAAACCAGCCCAAGTGATCGATATGTGTGGCACGGATCACCGCGGCCAGCGCTGTGGCCGGCGTCACACGCAAGGGGGTTTAGAGGCGGTCCGTTTGGCGGCTCATGAGGGAGTTTTCGAGCCACGCGTACCGCTTCGGGTACTGGCGTCGCACCGGCTTCTGCTTCTTCTGCATTGCGGCCGGTTTCGCGCAGCGCGGGGCCGCGGTGCCCCACAGCACCTGCTGTTCGGTGATCAGGACCGGCTCGTCGACGGGCGCCTGCGCGCGGACGCTACGGGTAGTCGGGGTGGCTGTTGGGTCAGAATTGGTTGTCAGACTGCTCATTTCATACTCTCCACCGTGGTTGCCCGGTATCTGATGAGAAAGCTTCGACCGCTGACGCCCGGGCGTCATGCGTAGCCGACTACCTGTGTTTCAGGTGACCCCGGCGTACGGTGAGCCCATGGCTCGTACCCGCGATCACGACGCCTGCCCCGGCGCCTTGCACGTGCACCGCGCCGCCGACGGTGCGCTGGCGCGGGTGCGGCTTCCCGGCGGGATGATCACCGCCGCGCAACTGCGGGCGGTGGCGGGCGCCGCGGCGCGGTGGGGTTCTGGCACTGTGGAACTCACGTCGCGGGGCAACATCCAGATCCGCGGCATACAGGACGACCCGGTCGGGGTGGCCGATGCTCTCGCGGCTGCGGGGCTGCTGCCGTCACCGACACATGAGCGGGTGCGCAACATCGTGGCCTCCCCGCTGTCGGGCCGGACAGCGACGGCCGCCGACGTCCGCTTCACCGTCACCGATCTCGACGACGCGATCCAGGCGCGGCCCGGGCTCGCGGCGCTGCCGGGCCGGTTCCTGTTCGGCATCGACGACGGCCGCGGCGACATCTCCGGGCTGGCCGCCGACACCGGGGTGCACTTCGTCGGTGATTCGGCGGCGCTGCTGCTGGCGGGCCGCGACACCGGCGTGCGGCTGTCGGCACCGCAGGTGGTGCCCACGCTGGTCGACGTCGCTGCGCGGTTCGTCGACATCTGCGGAAAGGCTTGGCGCGTCGCCGAACTCGATGACGCCGGTGCGTTGATCGCCGATCTGGCGGTGACGGCCGATGCCGGTGCGACGTGGGAACCGGTCACGCGCCCACCGGTCGGCTGGATCGAACAGCACGACGGCCGCATCGCGTTGGGCGCGGCCGTGCCGCTGGGCGTGTTACCCGCCCGCACGGCCGAGTTCCTGGCCGCCATCGACGCGCCGATGGCGATCACCCCGTGGCGTTCGGTGTTGGTCTTCGATCTCGACGAAGCGCGCGCCGACACCGCGCTGCGGGTGCTCGCCCCGATGGGTTTGGTGTTCGACGAGCGCTCGCCGTGGTTGTCGGTCAGCGCGTGTACCGGCAGCCCGGGCTGCGCGCACTCGGCTGCCGACGTGCGCGCCGACGCCACCGCCGCAGCGGGCGAACCGGCCACCGGCCACCGCCATTTCGTCGGCTGCGACCGGGCCTGCGGCAGCCCGGGCGTCGGCGAGGTGCTGGTGGCCACCGGAGACGGATATCGGCCGCGCACCGCGCCACCGTAGGGTGAGCGGGTGCTCGACTACATTCGCGACGCCGCCGAGATCTATCGGCAGTCGTTCGCGATCATCCGCGACGAGGCCGACCTGGCGCGCTTCCCCGCCGATGTGGCCAGGGTGGTCGTGCGGCTGATCCACACCTGCGGGCAGGTCGACGTCGCCGAGCACGTCGCCTACCGCGAGGGCGTGGTCACCAAGGCCCACGCCGCGCTCGCCGCGGGCGCACCGGTGCTGTGTGACTCGTCGATGGTGGCCGCGGGCATCACGCGGTCGCGGCTGCCCGCCGACAACGAGGTGGTGTCGCTGGTCGCCGACCCTCGGGCACCCGAACTGGCGGCGCGACAGGGCACCACCCGCTCAGCAGCCGCGGTGGAGCTGTGGGCCGACCGCCTCGGCGGCGCCGTGCTGGCCATCGGCAACGCGCCGACCGCGTTGTTCCGGCTGCTCGAACTGCTCGACGACGGCGCCCCCACCCCGGCGGCGGTGCTGGGCGGCCCGGTCGGTTTCGTCGGGTCGGCGCAGTCCAAGCAGGAACTCATCGACCGGCCGCGCGGGATGTCCTATCTCGTCGTGACGGGTCGCCGCGGCGGCAGCGCGATGGCCGCCGCGGCCGTGAACGCGATTGCCACCGAAGAAGAATGACCGAAGTTCCCGGAAGACTGTGGGGTGTCGGGCTCGGACCCGGCGACCCCGAACTGGTGACCGTCAAGGCGGCACGGGTGATCGGCGAGGCCGACGTCGTCGCCTATCACAGCGCGCGGCACGGCCGTAGCATCGCGCGCGGCATCGCCGAACCGTATCTGCGGCCGGGCCAGATCGAGGAGCATCTGGTCTATCCGGTGACCACCGAGACCACCGACCATCCCGGTGGATACGCCGGCGCGATCGAGGACTTCTACCGCGAGGCCGCCGACCGAATCGCCGCCCATCTGGAGGCCGGCCGCAACGTGGCGCTGCTCGCCGAGGGCGATCCGCTGTTCTACAGCTCGTACATGCATATGCACACCCGGCTCACGCAGCGGTTCGACGCGGTGATCGTGCCCGGTGTGACGTCGGTGAGTGCCGCGTCCGCGGCCACCGGCACCCCGCTGGTGCAGGGCGACGAGGTGCTGTCGATCCTGCCCGGCACGCTCGGCGTCGACGAGCTCAAGCGGCGCCTGGCCGACACCGACGCGGCCGTGGTGCTCAAGCTGGGTCGCTCGTATCCTGCGGTGCGCGAAGCGCTTTCGGCGTCTGGGCGGCTCGACGAGGCGTTCTACGTGGAACGGGCCAGCACCGACGCGCAGCGGGTGCTGGGCGCGGGCGAGGTCGACGAGCACGCCGTCCCGTACTTCTCGCTGGCGATGCTGCCGGGCCGGCCGCGACGCGCGCAGATCATCGGCAGCGTCGCGGTCGTCGGGCTGGGTCCCGGCGACACCGCGTGGATGACGCCGCAGAGCCGCCGTGAACTGGCCGCGGCGACCGACCTGATCGGCTACGGCCCCTACCTCGACCGCATCGGGGTTCGCGACGGCCAGCGCCGCCATCCCAGCGACAACACCGACGAGTCCGCGCGTGCGCGGTTGGCCTGCACACTGGCCGAGCAGGGCCGTGCGGTCGCGGTGGTGTCCTCCGGGGACCCGGGTGTGTTCGCGATGGCCACCGCGGTGCTCGAGGAAGCCAAGCAGTGGCCCGGCGTCGACGTGCGGGTGATCCCGGCGATGACGGCCGCGCAGGCCGTGGCCAGCCGCGTCGGTGCCCCGCTGGGCCACGACTATGCGGTGATCTCACTGTCGGACCGGCTCAAGCCGTGGGACGTGATCGCGGGGCGGTTGACCGCTGCGGCGGCCGCCGATCTGGTGCTGGCGGTCTACAACCCGGCGTCGAAAAGCCGCACCTGGCAGGTCGGCGCGATGCGCGATCTGCTGCTCGAGCACCGCGACCCCGGCACGCCGGTGGTGATCGGCCGCGACGTGTCGGGCCCCGCCGAAGAGGTGAAGGTGGTGCCCCTCGCCGACCTGGACCCGGCCGACGTCGACATGCGCTGCCTGCTGATCGTCGGGTCGTCGCAGACCCAGTGGTACGGCGAGCGGGTGTTCACCCCGCGCCGCTACCCCTCCTGATGCCGCCAGCGCTCAGTTAGGTACGGTTTCAGCCCGCCATTGCGTACCCAGGTGAGCGCTCGCGACAGATGTTCGCTAGCCGACTTTGATGATGCCGTGCGCGCCGCGTTCGGCGTCGACCATCGCGTGGGTGACGAACGGGTAGTGCCCCGGCTCGTCGAAGCTCAGCTCGACGAAACCGCCTTGGGCCGCGGACAATCCGAGGCTCTGCGCGCCGCCGGGGCCCGGCCGCAGCCGGTAGTCGCCTTCTGCCCACACGGTGTCGAACTGGCCGCCGACGACGTGAAAGGAGCTGCCGCGATTGGGTCCGGCGGCCAATACCCAGATCCGTACCCGTTCGCCGACGTTCGCGGTCAGCGGCGCATGGTCGTACTGGTTGGCATAACCGTTGAACACCACCAGATCCGGGGTGTCGGCGGCGACCTTCGCGGCGTCGACCTCACCGCCGGGCGAGCCGAGGTAGAACTCCGACTGCACCATCAGGTATTCGCGGTCGACCGGCGCCAAATCCGGCGGGTCGATGACCACCGCGCCGAACATGCCGTTGGCGATGTGCACCGACATCGGCATCGTCGCACAGTGATACAGCCACACGCCGGCGCGCGGCGCGGTGAACCGGTAGACCAGCCGTTCGCCCGGTTGGATCGTGCGCATCGGGCCGTCGGGGGCCAGCGCCCCGGCGTGAAAGTCGATCGAGTGTCCGATGGTGCCGTCGTTGACGAGGGTGATCTCGAAGACGTCGCCGACCTTGCCGCGCAGCGTCGGGCCCGGTGCCGAGCCGCCGAATGTCCACAGCCGCTGGGTGATTCCCGGTGACACCTCCTGCTCGGTCTCGGTGACGGACAACGTGACGCGGTGGTCGGGGGTCGCGGCGGCCAGCACCGGGTCGTGCGGGGCGAAACCGGCGCCGGGGTGCGCGGTGAGACTGCGCGCGATGTCGTCGGCGCCGATCGATGCGACGCCGCCGTCATCGTGGTGGCCGGGGTGCGCCTCGGCGCCGACCGCGCGCACCACCAGCGACATTCCCATCTGACGGTGCCCGGCCACCGAACACCAGCCGTCGACGTCGGCGCCGATCACGCCGGCGTCGAGCACGGCGCTCTCCCCCGGCGCGAGGCGGCCGGTGCGGGTGCCGTTGGCCAGCACCAGATCGTGGCGGTCAGCGCCGGTGTTGACCAGCGTGACCACCAGCCGGTTGCCCGCGGGCACGTCGATGGTGTCGGGCACGTAGCGCATGCCCTCGACGTGCACCTCGACCTCGGTGGTCTGCCCGGTGGCGGTCACCGACGCCTGGGGCCCGCTGGCGATGCCGACCGCGGCGGGGTCGGCGGCCACCGCGGCCGCGGCCGTCAGCACCACGACGCCCACCCCCGCGGCGGCGACGCCGAGCCGGTATCGCACCGACGGCCCGGACGGCGGCGGCCCCGGCTTCGACGGCGTATCGCGGTGTTTGCGCGCTTGCCACACCGCCCGCACCAGCAGCGGCAGAAATGTGCCGTAGGCGATCAGCACCAGCACCGACGCCGCGACCCGCAGCAGGCTGGGGGTCGGCAGCACGCATAGCAGCAGCGCGGAGTTGGCGACCGCCAGCCGCCACGGCGCGCCGCGTTCCAGTTCGGTGGTCGCGGCGATCGCGGCGGCACGCCCGCCCACCACGATCGTCGTCAGATACGACAGCGCACCGAGCAGCACCTGGACCAGAAAGCCCGCGAGCACCACCACGGTGAGCGGGCCGGCCCGGTCCAGCACCGCGGGCCAGGTGGGTGCGGTCGCGAACGCGACGACGGCATAGCTCAGCGAGCCCAGCAGCCACACCACACCGGAAAGCACCGACAGCGTCGCAAAGCTGCTCGGCCGCTTGCGGCGCACCTCGTCGAGGTGGGGCCAGAGCACATATGCGGTCGCGGCGAGGTAACCCAGGGCGCCGGCGGCGGTGAACGCCGGTGAGCCCGCCAGCGCTCCCGACACCACCGCGGCCAACCCGGCGACCAGCGCGGGCAATCCGCGCCGGGCGGCCACCTCGACGCCGTCGGCCATCCGGGTGCGCAGCATCGTCGGCCACAACGTCACCAGCGTGCCCAGCACCGTCAACCCGACGAACCCGAACAGGTTCACCGCCGCGTGGGCGATGATGAACCGATCATGCAGCGCGCCAGGCAATGTCGCGTTGGCCATCGCCACGCCGAGGCCGGCGCCGACCGAAAGCAGCGCTGCCGCAGCGATGTAGTAGCGCACGGTATCGCCGAAGCGGGACGGCAGTGCGCAGCGCAGCTGACGTAGCAAGGTCGCGGCGTGGGCCAGCGCGACGGCAGCGACCGCGATGCCGCCGGTCAGTACCGCGGGCCAGAAGCCGACGATCATGCCGGCGACCACCGCAACGGCGCCGATGTTGAAAACCGCCAGCGCCCAGGCCTGCCCGGCCCGCGACGGGTCCGGCGGGCGACGCAGCAGCGCATCGGCGAAGTGGCGGCTCCAGATCAGGATCGCGTTGCCCGCCGCGCCGAGGCCGAGCAGATGCACCAGTAGCCAGCCCGATACCGGCACCGACCGGTGCACGAGCGCTATGCCGACAAGTGCTGCCAGCCAAGCGAATACGATCGACCCGACCCGAAGATGCCATCTACCGCGGTTCATGCCGGCACCGCGATCCGTCGGCGCGCCGCCGAACGCACGGCTACCGCGGCGAAGGCGAGCATCGCCACGATGTTGAGCACGCCGCCGACCTGCACCGCCCACTCGACACCGCGCACGTCGCCGGTCACCACCCGCAGCAGCAGCGAGGCGTGCAGCAGCGCGACCGGGCCGTACATCATCGGGGTGTACGGCAGCGGGCGCCGCAGCACCGCGGGCAGGATGACCGGTGCGTGCGCCATGATCATCGACAGCACGAAACCGAGCATCACCGCGTGCACGATCGCGTCGTAGCCGCCGCCGAAGTTCACCGGCCCGACCAGCAGCCACACCGAGCCGGGCACCAGCAACCACGCGTACCCGGCCAGCAGGCACACCGCCGTATAGCGCGTCAACCCGGTCGTGTGGACGGTGCGCCTGGCGACGTCGAACCGGAAGAGCCACAGCGCAATGGCCAGCACCGCTGCACCCAGCAGCGTGAAACCGACTGTCGGCCAGAGCAGTTGGGCGAGCGCACCGAAGACCAGCGCGGCCGCTGCCGTGCCGAGCAGCAGTTCCGCGTTGGTGCCCTGCATCGCCACCCGCGCCAGCTCGAGGCGTTCCCCGGCGATGGTCAGGATCAGGAATCCGGCCAGCCAGCCCAGCAGATCCGGGGTCGGCAGCCCGGCCGCCCACAGCAGCGCCGCTCCGGTCGCCAACACCGCGCCGGCGGCCTGCACCAGCACCGCGGCGTCCCAACTGCGCCGCCACAGCGGTACGTACACCGCCACCAGCAGCGCGGCGCCGGCCAGCAGCGTGACATCGGCGAGGTGACACGGCGCCGGGCTGACGAGCAGCACGCCGCCCAGCCCGAGCAGCGCCGGCGCGGCGTAGCACCACCGCCGTCCCGCCGCGACGGCGCGTTCGACCGCGATCAAGGTCCCGACGAAGCCGAGCACCAGCACGATGCCGTGCACCTCGGCCAGCCGGACCGTTTCGACGGGCGCGGGCAGCCCGAGGCGCAACAGCGCGGCGTCCAAACCGGCCAACAGCGCAACGGCTGCCGGCACCATCCAGACCGACCGAAGGGGAATTCGCTTCTCAGCCATGCTTTTTCACCACCGGATCGGGGAGGAACAGCCGGCAGGCACCGGGTTCGGCGAACGGAATCAGGTCCAGGCCCGGTCCGGTCGGTGCGCCGATGCTCTGCAGCAGTCCCTCGACGATGCCGAGGTGGACCTGGCAGACCACGCTCGGATAGCGGCGTGCGGCATCGAGCAGCGGGCAGCGGCGCAGGGCCACCCCGTTTCCGGAGCCGTCGTCGTCGGGGGCGAAGCCCAGCCGTGTCAGCGCATCGAGCACGGCCTGCTGTTGGTCGCCGTCGGCGCGGGCGGTCCCCTCGACCAGCTCGCGTCCCCACTCGACACCGGCAGCGCGGGCGTCACGCTCCGGGTCGGCGCTGGTGCGGGCCAGATGCCCGGCCAGCGCAGTGGCCAGGCCCGCGTAGTCGCGGGCGGCCAGGGCGGGGTCGGCGGCGGACGGCCGATACAGCGCGGCCGGCCGCCCGCGTCCGACGGCGGGTTCGGTGGCGCGTTCGACGAGATCGAGGTCGACGAGCGCGTCGAGGTGTTCGCGGACGGTGTTCTGGTGCAGCCCCAACGCGGCGGCCGCGTCGGTGGTCCGCACCGGGGCGTGTGTGCGCACGTGCTCGAGCACCCGCAGTCGCTGTCCGGACAGGGGCACGTGACCGGCCGCCGGCGGAGTCGGTGGAGGACCGAGATGCGGCGCACTATTTACCACGGAAATTATTGTAGTAAATTGCTGGGTGTCGGACCAGCCCAGCGGAAAGGAAGTCACCATGACCATCAACGAGGTGCTCGTCGCCACTACATCTGCCGATGCGGAGGCGGCCGAAACGGTCAAGAACCATCACGCCGAGCTGGCCGGACACCTGCAGGCGCTCACCGACGCGATGCTGGCGGCGGCCGAGCGCGGCAGCGACTTCGAGGCCGCGCGGTCGGCCGCAGCACAGTTCCTGACCGGCGAGCTGCTGCCGCACGCCGCCGCGGAGGAGGACCGGCTGTATCCGGCCGCCGCTCGCACCGAGCGGGCCCGGCCGTTGATCGAGTCGATGATCGCCGTGCACCGCATCCTGGCCGGCCTGGTGGACACGATCTGCACCGAGTCGTCACCGATGCGCGCCGCCGCGGCGGCGCACGCGCTGCGGGTGATGTTCGACGCGCACCTGGTCGACGAGAACGACCGGATCCTGCCGATCGTGGCCGCCGACCCCGACGTCTCGCTCGCCGATGCTCTGGGTGGGATGCACGAGTTGCTCGGCGACCACCACGGCGGCGGGGGGCACACGTGCGGCTGTGCGCACGACGCCGAGGAGCCGGTGCTCGACGTGCGCGAGGTCCCGCACGCGATCCGGCATGCGACGGTCTTCGGCGCGTTCGACGCGGTTCCGGCGGGCGCCAGCCTGGTGCTGGTCGCCCCGCACGATCCGGTGCCGCTGCTGCGCCAGCTCTACGACCGGACGTCGGGGCGGGTCGCGGTGGATTACCTCGAACGCGGACCCGACGCGTGGCGGCTGCGGCTCGCGCGACTCTGAGGAGCTTTGGCGTCGCGGGTGTTATGTTCGGCGCGTGACCGGCATTCCACGTGGCCCCGAAGATGTAACGCCTGACTGGCTCGGCACGGCGCTCGGCGTCGACGTGCGCGCCGTCGACATCGAGCCGATCGGTACCGGGCAGACCGGCGCCACCTACCGGGCGACGGTCACGTACGCGACGGCGCAGACCGCGCTGCCCGGGTCGTTCGCGATCAAGCTGCCCGCCCAGGACGACGCGGTCCGGGAGCGGGTGGCACTCGGCTACCGCTCCGAGGTGGAGTTCTACACCGACGTCGCCGAGAAGGTGGCCATCCCGGTCCCGGGCTGCTTCTACAGCGACATCACCGAGGACGGAACGGATTTCGTGCTGATCCTCGCCGATATGGCGCCGGCGGTACAGGGTGATCAGATCGCCGGATGCAGCGAGCAGGAGGCCGCGCTGGCGGTCGAGGCGCTCGCCGGCCTGCACGCGCCGACGTGGTGTGATCCGGCCTGGACGCAGCTGGCGGGCATCGCGATGCCCAAACCCGGCGATGAAGCGGCAGCCGGCGGCATGGGTGAGGTGTGCAAGATGGCCGCCGAGATCACCATCGACAAACTCGGCGACTCGATGAGCGCCGAGGACCGCGAAACCCTTTCCGCCGCAATGGACGTCGTGACCCCGTGGCTGTTGACCGAACCGCAGCGGTTCGCGGTGATGCACGGTGACTACCGGCTCGACAACATGCTGTTCGACCCCGACCGCAAGCGCATCAGCGTGGTGGACTGGCAGACCGTCGGCGTCGGCCTGCCCGCCCGCGACCTCGCGTACTTCACCGCCACCAGCCTGCTCCCCGAGACCCGGTCGGCCATCGAGAAGGACCTGGTGCGCCTCTACCACGAGGCGCTGACCGGTCACGGTGTCACTGACTACGACCTCGACACCTGTTGGCGCGACTACCAGTTGGGCGCGGTCCAGGCGCCGGTGCTCACCGCGCTGGGCTATGCGTTCGCCTCGTCGACCGAACGCGGTGACGAGATGATCCTGACCATGCTGAGCAGGGGCTGTCAGGCGATCCGCGACCTCGGCACGCTCGAGCTGATCACATCGTCGACCTGACCCACGCGACCGCGTCGTCGACGGTGCTCACGGTCATCACCCCGGCGGGCAGCGGCGGTCGGTCCACCACCACCACCGGGATGCTCAGCGCGTCCGCCGCATCGAGTTTGGGCCTGGTCATCGACCCGCCGCTGTTCTTTGTGACCAGCGCGTCGATGCGGTGCTCGCGCAACAGCGCCAGCTCGTCGTCGTAGCGGTAAGGGCCTCGCGACAGCACCACCTGGTGGCGACGCGGAAGGTCCACCGGCTCGGGCGGGGTGACGGCGCGGATCAGAAACCACGCGTCGACGCCGGCGAACGCGGCGATGCCGGACCGCCCGGTCGTCAGGAACACCCGCGAGTACCCGTTCTCAGCAACGGTTTTCGCCGCTTCGGTATCGGAGCTGACCAGGATCGCGTCACCGGGCGGCCAGGCGGGCCGGGACAGCAGCAGATGCGGGATCTCGAGTGCGGCGCACACCTCGGCGGCGTGCGCGGTCATGGTCGCGGCGTACGGGTGGGTGGCGTCGACGACGGCGTCGACGGGGTTGTCGCCCAGCCAGCGTCGCAGCCCATCCACCCCGCCGAACCCGCCGATCCGCACCTGACCCACCGGCAGCGCGGGGTCGGGCACCCGACCGGCCAACGAGCTGATCACCTCGACGTCGGGGTGCAGCTGTGCGGCCAGCGCGCGGGCCTCCGATGTGCCGCCCAGCAACAGGATTCGCATCAGTGCCGCTCTCCGCGCACCCGGTGCGCCGAGTACAGGTAGCTGTCGGCGAAACCCTCGGCGCTGAGCACGTCACCGACGACGATGACCGCGGTGCGGGTGATGCCCGCAGCCGTGGTCTTTTCGGCCAGTTCGGCCAGCGTGCACCGGACCACCCGCTCCTGCGGCCAGGATGCGAACGCGACGACCGCACAGGGTGTTTCGGGTCGATATCCGCCTGCCAGCAGCTCCGGCACGATCGAGTCGATCTGCGCGGCCGCCAAATGCAGCACCAACGTCGCACCCGACTGCGACAGCGTGCGCAGGTCCTCACCGGGCGGCATCGCCGTCGACAGCGTCGCCACCCGGGTCAACGTGATCGTCTGCGCGACACCGGGAACCGTCAACTCGCGACCGAGCGCAGCGGCCGCCGCAGCGAATGCGGGCACGCCGGGCACGATCTCGTAGCCGATGCCCAGCGCGTCGAGGCGACGACACTGTTCGGCCAGCGCACTGTAGATCGACGGGTCACCCGAGTGCAGCCGCGCCACATCCAGACCCGCGGTATCGGCGTCGGCGATCTCGGTGACGATCTGATCCAGCGTCAACGGGCCGGTGTCGACCACCCGGGCCTCGGGAGGGCACAGCGCCAGCAGGTCGTCGGGCATGATCGAACCGGCGTACAGGCAGACCGGGCATCGGTTCAGCAGCCGCTGCCCCCGCACCGTGATCAGATCGGCGGCGCCCGGACCCGCGCCGATGAAGTAGACGGTCATCGCTTGGTCACCGACCACTGCGTGACCGGAAATGCAGGCCGCCATCCGGTGAACCCGCCCAGCGGTTCTCCGGAGTAGTGCTGGTAGCGGCTCAGCTCACCGCCTAGCCGCGAATACCATTGAGCAACAACGGATTCTGATTCGGTGGTGACGGCGTTGACGACCAGCCGGCCGTCACCGGGCAGCCGGTCGAAGCACTCCTGCAACAGCCCGGGGCGGGTCAGCCCGCCGCCGATGAAGATGACGTCGGGCACCGTGGCGTCGTCGAAGGCCTGCGGCGCGTCGCCGCGGACGTCGACGTTGACCCCGAACGCCGTCGCGTTCTCGGCGATCCGGCTACGGCGCTGCTCGTCGCGTTCGAATGCCACTGCCCGGCAACCGATTCCGCTGCGGCACCATTCGATCGCAATGCTGCCGGAGCCGGCGCCGACATCCCACAGCAGCTCCCCCGGCCGTGGCGCCAACGCGGCCATCGTGACTGCGCGCATGGGTTGTTTGGTGATCTGGCCGTCGTTGGCGTAGGCGGTATCGGGCAGGATGCCGAATTGCCGCTCGTCGGGTAGATAGCGCACGGCCATCACGTTGAGGTCGTCGACGTCGCGCGGCGGGTCGGCGGCCCATTTTCGCGCCGTCTCCGAGCGGCGCCGCTCGGCCGGGCCGCCGAGTTGTTCGAGCACCGTGAACTCGGAGTCGCCGCGGCCGGTGGCGGTGAGCAATTGGGCCAGGGCCGCGGGGCTGCCGGCGTCGCGCGACAGCACGACGGCGGTGCCACCGCGGCGCACCGCGGTATGCGGTTCGGCCGTGACCAGGCTGACGACCTCGGTGTCGTGCACCGGCCAGCCGAGCCGGGCGCACGCCAGCGTCACCGACGACACGTGCGGCAGCACGGTGACACGGTGTGCACCGTGCAATCGGACCAGCGAGCTGCCGACCCCGTGCAGCAGCGGGTCGCCGCTGGCCACCACGTGCACGTCGCCGTCGGCGCCGACGCGCAGCGCGCGTAGGGCGGGCAGCATCGGCGACGGCCACTCGCGCCGCTCCGCTGTCACGGTGTCGTCGAGCAGGTCGAGCTGCCGGGGTGACCCGTAAACGACGGTGCTCCTTGCTAATTCGGCTCGTGCAGCCGGTGCCAGCCCGGCCATACCGTCCGCGCCGATGCCGACGACGATGATGCTCATGGCCGTCCGTTCTTCGCGCAAGCGCTCATCACCGCGGCAACCTCCGCCACACGAACTGCGGAAGCAACCGCATGCCGGCGAACACCGGCCGCAGTATTCCGGGCACCCACACGGTGCGGCGGCCCTTGGCCAGTGCGCGCGCGGTCGCGTCGGCGACCTGGGCCGGCGTGCTGGCGAACGGCGCGGGCGCCATCCCCTCGGTCATGCGCCCGATCACGAACCCCGGCCGCACGGTCAGCAGCCGCACCCCCGAACCGTGCAGCGCGTCGGACAGACCGCTGCAGAAGCCGTCGAGGCCGGCCTTGGCCGAGCCGTACACATAGTTGGCGCGACGCACCCGCACGCCCGCCACCGACGAGAACGCGACGATGGCCCCCGATCCGGCCGCGCGCATGGTCGCGGCGAGCACGGTCAGCAGGCTGACCTGAGCGACGAAGTCGGTGTGCACGATCGCCACGGCGTGCGCCGGATCCTGCTCGGCGTGGGTTTGGTCGCCGAGAATCCCGAACGCCAACACCGCGGTGCCGATCGGCCCGTGCTCGGCGACGATCGACTCCACCAGCGGCCCGTGTGAGGTGAGGTCGTCGGCGTCGAACTCGCGGACCGCGACGGTGGCGGCACCCGCAGCGCGCACTGCGGCCACCTGCTGGTCGAGGTCGTCGGCGCGGCGCGCCGCGAGCAGCACCCTGGCCCCGGGCGCCAGCCGGGTCGCCAACTCCAGCCCGATTTCGCTGCGCCCGCCGAAAACCACCACCAACGCCGCAGGGGTGTCGGCCGTGTCCTTCATGGCTGGGATTATCCACTGCGCTAAGTTGGGCCGTGATGGCCCAATCAAGTCGCAAGGCAACCACCAAGCTCAACAGCGATGCCTTGGCGTTTCTGTCCGAGCGGCATCTGGCGATGCTGACGACGCTGCGCGGCGACAACTCCCCGCACGTGGTGGCCGTGGGTTTCACCTTCGACCCGACCACCCACATCGCGCGCGTCATCACCAGCGGCGGCTCCCAGAAGGCCGTCAACGCCGAGAACCAGGGCGTGGCCGTGCTCAGCCAGGTCGACGGTGCGCGGTGGCTGTCGCTGGAGGGTAAGGCCACCGTCAACACCGACGCCGAGGCCGTCCGCGACGCCGAACTGCGGTATGCGCAGCGCTACCGCACCCCGCGGGTCAACCCCAAGCGCGTGGTGATCGAGGTCCGCGTAGAGCGGGTGCTTGGCTCCTCGAGCCTGCTGGACCGCGGCGAGGTTTGAGCCCGGGTTAGCTGCCCGGCACCACAAGCAGGTCATGCGGGCGGTTGTTGACCGGCTCGGCGCCATCGGCGGTGACGATGACGATGTCCTCGATCCGCGCGCCCCACTGGCCGGGGAAGTAGATGCCGGGTTCGACGGAGAACGCCATACCCTCCTCGAGCGGTAGGTCGTTGCCCGCGACGATGTAGGGCTCCTCGTGCACCGACAGCCCGATGCCGTGGCCGGTGCGGTGCACGAACGCCTCGGCCAACCCCTCGGCGGCCAGCGCATCGCGCGCGACGGCGTCGATCTGCTCGGCGGTCACGCCGGGACGCACCGCCTCGACGGCGGCGCGTTGCGCCCGCTGTAGCACCGCGTAGCGCCGCGCGATCGCAGGGCTGGGTTCGCCGATGCTGTAGGTGCGCGTGCAGTCGGAGTTGTACCCGGGTTCATAAGGGCCGCCGATGTCGACGACGACGACGTCGCCGGCGCGCAGTTCGCGGTCCGAGCATTCGTGGTGCGGGTCGGCGCCGTGCGGCCCCGAGCCCACGATGATGAACGCCACCTCCGAATGTCCTTCGGCGACAATGGCATCGGCGATATCGGCGGCGACGTCGGCCTCGGTGCGGCCGGGTTTTAGGAAGTCGGGCACCCTGGCGTGAACCCGGTCGATCGCCGCGCCCGCCCTGCGCAGGACGTCGATCTCCGCGACGTCCTTGATCATCCGCAGCCGGCGCAGCACGTCGGTCGCCAGCACCGGCGTCGCGCCGAGCACGTCGGCCAGCGGCAGCAGGTGCAGCGCGGGCATCGAGTCGGTGACGGCGATTTCGAGGGTGCGGCCGCCCAGCACATCGCCCATCACGTTGGCCACCATCCGGTACGGATCGTCGCCGTCGACCCAGTCGTGCACCGGCAGGCCGAGTTCGGGCACCGCCGAGGCCTTGAGCGCGGCCAACTCCAGGCGCGGCACCACGACCGTCGGCTCCCCGTCTGCGGGCAGCACCAGCGCGGTCAGCCGCTCGAAGGTCTGCGCACGCGACCCGATCAGGTAGCGCAGGTCGTAGCCCGGGCTGATCACCAAGCCGGCGAGCCCGGCTTCGGCGGCGGCGGTGGCGGCGGACTGCAGCCGTCGGGCATACACGTCGGCGCTGAAACGACTGGCGGTCATGGCTTTCAGGCTAGTGCGCCCCTGGCAGGATGACAGCCATGCCCGCACCCCTGTTGCTGCTCGACGGCGCCAGCATGTGGTTTCGCTCGTACTTCGGCGTGCCGTCCTCGATCACCGCGCCCGACGGGCGGCCCGTCAACGCGGTGCGCGGATTCGTCGATGCCGTCGCGACCGTCATCACCCGTGAGCGCCCCGAGCGGTTGGTGGTGTGCCGCGACGACGACTGGCGCCCGCAGTGGCGCGTCGACCTGATCCCGTCGTACAAGGCGCACCGCGTGGAGGAACCCCAGCCCAAAGGGGTGCCCGACATCGAGGAAGTGCCCGACGATCTGACGCCGCAGGTCGACATGATCTCCGAACTCCTCGACGCGTTCGGCATCGCGACCGCGGGCGCCGCGCAGCACGAAGCCGACGACGTGCTGGGCACCCTGGCGTATCGGGAACGACGCAGCCCTGTGGTGGTGGTCAGCGGCGACCGGGACCTGCTGCAGCTGGTGACCGACGATCCGGTATCCGTGCGGGTGCTCTACATCGGGCGCGGGCTGGCCAAGGCGACGTTGTTCGGGCCCAAGGAGGTCGCCGAGACCTACGGGGTGCCCGTGCACCGCGCCGGGCCGGCCTACGCCGAGCTCGCGTTACTGCGCGGCGACCCGTCGGACGGGCTACCGGGTGTTCCTGGGGTCGGCGAGAAGACGGCGACCACGCTGCTGGCCCAGCACGGGTCGCTGGAGGCCATCATGGCCGCCGCGCACGACCCGAAATCGAAGATGTCCAAGGCGTTTCGGACCAAGCTGCTGGGCGCCACCGACTACATCGAGGCGGCGGGGCCGGTGGTGCGGGTGGCCACCGACTGCGACGTCGACTTCTCGACGCCCGACGACACGTTGCCGCTGGCCGCCAAGCATCCCCGTAAGGTCGCCGACTTGGCCCAAGCTTACGGGGTCACCTCGTCGATCGGCCGACTGCAGAAGGCGCTCGACGGTCTGCCTGCGCGCTGATGGCCGCTACTTGGGGCGGCCGACCTCATAAGTGCCGCTGTCGTCCTGGAACGTCACGGTGACCTGACGTTTGGTGCCGTCGATGCTGACCTCGCAGTCGAAGGTGCCGCCCTTCTCGACGACGGGGTTCTGGCCGTCGTTGCACTTGACGTCCTTGACGTTCTTGGCGCCGTAGCCGTTGGCCTCGTCGGTGAGGATCTGCTGCACACCGCTTTGGGCCGCGTCGATGTCGAGCTTGGTGGTCACGAAGAAGCCGGGCGTCCAGAACCCGAGCACCAGCACCACCGCGATGATGACCGCGGCCAGCACGCCGACGACGCCGCCGATCACCTTCAGCGAACGCTTGGAACCCTCTTCACCGCCGGGCTGGCCGTACTGACCCGGCTGCTGACCGTACTGGCCGGGTTGGCCGTAGGGCTGACCGTACTGGCCGGGCTGGCCGTACTGGCCGGGTTGGCCATAGGGCTGGCCGTACTGGCCGGGTTGACCGTACTGCCCTGGCGGATAGCCCTGCTGCCCGTACTGCTCGGTCGGCGGGTACTGCTGCGGAGGCTGGTAGGCGGGCTGCTGGTACTGCGGATACTGCTGCGCCTGCTGGGGATCGTAGGCGGGCGGCTGCCAGGCAGGCTGCTGCTGCTCGCCGGTGGGCTGCTGCCACTGCTGGTTCGCCTGATCGGTCGACGGCGCATCGCTCGATGGCTGGTCCGTCGGCTGTTCCGGCTGCTGGCCGGGCCACGGCTGCGTCGGATCAGATCCCTGCGGTCCGCTCATCTCACTCCTTCACCCGCGGCCGCGCCGCGGTTCGGTTCCCGTTCTGCGCACACACTACCTCGCGTCAACTGCCACGACGCCGCGTCGAATATCGCTGACGGCGCGTTTTGCCGACGCGCGCAGCGCCGGGCTCGGGGCGGCGTTGCGCACCTGGTCGAGCAGGTCGAGCACCTGGCGGCACCAGCGCACGAAGTCACCGGCCGATAGCGGCGACCCCGATCCGGTGGCGTCGCTGGCCGCCAGCGCAGTGGGCAGATCTCCGGTGGTGGCCCAGCGATAGATCGCGGCGACGAATCCCGGGTCGGGCTCGCGGCTGTGCGCGATGCGGTGGCGCTGCTCGTCGGTGCGCAACTCGGCCCACAGCCTGATGGTCTGGTTCAAGGCCCGGCGCAGCCGGCCCGTCGGCACCTCGACGTTCTCGGGTGAACCGGGCGTGTCACCGCGCGACTCGAAGAGCACCGCCGACAGCACCGCTGCCAGCTCGGCGGGCTCCAGCCCCGCCCAAATGCCGCTGCGCAGCGATTCGGCGACCAGCAGGTCGCTTTCGCTGTAGATGCGGGCCAGCAGCCGGCCGTCGTCGGTGACCGTCGGGTCCTCCCCCGCGGCGATGTAGCCGCGTTCGGTGAGCAGCACCACGATCCGGTCGAATGTGCGCCCCAGCGAGTTGGTCGCCGCGGCCACCTTCTGCCGGATCTGCTCGTTGTCGCGCTCGATGCGCAGGTACCGCTCGGCCAGCCGGGCCTTCTCCTCGCGATCGGGCAGCTGATGGGCGGAATGCCGGCGCAGCCGCTCCCGCAGTGACGCCAGCTCGGGGTCGACGTCGCGATCTTTGACCGGCCCCCGACGTTTCCCCCTCGCCGACGGCACATCCAGCTCGGCCGCGGTCGAACGCAGCGCCGACGCCAGATCGCGTCGCACCCGCGGGCTGCGGTGTTCGACGCGCTTGGGCAGCGACATCGACCCCAACGGGTCGGAACCCGAATAGTCGGCCGACGAGATCCGCCCTGCCCACTTGTGCTCGGACAGCACCAGCGGACGCGGATCGTCCTTGTCGCGTGCCGGGTCGAGCACCACCGCCAGCCCGCCGCGGCGTCCGTGGCTGATGTCGATGATGTCGCCGCGGCGCAGCGCGGCCAGCGCATCGTTGACCGCCTGGCGGCGCTGCAAGCGCGACGCGCGTGACTGCGCCTTCTCCCGGTTCGAGATGTCCTGGCGCAGCCGCACATACTCCAGGACCGGCGCGTCGTGGCCGCCGTCGAGTTCGGCGGCGATCTCGTCGAGCATCCGCTCACCGCGCTCGATGCCGCGACGTAGACCGACCACCGACCGGTCCGCCTGGTACTGCGCGAACGAACTCTCCAAGAGTTGGTGCGCCTGCGCAGGGCTCATGTGCTGCACCAGGTTGATGGTCATGTTGTAGGACGGCGCGAACGAACTGCGCAGCGGGAAGGTGCGGGTGGAGGCCAGCCCGGCCACTTCGGCGGGATCAGAGGTGACGTCGTTGGGGTGCCACAACACCACCGCGTGGCCCTCCACGTCGATACCGCGGCGCCCCGCACGGCCCGTCAACTGGGTGTATTCCCCCGGCGTCAACGGCATGTGTTGCTCACCGTTGAACTTCACCAGCCGCTCCAGGACCACCGTGCGTGCCGGCATATTGATCCCCAAAGCCAGTGTCTCCGTGGCGAATACGGCCTTCACCAGGCCCGCGGTGAACAGCTCCTCCACGGTGTGGCGAAACACCGGCAGCATCCCGGCGTGGTGGGCGGCCAGCCCGCGCAGCAGGCCCTCGCGAAACTCGTGGTAGTCCAACACGATCAGATCCGATTCGGGCAGATCGCCGCAACGGCGGTCAACCACCTCGGCGATGGCCTTGCGCTCCTGCTCGGTGGTGAGCCGAAGCGACGAGCGCAGACACTGCTTGACCGCCGCGTCGCACCCCGCCCGCGAGAAGATGAAGGTGATGGCGGGCAGCAGCCCTTCGCGGTCCAGCATGCTGATCACGTCGGGCCGCGACGGCGGCCGGTACATGGTGGGCCTGCCGCGGTGGCTGCTCCTGCCGCGACCGCGTGGCTGCCAGTCCGACAGCCGATCGGCTTCGCGGCGATGGGCGATGTGGCGCAACAGTTCCGGGTCGACCACCAACTCGCGTTTGGACTTCTCCGATTTGGTGTTGCGGTAGTCGAACAGGTCGAACAGCCGCTTGCCAACCAGAACGTGCTGCCACAGCGGCACAGGGCGGTGCTCGTCGACGACCACCGCGGTGTCCCCGCGCACGGTCTGCATCCACCCGCCGAACTCCTCGGCGTTGCTCACCGTGGCCGACAAGCTCACCAGCAGCACCTCGTCGGGCAGGTGCAGGATCACCTCCTCCCACACCGCACCGCGCATCCGGTCGGCCAGGAAATGCACTTCGTCCATCACGACGTAGGAAAGTCCGTGCAGCGTAGGCGAGTTCGCATAGAGCATGTTGCGAAGCACTTCGGTGGTCATCACCACCACGTCGGCGTCGCCGTTGATCGACTGATCACCGGTGAGCAGGCCGATGTTCTGCGGCCCGTACCGGCGCACCAGATCGTTGTGTTTCTGGTTGCTCAACGCCTTGATCGGCGTGGTGTAGAAGCACTTTCCGCCCGACGCCAGCGCCAGGTGCACCGCGAACTCACCCACCACGGTCTTTCCTGCGCCGGTCGGGGCGCACACCAGCACGCCGTGTCCGTTCTCCAGGGACTGGCAGGCATCCCGCTGGAAGTCGTCGAGCGCAAACGGCAGTTGCTTGGCGAACTCGGCCAGTTGCCCGCTAAGTTGCATCGTCATCGACCACGGGCCGCGCCGGCGTCGGCACGGCCGACGACGTATCGATCGATTCGGGGCTGCCGATGGGCGCCGCTTGGTCGTCGGGCACCTCGTCGACCGCGGCGCGGCGCGCCTTGCGCTTGTCGTTGAACCGGGCGACCTGGATCGCGACCTCGAGCAGCGCGGTCAACGCCAGCGCCAGCGCCAGCATCGAGAACGGGTCCGAGCCCGGGGTGAAGATCGCGGCGAACACGAACAGCGCGAAGATCAGGCCCCGCCGCCACGCCTTGAGCCGCTCGTAGGTGAGCACGCCGACCAGGTTGAGCATGATGATCAGCAGCGGGAACTCGAAGCTGAACCCGAACACCAGCAGCAGGTTGATCAAGAACCCGAAGTACTGGTCGCCCGAGAGGGCGGTCACCTGCACGTCGGCGCCGACCGTCAGCAGAAAACCCAACGCCGTGGACAGCACCACGTAGGCCAGCACCGCGCCCGCGACGAACAACGCGGCGCCCACGACCACGAACGCGATCGCGAACCGGCGCTCCTTGCGGTACAGGCCCGGGGTGATGAACGCCCACAGCTGGTACAGCCACACCGGGCAGGCCAGCACGATGCCGGCGGTCAGGCCCACCTTCAAGCGCAGCATGAACTGGTCGAACGGCGACGTCGCAAGCAGTCGGCAGCCACCGTCGGCGGTGATGTCGGCACGCGACGACGCGGGCAATTCACAGTAGGGTCCACGCAGCCAGTCGCCCAGGCTGGGCAGCCCGAAGACGCCGTGGCTGTACCAGAGGAAACCGAGGATTGTGGTCACGACGATCGCGGCCGCGGCGATCAGCAACCGGTTACGCAGCTCCTGCAGATGTTCGACCAGCGACATGGTGCCGTCCGGGTTGGCCCGGGAACGACGCTGACGAGGATCGAGTTTCTTGAGGATCGCTGGGGGCTGCACGGCAGGCCTATCGACGCGGCGTCATGCCGCGGTCGGCTTCGTCGGCGACGGTCAGGCTGAACGTTTGTCCGACGGCTGCCCGGAGGGCGGCGTCGTATCGTCGACGCGTTCCGAGGCGATCGGTGTGGCCTGCTGCGTCGTCGTGTCGTCCTGCTTGGAGTCGGACTGCATCTCCTTGATCTCGGACTTGAAGATCCGCATGGACTTTCCGAGCGAACGCGCTGCGTCCGGGAGCTTCTTGGCACCGAAGAGCAGCACGAACACGGCGATGACGATCACCCAGTGCCAGGGTTGCAAACTACCCAATTTGGTTACCTCCAGAACGTCGTGGCCAGTCTACCGTCCCGCGGCGTCCGCGTCGTAGGCCCGCAGCGCCGCGGCGGCCGTTTTCTGGACCTGACGCGCCAGCGACTCCGGCGCCAGCACCCGCACCGCCGACCCGAAACCGAGCACGAAGCGCGCCATCCAGTCCTCGGCCGCGTAGGTCATCGCGGCCTCGACGGCGCCGTCGGGCAGCTCGCGGATCTCGCGCAGCGGGTAATAGTCGAACATCCAGGCCGCGGAGCGGTCGATGAGTAGAAGTGCGGAGGGCAGGGAAGGATCAGCCGGGTCGGCGTCGAATAGCGAGGTGTCGGGTTCGGCCGCCACGGCCGGCGGCGGCGGGTCCGACGGCTCATCGAGCACCTGCGCGTCGACGATGCGGTCGAACCGAAACAGCCGCACCCCCTCGGCCGACCGGCACCACGCCTCCAGGTAGCTGTGGTCGCCGACCAGCACCACCCGGATCGGGTCGACGGTGCGTTCGGACAACATGTCATGCGACGCCGAGTAGTACTCGAGGGTCACCGCCCTGCCGTCGCGCACCGCCTCGCGTACCGATGCGGCCGCCTCGCTCTCGATCGGGGCGCGCTCATCGACCGCGGCCACCGATGCCCCGGTGTCCTGGCCCAGCGCGCCGGCAGCCGACTCGATCTTGGCGATCGCGCTGCGCGCGGCTTCCGGATCGACCATGCCGGGCACGTCGGCCAGCGCGCGCAGCGCCACCAGCACACCAGTGGCCTCCGGCGACGTCAGCCGCAGCGGATGGTCGATACCGGCTGAGAAGGTGACTTCGATTGTGTCACCGGAGAACTCGAAGTCGATGAGGTCACCGGGCCCGTAGCCGGGCAGCCCGCACATCCACAGCTGGTTGATGTCGTCGCGCAGTTGTTTGACGCTGACCCCGAGGTCGGTTGCCGCTTCGGCATAGGTGATCCGTGGGTTGGCCTGAAAGTACGGGACCATGTTGAGCAGCCGCACCAGCCGCGCCGAGACGCCCGTCACGCCGTGACCCCCTCGGGTCGGTGCGCCTGTGCGCGCAGCCGGGCCACCACGTCGTCGCGCAGCGCCTGCGGCTCGAGTGCCACCGCGTCGGGACCGTAGCTGGCGACTTCGCGGGCCAGCCGGTCCAGCATGCCGATGTCCACGCTGATCTCCTCACCGGCGCGGCCGTCGAGCCGGCGTGGGCCGATGACGGTCGCCCGGCGGCGCAGGGCGGTGGCCCTGCCCTCGGCGACCCACACCCGCGCCTCACCGGTGCTCGGCCACTCCCCGACCGCGCGGTCGACGATCCCGCGCAGGTTCACACCCTCCGGGCGGGAAACCGCCCCGGCCGGCCCGATCGGGGTGACGTCGGCGCCGATGCGGGACAGCCGGAAGGTGCGCGTCGCGTTGCGGTCGCGGTCGTGACCGACCAGGTACCAGCGGCCCTTGTCGGTCAGCACGCCCCACGGTTCGACGGTGCGGGTGGTGTAGGGATCGCTGCGCGAGGGTCGGTGCGGAAACTGCACCGCCCGGCCGGCGTCGATGGCCGACAACAGGATTCCCAGCACGTCTTCCGAGCCACGCAGGCCCGGCAACGCGGCCGTCGACGTGATCGAGACGGCGGCGTCGACGGCGTCGATGTCGACGCCGGCGGCCCGCAGTTTGAGCAGTGCACCCTGGGTGGCGGTGATCAGCTCGGGTGACTCCCACAGTTGGGTGGCGACGGCGACGGTGGCGGCTTCGTCGGCGGTCAGCTCGACGGCGGGCAACGCGTAGGCCTCGCGGTTGATGCGGTAGCCCTCGGTCGGGTCGAACTGCGACACCCGGCCGGTCTCCAACGGGATGCCGAGGTCGCGCAGCTCGTTCTTGTCCCGCTCGAACATCCGGGAGAACGCCTCGTCGCTGGGGCTGTCGGCGTAGCCGAACACGGTCTCGCGGATCCGTTCGGCGGTGATGTAGGTGTTGGTGGACAGCAACGCGATGACCAGGTTCATCAGCCGTTCGACTTTGGAGATCGCCACTTGGCTCAGCCTAGCGTGGTCGGCCCACCGCGAGCGCTCACCCTGGTACGGGATTTCGCGCCAGAACCGTACGTGGTTGAGCGCTCACGCGGCCAACGTCCGCGTGAGCTGGGCGCGGATGCGGCGGACCATCGCATGGGGGTGCCTTCGCACATCGTCGCTGACAATGGACATCATCCCCCACCCGATCTCTTCGAGGGCAGCCCTCTTCTGGCGGTCCTTCCGTAGCGATTCTCGCGAGCTGTGGTAATCGAATCCGTCGAACTCGACGGCGACCCTGCGATCCGGCCAGGCAAAGTCGACCCGCCACAACCGGCCGTCTCTGTCGACGATCTCGTATTGCAGAACAGGTTCGGGTAGTCCGCCGTCGAGCATGACGAGGCGGGCCTCGCTTTCCATTGGCGACTCGGCCCCGGGCCGGGCCAACGGAATGAGCTCTCGAACCCCGACGATGCCGCGTCGGCCGGCCTGTGCCTTCGCCGCTGCCAGCAGATCGCCGCGATTGCACGTCTGGCTGCGCAAGGCGGCATCGAGCGTTGCCAATGCACGCGGTCGACCCAGGCCCCGCGCGACCTCGACCGCCGTCCAGCTCGGCGTGGTGAGCGGGCGACCCCGGCAGCTGGTGAGGGGCGCGCCCTGCCGCCGATGCACTTTGAGGCTGTCGTGGTCCCGCAGCAGGTGGCCCTCGGCATTAAGCACATGCAGGTCGGTGACGTCTTCGGTGTCGAAGCCGAAGAGCGCTGCGGCCGTGCCCAAACACACCGCGACCGGTGTGCCGCAGCGGAGGTCCAACCCGCGTAGCCGTGTAAAGGTGTCGGGGGTGCCAAAGCTGTAGACGTTCGGAAACATCTTGACGAGTTCGGCGCTACGGAGCCGACGCTGCATATCGCGTCGGCTCAAATGAGCCAGAATCTGAGCCGAGGTGGCGACTCCACCCTGCGCGGCAAAGATGGCGCGGAGCTCTGGCGGCATGCGGGAATTGTTGGCCGCAACTGCGCCCGACCGCCAATAGACCCTGTGGATAACCGTCGAGCGCTCAGCCTTGTACGGATTTTCGCCGCGAAACCGTACAACAGTGAGCGCTCACGGACCGCTAGACGGTCGGTCACATGCTGGCGATCAGCCGCTTGACCCGTTCGTCGACCGAGCGGAACGGATCCTTGCACAACACCGTGCGCTGCGCCTGGTCGTTGAGCTTGAGGTGCACCCAGTCGACGGTGAAGTCGCGGCCGGCTTCCTGAGCGGCGCTGATGAACTCACCGCGCAGCTTGGCGCGGGTCGTCTGCGGCGGTGTGGTGACCGCGGCTTCGATCTCCTCGTCGGTGGTGATGCGCGCTGCCAGCCCCTTGCGCTGCAGCAGGTCGAACACCCCGCGCCCGCGCTTGATGTCGTGGTAGGCCAGGTCGAGTTGGCTGATCTTCGGGTCGGACAGCTCCATGCTGTAGCGGTCCTGGTAGCGCTGAAACAGCTTGCGCTTGATCACCCAGTCGATCTCGGTGTCGACCTTGGCGAAGTCCTGGCTCTCGACTGCGTCGAGTTGGCGCCCCCACAGATCGACCACCTGCTGGATCTGCGTGTCGGGTTCGCGGTTCTGCAGGTACTCGACGGCGCGCGCGTAGTACTCGCGCTGGATGTCCAGCGCGCTGGCTTGCCTGCCGCCGGCCAGCCGCACCGGGCGGCGGCCGGTCAGATCGTGGCTGACCTCGCGGATGGCGCGGATCGGGTTGTCCAGCGAGAAGTCACGGAACGCGACACCTGCCTCGATCATCTCCAGCACCAACGACGCCGTGCCCACCTTGAGCATGGTGGTGGCCTCGGACATGTTGGAGTCGCCGACGATGACGTGCAGCCTGCGGTACTTCTCGGCGTCGGCGTGCGGTTCGTCGCGGGTGTTGATGATCGGCCTGCTGCGGGTGGTGGCAGACGACACGCCCTCCCAGATGTGCTCGGCGCGTTGGGACAGGCAGAAGGTCGCGGCCTTGGGCGTCTGTAGCACCTTGCCCGCGCCGCAGATCAGCTGGCGGGTGACCAGAAACGGCAGCAGCACATCGGAGATCCGGGAGAACTCGCCCGCACGCACGATCAGGTAGTTCTCGTGGCAGCCGTAGGAGTTGCCCGCCGAGTCGGTGTTGTTCTTGAACAGGTAGATATCGCCGCCGATGCCTTCGTCGGCGAGGCGTTGCTCGGCGTCGATCAGCAGGTCTTCCAGCACCCGCTCGCCTGCGCGGTCATGGGTGACCAACTGCGTCAGGCTGTCGCATTCTGCGGTGGCGTACTCGGGGTGGCTGCCGACGTCGAGGTACAGGCGCGCACCGTTGCGGAGGAACACGTTGGAGCTGCGGCCCCACGACACCACCCGCCGAAAGAGATAGCGCGCGACCTCATCGGGACTGAGCCGCCGATGGCCGTGGAACGTGCAGGTGACACCGAATTCGGTCTCGATGCCCATGATTCGTCGCTGCACCTCATCGAGACTACTGGTTGCCGGGCGGCGATGGTGTGCAAGCCGCGCCGATGCCGGCCCCGCCCCTGTGGATAACCGCAGCGCAGCCGCCCGCGGCTGTGCTTGCATGAGGCGTGGGCGAAGGGACGCGTCCGACCGTGTCGCAGGCCGAGCAGTGGCGACCTGATGACCTGCGCGAGTTCGCCGACCACCTGTGCGCCGCGGCGGCCGACGTCAACGACCGCGTCGAGGCCACCGTGCGCGGCGTGCTCGCCAGCGCGGACTTCTGGACCGGCGCGGCCGCCGAAGCCGCACGGCGCGAGGCGCTCTCGATCGGCGAGGAGTCCGACGCGGTCGCGCGGGCCGCGGTGCGCGCGGCTGTCGCGGCCTCCGACGGCGCGCAGCAGATCGCCGCCGCCCGCGAGGTGGTGCTGGCGCGCGTCGCCGACGCCACCTCCGAGGGGTTCACCGTCGGCGACGACGGCTCGGTGTCAGTGGGTGCGGATCCGACGTCGCTGCTGGTGGCGCTCTCCGGCGGCGACGACGGCGTCGCACGCGGCATGCTGGCGGTGCGCGCCGACGCGCTGAGCGCCCAGATCGTCGAGGCGCTCGACCGGTTGGCCGCCGCCGACGCCGACGCCGCCGACGATATCGCCGACGCCCTCGCGCTACCGGTGGCCGCCGCGCCCTCGACAGTGCCGGCCGGGGCATGGCCCGTGCATGCCGGCGACGTGGTGGCGGGCTGGCCGGCGCTGAGCCAGGACCGCATCGCCGAGCAGATCACGGCGATGACGCCCGAGCAGCGGCAGCGGCTGATCGTTGAGTTTCCGCACCAGGTAGGCAACACCGACGGAGTGCCCTGGGCGATGCGGGTCGAGGCCAATCGCACCAACATCGCGCAGGCGATCCTGGACGAAGAGGATCCCGACCGGCTGGCCGTCTACCGCGACCTGCTCTCCGAGGTCGACGACCCCGCGGGCAGCGGGGGCCGTATCGACCGGCAGATCCTTGCGTTTGACCCCGCCCGCGCGTCGCTGGTGGAGTTGCACGGCGACGTGTCGAGGGCCACCAGCGTGGCGGTGCTGGTGCCCGGGCTCAACACCACGATTGCGGGGTCTGCCGCCGTCAACGACACCGCCCGTCGGTTCGTCTCGGCGACCCGGGGCGAGGCCGCCGCGATCAGCTATCTGGGCGGCCCGTTTCCGCGCGGTGACAATCCGGCCACCGCGCTGGTCTCGGCGGCCGACCCCCGCTACGCCCTGCAGATGGCGCCGCGGCTGGTCGCGTTCAGCGAGGACGTCGACCGCACCGTCGGCACCGCAGCCGCGCCGGAACAACCGGTACCGGTGACATTCATCGGCCACTCCTACGGCGGTTCGATCCTCGGCACGGCCGAGGCGCTGGGCCTGACCGCCGATCGCACGCTGTATGTGGCGGCCGCCGGGGCCGGCGTCGGTGTCGACGATCCGGGTGACTGGCACAATCGCAACCCCCATGTGCTGCGCTTCTCGATGACCGCGCCCGGCGACTACATCCAGGCCGTGCAGGGTATCCCCGGCGGCCCACACGGCGCCGACCCCGACGAGATGCCCGGCGTAATCCCATTGGCCACAGGCCATTACGACGACGGCCGGCTGATGGCCGGGCCGTGGGCGCATTCCGATGTGCTCAACCGTCAGTCGGACGCGTGGCGCAACATCCTCGCGGTGATCACCGGGGACCGGGCCGCGATCCAACTGCCGGGTTGACTTCCCTCGGTGAGCAGACGCGAAATCGCACTTGAGCACCGCCAAATAGACGAGTTCGTGTCTGTTCGCGGGGGAACGCGGCCAAAATGGGGCGATGTGGTCGCGCAGCGCGCCGGTGGACGGGTTCCGCCTGGCCTTCGACCGGTTCGGCACCACAGGTGCGCCGCCAGTGGTGCTGCTGCACGGGTGGCCCGGCAACCGCCACGATTACCGCCACGTGGTGCCGCTGCTCGCTGGTGCCGCCGACGTCATCGTGCCCGATCTGCGCGGCTTCGGCGGCTCCGACAAACACGCCGTCGCGGTGCGGCACTTCTACAGCGCGACCGCCCAAGCCAGCAGCATCATCGGACTGATCAAGGAACTGGAGCTGCCGCCGGTGGTGCTCGGCGGATACGACGTCGGCAGCCGCGTCGCACAGAGCGTGGCCCGGATGCAACCGGACCTGGTTGCGGCGCTTGTGCTGTCTCCCCCACTACCCGGCGCCGGCGACCGCGTGCTGAGCGCACACGTCCAGAGCGAGTTCTGGTACCAGGCCTTCCACCAGTTGCCGATGGCCGCGCAGCTGATCGACGGCAACGCCGACGCGGTACGGGAGTACTTGCGGCACTTCTGGATTCACTGGTCAGGACCAAACTTCACCCTGCCCGAGGATGAGTTGGAAAGACTGGTGGGCGATTACGCGCTGCCCGGTGCGTTCACCGCGTCGATCGCCTGGTACCGCGCGGGGGCGGGGATGATCGCCCAAGCGCTCACCGAGCTACCACCCGAGCGGGCCATCAGGATCCGCGTCCCCGCCGATGTGTTGTGGCCCCACCACGATCCGCTGTTTCCGCGCGAGTGGGCCGACCGGATCGACCACTACTTCACCGACGTGACGCTGAACTACGCGTTCGACTCCGGCCATTTCACTCCGTTGGAGTGCCCGGAGCAGTTCGCCGAGTTGGTCCTGGTCCGCGCCGCGACAAACCCTTAGGAGCCGGCAGCCTGGTCCTCGGGCAGCAGCGCCTCGAGCGCAGCACCGGTGTAACGGCGAAACGCCCGGCGCGGCCGGTTGGCATCGAGGATGGCGACCTCCAGCGTGGCGGGTCCGAGGCTTCGCTGTTCTGAACCACCGTTGGCGTCCGCCTTCAGCGCGTCGACGGCGATCTTCACCGCGTCGGGCAGGCTGGCATTCTCGGTGTAGGACTCGTTGAGCGCCGCGGTGATCGGTTCGGTCGTGCCGCCCATTACGACGAAATGCGGCTCGTCGGCGATGGACCCATCGTAAGTGATGCGGTACAGCTCAGGCGGTTTGGACTCGCCGTAGTGCGCGACCTCGGCGACGCACAACTCCACCTCGTAGGGCTTGGCCTGCTCGGTGAAGATGGTGCCGAGAGTTTGCGCGTAGACGTTGGCCAGTTGGCGGCCCGTGACATCGCGCCGCGCATAGGCATAACCGCGGGTGTCGGCGAACTGGATGCCGCCGCGTCGCAGGTTGTCGAACTCGTTGAACCGGCCGACGGCGGCGAACCCGACGCGGTCGTAGAGTTCGCTGACCTTCTGCAGCGAACGCGAGGGGTTTTCGGCGACGAACAGCACACCGTCGGCGTATGCCAGCACGACCACGCTGCGGCCCTTGGCGATTCCTTTACGTGCGAGCTCCGAACGCTCGCGCATCGCCTGTTCTGGCGATATGAAATATGGAAAGCTCACGAGTCCCCTCGCGCGTCAGTCGATCGGTGGGTGGCATCGGGTCCGAATGTGTCGGTACGCGAACGGCTTTCGATGACTTGGCGCGCGAGATCGGCGATCCGTTCTTCGGTCACCTCCTCGGCGCCATCTTCGCCGATGATCACCGCGGTCGGGTAGATGCCGCGCACCAGGTCCGGTCCGCCGGTCGCCGAGTCGTCGTCGGCGGCGTCGTAGAGCGCCTCCACCGCCACCCGCAACGCCGAATCGCCGTCGCGGACTTGGGAGTACAGCTTCTTCATCGACGACTTGGCGAAGATCGAGCCCGAACCCACCGACTGGTAGCCCTCTTCCTCGAAGTTCCATCCGCCGGCGGCGTCGAACGACACGATCCGGCCTGCGGCCTCGGGATTGGGGTCATCGAGGTCGTATCCGGCCAGCAGCGGCAGTGCGACGAAGCCCTGCAGGGCCGCACCGAGATTGCCGCGCACCATGGTGGCCAGCCGGTTGACCTTGCCGTTGAAGGTCAGCGCGACACCCTCGAGCTTCTCGTAGTGCTCGAGTTCGACGGCATAGAGCCGGGCGAACTCCACCGCGATCGCCGCGGTGCCCGCGATACCGGTGGCCGTGTAATCGTCGGTGATGTACACCTTCTGCACGTCGCGTCCGGCGATCATGTGGCCCTGGGTGGACCGGCGGTCGCCGGCCATCACCACACCACCCGGGTACTTAAGCGCGACGATCGTAGTGCCGTGCGGCACCGCGTCGGTGACGGCGGCGTGCATGTTCACGGGCAACAGCTCCGGTGCCTGATGGCGCAGCAGATCAGAAAAAGACGATAGGTCCACGGATACAGACGGAACCAGGGGCGTAGGAAAGTTCGACTGGGTGGGCAAGGTCAGCTTTTCGCGATTCGCCCAGCTCACTGTCCGCCCTTCTGGACGTATGCGCGGACGAAGTCCTCGGCGTTCTCTTCCAGAACGTCGTCGATCTCGTCGAGCAGGTCGTCGGTGTCCTCGGCCAGCTTCTCGCGACGCTCCTGCCCGCCGGCCGCGTTGCCGGAGAGGTCGTCGTCCTCGCCGCCACCACCGCCACGCTTGGTCTGCTCCTGAGCCATCGCTGCCTCCTGCTATGTCTATAGCCGTCGCGGGCGGGCCATTTGCCTGCCCGCCGTCCTTCCACCCTACCGGTCGGCACGTGAAATGCCGGGCTTAGCGCTATCAGTTCGTGAGCTGTTCGACCAGTTCGACGGCGCTGTCCACCGAGTCGAGCAGCGCGCCGACATGCGCCTTGCTGCCCCGCAGCGGCTCGAGGGTGGGTATCCGCACCAGCGAATCGCCGCCCAGGTCGAAGATGACCGAGTCCCAGCTGGCGGCCGCGATATCGGCGCCGAAGCGCCGCAGGCACTCACCCCGAAAGTATGCACGGGTGTCGGTGGGCGGGTTCTCGACCGCGTCGAGCACCTGCTGCTCGGTGACGAGCCGCTTCATCGACCCGCGTGCCACCAGCCGGTTGTAGAGGCCCTTGTCCAGCCGCACATCCGAGTACTGCAGGTCGACGAGATGCAGCCGGGGCGCCGACCAGCCCAGGTTCTCCCGCTGCCGGAAACCCTCCAGCAACCGCAGCTTGGCGGGCCAGTCGAGGATCTCGGAACATTCCATCGGGTCGCGCTCCAACAGATCCAGCACGTGCGCCCAGGTCTGGACGATGTCGCTGGCGCGCGGGTCGAAGTCGCGGCTGTCGACCAGTTTGGCCACCCGGTCGAGGTAAATGCGTTGCAACGCAAGACCGGTCAGTTCCCGGCCGTCGGCCAGCGCGACGGTGGCGCGCAGCGACGGGTCGCGGCTGAGCACGTGTACCGCGTGCACCGGCCGGGCCAGCGCCAGGTCGGTCAGGTCCACCCCGATCTGGTGGCCCTCTTCGATGAGGTCGAGCACCAGCGCGGTGGTGCCGAGCTTGAGGTAGGTCGAGGTTTCCGACAGGTTGGCGTCCCCGATGATCACGTGCAGTCGGCGGTACTTGTCGGCGTCGGCGTGGGGCTCGTCGCGGGTGTTGATGATGCCGCGTTTGAGCGTGGTCTCCAGGCCGACCTCCACCTCGATGTAGTCGGCGCGCTGCGACAGCTGGAAGCCGGGCTCGTCGCCGGACGGGCCGATGCCGACCCGGCCCGAACCGGTGATCACCTGGCGCGACACGAAGAACGGTGTCAACCCGGCGATCACCGCCGAGAACGGCGTCTGGCGGCTCATCAGGTAATTCTCGTGCGATCCGTAGGACGCGCCCTTGCCGTCCACGTTGTTCTTGTAGAGCTGCAGTTTGACGGCTCCGGGCACGCTGGCGACGTGCCGCGCGGCGGCCTCCATCACCCGCTCACCGGCCTTATCCCAGATCACCGCGTCCAACGCGTCGGTGGTCTCGGGTGCCGAGTATTCCGGGTGCGCGTGGTCGACGTACAGCCGCGCGCCGTTGGTCAGGATCATGTTGGCGGCACCGACCTCGTCGGCGTCCACGATCGGCGGTGGGCCCGCCGAGCGGCTCAGATCGAATCCGCGTGCGTCGCGCAGCGGTGATTCCACCTCGTAGTCCCACCGGGTGCGCTTGGCACGTTGAATCCCGGCGGCGGCCGCATAGGCGAGCACCGCCTGCGTCGACGTCAAAATCGGATTCGCGGTCGGATCGGACGGCGACGAGATGCCGTACTCGACCTCAGTCCCGATAATCCGTTGCATGTGGCCCAGCGTAGGCGACGCCGCACAGTAGCCTGCCACCGTGCCGTCCAATCGCCAGGCCAAACAGGCCGATGAGGTGGTGCTGCGCCGCGCCGCCGACGCGTGGTTCCTCGACCACGGGCTGCCGGCCGTACTGCGGCCCGGCGCCCTGGTCCGGCGGGTGTGGCCGCGCTCGGCGCCCGCGCTGGCGGCGTTCGCGGTGTTCATGCTCAACTCCGCGTTGGTCGTGCAGATCACCGGTAAGCACACCATCGACATCGACGGCCAACCGACGCGCACCGAGTGGTTCGTTCTGGCGCTGGTGATTCTGGTGTTGCCGGCTGCTGCGGTGGTCGGCTGGCTGGTGTCACGCATCGCCACGGTGCCGCGCCGCAGGGTGGCTGCAACGGTGTCGCTGGCCGTCGCGGTCGTCGGCGGTATCCTCGGCGGCCCGGGCCCGCGGGTGATCGGAGACCTGATCTTCGAGGCCATCGTCATCGCGATCATCCTGGCGGCCACCGCGTGCGGCGCCGGTTCGATCCTGAGCTGGACGGCGCGAATGACGTTGTCGCATCTGGCCGCTGCCGGTTCGCTGGTCGTCCGCGCCCTTCCGGTGCTGCTGCTGACGTTCCTGGTGTTTTTCAACTCGCCGGTGTGGTTGATGGCGGCCAAGATCTCGCGTCAGCGGCTGTGGCTGGCGCTGTTGTTCCTGTCGTTGATCGCCGCGGCGTTCGTGGTGTCGGTGACCGTCGACAGGTTCCGGCCGCTGATGGAAACCCAGGGTCTGCTCGACGGTCGTGAAGCACAGTTGGACACAACGCCTTTCGAGGCGATGCCCGATCCGCCGGGCAGCCTTCCCCTGCGCAGACCCGAGCAGCTCAACGTGATGTTCGTGCTGGCCGCCTCCCAGCTGGCGCATATCTTCGTGGTGGCCGTCGTGACGGCGCTGATCTTTCTGGTGCTGGGGCTGATCGTGCTCTCCCCCGAGGTGCTGGCCGCCTGGACCCAGCACGGGTCAAGCGACGGAACGCTTCTCGGCATGACGATCCCCGTACCCCAGGCGCTGATCCAGGTCACCCTGTTTCTGGGTGCGCTGACGTTCATGTACGTCAGCGCCAAGTCGGTCGCCGACAGCGCTTACCGGCAGCAGTTCCTCGATCCGCTGACCGACGATCTGCGGCTCACCCTGATGGCCCGTGACCGCTACCGGGCCTACGTGTCGGCGCGCTGACCCGCCGGAGCCGTCGTCATCACGCACAATGTGGCGGTGTCCGACATGCGGCATGTCCACGAATGGTTTCTACATCGCGGCCTGCCGCTGGTCCTGACCCGGCGCGTGCGGTCACGTGCGCTGGTGGAACGCTCCGCGCCGATGGTCAGCGGTATCGGCGCGCTCATCGCGCTGACGTTTCTGCTCGCCGAATTGAGCGACGGCGATCCCGACTTCGGCATCGTGACCCGCCTGGCGGTGCTGACGCTGCTGCTGATCGCCGCACCGTTCGCGTTGTATGCGCTGCACCGCTCGGGCACGACCCGCTCTGATGCGGTCCGGCGGTCTGCCGCCCTGCTCGTGATCGCCCTGTTCGTGTTCGGGCTTCCGTTCGCCGACAGCGGCTTTACGGGTATCGCGGCGGCGGAGGCGGTGGGGTTTGCGGTCGTCGTGCTGGTGGCGATCTGGCTGACCTACATCGGGTTCGGCGCGATCGCGTTGTGGGCGCTGCGGTTCGCGTCGGTGCAGTTCGGCGCGCTCGGCACGTTGATGAGCCGAGCGCTGCCGCTGCTGATGATCACCGTGGTCGTGTATTTCACCGGCGAGCTGTGGCAGCTGGCCGCCCGGATGACCCGTCAACGACTGTGGGAGACAATCGGTTTCCTGGCGCTGGTGGCCCTGCTGTTCATGGTGACCACCATCCGCGACGAGGTCCGCGCGCTGCGGGAAGACCGCGCAGAACGAAACGATCCGGCCAAACTGCTGGCCGGCACCCCGTTGGCCACGCCGAACGGCCACCAGCCTGCGCGCACCCCGCTGTCACTGGCCGAACAGGTCAACGTCGTCGCGGTGATGGTGGTGTCGCAGACCATCCAGGTGGTGTTCTTCACCGCGGGTATCTTCGCGTTCTTCCTGGCGCTGGGCATCGTCGCGATACCCGACGACGTGGCCGTGCTGTGGGCGGCCGAGCAGTCCTGTGCTATCGGTCAACCACCGTGTCCAGGAACATGGTTCGGCGTCGACGTGCCTGTGCCGCAGACCGTCGTACACGTTTCGCTGTTCGTCGCGGTGCTGTCGGGGTTGTACTTCACCGTGAGCACCAGCGTCGACCCGCACTATCGGGAGCGGTTCTTCGATCCGCTGATCGCCGATGTGGCGGTCAGCCTCGCCGGCCGCGACGCATATCTGGAACGCGAAACCACCGGCCCGTAACCGCGGCGAGCGTGCGAGCCTGCCTGAGGGCGACACGCCGGTCATTTGCGCGATTTTCCGCACCCTCGTCGCGGCGCTGACGCTACGTTCGCGGGTATGCCCGACGATATGACGACGACGACCGACGTGTTCGGAAAGCGCTACGGCGAAATCTTGCTGGTGCACAACGCAGCGAACGGTCCGGAGGCCACCGTCTACAACACCTTTCCGCTGAACGACTGCCCGGCCGAGTTATGGGAGAAGCTGGACGCCCAAGCCATTGCAGCGGACAACGGCGCCGTCGCCGCGCTGCTCAACGGACCCCGGTACTGGCTGATGAGCAGCATCGGTAAGCGTGGTCGAGAAACGCTGGCACACAAGACCTTCGGCGGTATCGAAATGATCCGCCAGGCCACGGTGCAGCTGTCCTCGATGAACCCGGCGCCCTACAACGTCAACCGGGTGGACCGCAAAGCCGTGTTCACCTTCGACGCCGGCCGCGAGATCTACGAACTCGTCGACCCCGACGGCCGGTGTTGGGTGATGCAGACCTGGAGCCAGACGGTCGATCCGTCGCTGTCACTGGACGATCTGGCTGGATTGGGCGAGCGGCTTTCGCTACCGGCGGGCTGGAGCTACCGGTCGCGGGTGCCGACGTCGCCCCTGGTGGTCGACACCGCGACCGAGCGCGCCTGCGTCACCCAGGACGATCTGGCCAACAGCTACTCGCTGCAGACGGCGTAAAGCTGACCAGCCTGACGAGCGTGCGCAGAATCGGCTAGTGCACCGGCGTGCCGGGCTCAGACACGCACGATCGCGGCAAAAGGGGCTACACCCAGCGCACCCTCGCTATAGGTACTGGCCGAGGTTGCTTTCGGTGTCGATCGCGCGCGATGCGCTCGAACTCTTACCGGTGACCAGGGTGCGGATGTAGACGATCCGCTCACCCTTCTTACCCGAGATCCGTGCCCAGTCATCGGGATTGGTGGTGTTGGGCAGGTCCTCGTTCTCGGCGAACTCGTCGACGATCGAGTCGAGCAGGTGTTGGATGCGCAGACCGGGCTGACCGGTTTCCAGCACCGACTTGATCGCGTTCTTCTTCGCGCGGTCCACGACGTTCTGGATCATCGCCCCGGAGTTGAAGTCCTTGAAGTACATGACTTCCTTGTCACCGTTGGCGTAGGTGACCTCCAGGAACCGGTTGTCGTCGATCTCGGCGTACATCCGGTCGACGACCTTCTCGATCATCGCCTTCAGGCATGCCGACCGGTCGCCACCGAACTCGGCCAGGTCGTCGGCGTGCACCGGCAGGTCCTCGGTGAGGTACTTGCTGAAGATGTCTTGGGCCGCTTCGGCATCGGGCCGCTCGATCTTGATCTTGACGTCGAGGCGGCCGGGCCGCAGGATCGCCGGGTCGATCATGTCCTCGCGGTTGGAGGCGCCGATCACGATGACGTTCTCCAGCCCCTCGACGCCGTCGATCTCGCTGAGCAACTGCGGCACGACGGTGGTCTCCACGTCAGAGCTCACCCCGGTGCCACGGGTGCGGAAGATCGAGTCCATCTCGTCGAAGAACACGATCACCGGGGTGCCTTCGGAGGCCTTCTCGCGCGCCCGCTGGAAGATCAGCCGGATGTGTCGCTCGGTCTCGCCGACGAACTTGTTCAGCAGCTCCGGGCCCTTGATGTTGAGGAAGTAGCTCTTGGCCTCGCGGGCGTCGTCACCGCGGACCTCGGCCATCTTCTTGGCCAACGAGTTGGCCACCGCCTTGGCGATCAGCGTCTTACCGCAGCCGGGCGGACCGTAGAGCAGCACGCCCTTGGGCGGGCGCAGCGAGTACTCCCGGTACAGCTCCTTGTGCAGGAACGGCAACTCGACCGCGTCGCGGATCTGCTCGATCTGGCGGCCCAGCCCGCCGATGTCGTTGTAGCTGACGTCCGGCACTTCTTCGAGCACCAGATCCTCGACCTCGGCCTTGGGGATGCGCTCGAAGGCGTAACCGGCCTTGGTGTCGACGAGCAGCGAATCGCCCGGCCGCAACCGGCGGGGCCGTTCGTCGTCGAGGGGGTCGTACTCGTCGGTCAGATCCTCGACGGACACCAGCGGCTCGGCCAGCCAGACGATGCGCTCCTCGTCCGCGTGGCCGACCACGAGTGCGCGGTGGCCGTCGGAAAGGATCTCGCGCAGCGTGCTGATCTCACCGACCGCTTCGAAGTTGCCGGCCTCGACGACGGTCAGCGCCTCGTTCAGCCGGACCGTCTGACCCTGCTTGAGCGTCTTGGTGTCAATATTGGGTGAGCACGTCAGCCGCATCTTGCGTCCGGAGGTGAAGACGTCGACGGTGTCGTCGTCCTGCACGCCCAGCAGCACGCCGTAACCGCTCGGCGGCTGACCGAGACGGTCGACTTCCTCGCGCAACGCCAGCAGTTGCTGACGGGCTTCTTTAAGAGTTTCCATCAGTTTGGCGTTTCGCGCCGCCAGGGAGTCGATCCGCGCCTCGAGCTGATGCACATCGCGTGCGCTCCGCAACCCGCTCGCCGGGCCCACTGCGCTCTCCAACTGCTCCCGCAGAACTGCCGCCTCGCGGCGCAGTTCCTCGAGCTCAGCGGCATCGTCGCTGGACATGCCTGATTCCCGGCTGCCGAAACCATCTGGGTAGGCTTCAGAACGCTCGGATTCACTCATGTTGCGCCCCTTCCCGCACCGGAAGTTGGTGCAGTAACAACTTCAACGCTACCGGCGATTCAGCCATTGTGTGCGGTGTAGGAAGCCGACACACCAGCACCACTTGTTAACCTCTCTGCTCAGTTGGTCCCATCGAAAGGACAATCGTGATCCTGAAAACCCTCGTTACCGGCATGGCGGCGGCCGCTGTCGTAGCCGGTGCGGCGGCGGGTGTGACTTCCCTTGCATCCAATGGAAATTCTGCCGCCCCGGCCGTGCAACCCGTGGTGTGGGACATCCCCATGCCGCAGACGCCGGCGCCGGAGCTCGAGGGCCCGCTGCTGACGACGCTCAACGCGCTGGCCGGCGGAGGTTCGTTCGGCGGCTCCAAGGAGGCCTACATCCAGGGCGGCATCGGCCGCATCGAGGCCCTCACCGCCGACCGTGCGTTCAAGAACGCGGCGTCCAACGGCGTGTTCCCGCTGTCGTTCAGCCTGTCCGGCATCGAACAGAACGGCCCGTCGGCGACGGCGAATGTCACCGCCTCGGCCGCCAACGGTTCCGTCGCGACGCAGAACGTCCTCTTCGTCGCGGGTCCGAGTCCCACCGGCTGGCAGCTGTCGAAGTCCTCGGCCATGGCCCTGCTTTCGGCAGCCGGCTGACCGATTCCGGTGCCGCGCACCACGCAGTCCGTTGTCCTGGGCGCCGTCGCGATAGCGGCGGCGCTCGGGCTAGGTGCGTGCGGCGCCGACGAAACACCCCGGCCGGCGGCAAACGAGACGCTGCCGCCGATCACCAAACCACCGACGGTGCCGCCCTCTGCGCCATCGCCGACGGCCGCCCCGCTTCCCCCGGACACCGCGCTGACCGACGTGATCTACCGGCTCGGCGACCCGAACGTGCCCGGCGCAGAAAAGCTCACCCTAGTGCAGCACGCCACACCCGACGACGCGGCCGCGCTGGACAAGTTCGCCCGCGCGCTCGCCGACGGCGGGTTCGCCCCGCTGACCGTGGAGGCGCACGATATGAACTGGTCGCAGGGCGGCACCGGTGACATCGTCGCGCGCATCGTCATCAAGCCCGCCGACCCCCAAGGCGGCGACTTCGCGTTCCCGATGGAGTTCACCCCCGGCCCCGACGGCTGGCAGCTGACCCGTCAGACGGCCGACGTGCTGCTGTACGCGGACAAGGAACCGTCGCCGACACCGACGCGCTGACCGCGATGTGGATCGGCTGGCTGGAATTCGATCTGCTGCTCGGCGACGTGCGGTCGCTGAAGCAGAAGCGCTCGCTCATCCGTCCGGTCATCGCCGAACTGCACCGCCGGTTCACCGTGTCGGCGGCCGAGACCGGGGCGCAGGAGCTGTACCGCCGCGCCAACGTCGGCCTCGCTGCGGTGTCCGCGGACCGCGGACACGTCGTCGACGTGCTCGACGCCGCCGAACGGTTGGTCGCGGCGCGCCCGGAGATGGAACTGCTGTCCGCGCGGCGGGGCCTGCTTCGCAGCACCGACTGAGCGGAGCCGCGCGAAACCGACGCTTTGGTCGTTTCCGCGCGGCGGATTCGACCATTGCGTCGGTCTGGGCGAGCGACTAGCCGCCGAGCCGGCGTTTGCGTCGGCTCGGCAGCGGCGCGACGGTTCCCGGCGCCAGCCTGCGCGCGCTGATCAAGAACGCCGTGTGTCCGCGCATCGTGTGTTCCGGACGCACCGCGAGGCCGACGACGTGCCAGCCGCGTTGCATGCCCTCCCAGGCCCGGGGCTCGGTCCAGCACTGCTGCGCGCGCAGCGCCTCCACCGTGCGCGAAAGCTGGGTCACCGTCGCGACGTAGACCATCAGCACCCCACCCGGGATCAGGGCACCGGCCACCGTCTCCAGCACCTCCCACGGCGCCAACATGTCGAGCACCACGCGGTCGACTTCGGCGCCCGCGTAGTCGGTGAGGTCGCCGATCACCAACTCCCAGTTGCCCGGCCGCTCACCGAAGAAGGTGGCCACATTGCGGGCCGCGTGCTCGGCGTGGTCCGCACGCACCTCGTAGGAGGTGACCCGGCCCTCCGGGCCGACGGCGCGCAGCAGCGAGCACGTCAGCGCGCCGGAGCCCGCGCCGGCCTCCAGCACCCTGGCGCCCGGGAAGACGTCGCCTTCGTGCACGATCTGCGCGGCGTCCTTGGGATAGACGACCTGCGCGCCGCGCGGCATCGACATCACGTAGTCCACGAGCAGGGGGCGCAGCACCAAAAACTGGTCACCGCTGGTGGACTTCACCACGCTGCCCTCCGGCAGGCCGATCACGGTGTCCAGCGAGATGATGCCGCGATGCGTGTGGAACTCGCCGCCGGGGGTGAGCAGCATCGTGTAGCGCCTGCCCTTTGCATCGGTGAGCTGAACCCGATCGCCGACGGCGAACGGACCGGTCCGCGAGTTGCCTGCCACAGCCGTTTAGCGTGCCAGTCGACTCGCCGCCACGGCTGTCCGGGGTTGTCGGAGCTCAGTCTTAGGCTGCCCCTATGACCGACGTGCCGGACGAACGGGCGGCCCGGCGTCCGGCGCTGTCGCCGTCGCGGGCCGCCGACTTCAAGCAGTGCCCGCTGCTGTACCGGTTCCGTGCCATCGACCGGTTGCCCGAGCCGCCGTCGGCCGCTCAGGTGCGCGGTTCGGTGGTGCACGCCGCGCTGGAGCAGCTCTACGCGCTGCCGGCCGACCAGCGGCGTTGGGAGACGGCGAGGACGCTCGTCGTGCCGGCCGCCGAACGGCTGGTGGCCGCCGAGCCCGAGCTCGCCGATCAGATCGACCCGGCGCTGCTGGATGAGGCGCGGGCGTTGCTGGCGGGCTACTACCGACTCGAGGATCCGACCCGGTTCGATCCGCAGAGCTGCGAACAACGCGTCGAGGTCGAGCTCGCGGACGGCACGCTGCTGCGCGGGTTCGTCGACCGCATCGACGTCGCGCCCACCGGTGAGCTTCGGGTGGTCGACTACAAGACGGGCAAGGCCCCACCGGAGGCGCGCGCACACGCCGAGTTCAAGGCGATGTTCCAGATGAAGTTCTACGCGGTGGCGGTGCTGCGCTCGCGCGGGGTGGTGCCCACCCGGCTGCGGCTGCTGTATCTGGCCGACGGTCAGATTCTGGACTACACGCCCGACATCGAGGAGCTGCTGCGGTTCGAGAAGACGTTGTCGGCGATCTGGCGGGCCATCCAAACCGCGGGCGCCACCGGCGACTTCCGGCCCAGCCCGTCGCGGATGTGTGACTGGTGCGCCCACCACGCGCACTGTCCGGTGTTCGGCGGGACACCCCCGCCGTATCCGGGTTGGCCGCAGGCACCCGATGACGGCCGCGGGTCCAGTGACGACGTGGTGCTGCGCGGCGCGGAGCCGGCCGCGTGATCGACTGCTATTTCCGCCGCGTCGGCGTCGACGGCGATTACGCGGTCTTCGACTCCACCGACGGCACCCGCAGCAACTGGGATCCCGAAATCCAGCACGGCTCTCCGCCGCTGGCGTTGATGACCAAGCACATCGAGGCTCTCGCCGGCGATTCCGGGTTGCGGATCGGCCGGTTGACGCTCGACATCCTCGGCGCGATCCCGGTGACGCGGGTGCGGGTGCGGGCTTGGGTGGACCGCCCGGGCAGGCGGATCTCGTTGATGGTCGCCGAAATGGCTGCGGCGCAACCCGACGGTACGTACCGGGTGGTGGCGCGCGTCACGGCGTGGCTGCTGGCCACCAGCGATACTGCCGACGTGGCGACCGACCGCTATCCCCCGCTGGTCGAGGGTGAGGCGTTGTCGGTGCCGCACAGTTGGGAGGGCGCCAAGGGTTACCTGGAGACGGTGAGCTGGCGCAGGCAGCGCGTTACCGAGGGCGAGTCCGCGGTGGTGTGGTTGGGCCCGCTGGTGCCGCTGGTGGATGCCGAGCCGACGACGGATCTGCAGCGCCTGGCGATGGTGGTCGATTCCGCGAACGGGGCCGGCGCCGCGTTGGACCCGACGGAGTTCCTGTTCATGAACACCGACACCGCCGTGCACCTGCACCGGTTGCCCGTCGGCAGCGACTTCGCGTTGCGCGCGCAGGGTTCGATCGGTCCCGACGGGATCGGTGTCACCACCGCCGATCTGTTCGACCGGCACGGCTTCATCGGCACCTCGGCGCAGACGCTGCTGGTGCAACGCCGCCGATGACCGTACCCGTGGGGTTCCGAGCTCACGTTCACCCACACCGCGCTGTGGGTGAACGTGGAACTGACGAAGAACATCTCCGAGATCGGCCAACTCCGTTTTGATGCGCTCCGCCGCGGGCACCCCTAGGAGTTATATGTGTTTGCATCTATATAGACGAGATGCGATACTCGATGGGTGGATGTCTTCGAAGCCGTCGCCGAGCCGAGTCGTCGGGCACTGCTCGACGCGCTGATCGACGGTGAACGCACCGCCGGTGAGCTCGTCGCGACCCTGCCCGGCCTGACCCAGCCGACCGTGTCCCGCCACCTGCGCGTGCTGCGCGAGGTCGGGTTGGTCGAGGTTCGGCCGGACGCGCAGCGCCGGATCTACGCGCTGCGCGCCGACGGGCTCGTCGCCATGGACGCATGGATCAACCGTTACCGCCGCTACTGGACCGATCACCTCGACGCCCTCGAGCGGCACCTGGAACGCACGCACAAGGAGTCACAGTGACCGAACTCGACGGCCGGCTGACGGTCGACGGCGACCGCGCCGTGTTGAATTTCGAACGCCGTCTGCCCTTTCCGATCGAGGCGGTGTGGTCGGCCATCACCGATCCAGCGCAGCGGGCGCAGTGGTTCGGCGAGACGACGATCGATGCCCGCGAAGGCGGTTCGATCGAGATGGTGGCGACCGACCCGCCGCTGCCGCCCGAACGCAAGCGGATGAACGGGCGCATTCTGGTCTGGGATCCACCGCGCGTGTTCGAACACGAGTGGAAGCAGCCCATCGTCGAGGACGGCGTGGTGCGTTACGAGTTGGCGCCCGACGGCGACGGCACGCTGCTGCGATTCAGCCACCGCGGCCTGAGCGTCCGCAACGCGTCGGGCTTCTACGGTGGCAGCCACGCCTACCTCGACCGCTTGGCGGCCTATCTGGCGGGCACCGAGTTGCCGGACTGGGAGGGCCGTCGGCTGGAAGTGAACAAACTCGCCCATCAGGAAGCGAACTGACATGTCTCACAACGGATCCGATATCGCCGCAGCTACGATTGTTATCGCCTACCATTCCGGATTCGGTCACACCGCCACGCTCGCCGGCGCGGTGGCCGCCGGTGCGCGCGAGGCCGGCGCCGCGGTCACGCTGCTGTCGGTGGACCAGATGACCGAAACGGATTGGGACGTTCTCGACGGGGCGGACGGCATCATCTTCGGCAGCCCCACCTACATGGGCAATCTGTCGGCGGGCTTTCAGGCGTTCGCCGAGAAGACCGGACGGCGCTGCGCCAACGGCGACTGGCGCGACAAGGTCGCGGCGGGGTTCACCAACTCCGGCGCCAAGAGCGGCGACAAGCTCAACACGCTGGTGTCGATGGCGGTCTTCGCGGCCCAGCACCATATGCATTGGGTCAGTTTGGGTTTGGGTCCTGGATGGAACAGTTCGGGCAGCAGTCAGAACGATCTCAACCGCCTGGGCTTCTGGCTGGGCGCCGGCGCGCAGACCGACATCGACGCCGACCCCGATCGGGTGCATCCGTCCGATGTGCAGACCTGCCGGCACCTCGGTTGGCGGGTGGCGATCGTGACCCGCCAACTCAAGGTCGGCCGGTCCGTCACCCCGGCGGCGTCGTCTCCCGCAGTAGCGTCGGCGGCTCGCTGATGCTGACCACCGCGTACGTCATCGTCACGGCGGTCACCGCCGTCGTCAACGTCGCGGCAGCCGTCGCGGACTTCGCTCGTGCCCAATTCGTGCTCGACAACGCCGCCGCCGTTCACCTCTCGGACCGCTCCATCACACCGCTGGGTGTGCTCAAGGCCGCCGGAGCGGCCGGCCTGATCGTCGGGCTGGCCGGCGTGCCGGTCATCGGGCTCGCGGCGGCGGTCGGCCTGGTGCTGTTCTTCATCGGCGCGGTCGCCATCCACGTGCGCTACCGGGTGTTCCACAACATCGCCTACCCGACGATCTTTCTCGCGCTGGCGGTGGCGACGCTGGTGCTCGACCTGGCGCGGCCCTAGTCGAGCGGCTTCAACTCCTGCAGCATCGTCGGCACCAATTCGCTGACCGTCGGGTGGATGTGCATCGTGCGCGAGATCGCGGTGTAGGGCTCGTCGGCGGTCATGATGTCGAGGATCGCGTGAATCACCTCATCGCCGCCGACGCCGAGGATCGCCGCACCGAGGATCTTCTCGGTCTCGGCGTCGACGACCACCTTCATGAAGCCTTGCGTCTCCCCCTTTTCCACCGCGCGACCGACCCGCGTCATCGGGCGCGTGCCCACCAACGCCTTTCGCCCGGACTTGCGCACCTGGGCCTCGGTCATCCCGGCGCGGCCCAGCGGCGGGTCGATGTAGAGCGCGTAGGTGGTGATGCGGTCGCTCACCCGGCGCGGGTCGTCATCGAGCAGGTTCGCCGCGACGATCTCGAAATCGTTGTACGACGTGTGCGTGAACGCGCCCTTGCCGTTGCAGTCGCCCATTGCCCAGATGTGCTCGACGTTGGTTCGCAGCTGGTCGTCGACGACGATGTAGCCGCGATCGTCGGTCGCGACCCCCGCCTTGTCGAGCCCCAGGTCGTCGGTGTTGGGCGTGCGGCCGACGGCGACGAGCAGATGGGTTCCCGCGATCGGTGCCGCACCGTCGCTCGGGACGACTTCGAAGCCGTCGTCGGTTTTGGTGAACCGGATCGCGTCGGCGTCGACGACCACCTCGATCCCCTCGGCTTCGAGGATCTCTTTGATGGCGGCCGAGACGTCCTCGTCCTCCCGTGACGTCAACCGCGGGCCCTTCTCGATCACCGTGACGCCGGCGCCGAACCGGTGGTACATCTGCGCGAACTCCAACGCGATGTAGCTGCCGCCGATGATCACCAGATGCTCAGGCACGGCGTCGAGTTCGAGAATGCCGACGTTGGTCATGTAGTCGATGTCAGACAACCCGGGCATATCGGGGGCCACCGCGCGACCGCCGACGTTGAGGTAGATCCTGTCGGCCTCCAGCACCCGGTCGTCGACCCGGATCGTGTGCGGGTCCTCGAACCGGGCGTGGCCGCGGAGGAACGTACACCCCGACATCCCGGCCAGCCAGGACTCCACACCTTCGCGGTCGTCGTTGACGATGCTGTCCTTGCGGGCCTTGACCTTTCGCATGTCGATCGTGACTTCGCCTGTGCCGACCCCGTATTCGGCGCCGCGACGCGCCAATTGAGCGGCGTGGGCGCTGGCCACCAGGGTTTTGGTCGGGATGCAGCCGTAGTTGACGCAGGTGCCGCCGACCAGCTTGCGTTCGATCACCGCGACCGTCTGCCCGGCCTCGGTCAGCCGTCCCGCCAGCGGTGGCCCCGCCTGACCGGCGCCGACGATGATCGCGTCGAACTTCTCTGCCATCGGCTGCCGCTCAGATGAGGCTGACGAGGAAGGCGACGAGGAATCCGCCGCCGACAGCGACGATGTCCTCGAGGATGGCGCCGGGGCGGTCCTGGCCGTTGCGCAGCGATGCCAGCCGCTCGCGCGCCGCCGCACCGGCCAGGGTGCCGAGCACCGCACCCACCATTCCGGCGCCCAGCGCGCTGAACGTGTGGAAGAAGGCGCTGCCGATGACGGCACCGGCGAAGGCGCCCATGATGAGCCGGAAGACGAACTGGGGCGTCGTCTTGCGGCTCGGTGTCTGCGGCAGTTGGTCGGTGACCAACTCCACCAGCAGGAAGATCGTCAACACCGTGACGGTGATCGGATGCGCCATCCACTCAGACCACTTGTCGCCCACGTCGATCCAGCCCAGTACCGCGCCCCATGACACCACCGCGGGCGCGGTGAACGACCGCAGGCCGGCGATCACACCGATCAGTAGCGCGAGCAAGATAACCAGAGCCTGCGTCATGTCGACCTCCGACCGGTGAATACGCCTTTCGGACGCTAACACGGCCCACGCGTGCCGGCCGGGTGAATCAGATGCGGCAGAACCGGATATCGGAGGCCAGGATCGCCTTCGCGCCGATGGCTCCGAGCTGGTCCATGATGGCGTTGACGTCGCGGCGCGGTACCAGCGAGCGCACGGCCACCCACGCCGTATCGGCCAGCGGCGCGATGGTGGGCGATTCCAGGCCGGGCGTGACGGCGATCGCGGCGTCCAGCACACTGCGCGGACAGTCGTAGTCCAGCATCAGGTACTGCTGGCCCCGCACCACGCCTTGGACGCGTCCGGCCAATTGGTCGCGGGCCGAGCGGTTGTCGTCGGAGGCGTCGATGCGTTCGACGAGCACCGCCTCTGAATCGCACAGCGATTCTCCGAACGCCACCAGGTTGTGCAGCCCGAGGGTTCGGCCCGAACCCACCACGTCGGCGATCGCGTCGGCGAGGCCCAGCTGCACCGAAATCTCCACCGCACCATCGAGGCGGATGACCGTGGCCTCAATTCCCTTTTCCGCCAGATCTTTTCGGACCAGATTCGGAAATGCCGTGGCGATCCGCTTACCTGCGAGGTCCTCGACCCGCCAGGTGGTCCCGGCAGGCGCCGCGTAGCGGAAAGTCGAGTAGCCGAACCCCAGCGCCAGACGTTCTGTCACCGGCGCATCGGATTCGGCGGCGAGGTCACGTCCGGTGATACCGAAGTCCAGCTCGCCCGACCCGACGTAGGTGGCGATGTCCTTCGGCCGCAGGAAGAAGAACTCGACGTGGTTGGCGACGTCGACGACCGTCAAGTCCTTGGAGTCGGTGCGGCGCCGGTATCCGGCCTCCGACAGGATTTCGGAGGCCGGTTCGGACAGCGTGCCCTTGTTCGGGACGGCGACGCGCAGCATGTCGGTCATAGCTTCGCGTAGACGTCATCGAGCGTGAGCCCCCGCGCGAGCATCAACACCTGCGTCCAGTACAGCAGTTGGCTGATCTCCTCGGCCAGGGCCTCGTCACTCTCGTGTTCGGCGGCCAGCCACACCTCGCCGGCCTCTTCGAGGATCTTCTTACCGAGCCCGTGCACGCCGCCGTCGAGCGCTGCGACGGTTCCGCTGCCTGCCGGCCGGGTCCGCGCGCGCTCGGACAGTTCGGCGAACAGCGCTTCGAAGGTCTTCACGGCCTGCGATTGTTTCACGCCGGACCGGTGCGGGTCACGCGGGTTTAGCCAGCACGGGGTTTCGACACCGGAATGTCCTGCTGCATATCCTCCAGGTGCTTACCCTTGGTCTCTGCCACCCAGCGCCACACGAACACCAACGACAGCACCGCGCACACCGCATAGAAGCCGTACGCCGCGCCCAGATGGTCGCGCAGACCAGGGAACGTCACGGTGATCAGCCAGTTGGACACCCACTGTCCGGCCGCGGCCAGGCCGAGCGCCGCAGCGCGGATACGGTTGGGGAACATCTCGCCGAGCAGCACCCAGACCACCGGGCCCCACGACATGCCGAACGACACCACGAACAGGTTCGCCGCGACCAGCGCGATCGGCCCCGATGCCCCTTGGAGCACCGGTTGTTCCACGCCGTCGACGACCTCGGTGCCCGCGGTGGCAAAGATCACCGCCATCGTGCTCAGCGTGACCGCCATACCCGTCGAACCCACGAGCAGCAGGGGTTTGCGCCCGACCTTGTCGATCAGCGCGATCGCGATCAACGTCGTGACGATATTGGTCACCGACGTGATCACCGTGATGACGAACGCCTGGCTCTCATCGAAGCCGACGGCCTCCCACAGGATGTTTGAGTAGTAGAAGATCACGTTGATGCCGACGAACTGCTGGAACATCGACAACCCCAGGCCGACCCACACGATGCCGTAGATGCCGCCGGTGGGCTTGCGCAAATCACGCCATGACGGCGGCTTCTCGGCCTCGAGCGACTTCTGGATGCGGGTGATCGTCAACTCCAGGTTCTTCTCCCCCAGCAGCATGGTGAGGACCCTGCGCGCTTCCGGAATCCGGTATTTCGCAACGAGATAACGCGGCGACTCGGGGATCGTGAACGCCAGCGAGCCGTAGACGACGGCCGGGACCGCCATCATGAGGAACATCCAGCGCCACGCCTCCATGCCGAGCCACAGGACTTCACCGGACCCTCCTGCCAGGTGGGCCAGCAGGTAATCGATCGCCAGCGATAAGAAGATGCCCGTGACGATCGCCAACTGTTGCAGCGAGCCGAGCCGGCCCCGGATCCGCGGCGGCGAGGTCTCCGCGATGTACATCGGAGCGATCACCGAGGCGACACCCACCCCGACGCCGCCGACGATGCGGAACACCACCAGCATCCACAGGCCGCTCGGCAGGCCGAGATAGTGGTCGTCGTTGCCACCGATGAAGTTGAACGCCAAACCGGTGCCGAACGCGCTGATCAAAAAGAGCATGGCCGCGAGCTTCATGACCGCCAGGCGGCCGATTTTGTCGGCGAGCCCGCCCGCGGTCATCGCGCCGACCGCGGCCCCCAGCAAAGCCGATGCCACCGCGAAGCCCAACCCGAGGCCGCCGATTGCGAACTCGTCCTCGATCGCGGCGACCGCACCGTTGATCACCGCGCTGTCGTATCCGAACAGCAGCCCGCCCAGGGCCGCCACGGCCGCGATCCGCACGACCCGCCCGGCGTGCTCCGTCTCCTCGTAATCCAATCCGGATTCGGGTGCGCCAGCCGGTGAATGACTCATGAGTCGCCCCTCCGCAGCATGCGTGACAAGAGACACATTGAATCATTGGCGCCCGCGTCAGGCGGGCTGTTCGCCGAGTTCTCCCGTCAGTTGCGCGTAGATCTTCAGCAACGCCGCAGCGTCCAAACCCGCGAGCGAATCGACGTGTCGGCGCCGGGGCCCGGCGGGTACCTCGACGTCATTGGGTACCACCAGCACCGGGCAGCCGGCGTTCTCGGCGGCGGCGGTGCCGGTGACGGAGTCCTCGATCGCCAGGCACTTCGCCGGCGCCACCCCGAGCAGGTCGGCGGCCCGCTGGTAGGCGTCGGGCGCGGGCTTGCCGCGACGCACCTCGTCGCCGCAGACAGTTGCCGAAAAGTAATGCCTGCCAATGCTGTTCAGCGCACGCTCAGTCAGCAGGCGCTGCGTATTGGTCACCAATGCCATCGGAATTGCTTCGGCGGCAAGCGCTTCCAGCATTTCACGGGCGCCTTCACACCACGGCAGCCCGTCCTCGAACAGCTCGGCGGTGTAGGTATGCAGCCAACGGTCGGATTCGGCCATCGCGGCCGGGTCCGCGTCGAGGCCGAGGTCGGCGTACACCGTGCGGATGGTGTCTTCGGCGGAACTGCCCACCAGCGACGCCCTGACCTTCGCGGTCAACCCGCCACCGAGTTCGGTGTAGAGCGCGGCCAGCGAGACGTCCCAGAGTTTTTCGGAGTCGACGAGGGTGCCATCCATATCGAGCAGCACGGCCTGCATGTTCGCGATTGTGTCATGGCCGGCGCGGAGCGTGAAATCCGTGACAATTCTCGTGACGGGAGCCACCGGAAACATCGGTCGCCGCATTGTCGACCACCTGATCGACTTGGGCTGCAACGACATCCGCGCACTGACCAAAAACTCCCGCCAAGGCCAGCCTGCCCGATGGGGTCGGCGCCGTCACCGGCCACCTCGGCGAACCCGAAATCGTGCAGCAGATCGGCGTGGTTATCGGCATCGACGTCAGGCTCAGTCCTCCGGGTTGTAGCTGAGGTTCGAGCTCAGCCAGCGCTCGGCTTCCTTCAGCGTCCAACCCTTGCGCTTGGCGTAGTCGGCGACCTGATCCTGGGCCACCCGGCCGACCACGAAGTACTGGGACTGCGGGTGCGAGAAGTACCAGCCGCTGACCGCAGCACCGGGCCACATCGCCATCGACTCGGTCAGCTCGATGCCGGTGCGCTTGTGCACGTCCATCAACTCCCAGAGCGTCGCCTTCTCGGTGTGCTCCGGGCACGCCGGATAACCCGGGGCCGGGCGGATTCCGACGTACTTCTCCCCGATCAGTGCCTCGTTGTCGAGCTGCTCGTCGGGCTGGTATCCCCAGAACTCCGTGCGGACCCGCTGGTGCATCCGTTCGGCAAACGCCTCTGCCAGCCGATCGGCAATCGACTCCAGCAGGATCGCGCTGTAGTCGTCGAGCGCCGCCTTGAACTCCATGATCTTTTCCTGGCTGCCCAGCCCCGCGGTGACAGCGAACGCGCCGACGTAGTCGGCCAGCCCGGTGTCTTTGGGCGCGACGTAGTCACCCAGCGAGCGGTTCGGGATGCCTTCGCGGTGCTCACCCTGCTGGCGCAGGTTGTGCAGCGTGGTCAACACCTGGGTGCGGGTCTCGTCGGTGTAGACCTCGACGTCGTCCCCATTACCTGAGCCGACGGCGTTGGCCGGGAAGAACCCGATCACCCCGTTGGCCGTCAGCCACTTCTCCTTGATCACGGTGTCGAGCATTTCCTGGGCGTCGCCATACAGCTTGCGGGCGGTCTCGCCGGTCGACGGGTTGTTGAGGATGTCGGGGAAGCGACCCTTCATCTCCCAGGCGTTGAAGAACGGCTGCCAATCGATGTACTCGCGCAGTTCGGCGAGGTCGTAGTCCAGAAACTCCCGCACCCCGAGCCCCTGGGCAGGCACCGGCGGTGTGTAACCGTCCCACTCGATCGGCGTCCGGTTGGCGCGGGCCTTGTCCAGCGTCAACATCGGCCGCTCGTTCTTCTTGGCGTGCCGATCGCGCAGTGCTGCGTAGTCCTTCTCGGTGGCCTCCAGCAGGGCCGGCCGCTGTTTGTCGTCCAGCAATGCGGCGGCCACCGGCACCGAGCGCGAAGCATCCTTGACCCAGACCACCGGGCCGCTGCGCCGCGGCGAGATCTTCACGGCCGTGTGGGCCCGCGAGGTGGTGGCGCCACCGATCAGCAGCGGGATCTCCAGGCCCTCGCGTTCCATCTCGACGGCGAAGTTGGACATCTCGTCCAGGGACGGGGTGATCAGCCCGGACAGCCCGATGATGTCGGCGTCGTGTTCCCTGGCCGCGGCCAGGATCTTCTGCGCGGGCACCATCACACCGAGGTCGATCACCTCGAAGTTGTTGCACTGCAGGACGACCCCGACGATGTTCTTGCCGATGTCGTGGACGTCGCCCTTCACCGTCGCCATCACGATCGTGCCGTTGGTGTCCTTCTCGGCGGCCGTGCCCGACGCTTCCTTCTCCGCCTCGATGAACGGCAGCAGGTACGCCACGGCCTTCTTCATCACCCGGGCCGACTTCACCACCTGGGGCAAGAACATCTTGCCCGAGCCGAACAAATCCCCGACGACGTTCATCCCGTCCATCAGCGGACCCTCGATCACCTCGATGGGGCGACCGCCGGCCGCGGCGATCTCGGCCCGCAGCTCCTCGGTGTCCGACTCGGCGTAGGCGTCGATGCCCTTGACCAACGCGTGCGTGATCCGTTCGCGGACCGGCAGGTTGCGCCACTCGGCGGCGGCCGGATCCTCCGACTTCTCGGTGCTGTTGAACCGTTCGGCGATCTCCAGGAGCCGTTCGGCAGCGTCCTCGCGACGGTTCAGCACCACGTCCTCGATGCGGTCCCGCAACTCGGGGTCGATCGAGTCGTAGGGCACCAGCGCGCCGGCGTTGACGATGCCCATGCTCAGCCCGGCGTTGATGGCGTGATAGAGGAACACCGCGTGGATCGCCTCGCGCACCGGGTTGTTGCCGCGGAACGAGAACGACACGTTGGAGATGCCGCCGGAGAGGTGCACCCCGGGCAGGTTCTCCTTGATCCAGGCGCAGGCCTCGATGAAGTCGATGCCGTAGGTCGCGTGCTCCTCGATCCCGGTGGCCAGCGCGAAGCAGTTCGGGTCGAAGATGATGTCCTCGGCCGGGAAGCCGACCTGCTCGGTCAGGATCCGGTAGGCGCGCCCGCAGATCTCCTTGCGGCGCTCCAGGTTGTCGGCCTGGCCCTCTTCGTCGAAGGCCATCACGACGACGGCGGCGCCGTACTTGCGGCACAGCCGGGCCTCCTGGATGAACTTCTCCTCGCCCTCCTTCATGGAGATCGAGTTGACGATCGGCTTGCCCTGTACGTTCTTCAGACCGGCCTCGATGACCTCCCATTTGGAGGAGTCGATCATCACCGGGATCCGGCTGATGTCGGGCTCTGAAGCGATCAGCTTGGTGAACCGGTCCATCGCGGCCACGCCGTCGATCATGCCCTCGTCCATGTTGATGTCGATGACCTGCGCACCGACCTCGACCTGCTGCAGGGCCACCGACAGCGCAGTGTCGTAGTCCTCGGCCTTGATCAGGTTGCGGAACCGGGCCGAACCGGTGATGTTGGTGCGCTCACCGATGTTGACGAACAGGGAGTCGTCATCGATGTTGAGCGGCTCCAGCCCCGAGAGCCTGGTGGCCACCGGGATTTCGGGCACCTGCCGCGGCGCTTTGCCCTCGACGACTTTGGCGATCTCGGCGATGTGCGCAGGCGTCGTGCCGCAGCACCCACCGACCAGGTTGACGAAGCCCGCCTCGATGAAGTCGGCGAGGTATCCGGCCTGACGCTCGGGGGTCTCGTCGTACTCGGCGAAGGCGTTGGGCAGCCCGGCGTTCGGATAGCAGGAGACGAAGGTGTCGGCGATCCGCGACACCTCGGCGATGTAGGGCCTCATCTCCGGCGCGCCCAGCGCGCAGTTGAGGCCGATCGCCAGCGGTTTCGCGTGCCGGATCGAGTTCCAGAACGCCTCGGTGACCTGACCGGACAGCGTGCGCCCGGACGCGTCGGTGATGGTGCCCGAGATGATCACCGGCCAGCGGCGTCCACGTTCCTCGAACAGCGTCTCGATGGCGAACACCGCCGCCTTGGCGTTCAGGGTGTCGAAGATGGTCTCGACGAGCAGGATGTCGGCACCGCCGTCGACCAGGCCGTTGGCCGCTTCGAGGTAGGCGGCGGCGAGCTGGTCGTAGGTGACGTTGCGGGCCCCCGGATCGTTGACGTCCGGTGAGATCGACGCGGTCCGGGTGGTGGGCCCCAGTACCCCGGCGACGTAGCGGGGCTTGTCCGGGGTGGCGAACTCGTCGCAGGCTGTGCGCGCCAGGGCGGCGCCGGCGTAGTTCAGCTCGTAGCTGAGCTCGGCCATACCGTAGTCGGACAGTGAGACCGCGTTCCCGTTGAACGTATTGGTCTCCAGGATTTCGGCGCCCGCTTCCAGATATTCGCGGTGGATCGCCTCGATGATCTGCGGTTGCGTCAGGTTGAGCAGGTCGTTGTTGCCCTGAAGATCGCTCGGCCAGTCCTTGAACCGCTCGCCGCGGTAGCCGGCTTCGTCTGGCCGGTCGCGCTGGATCGCGGTGCCCATCGCGCCGTCGATGACCATGATCCGTTGGCGCAGCGTGGCCGCGAGTTCGTCGGTGCAGTCCGGGCGGATATTGGGCTCAAATTCAGTCATGGCGCTCCTTCCGTAACGGAAGGCGTCCTTGTTGACCTCGTCGAGCGTGGCGGATACCGAGGGGAACCCCGCCCCCCAGATAGCCGTTGCAACGCCTCTCGACCAGCAAAGTCTACGTCCTAACCTGTTTGGCGTCTCCTCGTCGCTGCGAATCGCCGTGCCCGCGGGTGACAGTCCGCATTAACCGAATTGCAGCTGAACGTATTTCGTCTTGGTGGCCTCGGCTGGCCGCTGGCGGCCGGTAGCGGCCGGTTGCTTCACCTCAGCCACGCATACAGGGTAGTCGCCCGGTTCAAGTCGGCTCGTGCGGCGATGCCGCTCCTCTCCCCCGCACAGGGCTTACGCTGGCGTTGTGACCCTGTCGGATGCAAGCGGCTCATCTGAAAACCGCCCGGGCCTGCCCAAACTCAACGAGACCATCATCGTTGCGGCTTTCGAAGGCTGGAACGACGCCGGTGACGCCGCCAGCGACGCGCTGGGCCACCTGGAGGCGGTCTGGGGCGCTGAACCGCTCGTGGAGATCGACGACGAGTCATACTACGACTACCAGGTCAACAGGCCGGTGATCCGCCAGGTCGACGGCGTCACCCGGGAGTTGGTGTGGCCCTCGATGCGCATCTCGCACTGCCGGCCCCCGGGGTCGGGGCGCGACATCGTGCTGATGAACGGAGTGGAGCCCAATATGCGGTGGCGTACGTTCTGCGCCGAGCTGCTGGCGATCGCCGACAAGCTCAACGTGCAGACCGTGGTGATCCTGGGCGCGTTGCTCGCCGACACCCCGCATACCCGGCCGGTGCCGGTGTCCGGGGCGGCCTACTCGTCGGACTCCGCGGAGACGTTCGGGCTCGAGGAGACCCGCTACGAGGGCCCGACCGGTATCGCCGGGGTGCTTCAGGACGCGTGCGTGCAGTCCGGTATCCCGGCGGTGACGTTCTGGGCGGCGGTGCCACACTATGTGTCGCAACCGCCGTGCCCCAAGGCCACGGTGGCGCTGCTGCGCCGGGTGGAAGACGTGCTCGACGTCGAGGTGCCGCTCGGCGACCTGCCCGCCCAAGCCGAGGAGTGGGAGCAGGCGGTCTCGGAAATGACGGCCGACGACGACGAGATCGCCGAGTACGTGCAGTCACTCGAGCAGCGCGGTGACGCCGAGGTGGATATGCACGACGTGCTCGGCAAGATCGACGGCGACGCGCTAGCCGCCGAGTTCGAGCGGTATCTACGCCGTCGCGGTCCGGGTTTCCGCGGCTAGACCTTCACCACCTGCGGTGGCTTCCATGTGCCGTTCAGCGCGTCGGGTTTGGGCCAGTACAGCCGCATGACCATCTGGAACGGGCCCTTCGGAGCCGGCAACCAGTTGGCCTCTCGGGCAAGACCGGGCGATGCGTTCTGCACATAGACGGTGTATCCGCCGTCGGGGTCGGGCACCAGGCCGGGCAGCATCTCCGAGTTGATCAGGTAGCGCTGGATCGGGTTATTCACCAGCAGGCTTTGCGGCATCTCGTACATCGTCACCGACCAGAAGGCGTTGACCGGGGGCAGCTGGCCGGCAGGCAGCTTCACGACGTAGTCGTTGGCTCCGGTCAGCGGCGCCCCCGTGGCATCGACGGCCAGACCGGGATATACCGCCTCGGCCGCGGTGTTGCCGAAGATGCCGTACACCGCGCCCGCCATCCGGTAGAGGTAGTTGCCGTTCAGATCCGCTGCGGTGCCGAAGAACTGCGCAGATCCGACCTCGCCGGTTTCGATCTTGTCCTTGGTCAGCGTGTCGAGCTCGACCCACGCGTCCGCCATACCGGCTTGTACGGCCGAGCGCATCTGCGCTGAGAGCTTGTCCGCTTCGAAGTCGCCGTCGGGCCCGATCCCGATGGACGCGAACCGCTCACGCAGTTCCTTCTCTTCGGGCAACGTCGGCATGCTCCGCAACGTGAACCCGAGAATCTCGAAGAACTGCGGCGACGTCCGCTGCTGATCCGGGCGCAGCGGCGGCACGAAGTCGATCGGAGGGGCCGGCTCGGGCGCCGGTTGGTTCAGGTATGCCGACAGGGGCGTCGCGGTGTATCCGGCCTGGATCTCCTCGACGTTCGGCAGATCCGCGGGCCCGAACAGCTGGGTGCGGTAGATCACCGACCCGAGCTGGGTGTCGAACCGGATGACCTCGTCAATGCCTTCGGGTTTCGGGCCGTCCCAGTCAGGACCGGTCAGAAGGTATTTGCCGCCGTCGTTTCCGGTGGTGCGGCTGCCGATATACGCGACGTTGTAGGTGTAGCCGTCGATGAACTGCAGCGAGTAGTAGCGGTCCTGTTCGATCCGCGGAACGGTGAGCACCAGCGGCTCGGTGCGCAGGTCGACACCCAGCATCGAATACGGCGTGTCCGCGTTCGGCGTCTGCACCGCCTTGTCCTCGGGTGTGAAAAGCCTTGCCTCGCTGTGAACTTCGTTGAATCCGCCCCTGTACTCCGGATCCTGCCGATCGACGAAGTAGGAGTACTGGATGCGGTAGCTGTCGACCAACGGGAAACCGTAGATGTAGGCCTCTTTGGCGATTGCCCTCGCCTGCTCCGGGCTCACCGGCGCCGCGGCGCGGCGGATCACCGCTTTTCCAGGCCTTCGGTGCGTGCGCTCATCGAGCGTCCGAGGGCGGCCACCTCGGCGTCCATCTGCGGCAGCAGCTCCGGCACCGATTTAGCGGTGATGCGGTCGCCTAGCTGCGACGCCATCAGCGGCTTGAGCCACCGCATCAAGCCGACCCAGCGCGGGCAGTTGATCTGGCGTTTGCGGGCTTCGATGCCCTCGACGAAGATTTCGCCGCACTTCTGTACCGACGTGGTCGTGCCCAACGGCCCCGGCAGCCGTCGCATCATCTCGCGGAAGGCGGCCGAATCGGCCTTGCCCTCGCGCACCATCGGCGTATCGATCCACAGCATGTGGCCCGAGCCGACGTCGACGCCGCGGTGGGCAACCTCCAGCCGCAGCGCGTTGGCGAAGTGTTCGACGCCGGCCTTCGAGGCGTCGTATGCCGCCATCCCGGCCCCGGCTGCGTAGGCGGCTGCCGACGACATGACCAGCACGTAGCCGCGCCGGTCGAGCACCGACGGCAGTGCGGCGCGCACGGTGTGGAACACGCCGACCACGTTGACGTCGATCAGCGTCTGAAACGCCTGCGGATCCACCCCGAGCACGGAGCCGGCCGTCGCGATACCCGCGTTGGCGATCACGATGTCGATGCCGCCGAAGCGTTGCACGCCCTGGTCCACCGCGGCCTGCATGGCCTGCAGGTCACGCACGTCGGCGACGGTGGTCAGCACCCGCTCTCCGCCGAGGCGTGCGGCCACCTTCTGCAGTTGGTCGTCGTCCAGGTCGGTCAGCACCAGGCGGGCGCCCTTGGCATGCAGGCGCTGCGCCACTTCGGCTCCGATGCCGCTGGCGGCGCCGGTGATTAACGCGACTTTTCCGTGCACAGAAGTCATGGCGCCAAAATTACCCGGCGGGTGCACCCGGTTACAGCTCCACACCCAGCAGCGCGTCGGTCACGGCCGCCACGGTGCGCGGGGCTTCGGTGTCGTGGCCGCCATACTCGAGCGCGTCGGTGGCCCAACCGTCCAGCGCGGCGAGCGCTTTCGGGGTGTCCAAATCGTCTGCCAGGTAGCGACGCACCCGCGCCACCACGTCGGTGGCGTCGGGACCGGCGGGCAGCGCGGCCGCCGTGCGCCAGCGGTGCAGCCGCTCGTTGGCCTCGGTGAGCACCGCGTCGCTCCAGTACCGGTCGGTGCGGTAGTGCCCGGCGAACAGGCCCAACCGGATCGCGGAGGGGTCGACGCCGTCAGCGCGTAGCGCCGAGACCAGCACCAGGTTGCCGAGGCTCTTGCTCATCTTCTCGCCGTCCCAGCCGATCATGCCCGCATGCACGTAGTGGCGCGCGAAACGCCGCTCTCCGGTGACGGATTCGGCGTGGGCCGCTGAGAACTCGTGGTGCGGGAAGATCAAGTCGCTGCCCCCGCCCTGGATGTCCAGCCCGGTGCCGATGCGGCTCAGCGCGATCGCCGAACACTCCACATGCCAACCGGGCCGTCCCGGTCCGAACGGCGATGGCCAGCTGGGTTCACCCGGTCGGGCCGCCTGCCAGAGCAACGCGTCGAGCTCGTCGCTCTTACCGGCCCGCGCGGGGTCGCCGCCGCGCTCGGCGAACAGCTCCAGCATGGTGTCGCGGTCGTAGCCGGACTCGTAGCCGAACTGGCGGGTGGCGTCGGCACGGTAGTAGATGTCGGGATGCTCGGGATCGTCGACGACGTAGGCCGCGCCGGAGGCCAACATCTTCTCGACGATCTCGATCACCTCGGCGATGGCGTCGGTGGCCGCCACATAGTCGTGCGGCGGCAGCACCCGCAGCGCGGCCATATCCTCGCGGAACAGCTGGGTTTCGCGTTCGGCGAGCTCACGCCAGTCGATCCCGTCGCGCTGCGCGCGTTCGAGAAGCGGATCGTCGACGTCGGTGATGTTCTGCACGTAGTGCACCCGGTGTCCCCCGTCGAGCCAGATCCGGTACACCAGGTCGAAGGCGAGGTAGGTGGCCGCATGGCCCAGGTGGGTGGCGTCGTACGGGGTGATTCCGCAGACGTACATGGTGGCGGTTTCACCGGCGCCGACCGGGCGTACCTGCCGGTCGGCGCTGTCGTAGAGGCGCAGTTGCGGACTGCGACCCGCGATCGCCGGAACGACGGGCGCCGGCCACGAATTCATGATCTCGACTCTAGGCATCGACGTGACCGACAACGCAGGGGGCTGTTTCTATTCCCGTTCTATTCCCGCTTACACCCGGTCAGTTTCGAAACCGGCTGCGGTAGGCCGACAGGATGCTGTCGAGCAACACGTCGCGCAGTTCTGTTCGACACATCAGCAGGTCGGGCAGGTACGGATCGCGCCGGTTGTAGATCAACTCGGACCCGTCGAGCCGGGACGCATGCAGGCCGGCCGCCTGCACCACCCCGGCCGGCGCCGCCGAATCCCACTCCCACTGACCGCCCGCGTGCAGGTAGGCGTCGACGTCGCCGCGCACCACGGCCATCGCCTTGGCCCCCGCGGAGCCGATGGCCACCAGCCGGATATCCAACCGCTCGCGCAGCCACCACAGCACCGCCGGCGGGCGGTTGGAGCTCGCGGTGATGAGGATCGGGCCGTCGGCGCGCGGCGGCGGCGGTGGCACCGTATCGGTGCGGTACACCTCACCGCGCCCGGGCAGCGCGACGGCGGCGTCGGTGATGGCCCCGTTGGGTCCGCCGTCGCGGCGCCACAGCGCGATGTGCACCGCCCAGTCGGTGCGGCCGGGGATCGAAAACTCGTGGGTGCCGTCGACGGGGTCGACGATCCAGACCCGGTCGGCATGCACCCGGGACAGGTCGTCGACGGCTTCCTCGGACAGCACCGCATCGTCGGGCCTGGCCTGACGCAGCCGGTCCAGGATCAGCACATTGGCGCGCTTGTCACCGAGGTCGCCGAGGTCGTAAGGGTCCCAGAAGCCGATCTCCTCACGGATGCCCAGCAGCATCTCGCCGGCTTCGGCGGCCACCTCGGCCGCCAATGCCGCATCCGTCAGGCTCACCGGCTCAGTAGACCATGCGTCGCGGCCATCAGAACGCGGGCCACGGGATCGGGCGGTGCCGGTCGGGTGTCGGCATCACCGGATTGGCCAGCAGCTCAACGGCTCTGGCTTCCAGCGCGGCGATCTCGCGGCGGGTGATGTGTTCAGTCAACTGCTCGCCCAAGCCGTTTCGCAGCTCTTCGCGCAGCCGGTTGACCGATTCGAGCATCTGATCGTCCACGGGTTTACCGGCCCAGCCCCACAGCACGGTGCGCAGCTTGTCCTCGGCGTGCAGGCACACGCCGTGGTCCACGCCGTACACGTGCCCGTCGACACCACACAAGATGTGCCCGCCTTTGCGGTCGGCGTTGTTGATCAGCACGTCGAAGACGGCCATGCGCCGCAACCGCAGATCGTCGGCGTGCACCAGGGTCACCTCGTCGCCGGCGTAGTCGTAGGCCCGCAACACCGGCAGGTAGCCGGGCGGAATGTGTCCCACCGGCAGCAGATCGATGAGGTCGGGGCCGGACACCGGTTCGTCGTCGGGGTCGTCGCCGGGCTGGTCCACCCATAGCTGCAACATCCCGCGCCCGGCCGGTCCGTCGCGAATAATGGTGTAGGGCACGATGTTCCAGCCGAGCGCCACCGATACCAGGTACGCGCCTAGTTCTCGGCCCGCCAGCGTGCCGTCCGGGAAGTCCCACAACGGCGCCTCACCTTTGATCGGCTTGTACACGCAATGCGCCTGGCGTTCACCGAGATGCGCCTCGCACAAGAACGTGGCGTTGCTGGCCGAGCGGATACGTCCGATGACGGTCAACTCGCCGCCGCGCAGCACCTCCGATGGCCCGCTAGATGTCGGGGTCATCGTCGGACTCTGCGAAGGCGCCGCGCCGGTAACCGTTGGTGCGTACGCAGAAGTGACCCTCCGGATCCAGCGGTTCGTCACACAGCGGGCACGGCGGCCGGCCCGCCGAGATGACCCGATTCGAGCGCGTCGCGAACTCGCGCGCAGACTCGGGGCTCAAGAACACCCGCACGGCGTCGGGCCCGTCCTCGGCGTCGTCGAGCACCACCGACGCGTCGAACTCGGTTTCGGAGACCGCGAGGAGTTCGACGACGACGGTCTGGGCCTCCGAATCCCAGCCCAGCCCCATGGTGCCGACCCGGAACTCGGCGTTCACCGGCGTGATCAGCGCGTCCAGATCCTCCACCTCACCGGTGTCCGGCGGCACCGGCGTGCCGAACCGACGGTTGATTTCGAGCAGCAACGCAGAAATGCGTTCTGCGAGCACGGCAACCTGCTGCTTCTCCAGGACCACCGACACCACCCGCTTGTCGTGGACGGCCTGCAGGTAGAAGGTGCGGTTGCCCGGCTGCCCAACCGTGCCGGCCACGAAGCGGTCGGGGGTGCGGAAGACGTGAATTGCGCGGGCCATGGTCTCTCCCAAAATACCGGCAACGATTCGCCAGCCGTAACCGCTACTAACCGGTGGATCCCCCGACGACGGCGTCGTCCGGCGGCACCTCGTGGTCGGATCCTTCGGCCTTCGGCGGTTTGGCCAACAGTGCGGAGGTCAACTGAGCGCCAGTGTGGTTGACGTGGATAACAAAGGGCCGCACCGGGGTGTAACGGATCACGCTCATCGATGCGGGGTCGGCGGTGATGCGCTGAAAACTGTCCAGATGGGTGCCGAGCGCATCGGCGACGACGGCCTTGATCACGTCGCCGTGCGTGCAGGCCACCCACAGCGCGTCGCCGTCGTGGGCTTCGGCCAGCCGGCGATCGTGCTCGCGCACCGCGGCCACCGCGCGCGCCTGCACCGCGGCCAGGCCTTCGCCGTCGGGAAACACCGCGGCGCTGGGCTGCTGCTGGACGACCGCCCACAGCGGCTCCTTGACCAGTTCGCCGATCTTGCGGCCGGTCCAGGCGCCGTAGTCGACCTCGCTGATCCGCTCGTCGACGATGACGTCGAGGCCGAGCGCGGCGGCCAGCGGTTCCACCGTGCGCTGGCAGCGCAGCAGCGGTGAGCGCACGACCGCGCGGATCGGCAACTCGCCGATCCGGCTCACCAGCGCCTGCGCCTGTGCGCGGCCCCGGTCGTCGAGGTCGACGCCGTCGGAGCGGCCGGCCAGGGTGTGGGCGGTGTTGGAGGTGGAGCGGCCGTGGCGCAGCAGGATCACCGTCATGTCGCCGACATCACCCCCGTACCCAACAGGATCAACACCAGCGTGCCCAGCGCGATCCGATACCCGACGAACCAGTACATGCTGTGGCGGACCAGGAACCGCAGGAACCACGCGACGGCTGCGAAGCCGACGACGAAGGCGATCAGCGTCGCGACCAACAGCTGGGGTCCGCTGGCGCTCATCCCCTTGCCGGCGGGTTCGAAGGCGTCCGGCAATGAGAAAAGTCCGGAGGCGAACACCGCCGGAATCGCGAGCAGAAAGCCGAAGCGGGCCGCGACCTCACGGTTCAGCCCGAGGAACAGCCCGGCCGAAATGGTGGCGCCCGACCGCGATACGCCGGGCAGTAGCGCCAGGCACTGCGCCAGCCCGACGATGATGCCGTCCTTCCAGGTGAGCTGGTCGAGGCGGCGGGTCTGGCGGCCGAAGTACTCGGCGGCGGCGATCACGAACGAGAAGGCCACCAACGCGATCGCGATCGCCCACAAATTCCTTGCGCCCGTGCGAATTTCGTCTTTGAACACCAGGCCGATCACGCCAATCGGGATGGTGCCGATGATGACGTACCAGCCCAGCCAGTAGTCGGCGGTGCGCTTCGCGCCTGCGAATAGCCCGGCGAACCATGCCTTGACGATGCGGGCGATGTCCCTGGCGAAGTAAAGGAGGACGGCGAACTCGGTGCCCAGCTGGCTGACCGCGGTGAAGGATGCGCCCGCGTCGTCGTCGAAGAACAACCGGGAGGCGATCGCCAGGTGACCTGACGACGAGACCGGCAGAAATTCGGTGAGGCCCTGCAATATCGCGAGGACGACGACCTGCAGCCACGACATCGCCGCCACGTCAGTCACGACGACGACCGTACCGTGGGCCCGGTCAGCGCCCGTTCCGCGCCACCGGCTGCGCGGCGGCCACCGCGTCACGCACGGCCGCCGACAGGCTGCGCTTGTCAGTGAGGTCGATGTCGGTGAGCTTGTGGCTGCCCAGGGCGACGACGTCTTCTTCCTGAGGTACCAAGGCGGTCAGCCGGGGGCGATACACCTCCACGACGAGCAGCTGCCGTTCGATCCGGAAGGAAAAACTTCGTCCGTCACCGACTTGGCCAAACCCGCTGGCGTGTACACCAGTCGAGATGTCCTCTATAGCAAACTCTTGGTGGCCCAGGTCCCGTTCCGCCGCGAGGGTCATGATCGCACCATACCGCTGTTGAATCCAAAGTTTGCGCACCCCCGCCGAGCGGGCGGGGCGCTGCCAGGAGCAGTCTGCATAGACTGACCTTTCGATCGGGATCAACGTCGCACGAACCGAGAGCTACCCCTTGCCGTCTTCTGTAAACGCGCGAATGCAGGTCTTTCGCGTATGCGTTTCCCTGCTGGCTATTTTTTCGTTTTCGGGATGCTCGTCGAACCCGGTCGACGCACCGCCCGCGACGATTCCCCCGGCGCAGGCCGCGGACTCCCCGCCGGTCACCGCCGAGCCCGCCGGTGTGGTGTATCCGCTGCGCGGCGATGCGTATGCCGCAAATTTCGACCCGGTGACGGAGTCGTTGGTGGTGCTGAGCTCGGGAACGTCGGTGCTGACGGTGATGGCGTCGACGGGCGCCACCCGCGAGTTGGCGCTACCCGGTGCGGCCACGGCCATGACCGGCGACGGCGACGGCCGGATATATCTCGCGACCAAAGGCGGCTACCTCGACGTCGACCTCGCCACGGGGGCGACCACGCCGGTCAGCGTGGCAGGTCAGCAGGACACCGACTTCACCGCCATCGCCCGGCGCAGCGACGGCAGGTTCGTGCTGGGCAGCGCTGACGGCGCGGTGTACACACTGGATGCCGATGCGGGTGTCGCCGCCGAACTCAAGGCCTTCGCCCGGGTGGATGCGCTTGTCACCCAAGGCAATACGGCCATCGTGCTGGACCGCGGACAGACGTCGGTGACCACCGTGTCCGACGACGGTACCCAGGCCGGGCAGGCCCTTCGGGCCGGCGAGGGCGCGACGTCGATCGTGGCCGACCCCGTCGGCCGTGTCCTGGTCACCGACACCCGCGGCAGCGAGTTGCTGGTGTTCGGCATCGACCCGCTGATCCTCCGCCAGCGCTATCCGGTGCACGACGCGCCCTACGGGCTGGCCGGCTCCTCGACGCTGGCGTGGGTGTCGCAGACCGCGAGCAACACCGTCGTTGGCTACGATCTGGCCACCGGCATCCCCGTCGAGAAGGTGCGATATCGAACCGTGCATCAACCGAACTCCCTGGCCTACGACGAACGGTCTGGCACGCTGTATGTGGTGTCGGGCTCGGGAGCAGGTGTGCAGGTGATCGCGAATGCGGCGGTGCCCGGGTGAGTGCCATGCACCGCGGCCGGATGCCACCTGGTTGGGACCACGATCTGTCCGACGATTACGAGTGGATTCCGCTTCGGCTGCCGCCGGACGTGACCCGGGTCAGCGCTTCGATCCGGCTGTCGATCGAGGCCGAATACCGCGGGTGGGAGCTGACCCGGGTCCGGCTCTACAACGACGGTTCGCGGCGGGTGCTGCTGCGCCGAAAAAAGACACCGGCGGACCGGTTCGGTATCGCGGAGCAGCCCGCGCTGTGAGTCGCTGATGTACCGCGCGCTGCGGCGGGCGCTGTTTCTGGTCGCGCCCGAACGCATCCACACCTGGGTGTTCGCGCTGCTGCGTGGGATCACCCATCTGCGCCCGACGCGGCGGGTGCTGACGGCGCGGCTGGCGCCCCGCGATCCGGTGCTGGCCAGCACGGTGTTCGGGGTGCGTTTCGCCGGGCCGCTCGGCCTGGCCGCGGGGTTCGACAAGAACGGAAGCGGGCTACGCACCTGGGGTGCGTTGGGGTTCGGCTACGCCGAGGTCGGCACAGTGACCGCGCAGGCCCAGCCCGGTAACCCGGCGCCGCGGATGTTCCGGCTGCCCGAGGACCGCGCACTGCTCAACCGGATGGGGTTCAACAACCACGGCGCCGGTGAGCTGGCGATGAAACTGGCCCGCGACGTTCCCGACGTACCGATCGGGGTGAACATCGGCAAGACCAAGGCAACTCCGGCCGAGGACGCGGTCGACGACTATGCCGAAAGCGCGCGGTTGCTCGGGCCGTTGGCGTCGTTCCTGGTGGTCAATGTCAGCTCACCGAACACGCCGGGGCTGCGGGACCTGCAGGCGGTGGCCTCGCTGCGGCCCATCCTGGCGGCGGTGCAGGCGCAGACGTCGACGCCGGTGCTGGTGAAGATCGCACCGGACCTGTCCGATTCGGATGTCGACGAAATCGCCGATCTGGCAGTCGAATTGGGGTTGGCCGGCATCGTCGCCACCAATACCACGGTGTCGCGCGAGGGGCTGCGCAGCCCCGGCGTCGACGAGCTGGGGCCCGGCGGCATCTCGGGACCACCGGTGGCGGCGCGATCGCTTTATATCCTGCGCAGGCTCTATCGGCGGGTGGGTGACCGGTTGGTGCTGATCAGCGTCGGCGGCATCGAGACCGCCGACGACGCGTGGGAGCGCATCACCTCCGGCGCCTCGCTGCTGCAGGGCTACACCGGGTTCGTGTACGGCGGCGGCATGTGGGCCAAGCACATCCACGACGGCATCGCCGCGCGCCTGCACGACGGCGGCTTCGCGTCGCTGTCCGACGCCGTCGGCTCGGCCGTGCGGCGCGAGCCTTTTGGCCGCGAGCAGACGTGAAATCCCCCTTTTTGGCAGTGTTTTAGGGGTTTTAGCGTCTGCTCGCGGCAGCGGGGCCGGGCTATTTCTGTTCGTAGGTGCCGTGGATGACGGCGCGCGCGATCGCGTTCGAGAACAGGTTGAAGCCCAGGTACGCCGGGGTGGCGTCGCCGTCGAGCTCGAGCTTTTCCACCTTGACCGCGTGCACGGCGATGAAGTAGCGGTGCACACCGTGTCCGGGCGGCGGGGCCGCGCCGAGGTAGCGCTTCAGGCCGGCGTCGTTGGCCAGGGTCAGCGCATCACCGGGGAATCCGCTGCTGCTGCCGTCGCCGACGCCGGCGGGCAGGTCGGTGACGGTGGCAGGCAGGTTGGCCACCGCCCAGTGCCAGAAACCCGAGGCCGTGGGCGCGTCGGGGTCATAGACGGTGACGGCGAAGCTGCGCGTCTCCTCGGGGAATCCTGACCAGCTCAGCTGCGGTGAGACGTCGGAGCCGCCGGCGCCCATGATTCCGCTGACCTGATCGTTGGCTAGCGGCTGGCCGTCGGTGACTGACTCGGAGGTCAGCGTGAACGACGGCAGCTTGGGCAGGAAGTCGTAGGGGTTGTAGTCAAACGCCACGGGAAAGCCCTTTCTTTGGTTGGAATCAGCAGTTCAGCAGGAAGTGTTCGAGTACGCGGGTACCGAACTTCAACGCGTCGACGGGTACCCGTTCGTCGACGCCGTGGAACAACGATGCGAAATCCAGATCCGGCGGCAGCTTCAGCGGCGAGAACCCGAAACATCGAATTCCCAACCGCGCGAAGTGTTTTGCGTCGGTGCCGCCCGAAAGCATGTAGGGCACGGTGCGAGCTTCGGGGTCGGCGGACAGCACCGCGGCGTTCATGGCGTCGAGGAGGGCGCCGTCGAAGGTGGTCTCATACGACGGCAGGTTGGTGATCCATTCCCGGGTGACGTCGGGGCCGATGAGCTCGTCGACCTCGCGTTCGAAGGCGGCCTGCCGTCCGGGGAGCACCCGGCAGTCCACCACCGCCTCGGCCGAGCCGGGGATGACGTTGGCCTTGTAGCCGGCGTTGAGCATGGTGGGGTTGGCCGTGTCGCGCAGCGTCGCGCCGACGATCTTGGCGATCGGGCCGAGCTTGGCGATCGCCCCCTCGATGTCGGGTGAGTTGGTGTCGAAGGTGTAGCCGGTTTCCTCGGCGACGGCCGTCAGGAACTGCTCGACGGAGTCGGTCAGCACAATCGGGAACTGGTGGCGGCCCAGTTTGGCGACCGCCTCGGCGACGGCGGTGACGGCGTTGTCGTCGTTGATCATCGAGCCGTGGCCCGCGCGGCCGCGTCCGGTCAGCCGCATCCACATCATCGCCTTCTCGGCCGTCTCGATCAGGTACAGCCTGCGCTCACCGCCGTCGCGGCGCGGGATCGTCAGCGAGAAGCCGCCGACCTCGCCGATGGCCTCGGTCACGCCTTCGAAGAGGTCGGGCCGGTGCTCGACCAGCCACTTGCAGCCGTAGTCGCCGCCGGCCTCCTCGTCGGAGACGAACGCGAAGACGATGTCGCGCGGGGGCACGATGCCCGAACGTTTGAAGTGGCGGGCGACGGCGATCATCATCCCGCACATGTCCTTCATGTCGACGGCGCCGCGGCCCCACACGTAGCCGTTCTCAACCGCGCCGGAGAACGGGTGCACGCTCCAGTCGGCCGGTTCGGCGGGCACGACGTCGAGGTGGCCATGCAGCATCAGGGCCCCGCGCTGACGGTCGGCGCCCTCGAGCCGGGCGAACAGGTTGCCCCGCCCCGGCGCGCCTGCCTCGATGTATTCGGTCTGGTAGCCCACTTCCTGCAGCTGCTCGGCCACCCAGTGGGCGCACTCGGCCTCGCCCTTGGTGGTTTCCGGCTCACCCGTGTTGGAGGTGTCGAACCGGATCAGGGTGCTGACGATGTCAACTATTTCGGCTTCGGCTTGCGACGGCGCGGACACGTCACCATTCGTACCATTGTGGGGATGGGTTGGGTTTGGGTCCGGCATCGGTGATCCGATAGCCTTAGCTGCCCAGAACTGGTCCGAGTGGCGGAATGGCAGACGCGCTAGCTTGAGGTGCTAGTGCCCTATTAACGGGCGTGGGGGTTCAAGTCCCCCCTCGGACACCAGCAACCGCGCAACGTCAGGGGTGCGAAACATAGATTCGAACCTAGGGCCGACCGTACTCCCCGATGACGTTATGGAAGTCCGCGTCGCTCGGGATATTGACGGTCACGTCCGGCACTTGCGGGTACCACGGACGGTCGCCGCCTTAGTGACGCGGCTGAGCGCGTTCTCCCGCAGCGGTTTCAACCGCGGCGCTTTCGTTGACCCGTGATTGGATCATCCCAATCTCTCAGGCCCGCCGCTGCGCTCAGAATTAATATGTACAACTATATTGATCAGTGAATGTACAATTCAAGGTGTGGACGTATCTGTGACCCACTTGCGCGCGCATCTCAGCCATTGGCTCGATCGGGCGCGAGCGGGCGGTGAGGTCGTCATCACCGACCGTGGGATTCCGATCGCGCGATTGGTCGCGGTGGACAGCACGGACACCTTAGAACGTCTCACCGCCGAAGGTGTGATCGGCAAGGCCGCCGCCCGACGGCCCGTCGCTACGGGCCGGTCCAAGCCCCGACCGCGACGGCCGGTGTCGGACCGGGTCAGCGACCAGCGGCGCTGACCGGTGCCGCTCGTCTACTTCGACGCCAGCGCCTTCGTAAAACTTCTCACCACTGAGACAGGGAGCTCCCTTGCGGCCGCGTTATGGGACGGCTGCGACGCCGCGTTGTCCAGCCGCCTGGCTTACCCCGAAGTCCGCGCCGCACTCGCCGCGGCGGCCCGCAACCACGATCTAACCGAATCCGGGCTCGCCAACGCCGAGCGTCACTGGGAGGAATTCTGGGCCGCCACCCGCCCCGTCGAGCTCACCGCGACGGTCGAACAGCACGCCGGCTACCTCACCCGAGCCCATGCCTTGCGCGGAGCCGACGCCGTCCATCTGGCCAGCGCGTTGGCTATCGACGACCCGGAACTGATCGTCGCCGTCTGGGACCGACGCCTGCACGCTGGAGCCCAAGCCGCCGGGTGCCGAGTCGCCCCCGCCCAACTCGACCCCTAGTCCCCCTCGGACACCACATCAGTACACGTCGCGCACGTAGCGTTTGGTGGCCACCAGTTCGCGTTTGTAGTTGTGGGCCTGCTCGTGTGACATGCCGCCGTGGCGTTCGATGATCTTGGTCAGCGCGGCGTCGACGTCTTTGGCCATCCGGGCGGCGTCGCCGCAAACGTAGAAGTGCGCGCCGTCGGTCATCCACCGCCATACGTCGGCGCCGTAATCAAGCATCTTGTGTTGGACGTACACCGGTTTGGCCTGGTCGCGGGAGAACGCCAGATCCAAGCGGTTGAGCAGCCCGTCGCGGGCCATGTCCTCGAAATCGTCGCGGTAGTAATAGTTCTCGCGGCGGTGCCGCTCGCCGAAGAACAGCCAGTTGCGGCCGGTGTGGCCGCGGGCGCGTCGCTCCTGCAGAAACCCGCGGAACGGCGCCACCCCTGTACCCGGGCCGATCATGATCATCGGCGTCGCGCCGTCCTCGGGCGGCCGGAAATGCGGCGAGCGCTGCAGAAACACCGGCGCCGAGGCCGCCCGGTCGGCCAGATACGTCGAACAGACCCCGCCGCGCGGGCCGCCGTCGGCCCCGCGGTAGCGCACCACCGCCACCGTCAACTGCACCTCGTGCGGGCTCACCAGCGGGCTCGACGAAATCGAGTAGCTGCGCGGCGTCAGCCGCACCAGCACCTGCTGCCACTCCACCGGATCGGCATGCACGACGAACCGCTGCACTAGATCAAGCCCGTTGCGGCCCACCAGCCACTTGTCGCGCTTGTCCGCCGATGCGCGCAGCGGTTTGGCGTCGCGGCTGTGGTCGGCGATGAACCGCAGCAGATCCGGCGTGACCCGGCAGATGTCGTAGTGCGTCGTCAGCGCGTCCCGCAGGCTCATCTCGGTGCCGTCCACCTCGACGACCTGCCCGCCACGCAGCCCGGTCGCGATCAACCACGCCTCCACGACCGCCGGATCGTTTTCGGCGAACACCCCCAGCGAATCGCCGGTGGCGTAGCTGACGTCGTGCGCTGAGATGTCAAAGCCACACTGGCGCACCTCCTTCCGCGATGTGGACGCGGTCAGCAGGGTGTTGCGCACCAACGGAACGACGATCGGCTGCGCGCGGGTGAACGGTTCGGCGACCGTCGTCACCGGCGCGCTCGCCTTTCCGAGTAGCGTGCCGACGCTATCGGCCCAGCGTCGTATCGGTTCGTCGTCGTGCGCCTCGCATTCGGCGCGCTCGAGCATCCGCGTCGCCCCGAGCGCGGCGAATTTCGTGTCGATCGATTTGGCGTGCCCACAGAAGTTGGCATAGGAGCGGTCGCCGATCCCGAGCACCGCATACCGGATGCCGTCCAGCCTCGGCGCGTCCGGAGATCCGAGACGCGCCCAGAAGCCCACCCCGTTATCAGGCGGCTCCCCGTCCCCGAACGTGCTGGTGACAACAAACACGTCCCGGCCGCTCCCCAGGTGCGTCAATTCCGCGTCGTCCATGTTGACCAGGTGCGCGTCGCCGAGCCGATCGGCCAACCGGGTGGCGACCGCCTCGGCGGTGCCGGTCTGCGACGCCCACAGCACCAGGGGTCCGTCACCGGGATGCGGCGGCGCAGCGACCGTGCGGGCAGCAGGCGCCGGGCCCACCGGACGAAGGGTGACCGCGCACGCCTTGAACTCCGGTTGCAGTGAGTCGGGGTCGACGGCGTCGCTGGTCACTGCGTTGACGGTGAGCAGCTCACCTTGTTCGTCGTTCCAGTGAAACGGCGCGAAGCAGTTGCGGGGCCGCACCCGCTCGGTGATCACCGCTGGAAGCACCGCGAGGCCACGTCGCGAGATCAGCTCCACGCGTTGACCTTCCACGATCTGCAGCTCCGCGGCATCGGCGGGATGAATCTCGACGAACGGGCCGTTGTCAAGCTTGTTGAGTGCGGCGACCCTGCCCGTCTTGGTCATCGTGTGCCATTGGTGCGGCAGCCGGCCAGTGTTGAGTACGAACGGATAGTCGTCGTCGATGCGTTCGGCCGGGTCGACGTGTGGGCGGGCGCAAAACCGCGCGCGCCCCGACGGCGTCGGGAACCGCAGTGCACCGCGGTCGACGTAGCGGATCGGGTTCCGCGGGCCACCGTCCGGCGGGCATGGCCACTGCTGCGGCGTATCCCGCAGCCGCGCATAGCTGATTCCGCGCAGGTCGTATCCGGTGGCGGGGTTGGTGAAACCGCGGATCTCGTCGAAAATCTGCTCGCTGGAGTCGTAGCTGAAGTGCTCTCCGAAGCCCAGATGCGTTGCGACCTCACAGATCAGTCGCCAGTCCGGTCGGGCCTGCCCGGGCGGGGCGGTCGACCGCTGCAGCAGTGTCATGGTGCGTTCGGAGTTGACCATCACACCGTCGGATTCGGCCCACATCGCGGCGGGCAGCACGATATCGGCGTACCGGTTGGTCGCGGTGCCACGGTAGGCGTCCTGGGTGATGACGAGCTCCGCGCGCTGCAGCGCATCGAGCACTGTGCCCCGATTCGCCACGGAGGCAACAGGGTTGGTGCAGATGATCCAGCAGGCCTTGATGTCGCCGTCGGCGGTGCGGCGGAACATGTCGATGGTGCCGGTCCCGACGTCGGACCGGACGGTACCCGACGGCAGACCCCACTGCTGTTCGACGAACGCGCGGTCGGCCGCCGACGTCACCGCGCGTTGTCCGGGCAAACCCGGTCCCATATAACCCATTTCGCGTCCGCCCATGGCGTTGGGCTGGCCGGTCAGCGACATCGGGCCGCTTCCCGGTCGGCAGATCGCGCCGGTCGCCAGGTGCAGGTTGCAGATCGCGTTGGTGTTCGCGGTGCCGTGCGTGCTCTGGTTGAGCCCCATGGTCCAGCAGGTCATCCACTCCCCCGCGTCGGCGATCATGCCGGCCGCGGTGCGGATGTCGGATTCGGCCAGGCCGGTGATCGCGGCGACGGTGGCCGGTGGATAGTCGGCGAGAAAGGCGGGCATGGCGTCCCAGCCCTCAGTGTGCTCGGCGATGAACCGGTGGTCGACGTGGCCGCTTGCGACGAGAAGGTGCAGCAGACCGTTCAGCAGCGCCAGATCGGTTCCGGGTTTGATCTGCAGGAACAGGTCGGCGCGTTCGGCGGTGGTGGTGCGGCGCGGGTCGACGACGATCAGCTTGGCGCCGGCCCTCAACCGGTCGACCATCCGCAGGTACAGGATCGGATGGCAGTCGGCCATATTCGACCCGATGACGAAAAACAGTTCGGTGCAGTCGAAATCGTCATAGGAGCCCGGTGGGCCGTCGGCGCCCAGCGACTGTTTGAACCCGGTGCCTGCACTGGCCATACACAGCCGCGAGTTCGACTCGAGGTGCACGGTGCGCAGGAAACCCTTGGCCAGCTTGGTCGCCAGATACTGCGCCTCGATGGACATCTGGCCGGAGACATACAGCGCGACGGCATCGGGTCCGTGCTCATCGACGATGGCGCGTAACCGCCGGCCGGCCTCGGCGGCCGCCTCGTCGACGTCGGCCGCGACGAGCTGCTCGCCGCGGCGCATCAGCGCGCAGGTCAACCGGTCATCGTCGGCGCGCATCATCTCCGCGTGCGTGGCACCTTTGGTGCATAGCCGACCGGCGTTGGTGGGATGCAGCTTGTCACCGGTGATCCGGGCGATGACGGGTCGGCCGGTGTCACCGTCGGTCCGGGTGTGCACCTCGATGCCGCATCCGACACCGCAGTACGAGCACGCGGTGCGGGTCACGGTGTTCGTCATGGGCGCCGTCAAGTCGCGGTCACCGGCGCCGGTGCCCGGCCGGTCTGCTCGCCCGCACCGGCGCGTGCGGTCTGGATGCGCAGGAACACGAACCAGGTGACGAACGCGCAGACGAGGTAGAAGCCGAGGAACACCCAGAAGGCGTTGGTGGCCGACTTCGCGTCGCTGACGTAGGAGGCGCGCAGCACGACGTTGATGAACACGCCGCCGAGCGCACCGACCGCGCCGGCGAATCCGATCAGCGCACCGGACATGCTGCGCGACCATGCCGCCTTCTCGCTGCGCGTCCAGTCGATGCGGCCCTGGGCCTTGGCCTCGAAGATTGACGGGATCATCTTGTAGGTGGAGCCGTTGCCGATGCCGGAGAGGATGAACAAGCAGATGAAGCCGGCGACGTAGGCGATCATCTGTCCGTCGGTGGCGGCGCCGGCAGTGCGGTCGTCGAGCATGCCTGCGGTGACGAGGATTCCGGCGGCGAAGATCATCGCCACGAAGGTGTACAGGGTGATTTTTCCGCCGCCGATCCGGTCGGCCAGCCTACCGCCGAACGGTCGTGAGATGGAGCCCAACAGCGGTCCGAGGAAGGCGATCTGGGCGGCATGTAGCGAGGCCTGGGCCGGGCTGTCACCGCCGGCGAGGAAGTTGATCTGCAGCACCTGGCCGAAGGCGAACGAGAACCCGATGAACGATCCGAAGGTGCCGATGTAGAGAAAGCTCATCACCCAGGAGTGTTTAAATCGCAACGCCTCTGCCATCGCGCTGAGGTTGGACCGCTGATTGCCGAGGTTGTCCATGAACAGCGTCGCGCCCAAGGCGGCTGTCGCGATGAGGGCAAGGTAGATGGCACAGACGATTTCGGGCGCGGTGTTGCTCACCGTGGCGATCACCAACAGACCGACGAGCTGGATCACCGGAACACCGATGTTGCCGCCGCCGGCGTTCAGTCCCAGCGCCCAACCCTTGAGCCGCTGGGGGTAGAAGGCGTTGATGTTGGTCATCGACGACGCGAAGTTGCCGCCGCCCAACCCGGCGAACGCCGCGACGACCATGAACGTGGTGTAGGAGGTCTCGGGTCGCCCCATCACCCACAGCGTCATCAGGGTCGGAACGAGCAGCAGCAGGGCGCTGACGATCGTCCAGTTGCGTCCGCCGAACTTGGCGGGCGCGATCGTGTACGGGATGCGCATCGCCGCGCCGACCAGGGTGGGGATCGCGACCAGATAGAACTTGCCCGCCGCGTCGATCCGGTAGACGTCCTGCGGCATGAACAGCACCATCACCGACCAGATCGACCACACCGAGAACCCGACGTGCTCGGCGAAGATCGACCAGATCAGGTTGCGTCTGGCGATGTGCTTACCGGCGGATTCCCAGGCCTCGACATCTTCGGCGTCCCAGTGCTCGATGGTGCGCCCGCGGCTCAATGTCTTCACGTGAACAAGGCTGACGCGAAGCCATTCCGCGACCGTTGCACCGTCGTGTCGCGTACATCAACACTGCCTCATTCCGCGTGAGCGGCCGATGCGCGGTCGAGGAAACCCGCCCGAAACAATTGCGAGCCAGGTCACTTTGGGCCGCGACGTTAAGCGGCGTGGAGGTTGGCGAGTTCGATGCTGATGTGCATTTCGACTTCGCTGATTGTGATCGGCGCTGGCCCCGGCAACGGTGGCGCCTTGGAGTGATATCGCGCCCCAGTAGGCGTGATGAACTCGGCTTCATGCGCGCCGTCGACCTCACAGCCGGTCACATGCCAGCCTGGTGCTTCCTTGACGTAATTGCAGTGTTCACACGCGCCCAACCCGTTGACCGCGCTGGTGGGCCCACCCCGATGATGCGGCACCGCATGATCACGATGCCGGATCGGCGCATCACAGTAGGGGGTGCGACATCTCTGATCGCGCAACCCGATAAACAAGGCCAACGCCTTGGGAAACCGCCGTGTGCGTGACTCCATCGCCACCAGCGCCCCCGACTTGGGGTGCCGATACAACCGGCGCAACGTGGCCACCGACTTCTTGTCGGCCACCGCTGCGGCCACCACCTTGCGCGCCACCGACGCCGGAATCGGCCCATACCCGTCCACCACCGCCGGGTGCTCGTCATCACCCAGCAGGGTCTGATCGCTGATGATCATGTTGACTGCTACCGGCTCAGGCTGCTCGGCGGGCCGACCGGTGACGCGTTCGACCAGGGTGTCGGCCATCACCTGGCCCCGCGGTCGCCCGTCGAACGTGGTGTCGGCGGCGCGTCTGAGCGCCGCATACACTCCAACCCCCTGAGCCACCGGCAGCAACGCGGTCACATAAGTCATTGAATCCGGAGCTGGGCGCACGCTGACGTTGCGGTCCTTTTCGGCCTTGGCCATCCGATCGACCACCGCCTGCGGATCGAGCCGATACGCGATCTTTTTGGCCTCGGTTTCGATCCGCTTATCACCCATGCCATCCAGGGCTGCGATATCGGCACACATTTCGGCATCCAGCGTCTGCCGATCCTCGATACTCAGGCAGGCCGATTCGCGCACGATCACCGTCGCCCGCCATTCCGAAAGCGCCCCACACTCCAATGCCGCCAACGTATACGGCATTTCATGCACCAGCGCCTTGGCAAAACCCAGATGCCTACCCCCGCACGTGGGCGCCTCACGGCGGGCCAAAGCCACCTCGCTGGCCAACCCGTTACCTCTCTTGGCCCTGGGCACCCCCGCAGCCGCCTCCGCCGCACGGCGTTTGGCGTCCAACAACGCCGCCGCCCGGGCCTGACCCGCAGCCGCCGCAGACTTCACCTGCTCCAACACCGCGATCCGTTCGACCAACACAGCCTCGTCAGCATGCGGATCCACCGCGGCCAGCTCGGTCAAATCGAACATGACCCAACGATATAGCCCCCCACCGACAAGTTTTGGACTCGCGCCGCTCAGCCTCGTCCGAGTTCGTGCGCCAGCGCGGCGTCGATGCGCGGACGGCGGAACCGGTGCCCCAGCGCCTCGAGCTTGGCCGGCACCACCCGCTGGCTGGCCTCGGCGACTTCGCGGACACCCTGCTGCCCCAACAGGATCCGCGGCCCCAGCGACGGCACCGGTAACACCGCCGGGCGTCGCATTACGCGGGCAAGCGCCGCGGTGTAGTCGGCGTTGCGCACCGGGGTCGGCGCGACGGCATTGACGGGTCCGCTCAGGCGGTCGTCATACAGCGCGCGCAGATACACGTCGAGCAGATCATCCAACCCGATCCACGCCAACCACTGTTGGCCGCTGCCGAGCCGCCCACCAAGCCCGGCCGCGAACAGCGGCCGCAGCAGCCGCAACGTGCCACCGCGCGCGGACTGCACCACCCCGGTGCGGACCGTGACCACCCGCACCCCGGCCGCGTCGGCAGGTGTCGTCGCGGCTTCCCAGTCTGCGACCACGTCGGCCAGAAACCCCGCGCCGCGGTCGCTGTCCTCATCGAGCACGGCGTCGCCGCGGTCGGCACCGTAGACGCCGACCCCCGAAGCGGTGACGAACACGCGCGGGCCGCCCGCAGCCGCCACCTCGGCCAGCCGCCGGGTGGGTTCAACGCGGCTGTCGCGGATCGCGGCCTTGTGCGCCTCGTTGAAGCGTCCGGCGATCGACGCACCGGCCAGGTGGATGACGGCGTCCACGCCCGCCAACAGTTGCGGGTGCGGCCGGTCGGGATCCCACTGCCGCTCGTCGTCGGAGCTCGCCGGCCGCCGCACCAGCCGGATCACCCGGTGCCCGCCGGTGCTCAGGAACGCCGTCAGCGCAGTCCCGACCAGCCCTGACGCGCCGGTCACCGCCACCACCAGCGGTGGCAACCCGGCGGCCGCCGCGTCGCGGTGCGCGGCCAGGTCGTCGGCGAGCTGGCGGTGCCGGTAGACGAACATCGGCCGTAGCGCCGCGCCCGGAACCGGCGCCTCGACCCGGTCACAGACCCGCGTGCCGCCGGATACCTCGCTGAACTCGTGGCTGTGTGTCCACCGCCCGACCACCCTGACCGGCCACGACGTCGGGCCTTCCGACGAAAGCACGTCGACGAAGCGGTACGGCGGCGCGTAGCGCGCCGGATCGTGCTGGGCCACCCAGCGCAGCCCGCCCGGCAGGCCGAGCACCGCCTGGCCGTCAGCCAGCGACTGCGTCTCCGCGACCACCTTCATCGGCTGCCACGGCGGCACCAGGCGGCGCATCGCGCCCGGTCGGGTGTGCCAGCCGAACACCTCGTCGAGCCGGTGATCGACGAAGCTCTGGTACTCGATTCCCATGTTGAGCCATTGGATACCCAATCGTCGTAGGCTGAGAGCGTTCCCGATAGCGAAGTGGCTGCGATGAGCGGATGGGGTGGGCTCGCCCGACGGAATTCGGAGCGGGTCTTTGCGAACCGGCAGGAAGCCGGCGAGGTCCTCGGCGAGGAGTTGTCGTCCTACCGCGGCAAGGACAACGTGCTGGTGCTGGGTTTAGCGCGCGGCGGGGTTCCGGTCGGATGGCACGTGGCGTCGGCGTTGCACGCACCGCTGGACGTGTTCCTGGTCCGCAAGCTCGGAGTGCCGCACTGGCCGGAGCTGGCGATGGGCGCACTGGCCAGCGGCGGCGGCATTGTGCTCAACGACAGCGTGGTGCGCAGCCTCCGCATCAGCGACGAACAACTGCAGGATGTCATCAACCGCGAAACCGAGGAGCTGCACCGACGCGAACGCGCCTACCGCGGCGACCGTCCGCCGGTCGACGTTTCCGGGCGCATCGTGATCCTGGTCGACGACGGCATCGCCACCGGTGCCAGCATGCTCGCGGCCGTGCGCGCGGTGCGGGCCGGCGGGCCGGCGCGGCTGGTGGTCGCGGTGCCGGTGGGCGCGCCGTCCGCCTGCCGCGAGATGGCGGCCGAAGCCGACGAGGTGGTGTGCGTGACGATGCCGGCCGGGTTCGAAGCGGTCGGGCAGGTGTTCCAGGACTTCCGTCAGGTCACCGACGACGAGGTTCGCGAATTGCTCGCTACCCCAACGGTTTAGCGGTTGTTATCGTCGGCCTGTTCGACGACGGTGGTCTCCGCGTCATCCTCGGGTAGATCCCGGGGTGGTTCCGCATCGGTGTCGGGGTACTCGGCGTCGAACTGCTCCGCCTCGGCGGGGGTCTCGGCCTCTTCGGCTTCCTCGGTGCTGCCCCTGCTTCGTTCGCGCACTGCGTCGACGATCAACAGCAGGACACCGATGGCGCTGGCGGCGATACACACCCAGGCGATCAGCTCATTGCTTGTGACGACTGCGGTTACCAGCGCGGCCAGGCCGATGACGGCGAGCACGAGCGCAACGATCAGCATTGATCAACCCTAGGTGGACGGAAGCCTCGGAGCGCTAGTTATTGCCCCGATTGAATTGGTTGAAGCCGGCGCTTTCGCTATTGGCTCCGGAGTCGACCGGTGCGGCCGAGCCGCGCTGGCCGAGTTCTTCGAGCTGGGATTCCAGGTAGGTCTTCAACCGGGTGCGGTATTCACGCTCGAAGGTCCGCAGTTGTTCGAGACGGCCTTCCAACACGGTGCGCTGCTGGTTGATGGTCCCCATGATCTCGGAGTGTTTGCGTTCGGCGTCGGCCTGCAACGCGTCGGCCTTCTCCTGGGCCTGACGCAGCTGTGCCTCCGAGCGGGTCTGCGCGTCGGCCAGCATCGCATCGGCGCGCTGGCGCGCGTCGGCGACGGTGGTCTCGGCGGTCTGGCGGGCTTCGCTGACCATCGCGTCGGCCTGTGCGCGTGCGTCGGCAAGCATCTTCTCGGACTCGGCCTTGGCGCTGCCGGTCAACCGGTCGGCGGTGTCCTGCGCCAGGCTGAGCACCTTGGCCGCGCGCAGATGCTGATCCTCGGTGGACGCGGTGGACGCCGTGGCGGCGGGTGCCTCGTATACGGGCTGCGGCGCCGGCTCGGCGGGCTGTTCGTATTGCGGGACGCTCGGTGCCGCTGCTGCCTGGCCGCCGCCGTCGGCGCGGGCGGCCGCAAGCTCCTGGTCCAGTTCGGCGACGCGCTGACGCAGATCGGTGTTCTCTTCGATCAGGCGGGCCAGTTCGGCCTCGACCAGGTCGAGGAACGCGTCGACCTCGTCCTCGTTGTACCCGCGCTTCCCGATCGGTGGCTTACTGAACGCGACGTTGTGAACGTCGGCGGGTGTGAGCGGCATCGTATGCCCCCTTGGAGTCTGGACCGTCAACCGATCTCAAAGTGTAGAGCCTTGGTTTATCACTGGGCGTAACTGGCGTCCATCCTGTCACACCAGACCCGTCGGTTGCAGGCGAGGTTAATAATTAAGAACGAATTTTACCGGGGCGAAGCGGCGCGGATCGGCGCTCAGGCGGCCGCGCCGAACGCGAGCTGCATGCCGATGAACGCCAGCAGCAACAACACCATGATCGACAGATCGAACCGCACGGCACCTATTGTGAGCTGCGGAATCAGGCGCCGCAGCAGCCGCACCGGCGGATCGGTCAGGGTCATGATGATCTCGAGGATCACCACCGTCGCACCCTTGGGATGCCAGTCGCGGGAGAACGTGCGGATGAACTCGACTACGACGCGGGCAATGAGCAGCAGCCAGAACACGAACAGGACGAAGCCCAGGATCTGGAAGAACTGCGACAACGGAGCGACCTCGCTACGGACGGTGTGACGTTTGGCAAGACGGAGGCTCTCGGCTGCCACAGCCTCAAGCGCCAGGCCAGCCTACCTGTACAACGCAGCGAGCCTACTGATAGGCGTAGAAGCCCGCCTCGGCGATGCGGCGGCGCTCCTCGGCAGTGACGTCGATGTCGGCCGGCGAGAGTAGGAACACCTTGGTGGCCACCTTGTCGAACGAGCCGCGCAGCGCGAAGGCCAGGCCGGCGGCGAAGTCGACGAGCCGCTTGGCGTCGGCGTTGTCCATCGTGACGAGGTCGATGATCACCGGGGTGCCGTCGCGGAACCGCTCACCGATGGTGCGCGCCTCGCTGTAGTCCTTGGGCCGAAGCGTAGTGATCTTCGATAGCGGGCTGCCCGCCTCGAAAAGCTCCGCCATCCGGCGCGGGTCCATCGCCAGCGCGCCACGGGTCGCACCGCGCAGTGAACCGCCGAACCGCGGTGCCGGCCGGTCGAATTCACGCGGGGCGCGCAGGCGCGGCTCGAAGCGGCCCTCGTCGGCGTAACCGCCGCGGTAGCCGACCGGCGGGTCGTCGTAGTCACGGTCGTCGTAGCCCCGGCCGTAGCCGTCGTCGTCGAACCGGTCGTCTCGGGGGCGACGGGAGTAGCCGCGCATCGGGGCGCGGTCCTCTTCGTCGTAGTACTCGTCGTCGTAGTCATCCATCGGCGCCATGCCGAAGTAAGCCTTGACCTTGTGCAGTGTGCTCATCGCTCGACCCTTCTGGTAACGCAGGCTCTGGTGTCTGTGATGAAGATGTGACTAGAGTGACTACTTCAAGGGAACGTTAGAGGACGTGGCCCCAATAGCGCGGTACCGACACGCACACATGTGGAGCCGTGTTTGATCGCCGCCTCGAGGTCGTCAGACATCCCTGCCGACAGCTCGAGCCGCTGGTGATAGTGGTTTTGTACCCGCTGATGCTCGGTTTGTAACCGGCCGAATGCGGTATCGGCGTCCGCGTCGAGCGGCGGAATCGCCATCAGCCCCGCGAACTCCAGCGCCGCGGCGGCCTCGGCTGCCGCACACATTTCGTCGACGAGATCGGGGCGTTCCACGTAGACGCCGCCACGGCGTTCGTCGCCGTCGAGGCTGAGCTGGATGCAGACGCGCAAGGGTTCGGTGCGTCGCCCGTCTGCCAGCGCCTCGGTGGCAGCGCGGTCGAGTGCGTCGAGCACCTTGCGGCTGTCGACGGAGTGCGCCGCGTAGGCCCACCCGGCGATCGCGCGCGCTTTATTGCGTTGAATGCGCCCGACCATGTGCCAGCGAACCGTTGTCGCGCCCGCCATTTCACGCAGTTCCGCGATCTTTCTGGAGGCTTCCTGTTCGCGGGACTCGCCAAAAGAACGGCAGCCCAATTGCGTCAAAACAAGTACGTCGGAGGCCGGAAAGAATTTTGTGACGGGAAGCAATTCGATTTCGTTCTCAGCGCGTCCGGCCGCCTCCGCGGCATCGGTGATGCGGGCCCGCAGCGCGCTGAGCGCCTCGGCCAGTTCGAGTTCACGCGTCGTCGCCACCGTCGCCGTCATTCCATCCACACCAGCGAAGCCATCCGCCCGGTGGGGGCGTCGCGCCGGTGGCTGAACAGGGTGGTGTCCTCGACGGTGCACCGCGGATCGATGTCGACGGCGGTGATCCCCAAACCCGTGAGTTGCCGGGCGATTCCGGCGCGCAGGTCAAGGCCCGGCGTGTTTCTGGCCGTCACCGTGCGGCTGCCTGGCAGCGCGGCCTCGACCTCGTCAGCCATGACGGCGGGCACTTCGTAGTTGCGTCCGCTGACCGCGGGGCCCAGCAGCGCGGAGATGTCCTCGGCATGCGCGCCCAGGCCGAGCATCGCCTCGACCGCGCGCACCACCACTCCCTGCTGCGCGCCGACGCGTCCGGCGTGCACGGCGGCCACCACGCCGGCGCGCGCGTCGGCCATCAGCACCGGGACGCAATCGGCGGTCACCACCGCCAGCGCCAACCGCGGCGTCGCGGTCACCAGGGCGTCGGTGTTGTCGAGGGCAGCCTGGGGTGGGCCGTCGACCACCGCGACGCGGTCGCCGTGCACCTGGTTCATCCACACCACCGCGTCGTCGCCGAGGCCGATCGCCGCGCGCAGCCGCTTGCGGTTGGCTGCCACCGCGGCAGGATCGTCGCCGACGTGGTCGCCGAGGTTGAAGGTGTCGTAGGGCGGCGCGGAGACGCCGCCGGCGCGGGTGGTGGTCACGCGCCGAATGCGAACCGTCACGGTCGCCAGTATTGCGTCAAGCTCAGGCTCAGCGGCGCATGAAGGGCGGGACATCGACGTCGTCGTCGGAGATGCCGCCGTCGTCGCCGCCGATGCTGACCGTCGCGCCGTTGGTGTGCGCAGGCACGCTGGCGGGGTCGGAGGGCTCGAACAGCGAGGTGCTCACCTTGCCTGCCTTGCCCGACTCGATCGGCGGGGTCGACGTGGACGAGGAGCTCACGACCGGGGTGCGGCCCGGTCCGCTGGAGTCGAAGCCCGCCGCGATGACCGTGACGCGCACCTCGTCGCCCAGCGAGTCGTCGATGACCGTGCCGAAGATGATGTTGGCGTCCTGATGTGCGGCGTCTTGCACCAGCGAGGCGGCCTCGTTGATCTCGAACAGGCCGAGGTCGCTGCCGCCGGCCACCGACAGCAGCACGCCCTGGGCGCCTTCCATCGAGGCTTCCAGCAGCGGCGAGTTGATTGCGATCTCGGCGGCCTTGAGCGCACGCCCGTCGCCGCGTGCCGAGCCGATGCCCATCAACGCGGTGCCCGCCCCGCTCATCACGCCCTTGACGTCGGCGAAGTCGACGTTGATCAGGCCCGGGGTGGTGATCAGGTCGGTGATGCCCTGCACGCCGTTGAGCAGCACCTCGTCGGCGCTGCGGAACGCATCCATTAGCGACACGGCGGCGTCGCCCATCTGCAGCAGCCGGTCGTTGGGGATGACGATCAGGGTGTCGCAGCTCTCGCGCAGCGCCTGGATCCCGAGCTCGGCCTGGTTGCTTCGGCGCTTGCCCTCAAACGAGAACGGCCGCGTCACCACGCCGACGGTCAACGCACCGAGCTTGCGGGCGATCGACGCAACCACAGGTGCGCCGCCGGTGCCGGTGCCGCCGCCTTCACCGGCGGTGACGAACACCATGTCGGCGCCGCGCAGCAGCTCCTCGATGTCATCCTTGGCGTCCTCGGCGGCCTTTCGCCCCACCTCGGGGTCGGCGCCGGCGCCGAGCCCACGGGTGGACTCGCGTCCGACGTCGAGCTTGACGTCGGCATCGCTCATCAACAGCGCCTGCGCATCGGTGTTGATCGCGATGAACTCGACGCCCTTGAGGCCCTGTTCGATCATTCGGTTGACGGCATTGACGCCGCCACCGCCGATGCCGACGACCTTGATCACGGCGAGGTAATTGTGCGGGGGGGTCATCGATCGCCTTCCTCCCTGGTTGCCGGTGGGACGCCGAACGGCTTGAACACATCCAGTAAACTCTCAACCTCAACCAGAGGGTTATAGTTATGTCAAGTTGTTCCGCGCAACCAGAACGGTAGGACGAGGTCGCGGGGTATCCATGCAGGCGCGCCGACGCGCGTGTCGAGATTTTTCGAAACTTCTGCGGCACCGGGCGCCGCGGCGCTACTTGACCGTAGGCAAATCCGGACTGGACACGTCGTAGATGTGGCCCGGCTGGGTGAGCAGAGCCGCCAGTGTCACGGCCTTCTCTTCGGTGCGATCGGTGGTGCCCCACACCACTTCCCGCCCGTCGAGCAACTTCAACGTGATCGCGGCGACCGACGGCGCGGAGATGCGCGCGATCTGGGCGGCCACCTCCGGCGGCAACGAGGTCATCACCTGCAGCGCCGCCTGGGTGGGCGGATCGTTGGGTCCGGGCGTTTCGGTGTCGAGGTACGGCACACCGGGCGGCGGCACCTCGATGGCGAAGTCGACCCCGTCGCGGTCGAAGAGGTGCGGTCCGTCCGGATAGTCCTTCACCACGACGGGCACCCGTTCGACCACGGTGATGCGCAGCGTCGACGGGTACTGCCGCTGCACCCGCGCGCTGGCCACCCGGCGGATCATCGCCACCCGTTCGGCGACCGAGTCGGTGTCGACCTGCAGCAGCGGTGTGCCGGGTGCCACGGCGGCCGCGTCGATGACCTGTTCCTCGGGTATGGCATCCAGCCCGACGACCGCGACGTTGCGTGCCGACATGACCGGCGTGAAGTACAGCAGCAGTCCGAGACCGACCACGACGACGCTGATCAGCGCCGTCCACATCAACATCTTCAGACCCCGAACCGTGCCTTTGCCAAGCTTTTTCGTCTCTTCGACGGTCTGGCCCATGGCGCGGCGCTTGGCTTCGCGCCGGGCCTGCTCGATCGCGGTGGCGCGGGCCTGGGCGGCGCGTCGTTCTTCGCGCTCGCGCCGCGCCCGGCGCCGCGGCCCCTCGTAATCCGGTGCGGCGGCGGGCATCACCGGTTCGGCGGCCGGGTCGGTGTTGGTGTCCGTCGGTTCGGTCATCGCAGCGCCGTCCCGGATTTGCCCGGCGCGCTGCGATTGGCCTTGGCCTGCAGCGCGACGAGGATTTCCGCGCCGAGCATGGTCACATCACCGGCACCCATCGTGACGACGACGTCGGCGGGCTCGGCGAGCTCGGCGACCTGTTCGGCGACGGCGGAGAAGTCCGGGATGTATCTCACCGGCACGCTGACGTGTTCGGCGACGCTGGCGCCGCTCACCCCGGCGATCGGTTGTTCGCGCGCGGCATACACGTCGAGCACCAGCACCTGATCGGCCCCGTCCAGCGCCCTGCCGAAGTCGCGGGCGAAAGTCTCTGTGCGCGAATACAAGTGCGGCTGGAAAACCACGATCGCGCGCCCCTGCCCGGCCTGTTCGGTCGCGGTGCGCAGCGCGCTCAACGTGGCGCGGACCTCGGTCGGGTGATGCGCGTAGTCGTCGAAGACCCGCACCCCGTATGCGGTTCCCACCAACTCGAACCGCCTGCGCACGCCTTCGAATCCGGCGAGCCCGTCGAGAACCGTGTCCACCGGCGCGTCGACCTGCATCGCGGCCAGCAGCGCACCGAGTGCGTTGAGCGCCATGTGCCGTCCGGGCACCGAAAGCCGCATCACCCGCGCGTGCGGTTCGCCGGCCAGTTGGATGTGCGCGACCGCGCCGGTGTCGTGCTGCTCCCAGCTGAGCAGGGTGGCGTCCAGCGGTTGGCCCGGGTCGCTGCCGTAGCGCAGCACCCGGATGCCCAGCGCCTCGGTGCGCTCGCCAAGCGCCGCCGCGCCGGGGTCGTCAGCGCAGACCACAACTGCCCCACCGGGTTTGAGGCGTTCGACGAAATCGTCGAACACCGCTGTGTAGGCCTCGACGCTGCCGAAGAAGTCGAGGTGGTCGGCCTCGATGTTGGTCACCACGGCGACGTCGGGGGTGTACTCCAGCAGCGAGCCGTCGCTCTCGTCGGCCTCGGCGACAAAACAGTCCCCGCTGCCGTGGTGCGCGTTGGTGCCGGCCTCCCCCAGATCGCCTCCGACAGCGAACGACGGGTCAAAACCGCTGTGCTGCAAGGCGACGATGAGCATCGAGGTGGTGGTGGTCTTGCCGTGTGTCCCGGTCACCATCAACGTCGTGTGATCGGTCATCAACTTGGCGAGCACCGCCGGGCGCAGCACCACCGGGATTCCACGCTTGCGCGCCTCGACCAGTTCAGGGTTGGTCTTGGGGATCGCGGCGTGCGTGGTGACCACTGCGGTGGGCCCGCCGGGCAATAGGTCCAGCGAGGACTCGTCGTGGCCGATGCGGATCGATGCGCCGCGTGCGCGCAGCGCGAGGACGCCGCGCGATTCCTTGGCATCCGAACCCGACACCATGCCGCCACGGTCCAGCAGGATGCGCGCGATGCCCGACATACCCGCTCCCCCGATGCCGACCATGTGCACGCGCTGCAGGTCGTCGGGCAGGCTCAGGTTCGGGTTCACCTGACGGCCTTACGCTCGGCGCGCGCGATGTCGAGCGCGATCTGGGCGACCCGTTGCGCGGCGTCGCGGTGTCCGGCCAGCGCGGCGGCCGCGGTCATCGACTGCATCCGGCCGGTGTCGGTGAGCAGGCCCACCACGGTGTCGGCGACGAAGGACGGGGACAATTCGGCGTCGTCGACGATCAGCCCGCCGCCGGCGTTGACCACGGGCAGCGCGTTGAGCCGTTGTTCGCCGTTGCCGATCGGCAACGGTACGTACACTGCGGGCAGCCCGACCGCGGTCACCTCTGCGACCGTCATTGCCCCCGAGCGGCAGATCGCCAGATCCGCTGCGGCGTAAGCCAAGTCCATCCGGTTCAGGTAGGGCACGGCGACGTAGGGCGGGTCGCCGTCGGCGGGCTCGCGAAGGTCCAGCGTGTTCTTGCTGCCGTGGGCGTGCAGTACCGAAATACCCGCGGCCGCCAGGTCTTTGGCGGCCGCGGCCACCGCCCGGTTGAGCGACTGCGCGCCTTGGGATCCGCCGAAGACCAGCAGCACCTTCGCATCGTCGGCGAACCCGAAGTGCGCCCGCGCCTCGGCCCGCAGCGCGGCGCGGTCCAACGAGGTGATCGCCGCGCGCACCGGCACGCCCACCACCTCGACGTCGCCGGGTAATCCCGGGTCGGGCACCGCGGAGAGCACGCGGCGCGCCGAGCGCGCACCGACCCGGTTGGCCCAGCCCGCGCTGGCGTTGGCCTCGTGCACCACCACCGGGACGCCGCCCCGGCCGAAGCGCCCGCGCGCCGCCAGGTAGGCCGGCACCGCGACGTATCCGCCGAACCCGACGACGACGTCGGCGTGGACGTCGTCGAGCACCGCGCGGGTCTGGCGCACCGCACGGCGCAACCGCACCGGAAGTCGCAGCAGATCACCGGACGGTTTACGGGGCAGCGGGACCGGGGTGATCAACTCCAGGCGATAGCCGCGTTCGGGCACCAGCCGGGTTTCCAGCCCGCGCTCGGTGCCCAGCGCGGTGATCTGCACTGTCGGATCGAGCGCGGTCAGCGCGTCGGCGACCGCCATCGCCGGTTCGACGTGTCCCGCGGTACCACCGCCCGCAAGCACCACCGAAACCCTATTCACCCGTAACGCTGACCTTCCAATGTGCGGGACCGCCGGCCTTTCTCAGATCGGCCGCCTCCATGATGCCTTGCGCCCCGTACCGGTCGGGCAGCCGCGGGGGGTTTGCGCGCGGGTTTCTTGGCCGGTTTGCGCGCGGGTTTCTTGGCCGGCTCCCGGGTGCGCAGGCGGTCACGCAGCGCTTCGGTGCGGGTCGGCACGTACGGCGCAGGCAACGGCAACCGCAACAACCGGTTCACCCGGTCGTCGCGGCCTGCGCGCAGCGCCGCCACCGCCTCGGGTTCGTGGCGCGCCGCGTTGGCCATGATGCCGATGATGAACAGCGTTGTCGCCGTTGAGGTTCCACCGGCAGAGATGAGCGGCAGCTGCAGCCCGGTGACCGGCAGCAGGCCGACCACGTAGCCGACGTTGATGAAGACCTGGCCCATGATCCACAGCGTCGCGGTCGCGGTGACCAGCCGCAGGAACGGATCGGCCGAGCGCCGCGCGATGCGCATGCCGGTGTAGGCGAACAGCCCGAACAGGCACAGCAACCCGGCGGCCCCGACGAAGCCGAGTTCCTCGCCGATGATCGCGAAGATGAAATCGTTGTGCGCGTTGGGCAGGTAGTTCCACTTGGCGGCGCCCTGGCCCAGTCCGTCGCCGAAGAACCCGCCGTTGGCCAGCGCGAACCGCGCCTGTTTGGCCTGGTAGCCGGAGCCCTGGGTGTCCATCTGGGGGTTCAGCCACGACATCACCCGGTCGGACCGGTAGCCCTCGACCATGGCCAGCACCGCCGCCGAGGCCATCACCGCGAACAGCGAGGACACAAACACCCGCAGCGGCAAGCCGGCGTACCACAGCAGCGCCAGCAGGATGATGCCCAGCGAGACCGTCTGCCCGAGGTCGGGCTGGGCCACGATGAGCGCCAGCGCGATGACGGCGGCGGGCACCAGCGGCACCAGCATCTCGCGCAGCGAGGCCCGCTCCATGCGGCGTGCGGCCAGCAGGTGCGCACCCCAAATCGCGAACGCGATCTTTGCCAGCTCGGAGGGCTGCATGGAAAAGCCCGACACCACGAACCAGCCGCGAGATCCGTTGGCTACCTTGCCGATTCCCGGCACCAGCACCAGGATCAGCAGCACAATCGTGATGGCGAAGCCGGTGAACGCCAGGCTGCGCATCACCTGCACCCGGGTGCGCAACGCGACGTAGAACCCGATCAGCCCGACGACGGTCCACAGCACCTGCTTGCCGAACACCACCCACGGCGAGCCGTCCTGGTCGTAGGAGTAGACGCCGGAGGCCGAGAGCACCATCGTCAGCCCCAGCATGGTGAGCAGCGCGGCGACGGCGATGATCAGGTGAAACGACGTCATCGGCCGGCCCAACCAGCTGCCGAACCGGGTGCGCGGCGCCGGCTGACCCAGCGGTTGCTCGGCGGCGTCTGGGACGACGCCCACCCTGCGCTGCCGCAAGCGGGTCAGGATGTTGCTCATCGGCGCTACCTGGACAGGGCGCGCACGGCCGTGGCGAACGCGTCGCCGCGGTGCCCGTAACTGCTGAACTGGTCGAAGGATGCCCCGGCGGGCGCCAACAGCACGGTGTCGCCGGGTCTGGCCAGCTCGTGTGCGGCGGCGACCACGGCTGACATCACCGCCCGTCCCGTCTCATCTGTCCCATTTGCCCCAAGCATCCCAGAATCCTCCCCCGTCACAGGCGTAACAACGGGGACATTCGGTGCGTGTCGCGATAACGCCTCGGCAATCAGCTCGCGGTCGCGCCCGATCAGCACGGCGGCGCCCAGCCGGTCCGCCACGGCGGCCACCAGGTCATCGATCGAGGCACCCTTGAGCAGGCCGCCGGCGATCCACACCACCCGCGGATAGGCGGCAATCGACGCCTGGGCGGCGTGCGGGTTGGTGGCCTTGGAGTCGTCGACATAGGTGACGCCGTCGACCGTCGCGACGACTTCGGCGCGGTGCCTGCCGACCGTGAACCCGCGCAGCGCGGCGGCGATGGCCTCGGCCGGCACGTCGACCGCGCGGGCCAACGCGGCGGCCCCCAACGCGTCGAGCACCCCGACGGGCCCCGCGACCGGGATCGACGCCGCCTCGGCCAGCCGGACCTGGTCGCCGAACGCGTTGTCGATCAACATCCCGTCGAGCACGCCGAGTTCGCCCTCCCCCGGCTCGCCGAGCCGGAAGCCGGTGCGGATGTCTGCGGCGGCGGTGTCGAGCAGGCCCGCGGCGATGGGATCGTCGAGCCCGACGACGCCGACGCGGCCGTCGAGCACGCGGGCCTTGTCGGTCGCGTACGCCTGCAACGATCCGTGCCAGTCCAGGTGGTCTTCGGCGACGTTGAGCACCGCACCCGCATCCGGTCGCAGCGACGGTGCCCAGTGCAGTTGGAAGCTGGACAGCTCGACGGCCAGGATGTCCGACGGTTCGGCGAGCACGTCGAGCACCGGGTTGCCGATGTTGCCGCACAGCAGGGCGCGCCGTCCTGCCGTCACCAGCATGGCGTGCAGCATCGAGGTCGTGGTCGTCTTGCCGTTGGTGCCGGTCACCACCAACCAGCGGCGCGGCGGCCCGAACCGGCCCGCGCGATCCAGTCGCCACGCCAGCTCGACGTCACCCCAGATCGGCACGTTCGCCGTCGCCGCCGCGGCCAGCACCGGCGTGGTCGGCGCGAACCCGGGGCTGGTGATCACCAGCGCGTACTCGCCGATGCTCGCCTCGGCCTCGGCGGTGGTGACGACGCGGGCCGGCGTGATGAGCCGCTGCAGGGCCAGCGGGTCGTCGTCGCAGATCGTCAGCCGCACGCCGGTGGGTTCGAGCACGGCGCTCACCGAGCGCCCGGTCAGCCCGGCGCCGGTGACCAACACCCGGGCGCCCGGCACCAGCGGGGCGAGGTCGGACATCTCAGGCCCCGACGGTGGTCAGCCACTCGCTGTAGAAGAGCGCCACGCCCAGACCACAGGCGATCGCCGTCAACAGCCAGAACCGGATGATCACCGTCGTCTCGGCCCAGCCCACCAGCTCGAAGTGGTGGTGGAACGGCGCCATCCGAAACACTCGGCGTCCGGTGGTGCGGAACGCGAGTACCTGCACCACCACCGACACCACCTCGGCGACGAACAACGCGCCGAGCACCACGGCGAGCATCTCGGTGCGGCTGGTCACCGACAGCCCGGCGATGATGCCGCCCAGCGAAAGTGAACCGGTGTCGCCCATGAAGATCTTGGCCGGTGCGGCGTTCCACCACAGAAAGCCGATACACGCGCCCGCGGTGGCGGCTGCGACGATCGCCAGGTCCAGCGGGTCGCGCACGTTGTAGCAGCCGAGTCCGGGGGTGGTGGCGCAGGCGTTGCGGAACTGCCAGAACGTGATCAGCACGTAGGCCGCGCACACCATCGCCATCGCACCGGCCGCCAGCCCGTCGAGGCCGTCGGTCAGGTTCACCGCGTTGGACCAGGCGCTGACGATCAGCACGCAGAACAGCACAAAGATCAACGGCGGCAGCGTGACCGTGGCGATCTCGCGGACGTAGGACAGGTCGGCGCTGCCCGGTGTGAGCCCGTCGGCGTTGCGGAACTGCAGGGCCAGCACGCCGAAGATGACTGCGGCGGTCAGGATGCCGACGGATTTCGCGGTCTTGTTCAGGCCGAGGTTGCGCGCTCGCCTGATCTTGATCAGGTCGTCGGTGAAGCCGACCAGGCCGAGCGCGGTGGCCAGCGCCAGCACCAGCAGGCCCGAGGCCGACGGGCCCTTACCGTCCATGACGACGCCGACCAAATGGGTGCCCAGGTAGCTGGCCCAGATGCCGGCGACGATCGCCACCCCGCCCATCGACGGGGTGCCGCGCTTTTTGTGGTGGCTCGGCGGCCCGTCCTCGCGGATCTCGTGACCGAAGCCCTGCCGGGTGAACAGCCGGATGAGCACCGGGGTCAGCAGGATCGAGACCGTCAGCGCGATGCCGACGGCGATGAGGATCTGTCTCATCTGTTGGCCCCGTCAGCGGTGCCCGCCGCCAGCGCGTCGGCCAGCGGCCCGAGCCCCGCCGCGTTGGACGCCTTCACCAGCACCACGTCGCCGGGCCGCAGTTCGGCCCGCAGCAACGCCAACGCGGCGTCGGCGTCGGCGACCATGGTCGCCTCGGGGCCCCACGATCCCTCCATCACCGCACCGTGGTGCATGGCGCTCATAGCCCTCCCGGTTCCTACGACGATGAGTCGTGACACATCTAATCGCACGGCAAGCCGACCGATGTTGTCATGCTCAGATATCGCGTCATCGCCGAGTTCGGCCATTTCGCCGAGCACCGCCCAGCTGCGGCGTCTCCCGCCCACGTGCGCGATGGCGGCCAGCGCTTTCAACCCGGCCCGCATCGAGTCGGGGTTGGCGTTGTATGCGTCGTTGACGATCGTCACACCGTCGTCGCGGGTCACGACCTCCATGCGCCGTTTGGACACCGGGGCGGCGGCGGCCAGTGCGGTGGCCACCTGCTCGAGCGTGGCGCCGCATTCGAGCGCGACCGCGGCCGCGCACAGGGCGTTGGACACCTGATGGTCGCCGTGTACCGCCAGCGCGACGTCGACCTGCTGATCGGCGGCGTGCAGGCGAAACTGCGGTCGGGCCAACGCGTCCAGCGTCACCGCATCGGCCCACACGTCGACGTCGGCGGTGCCCGGTTTCCGGCTGACCCGGACCACCCGGGCGCGCGTCTGATCGGCCATCGCCGCCACCGCGGTGTCGTCGATGTTGAGGATCACCGCACCGTCAGAGGGAACCGCTTGGGGCAGTTCGGCTTTCGTCGCCGCGATGGCCTCACGCGAACCGAACTCGCCGAGGTGCGCGGTGCCGACGTTGAGCACCACGGCGATCGAGGGGACGGCGATGGCGGCCAGCGCCGCGATGTTGCCGCGATGCCGGGCCGACATCTCCAGCACCAGGAAGTCCGTGGACTCCGTCGCGCGCAACACCGTCCACGGATGGCCGAGTTCGTTGTTGAACGAGCCGGGCGGCGCGACCACCTCGCCGAGCGGCGCCAGCAGCGCAGCCACCAGGTCCTTGGTCGACGTCTTGCCCGAGGAACCCGTGATGCCGACGACTTTGAGCCCGCCGTCGACCAGTTCCGCGGCCACCGCGGCAGCCAGTTTGGCCAGCGCGGCCAGCACCGCCGCACCCGAACCGTCGGCGTCATGCTCGAACACCAGGCCACCGCGGTCGGTCGCCGAAGGTGTGGGGTCCACGACGACGGCGGGCACCCCGACCGGGCGGGCGGCCAGCACCCCGACCGCCCCGGCGGCGACGGCGGCCGCGGCGTGGTCGTGCCCGTCGGCGCGGGCACCGGGCAGCGCGAGGAACAACCCGCCGGAAGTGACTGCGCGCGAGTCGAACTCGACAGTTCCGGTGACTTTGGTGGCCGCGGCCTCCTGCACGCTGATGTCGGTGAGCCGGCCCCCGACGATGTCGGCGATCTGGGCCAGCGACAGGGCGATCATGTGCGGTGCTCCAATGCTTCCAGCGCGCCGGCCAGCACGTCGCGGTCGTCGAACGGGCGGGTCTGGCCCCGGCTGGTCTGCCCGGTTTCGTGGCCCTTACCTGCCACCAGAACAACGTCGCCTGGCGCCGCCCACGCCACCGCGTGTTCGATCGCCATGCGGCGGTCACCGATTTCGACCACCTCGGCGCTCCCACCGGCCGCACCGGCCACGACCGCCGCGCGGATGTCCGCGGGGTCTTCGTCGCGGGGGTTGTCGTCGGTGACCACGACCAGGTCGGCAAGTTCGGCGGCGACGCGGCCCATCGGGGCGCGCTTGCCGGCGTCTCGGTTACCGCCGGCGCCGAACACCACGGCCAAGCGGCCGGTCCGGTGCGCGCGCAGCGTTTCGAGCACGGCCTGCAGCGCACCGGGTTTGTGAGCGTAATCGACCAACGCAAGAAACGCCTGCCCGCGGTCGACGGCCTCGAGCCGGCCGGGCACTGTTGCGGTGCGCAGCCCGGGTGCGGCCTGCTCGGGGGAGGCGCCGACCGCGTCGAGCAGCGCCACCGCCAGCAGGCCGTTGGCGACGTTGAAGTGGCCGGGCAGGCCGATGCGCAGCCGGTGATGCACGCCCGCGGGGTCGACGGCGATGAAGTCCTGTGCGGGCGCCGCCGAGCCGGTGTCGACCGCGCGAATGTCCTCGACGCGCCAGTCGGCGTCGCGGCCGGTAGTGCTCACCGATATCGGCCGGTGCGCGCGCGCTGCCATCGCGCATCCCGCGTCGTCGTCGACGCACACCACGGAAACGTCGGCGTGCGTGGGTGATTCGGGGTCGAACAGGCGGGCTTTGGCGTCGAAGTAGTCTTGCATCGTCGGGTGGAAGTCCAGGTGATCACGCGACAGGTTGGTGAACCCGCCGACCGCGAAACGCACGCCGTCCACGCGCCCCAGCGATAGCGCGTGGCTGGACACCTCCATGACGACCGTGTCGACGCCGCCTTCGAGCATCAGCGCCAACAACGCCTGCAGATCGGGGGCCTCCGGGGTGGTCAGCACGCTGGGCTGGTCGCGCCCGTCGATACGGATGCCGACGGTGCCGATCAGCCCCGCGACCCGGTCGGCCGCGCGCAGCCCCGCTTCGACCAGATAGGTGGTGGTGGTCTTCCCGGACGTGCCGGTCACGCCGATCACGCGCAGCTTCTCCGACGGATGCCCGTACACGGTGGCCGCCAACTCGCCGAGCACCGTTCGCGGCGCGGGATGCACCAGCACGGGCACCGCGACGTCGGCGCCGATATGTGCCAACCCGTCGGGGTCGGTCAGCACGGCCGCGGCCCCGCGGGCCAACGCTTCGCCGACGAAGCGGCCGCCGTGTGAGGCGGACCCGGACAGCGCGGCGAACACGTCACCGGGCCGGACGTCGCTGCTGCGCAGCGTCACGCCGGTGATCTCGATGTCGGGCACCGGGCCCGGTGCGGCAGGTGCCGCCGCCAGCTGCTCAGCGAGCTGCGCGAGCGCGGCGCCGGCAGGTTGGCGGGGACGCAGGTTCATCGCGGATGACACAGTACCGGCCGGCCACCGGCGTCCGGCCGCAAGCGGTGCTCTGCGCAGGTCAGTCGGCGACCAGCACCAGCGGCGCGCCGGGGTCGGCTGACAGCGGCACGTTCTGGCTCTGCAGCAGCCAGGACATGATGTTGTGGAACAGCGGCGCCATCGAGCTGCCGGGTTCGCCGTCGGCCGCCCGGTCCGGGTCGTCGGCCATGACCCCCACGACGTAGCGCGGATCCTCGGTCGGGGCCATGCCCGCGAACGTGATCCAGTAGACGTCGCTGTAGTAGCAGCCGCACGCCGGGTTGATCTTCTGCGCGGTGCCAGTCTTGCCCGACACCTGGTAGCCCTCGATGGCCGCCTGCGGTCCGGTGCCCTGCTGCACGCCGCGGGGATCGCGTTGGACGGGCGCGCGCAACATGTCGCGGACGGTCTTGGCGGTCTGCGCCGACACCACCCGAACCCCCTCGGGACGCGGCTCGTTGGTACGGGTGCCGTCGGGTGCGACCGTGGTCTTGACGATCCGCGGCGGAATCCGCACACCGTCGTTGGCGATGGTCTGGTACATCCCGGTCATCTGCAGCAGGGTCATCGAAAGGCCCTGCCCGATGGGCAGGTTCGAGAATGTGCTGCCTGACCACTGGTCGATCGGCGGCACGATGCCCGCGCTCTCACCGGGCAGGCCCACCCCGGTGCGCTGGCCGAGCCCGAACTGGCGCAACAGATCTGCGAACCGCTCCGGGCCGATCCGCTGCGCGAGCATCAGCGTGCCGACGTTGGACGACTTCCCGAACACCCCGGTGGTGGTGTAGGGCATGACGCCGTGTTCCCAGGCGTCGCCGACGGTGACGCCGCCCATGTGGATGGAACCGGGCACCTGCAGCACCTCGTCGGGTTGGGACAGCCCATATTCGATGGCACCCGCCGCGGTGACGATCTTGTTGACCGAACCGGGTTCGAACGGTGCGGACACCGACGGGTTGCCCAGTTCCCGGTTGTCCTGTCTGCCGATGTCCTGGGAGGGATCGAAGGTGTTGTCGTTGGCCATCGCGAGCACCTCACCGGTTTTCGCGTCGAGCACCACGGCCGACAGGTGCTTGGCCCCGGACAGGTTCTTGGCCTGCTGCACCTGCTGTTGCACGTAGAACTGGATGTCGTCGTCGAGGGTGAGCATGACCGTGGAACCATCCACCGCGTCGTGGCGGTTGCGGTAGCTGCCCGGGATGACCACACCGTCAGAGCCGCGGTCATAGGTGATCGACCCGTCGGTGCCCGCCAGCGCCGCGTCGAGCGAATCCTCAAGCCCCAAGAGGCCGTGCCCGTCCCAGTCGATCCCGCCGATGATGTTGGCGGCCAGGGAGCCACCCGGGTACTGGCGCAAATCTTGACGCTCTGCACCGACTTCGGGGTACTCCGCCCGGATGGCCTCGGCAATGGCCGGGTCCACCGCGCGCGCCAGGTAGACGAACGTTTCGTCGCTTCGCAGCTTCTTGAGCACCGTCGTCGCGTCGGGCTTGTTGTTCAGCCGCGACGCGACTTCTGCGGCGATATCCCGCAGTCGTTCGTCGGGGTCGGGCGCATCGGAGGTCTTCGCCCTGGCCTCCTCCAACTGTTTGCGCACCTTGGCCGGTTGAAAGGTCAAGGCGCGCGCCTCGATCGTGAACGCCAGCTTGTCGTTGTCGCGGTCGACGATCGCCCCGCGCACCGCTTTGTCGACGTCGGTGACCTTGAGTTGGCTTGCGGCCTCGGCGCGTAGGCCCTCGGCGCGCGGCACCTGCAGGTGGAACAGCTGCGCGGCGGCGACGACGAGCAGCAGGAAGATCACGGCGTTTCCGGTGCGGTGCCGGAACACGAACGACGCGCTGCGCAGCCCGCTGTCGACGATGGGTGAACGGGTACGCCGCGCCTTGGCCGAGCGCTCCTGTGTGGTGGCGGTCGCACGTTTGGCCGGGCGGGGCTTGGGTTTTGCCGTTCGCCGGTTCTGGCGCTCGCCGCGGCTCATGCCGGAGCGCCGACCGCGGGCACGGGCACGGGTGCGGGTGCGGGTGCGGGTGCGGGTGCGGGTGCGGGTGCGGGGACCGGGAGCGGTTGTTGCATCCCGGGCACCGGCCCCGGCGGACCCTGCGCGGGTACGTGCGGCACGGCACCGGGCACCTGCGGCACCTGCGGTACCTGCGGCACGACGCCGGGCGTCTGCTCCGTCGTGGACGGTAACCGAACCGAGCGCTCGAGCGGTTCGACCACCCGGGGCGCGGGCGACGAGGGCGGTGGCGGCGGTGCCGCCTCCGGCAGCGGTGTGTTCAGCGGCGGCGGCGGAACGCCCTCCGCGGGTTTCGGCGTGCCGACCACGATCCAGTTACCCGCCGGGTCCTGCACCAGGTGCGCGGTGTCACGCGACGGGATCATGCCGAGTTCGCGAGCCGCCTCGGCCAACGCCGGTGCGGCCTGCGCCTCGAGCACCTCGCGTTCGAGGGCTTCCTTCTGTTGCAGGAGCGCCTGGTTGGTCTCGCGGGCGTTGCCGAGTCGATAGGAACGCTCCGCGGCGTCGGTGGACAACCACAGCGTGATGCCGAGGCCGAAGCCCAACGATCCGATGACCAGCACCACGAACGGCACCCGGGCGACCAGGGTCCGGGGGTTCAGGTCGATCGATGCGAGTTTGACGATGAGCCGCTGCCGAAGTGGTGGCCGGATAACCTTGGGCGCCTTGGCTTTACGCGCTTTGGCTCGGGCCTTGGCTTGGCTGGTGTTCTTCGGCCGGGCCGGTCTCGAGACCGGGCGCCGGATCGGACCGGTTTGCGGCGCCGAGCGGGCGGCGCGCTGCTCGCGAGGCGGTTTGCGCCGTGGCGGCGCATCGGCCGTGCGGCGCTGCGGATTGCGCGCGTTACGTGGTTCGCGCGGGTTGCGCGGATCCCGCCGACCCTTGTCGTTGCCGCGCACCGGCGCTTTACGCTTGGCCTGCTTGGGTTTCACGCCGCTCCCCTCACCTTTTCCAGTGCTCGTAGCCGAACAGATGCACTACGCGGGTTCAGTTCCACCTCCGCAGGCGCTGCGCGTTCGGCGCCGCGGGTCAATGCGACGAACTGCGGTTCGTGCCCGGGCAATTCGACGGGTAGACCGGGAGGTGTGCGCGACGCCGTCGCGGCGGTGAACGCATTCTTGACGATGCGGTCCTCCAGAGACTGATAGGCCATCACCACGATCCGCCCGCCCGGCGCCAACGCGGATAGCGCCGCGGGCAGCGCCGCGCGCAGCGAGTCCAGTTCGCCGTTGACGACGATGCGCAGCGCCTGGAAGGTGCGCTTGGCCGGATGGCCGCCGGTGCGCCTGGCCGGCGCCGGGATCGCCTGATACAGCAGTTCGACGAGATCACCTGTGGTGGCAAACGGTTGCCGAGCGCGACGGCGGACGATCTGGGCGGCGATGCGACCGGCGAAGCGCTCTTCGCCGAATTCGCGCAGCGCGCGGGTCAGCGACTTCTCGTCGTAGGTGTTGACGACCTCGGCGGCTGTCAACGTGGCGTCGGGGTCCATCCGCATGTCCAACGGTGCGTCGGCGGAATAGGAGAACCCGCGCTCGGTGCGGTCGAGCTGCATCGACGACACCCCGAGATCGAACAGGATGCCTTGCACGAGCATGGAGTCTTTGCTTGTCCAATAACCGGTTTCACCCAGAACGCCTTCGATGCCGTCGTAGCGGGTGCGCACCAACATCACCCGGTCGCCGAACGGGGCCAACCGTTCCCCGGCGATCCACAGCGCGTCGGGGTCGCGGTCCAGCCCGATCAACCGCAGACCGGGAAACTGTGTCAGGAACCGTTCGGCATGTCCGCCCGCGCCCAGCGTGGCGTCGACCAACACGGCGCCGGTGCCGTCGGAACTGTGCCGGGTCAGCGCCGGTTCGAAAAGTTCGACACAGCGGTCGAGCAGGACCGGCACGTGACCGTGAGCTTCCGGGGCCATCGCAATACCTCTCGCATATGCCCTTTTCCGACCGAGCAGCGGGCCCGCTGCACCGGGGTCCCTGTCCGAGAGCACGGACCTGGCGTTGGGGAAGTACGCCAGGGCCGGTTCGGGCAGAGGCCGCGATGCACGGGCCGCATGCCGGTCAGCCACCGAATCAGATGATGTCGTGCAGAGCTTCATCGGTGGCCGCGGAGAAGTTCTCTTCGTGGGTCTGCTGGTACTCCTGCCATGCCGTGGAATCCCAGATTTCCAGGTAGTCAACCGATCCGATCACCACGCAGTCCTTGGACAGGTTGGCGTAGCGGCGATGATCGGCGGACAGCGTGATACGGCCCTGCGAATCGGGATGCTGTTCATCGGTGGCAGCGGCCAGGTTGCGCAGGAACGCCCGCGCCTCCGGGTTGCTGCGCGAGGCCTGCGACGCCCGTCGCGCCAGCTTTTCGAACTCGGCGCGCGGGTACACGGCCAGGCTGTGATCTTGGCTCTTGGTGACCATCAACCCTCCTGCCAGCGCGTCGCGGAACTTGGCGGGCAGCGTGAGCCGCCCCTTGTCGTCGAGCTTCGGCGTGTAGGTGCCGAGAAACATCTCGCCAACCTCCAACTGCCCGGCCTGTCAACAGAGCCCCGGTCGCTCCGTTGTCCGCCACTTTACCCCACAATCCCCCACTTTGCCCCCAATGCAGCGTGTCAATGTCGCGACTTCCCCACCCAACGCCACGAGCACCGGTCGGCGGTAACCCCGCGAACAGCAAAACGGCAGGTCGTAGCGGGTGGGGTGAAGTGGGGGCGAGCGGGGCACGAAAAAAGGGGCAGCCCGGGCGGGCTACCCCTTCTTCGGTGTCAAACTATTCGTCGAAGCGGCGGCGGAAACGGTCTTCCATACGGCTGGTGAACGAGCCGCCGGCGCCCTTGGCCTTCTTCTGCCGCGGTGCGCCCGGCTCGGGAGAGCGGTCACGGCCGCCGACCACCCGCGGGCCGGTGATGGCGAACACCACCCCGCCGAACATCACCATGAAGCCGATGACGGACAGAACCGGAAAGCCGCTGATCTGGGTCGCGGGGAACGCAACACCGGAGACCAACAGCGCCAGACCGACCACGAAGAGCGCGGCGCCCTGGAGGCGACGCCGCGCCGAGGGAGCGCGCAAGGTGCCACCACGAACGCTGGACGCGAACTTGGGGTCCTCGGCGTAGAGCGCGCTCTCGATCTGGTCGAGCATGCGCTGCTCATGATCGGAGAGTGGCATTCGTCCCTCCCTCGAAACCCGGGGCCGACCCGGCCATCTCAAAAACTAAACAGTCGCACCCGCCGCAACGGGCACCTAACAGTCATGATACGAGGTCTACCTGAGCCGTACCACCTTGTTGGACCCCCGATTGTATGACGTGCGCCGCCGCTGGGAAGCAGCAGCATGTCACCGAATAATGGAACCAGACCCCGCACCACCCCTCGGAGAAGGCGAGAACAGTTGGCGACACATCTCATCGATCTGTCGCCGAGCGATATGCAACGCCGGCTCGGTGACGCCCTGGCGGTGTACGTCGACGCCATGCGGTACCCCCGCGGCACCGAAGCTCAGCGCGCCTCGATGTGGCTGGAGCACACCCGCAGACAGGGCTGGAAGGCCGTCGCCGCCGTCGAAGCCGCCGACAACGACGCCGAGGCGGTTTCGCAGGCGCCGATGCTCGGCATCGCCTACGGCTACTGCGGCGCACCCGACCAGTGGTGGCAGCAGCAGGTGGTGTCCGGTCTGCGCCGGGTGGGCGCGGACCGCTCGCGGATCTCGGAGCTGATGACGAGCTACTTCGAGCTCACCGAGCTGCACATCCACCCCCGCGCTCAGGGCCGCGGGCTCGGTGAAGCGTTGGCGCGCAGGCTGCTCGCCGACCGCGCCGAGTCCTACGTGCTGCTGTCGACACCGGAGATCAACGGCGAGTCCAATCGGGCCTGGCGGTTGTACCGACGGCTCGGCTTCACCGACATCATCCGCGGCTACCACTTCGCCGGAGACCCGCGCGCCTTCGCCATCCTGGGCCGGTCGCTGCCGCTTTGACGTGTCGATCTGGCACGATGACCACGTGCCGGCCCTCTTCAAGCGCGGCAGCAGAACCCGGCTGCTGGCTGTTGTTCTGGTGTTGCTCGTGGTGTTGCCCACGGCTGTGGGGTGTGTGCGGATCCGCGCGTCGATCACCGTCTCCCCCGACGACCGGGTATCCGGGCAGATCGTCGCGGCAGCCATTCCGCGCAACGCCGACGACAAAGGCCCGCAACTGCTCAACAACCTCCCGTTCTCCAACAAGGTGGCGGTGTCGGAATACGAACGCGACGACTACGTGGGCTCGCGGGCGGTGTTCTCCGACTTGACGTTTGCCGAGGTCCCGCAGCTGGCCAACATGAACCGCGACGCCGCGGGCGTGGACATCTCACTGCGCCGCGCCGGTGACCTCGTGATCCTCGAGGGCCGCGCCGATCTCACGTCCCTCAACGATCCGGAGGCCGACGTGTCGTTGTCGGTGTCGTTTCCCGGAGAGGTGACCTCGACCAACGGTGATCAGGTCTCCGCGGAGATCGTCCAGTGGAAGCTGCGCCCCGGCGTGGTCAGCACGATGAACGCCCAGGCGCGCTACACCGATCCCAGCGCCCGCTCGTTCACCGGCGCCGCGATCTGGCTCGGGCTGGGCTCGCTGGCGGTGGCCGGCCTCATCGGCGCGCTGGCGTATCTGAGCCGCGACCGGTCGCCCCGCGTCGGCGGCCCTGCGCCGTAACCGGCGACGGCCACCGCCTGAGTTGCTAATTGCCCAGCTGCAGGCTCTACTCTGAATGCGACTCGGGCCGGGGTAGAAACGCACAGCGAAAGGGGCGCCCTCTGAGCGTGCACACTGTGGCACCGTCAGCCGTCGAGTTGGCCGGCGCCGTCACCGAACAGCTGCGTGAGGTGCTGGCCGAACGCGCCGAAGACGGCGCCTACATGGGCCCCGCCTACGCTGAGCTGACCGCCGCGCTGGAGGAATTTGTGCTGCGCGGCGGCAAACGGCTGCGGCCCGCGTTCGCCTACTGGGGCTGGCGCGCGGTCGCCGACCACGACGCGGACCCACTCGACCCGCAGGCGCTGCGGCTGTTCTCCGCCCTTGAGCTGCTGCATGCCTGCGCGCTGGTCCACGACGACGTCATCGACGCCTCGGCGACGCGGCGCGGGCTGCCCACCGTGCACCGGCTGTTCGCCGACCGGCACCGCGCCAACGCCTGGCACGGGCCTTCGGAACAGTTCGGGGTATCAGCGGCCATCCTGCTGGGCGACCTCGCGTTGGTGTGGGCCGACGACATCGTTGCGACGGTGGATCTGCCGGCCGAAGCCCATCGGCGGGTGCGCCGGATCTGGGCCGCGATCCGTTCGGAGGTCCTCGCCGGCCAGTACCTCGACATCGTCTCCGAGGCCAGCGGCGCCGAAGCGGTGGAGTCCGCGATGACGGTCAACATCTACAAGACCGCGTCCTACACGATCTCGCGTCCGCTGCAGTTGGGTGTCGCCGCGGCCGCCGACCGGCCCGAGGTGCTTGCGGCGTTCCACGAGATGGGCAATGACCTGGGCGTCGCGTTCCAGCTGCGCGACGACGTTCTCGGCGTGTTCGGCGACCCCGCCGTGACCGGTAAACCGTCCGGTGACGATCTGCGGTCGGGCAAGCGCACGGTGCTGCTGGCCGAGGCGATCGAATTGGCCGACAAGAACGATCCCGCGGCCGCCAAACGGTTGCGCGCCGCCATCGGCACCGAGCTCTCCGACGCCGCGGTGAAGGACCTGTGCCAGATGATCGAGTCGGTGGGCGCGTTGGCCGCCGTCGAACAGCGCATCGCGGAACTGGCCCAACGAGCCCTGCACACACTGGACGCGGCACCGATCGACGAACACGCCAAAGCCGGGCTGGCCGAGCTCACCAGATTGGTAGCGAACCGGTCCGCCTAGAGACATGACGACCTCCCTGGTACAACACCTTTCGCGACTGACGTCGTTCGCGACATCCCCGCAGGCACAACCCGCCCGGCTGGGCTTTCTGGGGGCCCTGTTGATCGCGGCAGGCGGGCTGGGCGCCGGCAGCACCCGACTGCACGATCCGCTGCTGGAGTCGATGCACGTGTCGTGGCTGCGCTTCGGGCACGGGCTGGTGTTGTCTTCGGTGCTGATGTGGGCCGGCGTGGCGCTGATGCTGGTGGCGTGGCTGTGGCTGGGCCGTCGTGTGATCGCCCGCACCACAACCGAATACACGATGGTCGCCACCACCGCGTTCTGGCTGGCTCCGCTGCTGCTCAGCGTTCCACTGTTCAGCAGGGACACCTATTCGTACCTGGCCCAGGGCGCGCTGCTGCGCGACGGCTTCGACCCCTATGCCGTCGGCCCCGTCGACAACCCGAACTCGCTGCTGGACAACGTGAGCCCGATCTGGACGACGACCACCGCGCCGTACGGGCCCGGCTTCATCCTGATCGCCAGGTTCGTCACCCAACTGGTCGGCGAGGACATCGTCGCGGGCACGTTGCTGCTGCGGCTGTGCATGCTGCCCGGTCTGGCGCTGCTGATCTGGGCCGCGCCGCGGGTGGCCAGACATGTCGGCGCCGACGGCTCGACCGCGCTGTGGATCTGCGTGCTCAACCCGCTGGTGATCATCCACCTCATGGGCGGCGTGCACAACGAGATGCTGATGGTCGGGCTGATGATGGCGGGTATCGCGCTGGCGTTCTCCGGCCGCCACGGCTGGGGTGTGGGCCTGATCGCCGCCGCCGTCGCGGTGAAAGCCACCGCGGGGCTGGCGCTTCCGTTCATGGTCTGGGTGTGGGCCCGTGACCTGCGGAGCCGACGCGGCTACGGCGCGGCCAAGGCTTTCGTGATCGCCACGGTGGCGTCCGCGGCGCTGTTCGTCGTGGTGTTCGCGATCCTCTCGCTCATCGCAGGCGTGGGCCTGGGCTGGCTGACCGCGCTCGCCGGCTCGGTGAAGATCATCAACTGGCTGACCATCCCGACCGCGGCGGCCAACCTGATCAACGTCATCGGCGGCCTGTTTGGCGCGGTCAACTTCTATGCCGTGCTCGACGTCACCAGGATCATCGGCATCGCGATCATCGCGATCGCACTTCCGTTGCTGTGGTGGCGTTTTCGCCATACCGACCGGGAGGCGCTGGTGGGGATCGCCTGGGTGATGGTCGTGGTGGTGCTGTTCGTGCCCGCCGCATTGCCCTGGTACTACACCTGGCCATTGGCAGTGGTTTCCGCGCTGGCGCAGACCCGGTCGGCGATCGCGGTGATCGCCGGGCTGTCGACATGGATAACCGTGGTGTGGAAGCCCGACGGGGCGCACGGAATGTACTCGTGGACGCACGTGCTGCTGGCCACGGCGTGCGCGGTGGTGGCGTGGTATGCCCTGTACCGGACGTCGGGGACGACCGAGCTCAATAAGCGGGCGGTCAATAAGCCACGACCGCGGGCGGTCAATAGGCCATCGCCTGGGCCCGACGGACCACCTCGCGAGCCTGGTGGGAATGCAGCGCATCAACCGGCCGAGCATTGACCTGATTTTCGGTGCTGCCGTCGCGGCGGATGGTCAGCGATGGGTCCGGGGTGAACAGCCACCGCATGATCTCGGTCTCGTGATATCCCCCGTCCTGCAGGACGACGAGCAGACCGGTCAGGCTCTTGACCACATGTCCGGTGTCGTCGAAAAAGACCTTGGGCACCACCACCTCACCGTTTCGGCGCACGGCGATCAGGTGGCCCTCCTTGAGGTGCTGATGCACTTTGGACACCGGTACGCCGAGCAAGTCGGCGACCGCGGGCAGGTCGTACACGGCCTCATCGGGATCGAGAACATCTTCGGCGGCCGGAATGGTGCTCACCACATCGAGTCTAAGTCGAGCGGGCCGTCTCGTTAACATGTCTTCGGTGGAAGCCAACCAGCAATTGGATCCCCTGGGCGGGACCGTGCTGGATGGCCGCTACCGGGTGGACACGATCATCGCCACCGGTGGCATGTCGGCGGTATACCGCGGCCTGGACCTGCGGCTCGACCGGTCCGTCGCGGTCAAGATCATGGATTCGCGCTACGCGGGTGACACCCAGTTCCTCACCCGCTTCCAGCGCGAGGCGCGCGCGGTGGCCCGGCTGAAGGATCCGGGCCTGGTCGCCGTCTACGACCAGGGTATGGACGGTCAGCAGCCCTTTCTGGTGATGGAGCTCGTCGAGGGCGGCACGCTGCGGGAACTGTTGCGCGAACGCGGCCCGATGCCGCCGCACGCCGCCGCGGCGGTGCTGGCGCCGGTGCTCGGCGGGTTGGCCGTCGCTCACCAGGCCGGGCTGGTCCACCGCGACATCAAACCCGAGAACGTGCTGATCTCCGACGAGGGCGATGTCAAGATCGCCGACTTCGGCCTGGTGCGCGCGGTGGCCGAAGCCAAGATCACTTCCACCAGCGTCATTTTGGGTACGGCGGCCTATCTGTCGCCCGAGCAGGTCAGCACTGGCAACGCCGGGCCACGCAGCGATGTGTACTCGGCCGGCATCCTGCTCTACGAACTGCTCACCGGCGCCACACCGTTCACCGGCGACAGCGCACTTGCCGTGGCGTACCAACGGATGGACAACGACGTTCCCATGCCGAGCTCGGTGATCGCCGGTGTCCCAGCACAATTCGACGAGCTGGTGCTGCACGCCACCGCCCGCGACCCCGCGCAACGCTACGCCGACGCCCAGCACATGGCCGACGAACTGGACGCGATCGTCCACGAGCTGGGCCTGCCACCGTTCCGGGTGCCCGCGCCGCGCAACTCGGCACAGCACGCGTCGGCGGCGCTGCACCACAGCCGGCACCCATCACCGGCGCAGCCCCCGCCTCAGCACACCCGCGAGTTCACCCGCGACGACATCGCACCCGAACCCGAATATCGGCCTGCCACAGGGACTTTCGCAGGTGTCGATATCGACGAGTTCTACTGGGCGCGCCAACGCACCAGACGGGCGGGATGGTTCTGGTTTCTCACGGTGCTGACCCTTACCGGCCTGACCGCCGCAGGCGCGTGGACGCTGGGCACCAACATCAGCGTCCTGCTGTAGCGGCCGGACTCTAGTCGCGCAGCATCTCCGCGACCAGGAACGCCAACTCCAGGCTCTGCTGGGTGTTGAGCCGCGGATCGCACGCGGTTTCGTAGCGGCCCGCCAGATCGGTGTCGGAGATGTCCTGCGCGCCACCGAGGCACTCCGTCACGTCCTCACCGGTGATCTCGACGTGGATGCCGCCGGGGTGAGTGCCCAGCGCCCGGTGCACCTCGAAGAAGCCCTGCACCTCGTCGACGATCCGGTCGAAGTGGCGGGTCTTGTACCCGTTGGACGACTCGTGGGTGTTGCCGTGCATCGGATCGCACTGCCAGATCACCTGGTGGCCGGTGGCCTGCACCTTCTCGATGATCGGCGGCAGGGTGTCGCGAATCTTGTTGTTGCCCATCCGGGTCACCAACGTCAGCCGGCCGGGCACGTTATTCGGGTCGAGGCGTTCGACGTACTCGACGGCCAGTTCCGGCGTCATCGTCGGGCCGATCTTGACGCCGATCGGGTTGGCGATCACTTCGGCGAACGCGATGTGGGCGCCCTCGAGTTGGCGGGTCCGCTCCCCGATCCACACGTAGTGCGCCGACAGGTCGTAGAGCTTTGGCTTGTGCTCCCCCGTCATACCTTCGGCGTCCTCGGTGGACAGTCGTAGCATCGCGCGCTCGTAGTCGAGCACCAGCGCCTCATGGCTGGCGTAGATCTCCGCGGTCTGCAGGTTGCGGTCGTCGACGCCGCAGGCGCTCATGAACGTCAACGCGCGGTCGATCTCACCCGCCAGCGCCTCGTAGCGCGCACCCGCGGGCGAGATGCGGACGAACTCGCGGTTCCAGTCGTGCACCTGGTGCAGGGACGCCAGACCCGACGCCGTCAGCGCGCGCACCAGGTTCATCGCGGCGCTGGCGTTGGCGTAGGCGCGCACCAGACGTGACGGGTCGTGTTCGCGGACGGCGGGATCCGGCGCGAAGCCGTTGACCATGTCGCCGCGGTAGGACTTCAACCCGAGCGCGTCGATGTCCGACGAGCGGGGCTTGGCGTACTGGCCCGCGATCCGGGCCATCTTGACCACTGGCACGCTGGCGCCGTAGGTCAGCACCACCGCCATCTGCAGCAGCGTGCGGATGTTGGCGCGGATGTGGGGTTCGGTGTTGTTGACGAAGGTCTCGGCGCAGTCCCCGCCCTGCAGCAGGAACGCCTCGCCGCGGGCCACGTCGGCCAGGAGGCCCTTGAGTCGCTCGACCTCGGCGGGCACCGTCACCGGCGGAACGCTCTCCAACACCGTCCGCATGGTCTTGGCGTGTTCCGCATCCCAGCTGGGCTGTTGCACCGCCGGCTTGGCCAGGGCGGCGTCCAACCGCTGCCGCAGCTCATCGGGTAGCGGCGGCAGCGGGGGCAGCTGGTCGATGGGTACGTCGACGGTCCAGTTCACCCAATCATGGTAACGACCCCGCGGCCTCGGGACCCTCGGTGATCAGCCAGAACCGGAATAGGTTGTGGCGTGCGTCGACCAGCGCGTCGTGGCTGTCGTCGGGACGCGGCGGCATCCGCGGCGAACCGCGCTCTTCCCACAGTTGGCGCAGTTCACGGGTGAAGCGTGGCATCGCGGGCGGTAGCTCGGTCATCGGGCCCCACAGCTGACACAGCACCACGTGGTCGTAGGCGCCCACCCAGGCCCACAGCTCGATCGGCTCATTGCCGTCGACGCCGAAAAAATCCTCCAGCTCCGCGCGGATCTGCCGACGCGAACGCCACACCGCAGCCCCCGGCGACGGCAGTTTGGGCAGCACGTGCCTGCGCACCCAACTGCCCGCGCGTTCCGGATCGAATTCGGTTGAGACGGCGTAGTACTCACGCCCGTCCTCGGCGACGACACCGATCGAGATCAACTCGATGGTGCGGCCATCGTCGATGAACTCGGTGTCGTAGAAGTAGCGCACTAAACATGTTCCTTGTCGAGTTGCCTGGTGTGCGCGCGCTCACCCGGTGCCGGGGCGGCGCGGATCTCGCGGTCGAGTTGTTCGTCGACCTTGGCGTCGTCCGGAAACTTCGGCATCCCGGCGATGGCATCCTGCAGCCACAGCTTGGCCTGCACGACGGGTCGCCGCAGCCATCTTTCCCGTTCCAGCGCACGATGCATCTTGTGCGGGCGGTTGGTGTAGCGCCAGCGCGCCCACGGCGCGTGCGGCCGTGACAGCCGCACCGCGCCCACCACCAGCAGCGGGGTGATGAACATCCCGACCAGCCCGGTCCACACCTTGCCCTTGAGCAGCACGATGACCGCCAGCGCCAACGTGAACACCGCGATCGCGACGACGCTGGCCCGTGCGGCGAAGCTGTGGTCTTCGCGCCAGATCCCGATGTCGAAGAACGACAGCGGGTTGAATCCCAGGATCAGCAGACCCGCGACGGCCACCGCGACGAACACCGCATCGACCGACGTGCGTCCGTCCTCGGCCCAGTACACGTCCTCCAGATGCAGGATCAACGCGAACTCGTCGAGCACCAGCGCGGCCCCTATTCCGAAAATGATTGCTGCCGCCGTGAATTCGGGTACTCCCCCGTCGACCGCCAACGTCACCATCGTCACCCCGGAGATCATGACCAGGATCACACCGATAACCACGTGGTGGATGTGCAGCCCGCCCGTGCCGATATTGCGCGGCTGCCACCACTTGCGCGGCGCGTCGCTGTCGGCGTGGCTGCGGATGTACCGCACGATCGTGCGGGTGACGAAGAACGTCAGGATGAACGCGATCAGGCAGAAGGCCAGCGGTATCCGTTCCGGCGGGATCGCGAAGTCGAAGTTCAGGTCGGCGGGCACCCAGAAAACTTACGCCGACGTGCACGTGACACGGTCGGGATACCGGCAGACGCGCCGATGCGCCCCGATAGTCTGGGGCCCAACATGAGGATCTGGGGCTGGCGGCTGTTTCAGCTGCTCACCGTAGCGGCGTTGGGCTGGGCGGGCTGGCGACTGCTGGGCGGGCTGCCCTACCGCATCGACGTCGACGTGTACCGGATGGGCGGGCAGGCCTGGCTCGACGGCCGCCCGTTGTACGCCGACGGCGCGATGTTCGCCACCCAGGGCGGGCTGGATCTGCCGTTCACCTATCCCCCGCTGGCCGCACTCGTGTTTTCTCCGTTGGCCGTGCTGTCGCTGGAGGCCGCCGGTGTTGCGATCACCCTCACCACGCTGATCCTGCTGATCGTCGCGACCACGATCGTGTTGAGCGGGCTGAACGTGTGGCCGCAGAGTTCGGTGACCAACGAGCCGGTGTGGCTGCGCCGGGCCTGGTTGGCGACCGCGATGGTCGCGCCGGCGGTGGTCTATCTGGAGCCGATCCGGTCGAACTTCGACTTCGGCCAGATCAACGTGGTGCTGATGACGTTGGTCATCGCCGACTGTGTGCCCCGCAAGACGCCGTGGCCGCGCGGCATGCTGCTCGGCCTGGCGATCGCGCTCAAACTCACCCCCGCGGTGTTTCTGCTGTATTTCCTGCTGCGCCGGGACACCCGGGCGTTGCTCGTCAGCGCCGCATCCGCGGTCGCCGCCACGCTGGTCGGCTTCGGGTTCGCCTGGCGCGACTCCCTCGAGTACTGGACCGAGACCGTGCGCAACACCGACCGCATCGGCACCGCGACGCTGAACACCAACCAGAACATCGCGGGCGCGCTGGCCCGGCTGGGGTTGGGCGAGGGCGTCCGGTTCGTGCTGTGGACGCTGGCGTGCTTTGCGGTGCTGGCGCTGACGGTGTGGGCGGCGCGACGGGTACTCAAGGTCGAGCCGGTGCTGGCGTTGATCTGCGTGGCGTTGTTCGGGCTGGTGGTCTCGCCGGTGTCGTGGTCGCACCACTGGGTGTGGGCGCTGCCGACCGTGTTGGTGGCCACGGTGGTGGCCTACCGCCGACGCCATGCCGCGTTGGCGGTGCTCGCCGTGGCGGGTCTCGCGCTGATGGTGTGGACTCCGATTCCGCTGATGCCCGAACACCAGGAGACCGCGGCACCGCTGTGGCGCCAACTGGTCGGCGGCTCCTATGTGTGGTGGGCGATCGCGGTGATCGCGGCGGCGGGCACGGTACCGGCGCGCTCGAAAACCGACGATCCGGCGCCGACCAACCCGGCGCATCGGCCGGTGCCTGCGGTGAACTAGCCGGCTCAGCCGGCGGCCACCTCGGGCATCCGCGCCGACGGCTTGGTGGTGGTGTCTGCCTTGCCGTCTTTGATGTCGGCGGCGTACAGGTCGACGTACTCCTGCCCGGACAGGCGCATCAGCTCGTACATCACCTCGTCGATCACCGCGCGTTCGATGAACCGGTTACCGGCCAGGCCCTCGAACCGGCTGAAGTCCATCGGCTTACCGAACTTGACCTCGACCCGGCCGAACCGCCACATCTTGGTGCCGGGCGGGTTGACGACATCGGTGCCGATCATCGCCACCGGAATCACCGGAACACCGGTCTCCAGGGCCAGCCGCGCCAGGCCGGTCTTGCCCTTGTAGAGCCGCCCGTCGGGCGACCGGGTGCCCTCGGGGTACATTCCGAGCAGCTTGCCCTCATCGAGGATGCGCGCGGCGGTCGTCAACGCGGCCTGCGCGCTGTCCGCGTCGGTCCGGTCGATCGGCACCTGCCCGGCCACCGTGTAGAACCACCGGGTGAACCATCCTTTGATGCCCGTTCCGGTGAAGTACTCGGCCTTGGCCAGAAAGGTGATCCGGCGGCTGACTACCAGCGGCAGATAGAAGCTGTCGGCGACGGCGAGGTGATTGCTCGCCAGGATGACCGGACCGGAATGCGGAACATGTTCGAGGCCTTGCACTTTGGGCCGACCCAGCAACGACAGCACGGGTCCCATGAAGACGTATTTGAACAGCCAATACCACATGGGCCCTCCCGGTGACCGAACACCGGCCGGTGTTCTGGGACAACTTTACCTACGCGTTGTGGATGCGACCACAACGCCGGTGCACTGACGTGGCCATCACGTGTGCTCATTCTTCGACGTCGACCGGAATGTGCTGATAGTGGCCCGGCGTTGCGCCGTTCGGATTTGCGCTGTCCGGTGCCGGCGGGCTCGGCGGCGGCTCACCCGGTCCTGCACTGTTGTCGAGGACGGCGCGGACCACCGCCAGCAGCGCGACGCTGTGTTCGGCGATCACCGTCAGCAGCGGATGCTGCTCACCGGCCACCAGCGCCGCCAGCGCACACACCGGACACCACACCTGCTGGCACCTGCCTGCACCGTCCGCGAGTGCCCGCGCTGCGGCCAGTTTCACGGCAGGGTCGAGCCGGTCCAGGATGGTCTGGGCCAGCTGGCGCAGCTCCGGACCCAGCTCGGGATGTGCCCCACTCACTTCGGCCACACCTCCGGATTCGGTCGAAACCGCACTGTCAGTTCACACCCGCGCAGCTGCGCGTCCACCACGGTGCACCGGCGCAACACGGACGCCAGCCGAACCCGGCGGCGCAGGCCGCCGGCACCGATGATCAAGTCGTCGTCGACCCGACCCAGTGTCAGGGCCGCAGAATCGACCTGCGGCAACTCTAGCCGCATTCGGTAGATCGCTTCGAGGCCCGAGCCCGATTCCCGATCCACGATCGGCCGTAGCGGTCCCGGCGGCGGCGCCCCGTCCCTGTGCCTGGCGTTGTCGAGGAGTTCGCCCAGCGCTTTGGCTCCGATCGGTTCACCGGCCAGGTGGGGCACCATGACCAGTTGCACATCACCGATCGTGGTGTCGAGTTCCTCGAAGACGGCCTGCTGCTCGGCGATGCGTTCGGCGTACCAGTCGAACGCGGGATGATCGGGCAGGTTGCGGTATTCGTAGGAATCATCTTGCACCAGAAGCTGATTCACGATCAGCTCTTCGACCCGCACACCCATAAGCGCCAGCGAACCCAGTGTGCGCACCGCCTCGGCGGCCACCACCCGCTCGGGCGTCATCACCAGGTGCGCGCTGACCCTCGACTCGTCGGCGAGCATCGCGCTCAGCTCGTCGGTGCCAGCGGCGATGCGCTCGAGCACGCCGACCACCGCGGCCGTGCGGGCGTTGTCGGCCGCGCCGGCCAGCCGCCGGTGCCGCGGCCACGCCCGTTCCAGGTACATACCGAACGTCGCGGGCAACGTGAGCATGCGCAGCGCATCGGCCGTCGACGCGCAGTCGACCACCACCCGGTCCCACTGCCCCGAGGCGGCCAACTCGCCGACCTCGTGCAGGCCGAGCACCTCCTGGACGCCGGGCAGAGCCGAGAGTTCTTCCGGGGCAATGTTTCCCAGTTCAGAGTCGGGAAATCTGGCCGAGATCAGCGCGGCGACGTCGCGCCAACGCGTCTCCAGCAGCGCCAACGTGTCCAGCGCCAACGCGTCGAGGAAACCTCCGCCACGGTCGGCTGTGCCGGTTTCCAGGTCGGCCAGCACCCGGGTCGGCTCTCGCCGCCCGGTCGGGGCGACCGTGGTGCCCAGCACGTCGCCGATCGAGTGCGCCTGGTCGGTCGAGATGAGAAGCACCCGAAGGCCCACACGGGCCTCGCGTACGGCGGTGGCGGTCGCCAACGTCGACTTGCCTACACCGCCCTTTCCGACGAACAGGCTGATACTGGCGGCAGCCGCTTCGGCGGGATCCCTCAGCTCACTCAGCCTCGACTCGTTTCTTCAGGTCCTTCAACGCGGTGTCTGTCAGGCGCCGTTCAGCTTTGCGCTTCAGCAGCCCGATCATCGGGATGATCAGATCGACCGCCAGCTCGTAGGTGACGTCTGTCCCGGATCCCTTGGGGGCCAGCCGGTACGCCCCGTTCAACGATCTGAGCAGCGAGCTCGACACCAGGCTCCACGTCACCGACCGGCGGTCCGGCGGCCACTCGTAGGTCAACACCATCGTGTCTTTGAGAACGGCGGCGTCGAGCACCAGCCGGGCCGTCTTGGGGTAGCCCTGCTCGTCGGTCTCCAGGACCTCGGTTTCCTTGTACTCGGCGACCCAGTCCGGATAGGAACCGATGTCGGCGATGACGTCCATCACCGTCGAGGGGTCGGCATCGATGTAGATCGTCTGCGCCGTCTTGTCCGCCACTGCTTCTTTCCTGGTGAAATTTGTCGCTGGCCAAAAATTTACCCTCCCCGCCCGGGGATGGCCGAACTATCAGGCCAGGCGCGATACGCCCACCGGGCGGGTGGCCTCGAGCCGCTGCTTGACCTCGAACGCCATGTTCTTTCCGGCCACCCGGCGTTGATGGTTCATCTTGGCCAGGTTCATCTTGGCCAGCTGCCACGCCGCCGCCCCCGACGGTTCGGCGTGCAAGAAGTAGTGCAGGATGACGCCGTCGAGGGCGGGCTCCAGCCAGACCTCCATCGTGCCGGTGAGCGCCCCGGTCACGCTCCACCGGTGCCCCAGCTCACCGCGGTCCTCCACCACGGTGAGTCGCAGGTCGGGCCACCAGCGCCGCCAGCTCGTCGGGTCGCCGACCGACCGTCCCACCTCGACGGGGTCGGCGGCCACGAAGGTCTGGTCTGCGACCTGGATGCTATTCATGACCTACCAGCTTCACATATGCATCCGGTTTCGCCGGCCGAGGCCGACTAGGCTGGGTACGGCAGAGTTGCCGAATGTCGAAAGGCCAGCACCGTGCGTGAGTTCAGCAGTCCCGCTTCGTTCACCGTAGGCGAGCACGACAACGTCGTACAAAGTGTCTTCGACCATGAGCGTGACGACCCCGACCATGTGATCTTCCAACGTCTGGTCGACGGGGTGTGGACCGATGTGACCTGCAAGCAGGCGGCCGAACAGGTTCGGTCGACGGCATTGGGTTTGATCGCGCGCGGCGTGAATCCCGGTGACCGCGTCGCGTTGCTGGCGGCGACCCGCTACGAATGGCCGATCATCGACTTCGCGATCCAGGCCGTCGGCGCGTTGACCGTGCCGATCTATGAGACCAGCTCCGCCGAGCAGGTGAAGTTCGTGCTGGCGAACTCCGGTGCGGTGCTGGTCTTCGCTGAGACCGACGAGCACGCCGACAAGATCGACAACCTCGTCAACGAACTGCCTGCGCTGCGCGAGGTGCTACGCATCGACGGCTCGGGTACGCCTGCGCTGGAGGCGCTGGCCGAGGCGGGTAAGTCGCTGGATGCCAGGCAACTCGAGGACCGGCTGGCCGGGATCAAGGTCACCGACCCGGCGACGCTGATCTACACCTCCGGTACGACAGGCACGCCGAAGGGCTGCCAACTCACCCACTCCAACCTGGTCTACGAGATCCGCGGTGCGAAGGACTGCTTCCCGGCGCTACTGGACAAGGGCGAGAAGATGCTGGTCTTCCTGCCGCTGGCACATGTGCTGGCCCGCGCGATCACGCTGTCCGCCTTCGCCAACAAGGTCACGCTCGGCTTCACCAGCGACATCAAGAACCTGGTCCCCACCTTCGCGGTGTTCAAGCCGACGCTGGTGGTTTCGGTGCCGCGGGTGTTCGAGAAGGTGTACAACACCGCCGAGCAGAATGCCCGCAACGACGGTAAGGGCCGGATTTTCGAGATGGCCGCCCACACCGCCATCGACTACAGCAGGGCCCAGGACACCGGTGGTCCCGGCTTGCTGCTGCGGGCGAAGCACGCGGTGTTCGATCGGCTGGTCTACGGCAAGCTGCGGGCCGCGCTCGGCGGCGAATGCCACGGCGCGATCTCCGGTGGCGCAGCGCTGGGCGAGCGGCTCGGCCACTTCTACCGCGGTGTCGGGCTGACCATCTACGAGGGCTACGGCCTCACCGAGACAAGCGCCGCGATCACGGTGAACCGGATCGACGACGTGCGGATCGGCTCGGTCGGAAAGCTGTTGCCCGGCAACAGCATGCGCCTCAACGAGGATCATGAGCTGCTGGTCAGGGGCGGCGTCGTGTTCGACGGCTACTGGCGCAACGACGAAGAGACCGAGAAGGTGTTCACCGACGGCTGGTTCCACACCGGTGACCTCGGCGCCATCGACGACGACGGGTTCCTGACCATCATCGGCCGCAAGAAGGAGATCATTGTCACCGCGGGCGGCAAGAACGTCGCCCCGGCGATCCTGGAGGACCAACTGCGCGCACATCCGCTGATCAGCCAGGCCATGGCGGTCGGGGACGGGAAGCCGTTCGTCGGCGCGTTGATCACCATCGACCCAGAGGCCATCGAGGGCTGGAAGCAACGAAACAGCAAGGGCGCCGACGCCTCGGTGGGTGACCTGGCCACCGACCCCGATCTGGTCGCCGAGATCGATCTGGCCGTCAAGGAGGCCAACCAGGCGGTGTCGAAGGCCGAGGGGATCCGCAAGTTCCACATCCTGCCGGTCGACTTCACCGAGGACACCGGCGAGCTGACGCCGACGATGAAGGTCAAACGCAAGGTGGTGGCCGAGAAGTTCGCCGCCGAGATCGAGGCGATCTACCAGACCGGCTAGAGCAACGCCGACAACCGCGCAGCCTGGGTGCGCCACTGCCAGTTGTCCACCACCCAGCGCCGGCCGGCCGCGCCCATCCGGGCCGCCCGGTCGGGATCTGCGAGCAGGTCGCTGACCGCTGCCGCGATGGCGCCGACGTCCCAGCCGTCGACCACTACGCCGGTTTCGCCGTCGCGCACGGTTTCCGGTGCGCCGCCCGAACGGCCCGCCACTACCGGGACCCCCGTCGCCGACGCCTCCAAATACACGATCCCCAACCCCTCGACGTCCAGGCCCGCGCCGCGGGTGCGGCATGGCATCGCGAACACGTCGGCCACCGCGTGATGGGCGGGCAGTTCGTCGCCGGGCACCCCGTCGGTGAAGAACACGTGCGACGCCACGCCGAAGCTGTGCGCCAACCGGCGCAACGACGCCCGGTACGGCCCGCCGCCGACGATGAGCAGCGCCGCGCCGTGGACGCGCTGGCGGATCGCGGGCAGCGCCCGGATCAGCATGTCCTGGCCCTTGCGCGGCACCAACCGCGACACACACGCGACCACCGGACGGTCGCTCAGTCGGTAGCGGGCGCGCAGTTCGGCACGCGCCACCTCGTCGGGCGCGAACCGGTCGGTGTCCACGCCCGGCGGCAGGTGCTCGAGCGCGGCGTCGGGTCCGAACGCCGACGCGAACCGGCTTCTGGTGTAGTCGCTGACGTAGGTCACCACGTCGACGCCGGATCCGATGCGCCGCAGCGCCGTTCGGGCCAGCGGTAGCATCGACCAGCCGACCTCGTGGCCGTGTGTGCTGGCCAGCACCCGTGTTGCGCCGCTCTGCCGCGCCAGCGGGGCCATCAGCGCCAGCGGCGCCGCTGCACCGAACCAGACCGTATCGGTCCGGTGGCGTTCGATGAGCCGGCGCATACGCATCATCACCGACGGTTCCGGCAGCATCAGGGTGCCCGGATGGCGCACCACGGTGTAACCGATCGCCGCGGCTTGTTCATCGAAGGCGTCGCTGTCCTTCCACTTCGGTGCGTAGACGGTCAGCGTGTGCTCACCGGTGGCGACCAGGTGGTTGACCAGCTCCTGCAGGTAGGACTGGATACCGCCGCGGCGCGGCGGAAAGTCGTTGGTGACCAACAGGACCCGGCTCAAACCATCACATCCGCTGCCGCCATCGCGCCATGATGGCGTCGGGGTTCTGGCCCAGCACTTCACGCAGCGCTGTCGCGGTGTCGGGGTGGCCGTGGCCGCAGGCGCGCAAGTACAGCTCGCGCAGTTTGCCGACCCCGTACTCGTCGGCGACAAACCGGCTGAACAGCCAGGCACGGTCGTAGGCCGCCGAGCGCTGCGGGCCCGCCAGTTCGGCGTCGGTGGGCAGCGTCGCGGCCACGCCGTCGGGGCGCGGCGTGACCGGGCGCGCCACGAAATCGGCGACCCCTTCGGTGAGCCACTGCGGGGCGTCGGCGGCCGTCTCGGCGCGGGCCGCGTAGTGAAACAGCTCATGCCGCAAGACGATTCGCAGCGCGGAGTCGCTCATCGTGTCGGCGGCTGGAGCGAACATGATCCGCTCGGCGGTGGTGGTGGCCGCGGTGTGGGGGCCACCGCCGCCGATCACCGCGAACTGCTCATCGGTGCCGGCGGCCACCACGACGATGTCGCGCGGCCAGTCCGGGCCCCAGAACGCGGTGACCGCGGCCGCGGCGTCGTCCATCTCGGCGGCGATCCGCGACAACAGCCGCGTCGTTCGCTGCGCTCCCATGCCGACCAACTGCACGGTGCGGCCGTCGCGCAGAACCTGGCTGCTCGATGCCGTGGTGGGAGTCGTCACCGACGCCGGTGTGGCCACCACCGGGCCCGACGCGGTGTCGAACCGTCCCACCAACAGCAGCGCGCTCAGCAGTTCGGCAAGAAGAACCGCGAACAGGGTCTTTCGGCTTCTGGCGCGTAGCGCCAGACGGTCAGTAGCGGCGGACGTTGTAGATCGGCGCATTGTTCACCGGGGCGACTCGCACCGGCGTGCCATACGTGGAGGCGTGCACCATCATTCCGTCACCGATGTAGATCGCCGAGTGCGACGCGTCGGAGTAGTAGTTGACCACGTCGCCGGGCTGCATCTGGTCCACCGACACCGATTGACCGCCTCTGGCCAGCGCCTGGCTGGAGTGCGGCAGCGAGATGCCGGCCTGTTGGAACGCCCACATCACCAGCCCGGAACAGTCGAACGCGTTGGGTCCGGACCCGCCCCACGAGTACGGCGATCCGATGCGGCTGAGCGCGGCCTGGATGACGGTCCCGGAATGCCCGCCCGTCGGAGGTGCCAGATCACCGGGCGGGATGGCGCCGGGCGCAGGCGGCGCGGCGATGATCGCGGGATCGCCGCCGGGCGGCAGCGGCGCGGGCACCGGAGGCGTCGGCGGCAGCGCGGCGAGCTCCTGACGCTGGTGCGGGGTCAGGGCCTCGTATTGGGCCTTGACGACGGCGATCTGGATCTGCAGCTGGCTCTGCTTGGCCTGCAGCTCGGCGCGCACCGCGGCGGCCTGTTCTGCGGCGGTCTTGGCGTCCGCGGCGGATTTCGCCGACGCTTGTTCGGCCAGCGCGGCCTTGGCTCCGGTTTCGCGGAAGTTCTTCATCTGGGCCGACATCTCGGCGGCCATCACCCGCTGCACCGACAACTGGTCGATGAGCCCCTGCGGTGAGGCGGCGGTCAGGATCGCGTCCATACCGTCGGTCCGGCCGCCCATGTATTCCGCTGCAGCAACCTTGTTGACCGCGGATTGAAAGGTTGCCAGCTGGGACCGGGCCGCTTCGAGCGCCGCCACGTCCCCGGCGTGCTTGGCCTCTGCGGCATGCTGCACTGCCAGCTTGTCATCCAAATCCAGCTGCGCCGAATGCATTGCTTCAGTGGCCTGCTCGGCCTGCCGAGAAAGTTCGTGAAGCTTTGCCAGCGCATCCTCGGCGGGATCGGCCTGCACACTGCCGGCCAGCATGCCGATGAGAAGCGCCAGGCTCGCTATCACGCCTACGGCCGGTCTACGCATTCGCGAAAAGACACGCGCGGGCAACTGATTGCGATGGAGCCTCAAGATGTGCGTCCTTCAAACTTCCGAGACGAAGCCGCTACGAACTGCTCTTAGGTCTCAAACAGGTTACGAAACGGCAACGGGCTTGTCCAACGAAGACGCCAATTTAGCAGCTGCACCAAGGTAATCGTTCGCCGCCTACAGGCGCGTGTCCGCTAGGCCACTCCAGGATCGCCGCGGCGACGGATCGGTACCAGCCGAAGCCGCGGCGCCATCCCCGCGTCGGCGAGGACCTCCAGTGCCCGGCGTTCGTCGTCGAGCAGGGTCTCGGGGGTGCCGAGCAAGACGCTCACCACACAGTCCCCACATCCGGGGCCGCGTACCGCGCAGTCGTCGCAGTCGATCTTCACCGTGCCCATGAACACTCCTCTCGGTCGGTGTTGCGCTGACGGTATCGGCGAGCACCGACATTTCCGGCGGGTCGCAACCCGATGCTGTCGGTGCCCCTGCCTACCTTCAGCGCATGGGCCAGCTGAGCTTCGCCGACGTGGATCCGCTGGCCGACCTGTCGTTGCACGACACCACGTTCGTGGTCGTGGACCTGGAGACCACCGGTGGACGCGCCAGCGGAGACGGGTACGACGCGATCACCGAGATCGGCGCCGTCAAGGTCCGCGGCGGCGAGGTGCTCGGTGAGCTGGCCACCCTGGTCGACCCCGGCCGCAGCATTCCGCCGCAGATCGTGGCGCTGACCGGGATCACGACGGCGATGGTGTGCGACGCCCCGAAGATCGACTCGGTGCTGCCCACGTTCTTCGAGTTCGCCCGGGGTGCGGTGCTGGTCGCCCACAACGCGGGCTTCGACATCGGTTTCCTGCGTGCGGCCGCCGAACGCGCCGACATCACCTGGCCGAAACCGCCGGTGCTGTGCACGGTCAAGTTGGCGCGCCGGGTGCTGAGCCGTGACGAGGCGCCCAGCGTGCGACTTTCGGCGCTGGCGCGGCTGTTTCAGACGTCCACCACCCCGACCCACCGGGCGCTCGACGACGCCCGTGCCACCGTCGACGTCCTGCACGGGCTCATCGAGCGCGTCGGCAACCAGGGCGTGCACACCTACCCCGAGTTGCGCACCTACCTGCCCGACGTCACGCCGGCGCAGCGGCGCAACCGTCACCTCGCCGCCGCGCTGCCGCACCGGCCCGGCGTCTACCTATTCCGCGGTCCGGCGGCTGAAGTGCTCTACGTCGGAACCGCCGTCGATCTGCGTCGCCGCGTCGGCCAGTACTTCAACGGGGCCGACTCCCGCACCCGCATCAAGGAGATGGCGTCGCTGGCCACCGCGGTGGACCACGTCGAGTGCGCCCATGACCTCGAAGCCGGCGTGCGTGAACTTCGGCTGCTCGCCGCGCACGCACCGCCCTACAACCGACGCTCGAAGTTCCCGCACCGGTGGTGGTGGGTGGTGCTCACCGACGAGGCGTTCCCACGCTTCGCCGCGGTGCGCGCTCCCAAGCACGACCGCGCGGTGGGGCCGTTTCGCGCCCGCGCCGACGCCGTGTCCACCGCGGCGTTGCTGGCCCGGTTCACCGGCGTGCGCACGTGCACCACGCGGCTGGGCCGCAGCGCGCTGCACGGCCAGGCCTGCCCCGAACGTGAGGTGTCGCCGTGTCCGGCCGCGCGGGGCGTCGACGCGACCGAGTACGCCGAGGCGGTGCGCCGGGCCGTCGACTTGATCGCGGGCTGTGACAACCGCACCCTGGCCCAGATCGTCGCCCACATCGGCGATCTGGCCGCCCGCAACCGCTACGAGACGGCCGCCCGGTTGCGCGATTCCGCGGCCGCCGCCATCGACGTGCTGTGGCGCGGTCAGCGGCTGCGCGCGCTGGCCGCCGTCGCCGAAATGGTGGCGGCCCGCCCCGACGGCGCGGGCGGGTGGCACCTGGCGGTGCTGCGCCACGGTCAGCTGGCCGCGGCGGGCACCGCGCCGCGCGGCGTGCCGCCGATGCCGGTGGTCGACGCGTTGTGCGCGGGCGCGCAGACCGTGATCGGCGCGCCAGCCCCGCTGGGTGGTGCGCTGGTGGAGGAGGTGGGGCTGGTCGCGCGCTGGCTGGGCAGGCCCGGGGTGCGCATCGTGCGGGCCGAACCCGGTTACTCCTCACCGGTCGGTGCGGCAGGACAGTGGGCCGGTTGGGCCGCCACTGCGCGGTCGGCACGACTGGCCGCCGAACAGAGCCTGGCGCCCAACGGGTTCGACGAGGGCTCAGAGCTTCTGCGAGAACCGCACCCAACGCGCGAGCAGCTGTTCGGCCGCTCCCGAGTCGATCGCCTCGGCGGCGCGGGCCAGCCCGGACTCCCACGCCGGCACCCATTTGGCGTCGCTGGCTAGTCCGGCGTGGGCCACCATCGCCCCAGCGGCGTTGAGCACCACGGCATCTCGCACCGCGCCCTGGGCGCCGCCGAGCACCGCGCGCACCTCGGCGGCGTTGGTTTCCGCGTCGCCGCCGACCAACTCGGACAGCTCGGCGCGGGCGAACCCGAACGCGGCCGGGTCGAATGTCAGCCGCTCCACGGTGCCGGCCTGCACCCGCCAGATGGTGCTCGTCGTCGTGGTGGTCAACTCATCGAGGCCGTCGTCGCCGTGCACGACGAGCACGCTGGCGCCCCTGGTGGCGAACACCCCGGCCATCACCTCGGCGAGGTCAGCCCACGCGCAGCCGATCAGCCCCGCCCGCGGTGAGGCCGGGTTGGTCAGCGGGCCAAGCAGGTTGAACACGGTCGGCACGCCGATCTCGCGGCGCACCACGCTGGCGTGCCGGTACGACGGATGGAACTGCGGCGCGAACGCGAACCCGATGCCGACCTCGGTGACGCTGCGGGCGACCTCGTCGGGTCCGAGGTCGATGCGCACCCCGAGCGCCTCGAGCGTGTCGGCCCCGCCCGACAACGACGAGGCCGCGCGGTTGCCGTGCTTGACCACCGGCACGCCCGCCGCGGCCACCACGATCGACGCCATGGTGGACAGGTTGACGGTGTTGGCGCCGTCGCCGCCGGTGCCCACCACATCGACGGTGTCGGTGCCGATCACATCGGTAGGCACCCGACGCGCGTGGCTGAGCATGATGTCGGCCAGTTCAGTCACCTCAGCCGACGTCGGGCGCTTCATCCTCATCGACACGCCGAAGCCGGCGATCTGTGCGGGGGTGGCCGCGCCGGTCATGATCTGGTCCATCGCCCAGCCGGCCTGACCCGGTGCGAGCGCTTGACCAGTGGTCAGCCGGCCGAGGATCAGCGGCCACGTCGGGGATTCAGATGACTGCGCTCGAGAAGATGTCACCGCCAGATTATGCCCAATACGTCGACCCGGGTGGAGTTCGACAACTACAAAGCGTCATACTTGCTTCTGTGACGAGTGCTGTAGGTAGCTCCGGGACTGCAATCACGTCGCGAGTACATTCGCTGAACCGGCCGAACATGGTCAGTGTCGGCACCATTGTGTGGCTTTCCAGCGAGCTCATGTTCTTTGCTGGGCTGTTCGCAATGTACTTCACGGCACGCTCGCAGGCGGGCGGCGAGTGGCCACCCCCGCCGACCGAGCTGAACCTGGTGCAGGCGGTGCCGGTCACCTTGGTGCTGATCGCGTCGTCGTTCACCTGTCAGATGGGCGTGTTCGCCGCCGAGCGCGGCGACGTGTTCGGCCTGCGCAGGTGGTACTTCGTCACGTTCCTGATGGGCACGTTCTTCGTGCTGGGTCAGGGTTACGAGTACATCCACCTCGTCCAGCACGGCACGACGATCTCCAGCAGTGCCTACGGTTCGGTCTTCTACCTGGCCACCGGCTTCCACGGGCTGCACGTGATCGGCGGCCTGATCGCGTTCATCTTCCTGCTCGCCCGCACCCGGATGAGCAAGTTCACCCCGGCGCAGGCCACCGCGTCGATCGTCGTGTCCTACTACTGGCACTTCGTCGACATCGTGTGGATCGCCTTGTTTGCGACCATCTACTTCGTACGATGACCGGCTCCGCCGATGTCCGATGAGAAAAGGGGTTCGATGACCGACAAGTCGCGCCGTCGGCTGCGCCGGCGCCTGTCCGGGGGCGTACTGCTGCTGCTCGGACTTGCCGTCGCCGGTGGGCTCGCCGCAACGCTCACGCCACAGCCTCAGGTGGCCGTTGCCGATGAGTCGCAGTCGGCCCTGCTGCGCACCGGCAAGCAGTTGTTCGACACGTCTTGTGTCACCTGCCATGGCGTCAACCTTCAGGGGGTGCCCGACCGCGGGCCCAGCTTGATCGGCGTCGGCGAAGCGTCGGTGTACTTCCAGGTGTCGACTGGCCGGATGCCCGCGATGCGCGGCGAGGCCCAAGCCCCGCAGAAGCCGCCGATGTTCGACGAGGCACAGACCGACGCGCTCGGAGCGTACGTACAGGCCAACGGCGGCGGACCGGTTGTCCCGCGCGACGAGAACGGCGAGGTCGCCCAGGAGTCGCTGATCGGCGACAACGTGGCACGCGGCGGTGACCTGTTCCGGCTGAACTGCGCGTCCTGCCACAACTTCACCGGCAAGGGCGGCGCGCTGTCGTCGGGTAAGTACGCCCCCGATCTGGGTGGCGCGAACCCGGCGCAGATCTACACCGCGATGCTCTCTGGCCCGCAGAACATGCCCAAGTTCTCCGACCGCCAGCTGACGCCTGAGGAAAAGCGCGACATCGTCGCCTACGTGCGCGGATCGGCGGAAGAGCCCAGCTACGGCGGGTACGGGCTGGGCGGGTTCGGTCCGGCGCCGGAAGGCATGGCGGCCTGGATCATCGGCATGGTGGCCCTCATCGCTACGGCCCTCTGGATCGGAGCACGCACATGACCGACGCAGAAAACATGCCCAAGGGCACCGACGCCCCCGGCCACGCCGGGGAGCCCGGCCAGCCCACCGACGCCGAGCTGGCGTCGATGTCACGCGAGGAGCTGGTCGCTCTCGGCGGCAAGCTCGACGGCGTCGAGACCGTTCTCAAAGAGGACCGCTGGCCCGTCAAGGGCACCAAGGCCGAGAAGCGCTCCGAACGTCTGGTCGCGTATTGGCTTATGCTGGGCGGTCTTTCGGGTCTGGCACTGCTGCTGGTGTTCCTGTTCTGGCCGTGGGAGTGGCAGCCGACCGGCTCCGAAGGCGCGTTCATGTTCAGCCTCGCCACCCCGATGTACGGGCTGACGTTCGGTCTGTCCATCCTGGCCATCGGTGTCGGCGCGGTGCTGTACCAGAAAAAGTTCATCCCGCAGGAGATTTCGATCCAGGAGCGCCACGACGGCGCCTCCCCGGAGTTGCACCGCAAGACCGTGGTGGCCAACCTCACCGATGCGCTCGAGGGTTCGACGGTGAAGCGGCGCAAGCTGATCGGGATGTCCCTGGGTGTCGGGCTTGGCGCGTTCGGACTCGGCACGCTGGTGGCGTTCGCCGGCGGGTTGATCAAGAACCCGTGGAAACCGGTGGTGCAGACCGCCGACGGCAAGAAAGCGGTGCTGTGGACGTCGGGGTGGACGCCGCGCTACGACGGCGAGACGATCTATCTGGCGCGTGCGACCGGCACTCCCGGTGAGTCACCGTTCATCAAGATGCGTCCGGAGGACATCGACGCCGGCGGCATGGAGACCGTGTTCCCGTGGCGCGAATCCGACGGCGACGGCACCACCGTCGAGTCGGCACACCACCTCGCCGAGATCGCGATGGGCGTGCGCAACCCGGTGATGCTGATCAGGATCAAGCCGCAGGACATGCCCAAGGTCGTCAAGCGCAAGAACCAGGAGAGCTTCAACTTCGGCGACCTGTTCGCCTACACCAAGGTGTGCTCTCACTTGGGTTGTCCCTCTTCGCTTTACGAGCAGCAGACGTACCGCATCCTGTGCCCGTGTCACCAGTCGCAGTTCGATGCGCTGCACTTCGCGAAGCCCATATTCGGTCCGGCCGCGCGAGCGTTGGCGCAGCTGCCGATCACCATCGACCAGGACGGGTATCTGGTGGCTAACGGCGACTTCATCGAGCCCGTTGGTCCGGCCTTTTGGGAACGGAGGACAGAATGAGTCCGAGCTTGCCGAAACCTCCGAGCATGGCCGAATTGGCCGCCAGACAAGGCGACGACATCGATTCGCGCTACCACCCCTCGGCGGCGGTGCGGCGCCAACTGAACAAGGTGTTCCCCACCCACTGGTCGTTCCTGCTGGGCGAGATCGCGTTGTACAGCTTCATCGTGCTGATCATCACCGGCGTGTACCTGACGCTGTTCTTCGACCCGTCCATGGCCGAGGTCACCTACAACGGCGTTTACCAACCGCTGCGCGGCATCCAGATGTCGAAGGCCTACGAATCCACGCTCGATATCAGCTTCGAGGTGCGCGGCGGCCTGTTCGTGCGGCAGGTACACCACTGGGCCGCACTGCTGTTCGCCGCGGCGATCATGGTTCACCTGGCCCGGATCTTCTTCACCGGCGCGTTCCGGCGTCCACGTGAGGCCAACTGGGTGATCGGCTCGCTGCTGCTGATCCTGGCGATGTTCGAGGGCTACTTCGGCTACTCGCTGCCCGACGACCTGCTCTCCGGCATCGGCCTGCGCGCCGCGCTGTCGTCGATCACGCTGGGCATGCCGGTGATCGGCACCTGGCTGCACTGGGCGTTGTTCGGCGGCGACTTCCCTTGTGGCGGCGTGGGCTACATGTGTACCCAGGACGGCTTCTGGATTCCCCGCATGTATGCCCTGCACATCCTGGTGCTACCGGGCATCATGCTGGCGCTGATCGGGCTGCACCTGGCGCTGGTGTGGTTCCAAAAGCACACCCAGTTCCCCGGACCCGGCCGCACCGAGACGAATGTCGTTGGCGTGCGCGTGATGCCGGTGTTCGCGGTGAAGTCGGGTGCGTTCTTCGCGATGACTGTGGGCATCCTCGGTCTGATGGGCGGTCTACTGACCATCAACCCGGTGTGGAACCTAGGGCCATACAAACCGTCGATGGTGTCGGCGGGTAGCCAACCGGACTTCTACATGATGTGGACCGAGGGGTTGGCCCGTATCTGGCCGCCGTGGGAGTTCTATATCGGCAACTACACGATCCCGGCGTCGGTGTGGGTGGCGGTGATCATGGGGCTGGTATTCGTCCTGCTGATCATCTACCCGTTCATCGAGAAGAGGCTCACCGGCGACAACGCGCACCACAACCTGTTGCAGCGGCCACGTGACGTTCCGGTGCGTACCGCGCTCGGTGCGGCGGCGATCTCGCTGTATATGTTGTGGACGCTGTGCGCGATGAACGACATCATCGCGTTCAAGTTCCACATCTCGCTGAACGCGACGACGTGGATCGGCCGTATCGGCACGGTGGTGCTGCCGGCGATCGTCTACTACGTCACCTACCGGTGGGCCGTCGGCCTGCAGCGCAGCGACCGGGCGGTGCTCGAGCACGGCATCGAGACCGGCATCATCAAGCGGCTGCCGCACGGTGCCTACATCGAGTTGCACCAGCCGCTCGGCCCGGTCGACGAACACGGTCATCCGATTCCGTTGGAGTACCAGGGCACCGCGGTGCCCAAGCGGATGAACAAGCTCGGCTCGGCAGGCGAGCCCGGCAGCGGCAGCTTCCTGTTCGCGGACCCGATGTCCGAGCACGAGGCCCTGGCCGAGGCGGCACACGCCTCCGAACGCCGGGCGCTCACCGTGTTGCGCGAGCACCAGGAGGAGCTCGACGGGCACAACGGGCAGAACGGGCACCATTGATCAGCTAGCCCTGCCAAACACGAAGGTCCCCAACACACTCGCGGTGTGTTGGGGATGTTCGTATCAGGGCACCGGTGCGCTGTGCATGCGGGCGCGTCAGCGCTCGGTGACGGTGTTCAGCTCGCGCAGGAAGTACCACGGGACTGCCGGCATCCCCGCGGTTACGAGGCCCGCCACGACGTATAACACCCACGCGGCCACGGTGTTGTCGACGGCCATCAGATAGGTCGCCACGCCGATAGCCACCATCGCCACGCCGATCGCACAGCCCATCACCGCCGCGTAGCGCAGCCACAGCCGGTCGACGGCCGCTTCCAGCGGGCTCGGGGCCGACGTGCGCTGCATCCGCGGCGCGGCGTAATCCGCGGTGGTGGCCGCACTGAGCGACTGGAGCTTCTCCGTCGGCGCCTCCGTACCGCGGTCGGGCGTCGTGGCCGCGCTGGCGGCGGGCGGCTCGGCGGCGGGTGGGGCGTCGCTCCGCGTCTCGCGGCGGGCGCGCAGCAGCAGCGGTACGGCGCCGGCGATCACCAAGGCCGACACGGCGATGATGGCGTATAGAACCCAGGGGGTACCGGAATCGCCGGTGGAGTCGGCTCCCCCGCGGCCCAGGTCGATCAGGGCCATGGTGGCGGCGACCGCGACGCCCAGCGCGATCAGCCAGATGGCTGCGCACGCCCCGAGCAGGATGCGGTCGATGGGATCGAGCTCGGCGGGGTCCAGCCCTGCGGTCAGGCCCGAGCGGCCCGCCGAATCGGTGTCATATGTCATCAGCAGCTCGTCTGTGCAGCGTTGTTGGTGTTGGAGGACAGCACGGTGCCGTCACTGGTGGTGATCGAACAATTGAGCCTACTGACCAGAAACAGGCTCGACGCCTGCACCGAGCCGACCTCGGACTGCGAGATCGGCGTCACGGTCAGCGACCACGGGATGTAGACGTTGCGCTGGGTTCGGCTGCGCCCGGCGGCGTCGATGTAGGTGACCGTGATGATGTCGCCGGGGGCCTTGGTGCCCGTCACCGAATAGGTGACCTGCCGCGGGCCCGCCTGCGTGGTCGTCGGGGGCGGCGGCGGGGGCGGCTCACTGGTCGCCGGCGGCGGCGGTGGGGGCTCCTCGGGTGCGGGCGGCGGCGGTGGCGGCGGCTCCTGGGTGATCGTCACGGTTTCCGGCGGCGGTGGGGGCGGCGGCGGCTCCGTCGTCGGCGGTGGGGGCGGGGGCGGCGGCGGCGTGGTCGTGGTGATCTCGTCCTGCACCGGCGGCGTCGTGGTGGTCGACGGGGCCGGAGTGGCCAGGTTGCTGGTGTCGGTGCGGGTCACCAGCACGGACACCGAGGCGACCAGCGCGACGGCGGCGATGATGGCCGCCACGCCCACCACCCAGGGCCACCGCGGCGGCGGCGGCTGGTCAACCTGCTCGGTCTGCTCATAGCTGTCGTAGTCGTAGAGGGAGGCGTCGGCGGGTACGTAGGGGCCGCTGCTGAACTGCTCAGACTCTGGTGCGGAATACGCGCGCGCCGGCTCTTGACCTTCGAGATCCGAACCGTCGTTATCCGGGGGATTCGGCCCGCTCATGTACGCCTATCCTTCTCGACTACTCAACCGGCGCGGGGTTCTTCCGACCGTAAGCGGCTCGACCGTGCCTCGGTAACACTACCCAAAGCCATCACCCCGAGATGTCTGACGCCGCGGTTTACCGGCGAAGTGGTGGCCCGATTGTGACCTTCTCGGTCCGGTCGGCCAGCGCGGGTCAGTGCCGTTCGGGGCCGGTGTAGTACTCGAACACCAGGCCGCCCGCGGAGGCGATCACGAAGCAGACGCCGGCCACGATCAGCCACGGCAACCAGAGGGCCAGGCCGACGGCCGCGATCGACGCCGACAGCGCGATCATCACCGGCCACCAGCTGTGCGGGGCGTAGAAACCCAACTCCCCCGCGCCGTCGCTGATCTCGGCGTCCTCGTAGTCTTCGGGCCGGGTATCCAGACGTCGGGCCACGAACCGGAAGAAGGTGCCGATGATCAGGGTCAGGCCGCCGGTCAACACCAGCGCGGTGGTGCCCGCCCACTCCACGCCGCCCTGGGCGAACATGTGGGTCAGCACCCCGTACACCGCCGCGGCGATGAAGAAGAACGCGGTCAGTAACTCGAACAGCCTGGCTTCGATATGCATCTATGACCCCTACCTGGTGGCGTCGGTGATCGGCGGCGCCTGCTCGCCGCGGCGGGCCTCGAACGGGAACGTGGTGACCGCCGTCGGTGGCTGGTTGATCGCCCGCAGCGCCTCGGCGTTGGTGGCACCGTCGATGCGCTGCTGCATGTACGCCTTGAAGTCGTTGGGCTCCACGACCCGCAGTTCGAAGTTCATCATCGCGTGATAGGTGCCGCACATCTCCGCGCAGCGACCCACGAACGCGCCGGTCTCGTTGATCTCGCTGACCTGGAACGAGCGGTCGGAGTTGTTGGCCTCCGGGTCGGGCATCACGTCCCGCTTGAACAGGAACTCCGGAATCCAGAACGCGTGGATGACGTCGGCCGAGGCGATCTGAAACTCGATGCGCTTGCCGACGGGCACCACGAGAACCGGGATCTCGTAGGTGGTTCCGAGCGTCTCGACCTTGTTGTAGTTCAGGTAGGTGCGGTCCGCGGGGTGCTTGCCCGCGATGGTGCCGTACTCGCCGCCGTGCTCGCCCTCCAGGCCCGAGGGGCCCGAGGCCACCGCGGCCTGGCGCTCCGGATCGGCGCCGTCGTAGGTGAAGGTGCCGTCGGCGAAATCGATCTTCTGGTAGCCGAACTTCCAGTTCCACTGGAACGCGGTGACGTCGACCACGACCTCGGGGTTGGGCTCCTCGTGCAGCATCCGCTCCTGCACCACGACCGTGAAGTAGAACAACACCGAGATGATCAGGAACGGCACAACCGTCAGGATCAGCTCCAGCGGCATATTGTAGCCGAACTGGCGCGGCAACTCGGTGTCGGTCTTCTTCTTGCGGTGAAATGCCGCGGACCAGAAGACCAGCCCCCACACGATCGCACCGACGACCAGCGACGCGATCACCGAACCGATCCACAACTCCCGGTTCAGGTGCGCCTCCGGGGTGATGCCGTTGGGCCAGCCCAGACCTAGAATTTCTGACCAGCTGCAGCCGCTGAGCAGCAACGCCGTGCCACCCAGGACGACCGACAGCGCCGCCACCCGGAACACGCGAGGTGTCACGCTGGAGCCTCCCTAAGAGATCGTGAGCCAGGCCGAATACTACGCAGCGTAGACCACGACCGGGTACCGGTCTCGAAGCACCTCGCTATTCGGCATACTGGCGCCGTGTGCGGACTGTTGGCCCTGGTGCGAGATCCGTCCGCCGATGCGTCATCTGGTCTGGTCGAAAGGGTTTCTTCGGCCACTCACCTGATGCGCCACCGCGGGCCCGATGAGCCGGGAACGTGGGTGGACGATTCGGCGCACCCGGTCAGCGTTTTCGGGTTCAACCGGCTGTCGATCATCGACATCGCACACAGCCATCAACCGCTGCGCTGGGGCCCGCCCGAGTCCCCTGACCGTTACGTGCTGGTGTTCAACGGCGAGATCTACAACTACCTGGAACTGCGTGCGAACCTACGCGCTGAATTCGGCGCGGCGTTCGCCACCGACGGCGACGGTGAAGCCATCGTCGCCGCCTACCACCATTGGGGCACCGACGCGCTGAACCGACTGCGGGGCATGTTCGCGTTCGCGCTGTGGGACACCGTGGATAACGAGTTGTTTTGCGCGCGAGATCCGTTCGGCATCAAACCGCTGTACATGGCGACCGGGCCGGGCGGCACCGCGTTCGGCAGCGAGAAGAAGTGCCTGCTGGAGTTGGCCGATGACCTCGGCATCGACCGGACGCTGGATCGGCGCGCGCTGCAGCACTACACCGTGTTGCAGTACGTGCCCGAGCCCGAGACGCTGCACAGCGGTGTGCGCAGGCTGGAGTCGGGCAGCTATGCGCGCGTAAGTCCCGGACAGCCGCCGCAGGTGACGCGTTACTTCACCCCGCAGTTCACCCCGGTGCCGGTCACCCCCGGCGAGGAACAAACCCGCTACGACGAGATCACCGCGGTGCTCGAGGACTCGGTCGCCAAGCACATGCGCGCCGACGTCACGGTCGGCGCATTCCTGTCCGGCGGTATCGATTCCACCGCGATCGCCGCGCTGGCGATGCGGCACAACCCGCGGCTGATCACGTTCACCACCGGGTTCGAGCGGGAGGGCTTCTCCGAGGTCGACGTGGCGGTCGCATCGGCGGAGGCGATCGGCGCCCGGCATGTGACCAAGGTGGTGACGCAGCCCGAGTTCGTCGCGGCGCTTCCCGAAATCGTCTGGTATCTCGACGAACCCGTCGCCGATCCGGCGCTGGTGCCGTTGTTCTTCATCGCGCGGGAGGCCCGCAAACACGTCAAGGTGGTGCTGTCCGGCGAAGGCGCCGACGAATTGTTCGGCGGTTACACGATCTACCGGGAACCGTTGTCCTTGAAGGCATTCGACTACCTGCCCCGGCCGGTGCGGCGCTCGCTCGGCAAGGCGTCACGACCCCTGCCCGAAGGGATGCGCGGCAAGAGCCTGCTGCACCGCGGCTCGCTCACGCTCGAGGAGCGCTACTACGGCAACGCTCGCAGCTTCTCCGACGAACAGCTTCGCGCGGTGCTGCCCGGCTTCCGCCAGGAGTGGACGCACACCGACGTCACCGCGCCGCTTTACGCCGCGACAGAAGGCGCCGACCCGGTGGCACGCATGCAGCACATCGACCTGTTCACCTGGCTGCGCGGCGACATCCTGGTCAAGGCCGACAAGATGACCATGGCCAACTCGCTGGAACTGCGGGTGCCGTTCCTGGATCCCGAGGTGTTCGCGGTGGCGTCGCGGCTGCCCGCCGAGCAGAAGATCACCCGGGCCACCACCAAGTACGCACTGCGGCGCGCCTTGGAACCGATCGTGCCCGCGCATGTGCTCAACCGGCCCAAGCTGGGTTTCCCGGTGCCGATCCGGCACTGGCTGCGCGCCGGCGAGCTGCTGGACTGGGCGCACGCGATGGTCGGCTCGTCACAGGCCGGTGAGCTCATCGACCTCACCGCCGTGCGCACCATGCTCGACGAACATCGCAGCGGGACAAGCGATCACAGCCGCCGGCTGTGGACGGTGCTGATCTTTCTGCTGTGGCACGCGATCTTCGTCGAAGGCAGCGTCACCCCGCAGATCAGCGAGCCGACATATCCGGTGCAGCTCTAAACGAGCCCCTGGCTACGTGGCGAGGGCCTTGTTGATCTCCTGAGCCGCCTCGGCGCCGTAAGCGTCGCTGAGTCGCTGCACAGCCTCGTCACGGTTCCACGTCCATTCCTGGGGCCCGGGCGCCTCGAACACCAACACGGCGACCAGCGACGCCAACTGTGCCGAGCGCTCCAAGCTCAGCCCGGCGCTGCGGCCGGTGAGGAAGCCGGCCCGGAACGCGTCGCCGATGCCGGTCGGATCGGCCTGGCACTTCTCGGGGACGACGTCGACGTGGATGAACTGACCGTCGGAGCTGACCAGGTCGACGCCCTTGGGGCCCAGCGTGGTGACGCGCATGCCGATCTGGTTCATCACCTGCGCCTCGCTCCAGCCGCTCTTGGCCAGCAACAGATCCCATTCGTAGTCGTTGGTGAACAGGTAGGTGGCGCCGTTGATCAGCTTGCGGATCTCCTCACCGTCGAGCCGGGCCAGCTGCTGGGACGGGTCGGCAGCGAACGCCAACCCGAGTTTGCGGCACTCCTCGGTGTGCAGGAACATCGCGTCGGGGTCGTTGGCGCCGATGATGACCAGTTCCGGGGTGCCGACCCGCTTGACCACGTCGGCGAGGGAGATGTTGCGGGCCTCGGACATGGCCCCGGGGTAGAACGACGCGATCTGGGCCATGTCGTCGTCGGTGGTGCACACGAACCGCGCGGTGTAGGAGGACTGCGAGATCAGCACGCTGTCGCAGTCCACGCCCGCCTGCGCAAGCCAGGCGCGGTATTCGTCGAAGTCTTGGCCCGCCGCGCCGACAAGGGCGACGTCGCCGCCGAGCACACCGACCGCGTAGGCCATGTTGCCTGCGACGCCGCCGCGGTGAATCACCAGATCGTCGACGAGGAAGCTCAGCGACACCTTCTGCAGGTGATCGGCCAGCAGCTGCTCGGAGAACCGGCCAGGAAAGCGCATCAAATGGTCGGTCGCAATGGATCCGGTCACCGCAATGGTCACGTAGCGTCACCCTTCATTAGTTCACGGTTGTTGTCGTCGGACACCGTCAGACTTGCGCTAACCTGCCTACAAGTGTCCGCTCGGTCACTGTAGACGGCACATTCCTACGCACATCCCCGGGGAGAAAATTTATGGCTGGTCCGTATCCGCCCGAATACGGCGCTGGTCCGGCAACCCCGCAAATGTACCCACAACCGTATCCCGGAACCGGGGCGCAACCGTATCCGGACAACGCTCCCCCGGTGTATCCGGGCATGATGCCGCCGCCGGTGCAGTACGGAAAGAAGCGCCGGTGGCCGGTGATCGTCGGCGTGGTGCTGGCGGTGGTGGTGATCGGGGCCCTGGTGACCGCGCTCGTATTGGCCGGCCGCGACGACAGCGCGTCGGCCACGGCTTCGGGGATGCTCACCGAAGCGTCGGCCAAGGAAGCCCTTCAGGAGTATCTGGACGCCCTTTCCGGCGGCGACGATGAGACCGTGGCCCGGCACACGCTGTGCGGGCTGTTCGACGCGGTCAAGGAGCGGCGTTCGGACCTGGCCCTGGCCGGTCTGTCCAGCGACGCGTTCCGCAAGCAGTACAGCCAGGCCCAGGTGGCGTCCATCGACAAGATCGTGCGGTCCTCACCGCATCAGGCGCAGGTGTTGTTCACGATGACCGTCACTCCGGCCAGCAGCGGCCGGCGCGGTGAACCGCGCCCGACCGAGCAGCAGGCCGTCGCGCAGCTGCTGTCCTATGACAACGACGTGCTGGTGTGCTCGTATCTCCCGCGTACCGGGCAGTACTGAGCCGTCAGTTGAACGAGTCGCCGCAGGCGCACGAACCGCCGGCGTTGGGGTTGTCGATCGTGAAGCCCTGCTTCTCGATGGTGTCGACGAAGTCGATCACGGCACCCTGCACGTAGGGCGCGCTCATCCGGTCCACGGTCAGGTTGACGCCGCCGAACTCGGCGGTCAGGTCGCCGTCGAGGGACCGGTCGTCGAAGAAGAGGTTGTAGCGCAGCCCGGCGCAACCGCCCGGCTGAACGGCGATACGCAGCGCCAGGTCGTCGCGGCCCTCCTGATCGAGCAGCGCCTTGGCCTTGGCTGCTGCAGCATCGCTGAGGGTCACGCCGTGGGTGGCGGTTCCGGTGGCCGACTCTTCCTGAACTGTCATTTACGTCTCCTGTAATGCCTCAGCTGGTGGGGCGTACCCAAACAACGGTACCCCCTCTGTCCGCTATTCCCGAGTTAGTCCACCGCTCGTCGCAGCACCCCGGCGCCACGGAAGTAACCTGGCAGACGTGAACCTGCTGGGCCGCAAGAAACGCGACGACGAAACACCGGAATCAGATGTGTCCGAAGACACCGCCGACGGTCCGGACGCCGAAAACACCTCAGACAGCCCACCACGCACCACCCCGCCCAAGGGTCGCCCGACCCCCAAGCGCAACCAGTCCAGCCGCAAGCGCGGTCCGGTGGCGCCCGCCCCGATGACGGCCGCCGAGGCGCGGCGGCGCCGCAAGGAAATGCGCAGCAAGCTGACGCGCGAGGAGCGCAAGGCCGAGAAGCTCGAGCGCCGCGCCCATATGGCCGAACGCCGCGAGAAGATGATGGCCGGCGAGGACGCCTACCTGCTGCCGCGCGACAAGGGCCCGGTGCGCAAGTACGTGCGCGATGTGGTCGATGCCCGCCGCAACATCCTCGGCCTGTTCATGCCGTCCGCGTTGGCGCTGATCTTCGTCATGCTGTCGGTGCCCTCCGTGGAGGTGCAGCGCCTACTCTCCCCCGCAATGCTGTTGCTCGTGCTGGTCATGGTGATCGACGGGTTCGTCCTCGGCCGCAAGGTCAACCGGCTGGCCGACCAGAAGTTTCCGGACAACAACGAAACCGGATGGCGGTTGGGCTTCTACGCGGCCAGCCGCGCCTCCCAGCTGCGCCGGATGCGCGCACCCCGCCCGCAGGTCAACCGCGGCGACAAGGTCACCTGAGCGCGGTGCGCACGCTGGTGCTCGGCGGGATCCGGTCGGGCAAGTCCCAATGGGCCGAGTCGGCCGTCGCCGAGGCCGGACCGGTCTGCTATCTGGCCACCGGCCCTGCACCCGACGGGGATGCCGAATGGGCGGCCCGGGTGGCCGCCCACCGCAACCGCAGGCCGCGCTCGTGGTCGACGGTCGAGACCTCCGACGTCGCCGCGCAGCTGCGCTCCACCTCCAGCGCGACGCTGGTCGACGACGTCGGCTCCTGGCTGACGACGGCGATGGACCGCGCCGGCGCGTGGACCGGTGGCTCGGTGACCGCCGACGTCGACAACCTGCTCGATGCAGTCCGCGAGTTTGCGGCGCCGCTGGCGCTGGTCAGCCCGGAGGTCGGGTTGACCGTCGTGCCGCCGACCGAGGCGGGACGACGCTTCGCCGACGAGCTGGGCCTGCTCAATCAGCGGCTGGCCGCCGTGTGCGAGCGGGTGGTGCTGGTCGTCGCCGGTCAGCCCGTCACGGTCAAGGACACCGGCCGGTGACCGACTTTCCCGCCGTCCAACCGCCCGACGAGGAAGTCGCCGCGGCTGCGCGCGCCCGGCAGGACCGGTTGATCAAACCGTCCGGCTCGCTGGGCCGGCTCGAGGACCTGTCGGTGTGGGTGGCCGCCTGCCAGGATCAGTGCCCGCCGCAGCCGTTTCAACGGCCCCGGGTGGTGGTGTTCGCCGGCGACCACGGGGTGGCCGCGGCCGGTGTGTCGGCGTATCCGACCGAGGTCACCGCGCAGATGCTGGCCAACTTCGACGCCGGCGGAGCGGCGATTAACGTGCTGGCCGGGGTGGCCGGGGCGACGGTGCGGGTGACCGACATCGCGGTGGACGTGGCCGAGCCGCTGTCGCCGGCGATCGGCAAGTACAAGGTGCGCCGCGGCAGCGGCAACATCGCCGTCGAGGATGCGCTGAGCGGCGAGGAAGTCGCCGCCGCGCTGCAGGCCGGTCGGCAAATCGCCGACGAGGAAGTCGATTCGGGCGCGGACCTGCTGATCGCCGGTGACATGGGCATTGGGAACACCACGCCGGCGACGACATTGATTGCGGCGCTGACGGATTCGGAACCGGTCGCCGTCGTGGGCAGGGGCACCGGCGTCGACGACGCCGGCTGGGCACGCAAGACCGCGGCGATCCGCGATGCGCTGTACCGGGCGCGCGCAGCTGCGGGCGATCCTATTGCGCTGCTGCGGATCTGCGGCGGCGCCGAGGTGGCCGCGATGGCGGGGTTCTGCGCGCAGGCCGCGCTGCGCCGCACCCCGGTGCTGTTGGACGGCCTGGTGGGCAGCGCGGCCGCGCTGGCGGCCGAGCGGCTGGCCCCGGGCGCGCGGCAGTGGTGGCAGGCGGGTCACCGCTCCGCCGAACCGGCGCACGCGGTGGCGCTGCAGCGCCTGCAACTGGAGCCGATCGTCGACTTGGGGATGCGGCTGGGTGAGGGCACCGGCGCCGCGGTGGCGCTGCCGATCCTGCAGGCGGCGGTGGCGGCGCTGGCGTCGATGGCAACGTTCGACGAAGCCGGGATCAGCCGCGGCCCCGAGGAGCGGTAGCCGCGGTGTTCGGTTCGGTCGCCGCGGCGTTCGCGTTCGGCAGCATCGCGCCGGTGCGCACCTCTGTCGCCGTCGGGCGCGGTGCGCTGACCGCGCTGCCGCTGGTCGGCCTGGCGCTGGGGGCGCTCGCCGCCGGCGCGCTGTGGCTGGCCGACGTGGCGTTCGGCGCGGGCAGTGCGCTGGGCGGTGTGGCGGCGGTGGCGGTGTTGTTGGTCGCGACCCGCGGGCTGCACATCGACGGGCTGGCCGACACGGCCGACGCGCTGGGCTGCTACGGGCAGCCGCAGCGGGCGCTCGAGGTGATGCGCGACGGCTCAACGGGCCCGTTCGGCGCGGCGGCCGTCGTCGTGGTGATCCTGGCCCAGGCGTTCGCGCTGACCGAACTCAGCGCGGTCGGCGTGATCGTCGCGGTGACGGCCGGGCGGGTGGCCGTCGTCGCGGCGTGCCGGCGCGCGGTGCCCGCCGCGGCGGGTAGCTCGCTTGGCGCCCGGGTCGCGGGCACTCAGCCGTTGGCCGTGGTGGCGCTCTGGGCGCTCGCGGTGGCGGGTCTGGCGGTTCTGGCCGGCCCGCGGCCGTGGCAGGGCCCGGTGGTGGTCGTCGTCGCCCTGTTGTGCGGCGTGCTGCTGGTCGCGCACTGTGTCCGGCGGTTCGGCGGCATCACCGGCGACGTGCTCGGCGCGACGGTCGAGGTCACCACGACGCTGACCGCGGTCGGTCTGGCGATCGGCTGATCAGTTCAGCCGGGCCATCCAGCCGTGCGTGTCGGCGAAGGTGCCGCGCTGGATCCCGGTCAGCGTGTCGCGCAGCGCCATCGTGATCTCGCCCGCGCCGCCGTCGGCGATGGTGAACTCGCCGTCGGCGTGCTTGACGTGGGCGACCGGGGTGATGACGGCGGCGGTGCCGCAGGCGAACACCTCGGTGATCTCACCCGCGGCGGCTTTCTTCTGCCACTCGTCGACGTCGATCTTTCGTTCCTCGATGGTGAAGCCGGCGTCAGTTGCCAACTGCAGCAAGGAATCTCGGGTGACGCCGGGAAGTATGGACCCGCTCAGCTCGGGGGTGACCAACCGCGCCGACCCGCCGCTGCCGAACACGAAGAACAGGTTCATCCCGCCCATCTCTTCGATGAAGCGGCGTTCGGCGGCGTCGAGCCACACCACCTGGTCGCAGTTGTTCTCGATGGCTTGCGCTTGGGCCAGCAGCGATGCGGCGTAGTTACCGCCGAACTTGGCCGCGCCGGTGCCGCCGGGACAGGCCCGCACGTACTCCGTCGACAGCCACACGCTGACCGGTTTGACGCCGCCCTTGAAATAGGCGCCCGCCGGACTGGCGATGACCATGTAGCGGTATTCGCTCGCCGGGCGCACCCCGAGACCGGGTTCGGTGGCGAAGATGAACGGCCGCAGATACAGCGACTCCTCCCCGCCCGCGGCGGGAACCCACGCCTCATCGAGCGCGATCAGCTGGCGCAGCGACTCGATGAACACCCCTTCGGGCAGTTCGGGGATGGCCAGCCGACGTGCTGAGGTGCCCAGCCGGCGCGCGTTGGCTTCGGGCCGAAACGACACGATCGACCCGTCGGCCCACCGGTAGGCCTTCAGACCCTCGAACACCTCTTGGGCGTAGTGCAGCACGATCGCCGACGGGTCCAGTTCGATGGGCCCGTACGGGATCACGCGGGCGTTGTGCCAGCCTTTGCCGTCGGCCCCGTCCTTCCGCCAGTCGAGCGACACCATGTGGTCGGTGTGGTACTGGCCGAAGCCGGGATTGGCCAGAATCGATGCCCGTACCTCATCGCTCGCCGGGTTTGCGTTGCGCTCAACCGTGAACTGGAGGTGGCCATCAGTCATGAAGCGATTGTATATGCGCTGACTACCGAGTTTTCGCCTCCACGAACGGCGTCTCGACCACCTCGCATTCGATGGGACGACCGCGCACGTCGACGGTGACGCGGTGCCCGTCGGCAATCTCGGCGGCGGTGTCGATCAGCGCCAGCGCGATGCCGACTTTCAAAGTCGGAGAAAAGGTTCCCGACGTCGTCGTCCCCACTGGGCGGTCACCGTCGAGCACGGTGAGGTCGGCGCGCAGTACCCCGCGCCCGACGGCCTTGAGCCCGCGCAGCAGCCGGGCGGGCCCGGCCTCCTTTTCGGCCAGCAGCGCCTCGCGGCCCCAGAACGCATCCTTTTTCCAGCCGATGGCCCAGCCGCAGCGGGCCTGCAGCGGCGACATCTGCTCGGAGAGTTCGTGACCGTGCAGTGGATAACCCATCTCGGTGCGCAGTGTGTCGCGTGCGCCCAGCCCGGCCAGTTCACCGTCATGGGCGCGGACCTGCGTGAGCAGCGCGTCGAACACCGTCTGCGCGCGGTCCCACGGCGGCAGCAGTTCGTAACCGTGCTCACCGGTGTAGCCGGTGCGGCATACCCGCAGCGGGATGCCGTCGAATTCGGCGTCGACGTAGCCCATGTAGTCCATGTCGGTCGGCAACCCCAGCGCGGCGACTACATCGGTGGATTTGGGGCCCTGCACGGCGAGCACGGCGTAGGAGCGGTGTTCGTCCGTGACCATGACGCCAGCGGGCGCGTGCTGCTGCAGCGCGGCCACCACCGCGGCGGTGTTGGCGGCGTTGGGCACCAGGAAGATCTCGTCGTCGGAGACGTAGTAGGCGATCAGGTCGTCTACAACGCCTCCGGATTCGGTGCAGCACAACGTGTACTGCGCCTTGCCCGGAGCGATGCGGCGCAGATCGTTGGTGAGCGCGGAGTTGACGAACTCGGCCGCGCCCGGCCCGCGCACCAGCGCCTTGCCCAGATGGCTGACGTCGAACAGAGCGACGGCGTTGCGCGTTGCGGTGTGCTCGCTGACCGTGCCCGCATACGACACCGGCATCAGCCAGCCACCGAATTCGGCGAAGCTCGCGCCGAGTTCGCGGTGACGGTCTTCCAGCGGCCCCTTCGATATCTCGCTCACGCCGAACCACCCTAATGTGCCGCTGACCTTGTCACACTTGTGTGGTGGTCGATCTCGACGCGCTGCAAGAAGCGGGCATCGCCGACGCGCACCGTCGAGCAGCCTTGATCGAGTATCTCGACGGGCTGGGGTTCAGCGCCGACGAGATGGTCGAGGCCGAGCGCCGCGGACGGCTCTTCGGGCTCGCCGGTGACGTGTTGCAGCAGTCGGGTCGGCCGGTATACAGCTACCGGAGCGCCGCCGAGGCGCTCGGCGTGTCGCTAGACGAGCTCATGCGTGCGTGGGCCGCGCTGGGGCTCGGCGTCGCCGAACCCGACGATGTGGCGCTGAGCGAAGCCGACCTGGAGGGGCTGTCGGTGTGGGTGGGGGTCAAGGCGACGGTCGGAGCCGAGGCGGCGCTGGCATTTCTGCGGGTGCTCGGCACGTCGATGTCGCGGCTCGCCGAGGCCGGCTCGACGATGGTGCGCATCGCGGCGCCGGACATCCAGATGACCCACACGCAGGACGAGCTCACCACCGCGAAAGCATTCCGCGCAGTCTCCGAGGCCACGCAGCGGTTCGGCGTGCTGATCGAAACCGTGTTCCGCCAGCACATCGTCAGCGCGCGCGCCCATTTCGAGCACGTCATCAGCGACGACACGGCCACCGTAAGGTGCGGCGTCGGGTTCGCGGACCTGACCGGTTTCACCGCCCTGACCCAGCGGCTGACGCCGACCGAGTTGTCGGATCTGCTTGTCGATTTCGGCGGCGTGGTCAGCGATCTGGTGCACGTCGACGGTGGCCGGGTGGTGAAGTTCATCGGCGACGAGGTGATGTGGGTGACCTCGACGCCGGAACTGCTCGTGAAGGTGGCCGTCGACCTGGTCGAACATCCGCGGGCGCGGGAGGCCGGTCTGCAGGTCCGCGCGGGTCTCGGCTACGGCGCGGTGCTGGCCGTCGGCGGCGACTATTTCGGCAATCCGGTCAACCTGGCCGCCCGGCTGGTCGCGGCCGCGGCGCCCGGGCAGATCCTCGCCGGCGACGATGTGCGCGATCAGCTGGGCGACTGGCCGGCGGTGGCGCAGGATGCGTTGTTGCTCAAGGGTTTCGATACTCCCGTGCAGGCCTACGACCTGCGGGTCGGCCGCTGACGACTAAGGTTAGGCCCGTGAGCCCTGCAAACGTCGGCTACCAAGCCCCCAGCGTCTCCGTCAGTTCGTCCCTGCCCAAGCGCAAGCTCGATTCGTCTGTGCTGATCGTGCCGGTGGTGAACGGGGACGACGACCGGGCGGCGCCGAGCGTCGTGGCCAACCCGTTCCTCGGCGCCAAGGCCGTCGGAGACATCGAGGTCGCCCTCGAGGCGCTCGGCGCCAAGGGCGGCGCCGAGCAGGTCACCCGCGTGGTGGTGCCGTCACTGCCGGTAAGCAGCGTGTTGGCGGTCGGGCTCGGCAAGCGGCGGGACGAGTACGACGCCGATGTCATCCGCCGCGCGGCCGGGGTGGCGGCGCGCTCGCTGAACGGCGCCGAGACGGTGTCCACCACGCTGTCGGACATCGATCTGGACGCGACGGTCGAGGGGCTGATCCTCGGCGCCTACCGGTTCACCGATTTCCGCAGCGACAAGACCGCTCCCAAAGACCCCGGGCTGCGGGCTATCACTGCGCTGAGCACCAGCGCGAAGAAGGACGCCGCGCAGCGCGCTGCCGATATCGCCACCGCGGTGGCGACCGCACGTGATTTCGTCAACACTCCGCCGAGTCACCTGTTTCCCGGCGAGTTCGCCAAGCGTGCAAAGGCTTTGGGTGAATCAGCCGGACTTGACGTCGAGATCCTCGACGAGAAGGCGCTCGAGAAGGCGGGTTACGGCGGCATCATCGGCGTCGGCAAGGGGTCGTCGCGCCCGCCGCGGTTGGTGCGGTTGACGCACAAGGGCGCCAAGCGCAAAGGCAAGCGTGTGGCGCTGGTGGGCAAGGGCATCACGTTCGACACCGGCGGTATCTCGATCAAGCCGGCAGCCAACATGCACCACATGACCTCGGATATGGGGGGCGCGGCGGCCGTCATCGCGACGGTAGTGCTGGCGGCCAAGCAGAAGCTGCCGATCGACGTCACCGCCACGGTGCCGATGGCCGAGAACATGCCGTCGGCCACCGCGCAGCGGCCCGGTGACGTGCTGACCCAGTACGGCGGCATCACGGTCGAGGTGCTCAACACCGACGCCGAAGGGCGGCTGGTGCTGGCGGATGCGATCGTGCGGGCCGGCGAGGACGAGCCCGACTACCTGATCGAGACGTCGACGCTGACCGGCGCGCAGACCGTGGCGCTGGGCGCCCGCACGCCCGGGGTGATGGGCAGCGACGAGTTCCGCGACCGGGTCGCCGAGCTGTCGCAGCGGGTGGGTGAAAACGGCTGGCCGATGCCGCTGCCCGAGGAGCTCAAGGACGATCTCAAGTCGACGGTGGCCGACCTGGCCAACGTCAGCGGTTCACGCTTCGCGGGCATGCTGGTCGCGGGCACCTATCTTCGGGAGTTCGTGCCCGAGGGTGTGCAGTGGGCGCACATCGACATCGCGGGCCCGGCCTACAACACCAGCGGTCCGTGGGGTTACACCGGCAAGGGCGGCACCGGGGTGCCGACGCGCACGATGTTCGCGGTCTTGGAGGACATAGCCGCGAGCGGCTGATTAGGCAGACGCCGCGAGCGGCTGATTAGGCAGACGCCGCGAGCGGCTGATTAGGCAGACGCCGCGAGCGGCTGATTAGGCAGATGCCCACCGCCGAGACTGACGTAATGGTCGATCTCGCGCGATCAAATCCGCCAAAACGTCGGTTTGGGCCGGCCGCTACAAAACGCGGCCGCGAGCGGTGCTTCGCATTGCCTGCGGCAGCAGATGGGCCGCGCCGTAGACGAAATAAGCCTCGGGCGCGACGGGTCGAATCGGCTTGTTCTTCTTGACCGCCGACACGATCGCCTTGGCCGCCTTCTCCGGACCGTATCGGCGCAGCGCGAACAGCTTCTCGAGCTGCGCGCGCCGCGCCTCCACACCATCCTGCTTACCTGCGGGCGCGTTGAAGCGGGTGGTGTGCACGATGTTGGTGTTGATCACGCCGGGACACACCGTGGTCAGCCCGACGCCGGCCTGAGCCAGCTCGGCGCGCAGGCAGTCGCCGAACATGAACACCGCGGCCTTGCTCGTCGCGTAGGCGTTCATCGCCTGCTGCGGTGCGTACGCCGCCATCGACGAGATGTTGACGATGTGCCCGCCCATACCACGCCCGACGAGTCGACGCCCAAAAGACCTGCAGCAGTTGACGACTCCGCCGAAGTTGATGCTCAACACCCGGTCGTACTCGTCGCGCGGGGTGTCCAGAAACATCCCGGAGTGCCCGACGCCTGCATTGTTGACCACTACGTCGGGCACGCCGTGCGCGGCGCAGATCTGCTCGGCGAAGCGCTCCACCGCGTCCGCGTCGGACACATCGAGGCGGTACGCGTGTGCTATACCGCCGCGCGCAGCGATCTGGGCGGCGGTCTCCTTGGCGGCGGCCTCGTCGATATCGCTGACCACCACCTCGGCGCCCTCACCGGCGAACGCCAACGCGGTCTCGCGGCCGATGCCGCTGCCCGCGCCGGTCACCGAAACCAGCGTGTCCCCGAAGTATTTGCGCGACCTGCCGACCTGTGCCCGCAACAGGCCGCGGCTCGCCGGTCTCCCGTCGAGATGGTCGACGAGCTCGTGCACCGATTGCGCGATCAGCTGCGGATGAGACATCGGCGACCAGTGCCCGGCGTGCACGTCACGGCGCCACAGCCGCGCCACCCACTTCTCGGTGTCGTCGTAGACGAACGGTCGCACGTGCGGATCGTTGACGTTGACGATCAGCTGCACCGGAACGTCGACGTAGTGGTCGGTCCTCGCGGTGCTCAGCGACCGAAAGTAGTTGGCGGGGTACACCTTCAGGCTGTTGACGGCGTCGGCCGCGACGTCGGCGGAATGGCGGATCTGTTCGCCGACGATGCCCTCGCGCTGTAATCGCCGCCCCATGACCCCGGCGCGGAAGCCGCGCCGCACGACCGCCCGCCCCACGACCGGGACGGAGAACAGTCCCATGTACCAGAACGCCGTCAGCTGCCGCAGCGCCCGCATGAACCGCCGCGGCCGGTACGGACGTTTGAGGTTGTCCATCACGTAACGGTTGAGGTGATCGGCGCTCGGGCCCGAAACCGAGGTGAACGACGCGACCCGGTCACGCGCCTCGGAGCGGGACAGGTACTCCCACACCGCCGTCGAGCCCCAGTCGTGCGCCAGCACATGCACCGGCTCACCGGGGCCGACTTTGTCGAGAACGGCGGCGAAATCGTCTGCATAGCAAGACATCCGGTAATCGGAAATCTTCTTCGGCACCGAGGTCTTGCCGACGCCACGATTGTCGTAGCGCACGATGCGGAACCGGTCGGCCAACAACGGCACCACGCCGTCCCATACGACGTGCGAATCCGGCCAACCGTGCACCAGGACCACCGTAGGACCGTCGGGGTTGCCTTGTTCATATACCGCGATCCGGACACCGTCAGCGCTGTCGGCGAACCGCTCCGTGATGTCGCCCATCACACCTCCACCCGAAGTTAGTGGGACCGCCGGTAACGTAGCAGGCCCGTCGGTCAGGAGTCCTCGAGTTCCTTGCGCAGCGCGCGGCGGCGTTCGATGCGGCGACGTTCGTCGAAGTCACGCATCCGCTGGGGGTAGCCGACCTTCTGCACGTCGTAGACCGGGATGTTGAGCCGTTGTGAGAGCCGTCGTGCACCGGCTTCTCCCCCGGTCGTGCGTCGCGTCCATTCGCCGTCGGCGGCGACCAGCACGACGGTGACGTCGGTGACGGTGGTCTTGGGTTCGACGAAAGCCTCTACCCCGTAATGGTCGGCGACCCACTGCCGCAGGTATTGCAGATCGGCGGCTTGGCCGCTTTTGGTGCGCGCACCGCGCCGGAATTTGCCGAACAATCGCACTCGGGTCGCACTCCCTTCGTCTACCTCCCAAGATAGTGCCAGAGCAAACGGTCGACAGGTCTGAGGCAAACCAGATGCGCAGACGTGAAAGGATGGGTTACGACGATCGACCGAGCAAGAGACTGACCGTTCCAGGGAGCGAGGGAGTCGATACATGGCCATCTCCGTTGAAATGCCCGCACTCGGTGAGAGCGTCACCGAGGGCACCGTCACCCGTTGGCTGAAGCAAGAGGGCGACACGGTCGAACAGGATGAGCCGCTGCTGGAGGTGTCCACCGACAAGGTCGACACCGAGATTCCCTCCCCCGCCTCCGGGGTGCTGAAAAAGATCATCGCCCAGGAGGACGACACCGTTGAGGTGGGTGGCGAACTGGCCGTGATCGGCGACGCCGACGACGACGATTCCGGTGGCGGTGGCGCGGAGCAGGAGCAGCCCGCCGAGGAAGAAAAGCCGGCCGAACAGCCCGCCGCGCAGTCCGAACCGGCCGCCGAAGAGCAGGAGGAGCCGGCCGAAACCCCATCGCCCCCGGCCGATGACAGCGGCGACGGCGGCGGAGACTCCAAAGATGCGACGCCGGTCCTGATGCCCGAACTCGGCGAGTCGGTGACCGAGGGCACCGTGACGCGGTGGCTGAAGAAGGTCGGCGACTCGGTCGAGGTGGACGAGCCGCTGCTCGAGGTCTCCACCGACAAGGTCGACACCGAGATTCCCTCCCCGGTGGCCGGCACCCTGCTGTCGATCACCGCCGAAGAAGACGACACCGTCGAGGTCGGCGGCGAGTTGGCCAAGGTCGGTGCCGCCGGCGCCGCTCCCGCCAAACAGGAATCGAAGCCCGAACCCGAACCTGAGCCCGAGCCCGAACCCGAGCCCGAGCCCGAGCCGAAGCAGGAGCCCAAGTCCGAGCGCAAGCCGGAACCGAAGCCCGAACCCAAACCGGAGCCGAAGGCCGAACCCAAGGCGCAGCCCACCGGCGACTCGACACCCTACGTCACGCCGCTGGTGCGAAAACTGGCCGCCGAGAACAACATCGACCTCACCACGGTGGAGGGCACCGGTGTCGGTGGCCGAATCCGCAAGCAGGACGTGTTGGCCGCGGCGGAGGCCGCAAAGGCCCCCGCCGAGCCGGCCGCCCAGCCGTCCGCGGCGCAGCCAGCCCGACAGCCGGCCCGACAGCCGGCGACACCGGCACCGGCCCTGGCGCATCTGCGCGGCAGTACGCAGAAGGCCAGCAGGATCCGCCAGATCACCGCCAAGAAGACACGTGAATCTTTGCAGGCCACAGCGCAATTGACGCAGACCCACGAGGTCGACATGACCAAGATCGTGGCGCTGCGGGCAAAGGCCAAGGCCAGCTTCGCCGAACGCGAGGGCGTGAACCTGACGTATCTGCCGTTCATCGCCGTCGCGGTGGTCGACGCGCTCAAGGCGCACCCGAACGTCAACGCCAGCTACAACGAGGACACCAAGGAGATCACCTACTTCGACGCCGAGCACCTCGGCATCGCGGTCGACACCGAACAGGGTCTGCTGTCCCCGGTGATCAAGAACGCCGGCGACCTGTCGTTGGCGGGGCTGGCCCGCGCGATCGCCGACATCGCCGCGCGCGCCAGGTCGGCTGACCTCAAACCCGACGAGCTGTCCGGTGGCACGTTCACCATCACCAACATCGGCAGCCAGGGCGCGCTGTTCGACACCCCGATCCTGGTGCCGCCGCAGGCGGCGATGCTGGGCACCGGCGCGATCGTCAAACGGCCGCGGGTGATCGCCGATGAGTTCGGCAACGAGTCGATCGGTATCCGGTCGGTGTGCTACCTGCCGCTGACCTACGACCACCGGCTGATCGACGGCGCCGACGCCGGACGCTTCTTGACCACCATCAAGCGCCGGCTCGAAGAGGGCGCGTTCGAGGCCGACCTGGGTCTGTAGGCCGATGTCCGTTGTCGCGATCGCCGGTTCGTCCGGCCTGATCGGCACGGCGCTGGTGTACGCACTACGCGCCACCGACCACCGGGTGCTGCGGATCGTGCGCAGGGCCCCGTCCAACGTCGACGAGGTGTTCTGGAACCCCGACACCGGCGAGTTCGATGCCGGTGTGCTGACCGGCGTCGACGCCGTGGTGAACCTGTGCGGGGTCAGCCTCGGCGCCAAACGCTGGTCGGGCGCGTTCAAGCAGAGCCTGCGCGACAGCCGCATCGCGCCCACCGAGGTGCTGGCCTCGGCGGTCGCGGCGGCGGAGGTCCCGACGCTGATCAACGCCAGCGCGGTCGGCTACTACGGCGACACCGACAGCCGCATCACCGACGAGTCCGCCCCGTCCGGCGACGGGTTTCTGGCCCAGCTGTGCCAGGACTGGGAGGAGGCCACCATGGCCGCCCAGCAGGCGGGGGCGCGGGTGGTGCTGGCCCGCTCCGGGCTGGTGCTGGCCCCGTCCGGCGGCATCCTGGGCCGGCTGAAGCCGTTGTTCTCGCTCGGGCTGGGCGCGCGGTTGGGCAACGGCCGCCAGTACATGCCGTGGATCAGCCTGGAGGACGAGGTACGCGCGCTGATGTTCGCGATCGCCCACCGCGACCTGTCCGGTCCGGTCAACGTGACCGGGCCCGCGCCCGTCACCAACGCCGAGTTCACCGCGGCGCTCGGCCGGGCGGTCAACCGTCCCACCCCGCTGGCGGTGCCGGGCTTCGCGGTGCGCGCGCTGCTCGGCGAGTTCGCCGACGAGGGCCTGCTCGGCGGCCAGCGCGTTATTCCGGCGGTGCTGGAGGCGGCGGGTTTCCGGTTTCACCACAACACCATCGGCGAGGCGCTGGCATTCGCCACCGGCGGCAACCACACGTAGATTTCTATCCATGGCGGCAATGTCGATCCGGTCGGTGCAGTCACCGGTTGACGTGCGCCGACTGGGCACCGTCGACTACGAAACGGCCTGGCAGCTGCAGCGTGAGCTGGCCGATGCCCGCGTCGCCGGCGGGCCGGACACGTTGCTGCTGCTCGAGCATCCGCCGGTGTACACCGCGGGCCGGCGCACCCTGCCGGAGGAGCGTCCACTCCCCGACGTCTCGGACACCCCGGTCGTCGACACCGACCGCGGCGGCAAGATCACCTGGCACGGGCCGGGACAGCTGGTGGGCTATCCGATCGTCGGGCTCGCCGAACCGGTCGACGTGGTGAACTTCGTTCGGCGCATTGAGGAATCGTTGATCAAGGTGTGCGCCGACCTCGGGCTGGCCACCGGCCGGGTGGCGGGTCGCTCCGGGGTGTGGATGCCTGGTGACGGGGCGCGCCCGACGCGCAAGGTCGCCGCCATCGGCATCCGGGTGTCGCGGGCCACGACGCAGCACGGGTTCGCGCTGAACTGCGACTGCGACCTGAGCGCCTACGACGCGATCGTGCCGTGCGGTATCGCCGACGCCGGGGTCACCTCGCTGAGCGCCGAGTTGGGCCGCCGGGTCGGCATCGACGAGGTGCTGGGCCCGGTGACCGAGGCTGTTTGCGACGCGCTCGACGGCCGGCTGTCAGTAGCATTGACGACGTGACCGTCACACCGGAAGGCCGTAAGCTCCTGCGTCTGGAGGTGCGCAACGCCGAGACTCCGATCGAGCGCAAGCCGCCGTGGATCAAGACGCGCGCCAAGATGGGCCCGGAATACCAGGAGCTCAAGGCCCTGGTCCGGCGCGAAGGCCTGCACACCGTCTGCGAGGAAGCCGGTTGCCCCAACATCTACGAGTGCTGGGAGGACCGCGAGGCCACCTTCCTCATCGGCGGCGAACAGTGCACCCGGCGCTGCGACTTCTGCCAGATCGACACCGGCAAGCCCGCCGAACTGGACCGCGACGAGCCGCGCCGCGTCGCCGAGAGCGTGCACACCATGGGGCTGCGCTACTCGACGGTCACCGGGGTGGCCCGCGACGATCTGCCCGACGGTGGCGCCTGGTTGTACGCCGAGACCGTGCGGGCCATCAAGGCGCTCAACCCCGACACCGGCGTCGAACTGCTGATCCCCGATTTCAACGGTGAACCCGCGCTGCTGGAGCAGGTCTTCGAGGCACGCCCAGAAGTGTTGGCGCACAACCTGGAAACGGTGCCGCGCATCTTCAAGCGGATCCGGCCCGGGTTCCGCTACGACCGCAGCCTGCAGGTGCTGACCGCGGCGCGCGCGTACGGGCTGGTGACCAAGTCCAACCTCATCCTCGGGATGGGCGAGACGCCCGAGGAGGTGCGCGAGGCCCTGCGCGAGCTGTACGACGCCGGCTGCGACATCGTCACGATCACCCAGTATCTGCGCCCTTCGGTGCGGCACCACCCGGTGCAGCGGTGGGTCAAGCCCGAGGAGTTCGTCGAGCACGAACAGTTCGCAGCAGAGCTCGGATTCGCCGGGGTGCTCGCCGGGCCGCTGGTGCGGTCGTCGTATCGGGCCGGCCGGCTGTATGCCCAGGCGAAGGCGACATCGGACTCCGTATCCTGAACGCATGGCGAAAACCCGCAATCCCGCAGCCGTGAAGGCCGCGAAAGCCGAAGCCAAGGCGGCCCGTAAGGCGGCGTCCAAGCAGCGCCGCACGCAGCTGTGGCAGGCGTTTCAGGTCCAACGCAAAGAGGACAAGCGCCTGCTGCCCTACATGATCACCGCGTTCGTGGTGATCGTGGGCGCGTCGGTGGTGCTGGGCTTGATGGCCGGCGGGTTCAGCACCTACATGATGATTCCGCTCGGCATAGTGCTGGGAGCGCTCGTCGCCTTCATCATCTTCGGCCGGCGCGCGCAGAAGTCGGTCTACCGCAAGGCCGAGGGGCAGGCCGGCGCGGCCGCGTGGGCGCTGGAGAACATGCGCGGTAAGTGGCGGGTGACCCCCGGCGTCGCGGCCACCGGCCACTTCGACGCAGTGCACCGGGTGATCGGACGACCGGGCGTGATCTTCGTCGGCGAGGGCTCCGCGACCCGGGTCAAATCGCTGCTTGCCCAGGAGAAAAAGCGCACCGCCCGGTTGGTCGGCGACATCCCCATCTACGACATCATCATCGGCAAGGGCGAGGGTGAGGTCCCGTTGGCCAAGCTCGAACGCCATCTCAACAAGCTGCCTGCCAACATCACCGTCAAGCAGCTGGACTCGCTGGAGTCCCGGTTGGCCGCGCTGGGCACCAAGGTCGGCCCCGCCGCCATGCCCAAGGGTCCGCTGCCTGCCCAAGCCAAAATGCGCGGCGTGCAGCGCACCGTCCGGCGACGCTGACGTCGAGTCGCCGGCCAGATGTGTACAGCATGTGAATGGGCGCCGGCTTTCACGGCAATCACCACCCGCCGCACGGTGTTGCGCACCGCGGGGCTCGTGCTCGCGGCGACGGCGCTGACCGCCTGCGCGCCACGCTCACAAGACCCCCAACCGACGGCGTCGCCAGGCGCTGATGATCGCGCAGACTACGTGTTCCGCAACGGCCCGATCTACACCGTCGCGGGCGCGGACCCGTGGGCGCAGGCCGTGGCCGTGCGCGGCAACACGATCATCCATGTCGGCGACGAGGACGGCGCGATGGCGCTGGCCGGTCCGGGCACCCGAGTGATCGACCTGGCCGGCCGGCTGCTGATGCCGGGTTTCGTCGAGGGCCACATCCACCCGTTTCTCGGCGCGTTCCTCACCTCCGGCGTCGACCTGCAGGTGCCGACGGGCGCCGACGCGCTGGCCGCGATCGAGGCCTACGCGCAGGAGTATCCGACCGGACCGGTACGCGGATTCGGTTGGCGCGTGGACATGTTCGGGCCCGAGGGCCCGACCCGCGCCGACTTGGACCGCGTCCTACCGGACCGGCCCGGGTTCTTCTTCGCGATCGACGGGCACAGCCTTTGGGCCAATAGCGAGGCCCTCGAGCTGGCCGGTGTCGACCGCGACACCGAGGATCCGGTTCCCGGGTTCAGCTATTACGCCCGCGACCAGAACGGCGATCCGACCGGATACGTGCTGGAGGTGAACGCGGCGCTGAGTCTCGTCGATGCCATCGAGCCGATCTCCGCCGAAACCATGGGGCGGCTGCTGGAGGAATGGACGCCAAAGGCGTCCGCGGCGGGCATCACGTCGGTGTTCGACGCCGGCGTGCCACCCATCGGCGCCGATCAGGGCGCGCTCATCAGCCTGTATACCGACGTCGAACAACGCGGACAGTTGCCGTTTCGGGTGGTGGCCTCCTACAGCGTGAAGTCCGCGCCTGCCGATGACGTCGTCGCGCAGATCACCGACATCCGCAACCGGTTCTCGACGGATCTGGTGCGCGCCGACGTCGTCAAGATCGTTGGCGACGGCACCCAGGGCGGCTACACGGCCTGGCTGATCGAACCATATGCGGACAAACCGGACTCCACCGGCGGATCACCGTTCACCGAGGAACAGTGGCACCGCCTGATCGGTGAGGTCGACGCCGCCGGCTTCGACGTGCATGTGCACGCCTGCGGTGAACGCACGACGCGCGTCGCCCTCGACGCGATCGAGCGCGCCGTGGCCGCCAACCCCCCGCGCGACCGCAGGCACGCGATCGCCCATCTGGTCTACGTCGAGGACCCCGACAACGGTCGCTTCGGTGACCTCGGCGTCGTCGCGCAGTTTTCGGCGAACTGGATGTCGCCGGATCCCGACACCATGCAAAACATGGTGGCGCGCTACGGCCCGCCGCGAGCCGATCTGCTGTATCGGCCTCAGGACGTGCTGAGGTCCGGCGGGCGCATCTCCATGGGCACCGACTGGCCCGCGGCGGGATACTTCTCCACCTACAAGCCGCTGGACGCGATCCAGATCGGGGTCACCCGCCAGCTGATCGGCCAGCAGGGCGACGCGGTGCTCGCGCCCGCGGACCAACGGTTGTCGGTCGCCGAGGCGGTGTACGCCAACACGATGGGTGCGGCCTACCAGCTGCGGATGGACGACCGGGTGGGCTCGCTGGAGGTCGGCAAGCTCGCCGACATGATCGTGCTCGACGAGAACATCCTCGACGTCGACCCGAACGACATTGCGAAGGCGACCGTGGCGCTGACGATGATGAACGGGCAGATCCGCCACGAGGTGTGACGTCAGCGGCGTACGACGGCGGTGTTGGTGAAGCGGTCCTGGTAACCACGGAAATCACCGTCGGTGAACAGCGCGGGGATGACGAAGAACACCAGCAGGCTGCGCACGGTGGCGCGCCCGAGGCCGACGTGCATCCGGTGGTCGATCGACGCCACCCGCAACCCGAGCGCGTACTGGCCGGGGGTGAAACCGTACAGCCGCACCGAGATGATGCCGAGCACCACCCAGACCAGCGCGATCGACGTCGACCCCAGCGGGGTGTACAAAAAGTCGTCGCGGCTGACCAGCCCGACGCCCACGGCCAGCCCCACCAGCCCGTAGGCGATGAACCAGTCGATCAGCAGCGCACCGATGCGCCTGCCGAACCGGGCGATCGAGCCTGGCCCGGTCTCGGGCAGACCGAGTCGCTGTCCCGGGTAGTCGTTGGGTCCCAGATCACTGCTCGGTCCCGATAACCAGGACCCCAGCCGAAAACCATCTGCGCGGGCCATAGTGACAGGATATGTGTGACCCCGCCGGGGCCACCGGCCGCCAGCAGCAAGTCACCGAGGGACATTGCGTAACTTCGGCGCAACATCCGGTTGACGACCGTGCAACATCGTGTCCTTAGCGTCAACGCGCGGGTTACGAAATATAAGGAGAGAACTCAGTGGCAGAAAAGACCGCCGACGACATTCTCAAGCTGATCAAGGACCAAGACGTACAGTACGTCGACATTCGGTTCTGCGATCTGCCCGGCGTCGTTCAGCACTTCTCGATCCCGGCTTCGGCCTTCACGCAGGACGTCTTCGAAGACGGCTTGGCCTTCGACGGCTCGTCGGTGCGCGGATTCCAGTCCATCCACGAATCCGACATGATGCTGCTGCCGGATCCCGAGACCGCACGCATCGATCCGTTCCGCGCCGCCAAGACGCTGAACCTGAACTTCTTCGTGCACGATCCGTTCACCCGCGAGGCCTATTCGCGTGACCCGCGCAACGTGGCCCGCAAGGCGGAAAACTACCTGGCCAGCACCGGTATCGCCGACACCGCGTACTTCGGTGCCGAAGCTGAGTTCTACATCTTCGACTCGGTGTCGTTCGACTCGCAGATGAACAGCACGTTCTACGAGATCGACTCGGTGGCCGGGTGGTGGAACACCGGCGAGTCGGTGGAGTCCGACGGCAGCGCCAACCGCGGCTACAAGGTGCGCCCGAAGGGCGGCTACTTCCCGGTCGCGCCATACGACCACTTCGTCGACCTGCGCGACGAGATGTGCACGAACCTGCAGAACGCCGGCTTCATCCTGGAGCGCGGCCACCACGAGGTCGGCACCGCCGGCCAGGCCGAGATCAACTACAAGTTCAACACGATGCTGCACGCAGCCGATGATCTGCTGCTGTTCAAGTACATCATCAAGAACACCGCCTGGCAGGCCGGCAAGACCGTGACGTTCATGCCCAAGCCGCTGTTCGGTGACAACGGCTCCGGGATGCACGCGCACCAGTCGCTGTGGAAGGACGGTCAGCCGCTGTTCCACGACGAGTCGGGCTACGCCGGGCTCTCCGACACTGCGCGCCACTACATCGGCGGCATCCTGCACCACGCGCCGTCGCTGCTGGCGTTCACCAACCCGACGGTGAACTCCTACAAGCGGCTGGTGCCCGGCTACGAGGCGCCGATCAACCTGGTGTACAGCCAGCGCAACCGCAGCGCCTGCGTGCGCATCCCGATCACCGGCAACAACCCGAAGGCCAAGCGTCTGGAGTTCCGTTGTCCGGACAGCTCGGGCAACCCGTACCTGGCGTTCGCGGCGATGCTGATGGCCGGCCTGGACGGCATCAAGAAGAAGATGGAGCCCCTGGCGCCGGTCGACAAGGATCTCTACGAGTTGCCGCCGGACGAGGCCGCCAGCATCCCGCAGGCGCCGACGTCGCTGTCGGCGGTCATCGACAAGCTCGAAGCCGACCACGAATACCTCACGGAGGGCGGCGTTTTCACTGAGGACCTGATCGAGACATGGATCTCCTACAAGCGTGAGAACGAGATCATGCCGGTGCAGATCCGGCCGCACCCCTACGAGATCGCGTTGTACTACGACGTGTAAGTACTACGACGTGTAAGTCAGCGCTGACCAGTTCGGGCCGGGCGACTTTGGCGCGCCCGGCCCGAATCGGCGTTAGGGTCTTTCAATGACGACCCTGAACAACCGCCTGAACACGTACTCGCCGGCGGCGCTGACCGCCTTCCGCGTTATCTTCGGTCTGCTGTTCGCCATCCATGGCTCATCGAAACTGTTCGGCTGGCCGCTGGGTACCTCGGTCCCCTTCGGCAGCTGGCCCATGTGGTGGGCCGGGGTGATCGAACTGGTCGCCGGCCTTCTGATCACCGTGGGATTGTTCACCCGCATCGCCGCTTTCATCGCCGCCGGCGAGATGGCCGTCGCGTACTTCTGGCAGCACTGGCCGCCGCTTGAAGGCGAGCCGCAGAGCTTCTGGCCGATGGCCAACGGCGGCGAAGCGGCGCTGCTGTTCTGCTTCGGTTTCCTGCTGCTGGCCACCATCGGCGCCGGCGCCTACTCCATCGACGGCAGACGCCGCCCGGTAGCCGCCACCACGACCAGAACCACAACCGCTGCACCCCGCCGCGGTCTGCTCAGCCGCTTCCGGCGGTAGCGCTCAGTCGAGCGCGAGGTCCTTGCGGAACTTGCGCATGCCGTCGATCTTCTCGGCCAACGACGCCTGCGGTCCGCTGTAGAACATCCACGGCATCGTGATGATGCCGGTGATGCCGTTGGCCGCCGCGTGCTCGTAGTGCTCGGGGGTGAACGCGTCGGTCAGCGGGGTGATCACCGTGAAATCGTCCATCGACAGCCCGTTTTCGGCCCGATGCTGCCTCAACCGCTGGACGCGTTCGATGGCGCGCTCGGTGGTGATCAGGTCGCCGATCCAGCCGTCGTGGCGCGCCGCGCGGCGTAACGCGATGTCGGACAGCCCGCCGACGTAGATCGGGATCGGCGGCGGCGACGGCTCCATCTCCAGCCGGGGCGTCTGATAGAACTCCCCGTCGAACTCCGTATAACCGGGCTTCCAGAGTTCCTTCATCAGCGTCAGCATCTCGTCGGTGCGCTTACCGCGCCGCGCGAACTGCTGGCCCATCAACGTAAATTCCTCTTCACACCAGCCGACGCCGACGCCCAACTCCACGCGGCCCTCGGCCAGCACTGCTGCCGTGCCGATCGACTTCGCCGCCGAGTACGGGTCGCGCATAGCGGGCAGATACACCGTGGTGACGAACCGCACCCGCGAGGTGACCAGGGCCAGCGCGCCGATCAGCACCCACGCGTCCGGCCAGTCGGTGAACGGTTCCCACCTTCGGCGTCCGTCCTTGGTGTACGGATACGGCGTCTTCAGTGTCTCGAGGTTGACGACATGGTCCGGCACACCCAAACCCTCGTATCCGAGATCGTCTGCAGCCTTGGCGATTTCGACGGCCTCACGGGTGTCGAGAAAGGCCAGGCTGACATAAAAGTTCATCCGGCGTCCCTGGCCCACGCCGGCACGATGAAGATGCCTTCGGCCTCCACAGTGGTGCCCTCGGCGGCGCTGAGCGAGCCGCGCGCATAGGTCTTGGCGCCCTCGACCCTGTCGACGTACGCTTCGGCGCGCACCGGCCCCAGCGGGGTCCCGCGCAGGTACCGCAGCGTGATGCTGCCGGTGAACTTCGGTTTGACGAGCGCGTCGGTGGCCGCTTCGCCGAGGATGTGGTCGAGCACCAGCGCGCAGATGCCGCCGTGCACCCAGCCCGGCGGCCCCTCATAGGCGATCCCCAGATTGAACTCGCTCCAGCACCGCCCGTCGTCCTCGTGGTGGATCTCCATCGGCGGAGCGATCGCATTGTGAAGTCCGACGGCGGGATTGGCCAGCGGCAGCGGTCGACCGGTGCTCTCGTCCATCAACGTGGTGGCGGAGCGCTGCTTGCGTTCGAGCATCTCGGTGGCGGCTTCGATCGCCGACTGCGCGTCGCGCACGGTGTTCTCGTCGACGTCGGTGTGCACGCCCGCGGAGATGAGTCGGCGCAGCGACTCGGCCAGCGGTCCGTACAGCGAGCGCAGCCGATCGTACTCCTGCGCGGTCACGACGTCGTATCGGAATTCCATGCTCATCGGCGCTGCCTATCCATCAAAGACCTTTCGTACCACTGCTTTTGCCCGGCGGGTCACCCGCAGGTAGTTGTCCAGGAACTCACCGCCGTCGTCGCTGTCCCAGCCTGCGGCCACCGCGACGGCGTTCAGCTGCCTGCCGGGACCGGGTAGTTGGTCGGTCGGCTTACCGCGCACCAGGACCAGCGCGTTGCGCGCGCCGGTGGCCGTCAGCCACGCCTGCCGCAACAGGTCCACGTCGCCTTCGGCGATCAGCTCGGCCGCGCCGATGGCGTTGAGCGCCTCCAGCGTCGAGGTGGTGTGCAGGCTGGCAACCTCGTGCGCGTGCCGCAGTTGCACAAGCTGCACCGTCCACTCGATGTCGGCCAGCCCGCCGCGACCCAGCTTCGTGTGGGTGTTGGGGTCCGCACCGCGCGGCAACCGCTCGGCGTCCACGCGGGCCTTGATCCGCCGGATCTCGCGGACGTCCTCGGCGGACATCCCGCCCGCCCGATACCTGATCTTGTCGACCATCAACAGGAACCGCTCGCCCAGATCGAGGTCGCCGGCGACCCGATGGGCGCGCAGCAGCGCCTGCACCTCCCACGGCTGCACCCACTGCGAGTAGTACGCCTCATACGACGCGAGCGTGCGCACCAGCGCACCGTTGCGGCCCTCCGGGCGCAGTGCGGCGTCCACCTCCAGCGGCGGGTCGGCGCTCGGTGAGCCCAGCAGGGCCCGCAACTGTTCGGCTACCGTCGTCGCCCAGCGCACGGCGACCGAATCCTCAACTCCTTCTTCGGCTTCGCATACGAACAGCACGTCGGCATCGGAGCCGTAGCCCAACTCCGCACCGCCCAGGCGACCCATGCCGATCACCGCGATGCGTGCAGGCGCCACACCGTCGCGCGTATTCGCGCGCATCACCGACACCAGCGCGGACTGCAGCACCGCCACCCACACCGAGGTCAGCGCCGCGCACACATCGGTCACCTCGAGCATGCCGAGCAGATCCGCCGAGGCGATCCTGGCCAGCTCGCGACGACGCAGGGTGCGTGCGGCGGCGATCGCCCGCTTCGGGTCGGGATGCCTTCCGGCAGAGGCGATCAGCGCGCGCGCCACCCCCTCGGGGTCGACGTCGCACAGCTTGGCTCCGTTCGGGCCGTCGGCGTATTGCTGGATGACCTCGGGTGCGCGCATCAACAGTTCGGGGATGTAGGCCGAGGTGCCCAAGACCTTCATCAGCCGCTTGGCGACGGCACCTTCGTCGCGCAGCGTCGCCAGATACCAGCGGTGCTCGACGAGCGCCTCGGAAATCCGCCGGTAGGCCAGCAGCCCACCGTCGGGGTCCGGTGTGTCGGACAGCCAGTCCAGCAGCGTCGGCAGCAGCACCCGCTGCACCTGACTGCGCCGCCCGCCGCCTGCGGTCAGCGCCCCGAGGTGAGCCAGCGCGCTCTGCGGGCCTTCGTAACCCAGTGCGGCAAGCTGACGTTCGGCGGCCGCGGGCGTCATGCCTTCCTCGAGACCGGGTGCCGCTCCGCTGACCGACTCCAGCAGCGGTTGGTAGAACAGCTTGGCGTGCAACCGCGACACCCGCATGCTCTGTCGCTTGAGCTCTTCGCGCAGCACCCCCAGCGCGTCATGTCTGCCGTCGGGACGGACGTGCGCGGCCCGGGCCAGCCAGCGCAGCGACTCGTCGTCGTCCTCGTCGGGAAGCATGTGGGTGCGCTTGAGACGCTGCAGCTGCAGCCGGTGCTCGAGCAACCGGAGGAACTCGTATGAGGCGGTCAGGTTGGCGGCGTCGTCGCGGCCGACGTACCCGGCGGCGCCCAGCGCCGCCAACGCGTCCACGGTCGAGGCCACCCGCAGGGATTCGTCGTTGCGGCCGTGCACCAGCTGTAGCAGCTGCACGGCGAACTCGACGTCGCGCAGGCCCCCAGTGCCGAGCTTGATCTCGCGGGTGCGCACCCCGGCGGGCACCAGCTCCTCGACGCGTCGTCGCATGGCCTGCACCTCGGACACGAAATCCTCGCGCTCGCAGGCGGTCCACACCATCGGCATCAGCGCGTCGACGTAGGCCTGGCCGAGTTCGGCGTCGCCCGCGGCGGGTCTGGCCTTCATCAGCGCCTGAAACTCCCAGGTCTTGGCCCAGCGCTGGTAATAGGCGATGTGGGAGTCCAGCGTGCGCACCAGCTGGCCGTGTTTACCCTCCGGCCGCAGCGCGGCGTCGACTTCGAAAAAGGCGTCCGCGGCAAACCGCATCATCTCTCCGGCGACCCGGGTGGCAGCGGCGAGGTCCGTTTCGTCGTTGGCGGACACGAAGATGACGTCGACGTCGCTGACGTAGTTCAGTTCGCGCGCACCGCATTTGCCCATCGCGATCACGGCTAGCCGCGGCGCCTCGTTCGGGTCCAGGCCCACCGCGGCGATCCCTACCGTCAACGCGGCGCCCAGCGCGGCGTCGGCCAGATCCGACAGGTGCGCCGCGACCGTCGTGAACGGCAGTACGGGTTCGTTCTCCACGGTGGATGCGAGGTCTAGGCCAGCCAGCACGAGCAGCCGGTCCCGGTACAGCGTGCGCAACGGTTGCAGCGCAGCCGTTGTGTCCGTGAGCTTTTCGGCCAGCGACCCGAATTGGTGGCGCAGTTGCTCGGCCGTCGGCAACGTCACGTCGCCGGCCAGCAGCCGCCAGGAGTCCGGGTGGGCGACGAGGTGATCGCCGAGCGCAAGCGACGACCCCAGGATGCTGAACAGCCGGCCGCGCAGGGCACGGTCGGTCAGCAGCTGCTCGTTGAGTTCGGCCCAGCCGACCCGCACCGCGTCGGCCAGCCGCACCACCGCCTTCAGCGCCGTGTCGGCGTCGGGTGCGCGCGACAGCGACCACAGCAGATCGGTGTGCCCGTCGGTGTTCCAGCCCAGCCGATCCAGATCGGCCGGCGCGGACGGTTCGACCAGTCCTAGCCGGCCGACGCTGGGCAGCTTCGGACGCTGCGTCGCTGGTTTGGCCACGGCTTGACGTTAGCGCAAGCGCGTTGAGCAGCTACAGGGACAGATACGACTTCAGCTCATACGGCGTGACGTGGCTGCGGTAGTTTTCCCACTCGGCGTGCTTGTTGCGCAGGAAGTAGTCGAAAACGTGCTCGCCCAACGCTTCTGCGACCAGCTCGGAGTTCTCCATCTCGGTCAGCGCCATGCCGAGGCTCGATGGCAGTTCCTGGTAGCCCATGGCGCTGCGTTCCTCAGAGGTCAGTGTCCAGACGTTGTCCTCGGCCTCCGGGCCCAGCACGTAGTCCTTTTCGATACCACGCAGCCCGGCGGCCAGCAGCACCGCGAAGGTCAGGTACGGGTTGCACGCGGAGTCGGGGCTGCGCACCTCGACGCGTCGCGAGGACACCTTGTGCGGGGTGTACATCGGCACCCGGACCAGCGCCGAACGGTTGGCCGCACCCCACGACGCCGCCGTCGGCGCTTCGCCGCCGTGCACCAGCCGCTTGTAGGAGTTCACCCACTGGTTGGTGACCGCGCTGATCTCGTTGGCGTGCTCGAGGATGCCCGCGATGAACGATTTGGCCACGTTGGACAGCTGCAGCGGATCTTCGGGGCTGTGGAACGCGTTGACCTCGCCCTCGAACAGGCTCATGTGGGTGTGCATGGCCGAACCGGGGTGTTCCCCGAACGGTTTGGGCATGAAGGTGGCGCGCACGCCCTCGCCCAGGGCGATCTCCTTGACGACGTAGCGGAACGTCATGACGTTGTCGGCCATCGACAGCGCGTCGGCGTAGCGCAGGTCGATCTCCTGCTGGCCGGGTGCGCCTTCGTGGTGGCTGAACTCCACCGAGATGCCCATCTGCTCGAGCGCGTCGATGGCGTGGCGGCGGAAGTTGGGGGCGGCGTCGTGCACGGCCTGGTCGAAGTAGCCGCCGTTGTCGGCGGGCACCGGCGGGCTTCCGTCGTTCTCACCGGGTTTGAGCAGGAAAAACTCGATCTCCGGATGCACGTAGCAGGAGAAGCCCAGGTCACTGGCCTTCGACAACTGCCTGCGCAGCACGTGGCGCGAGTCCGCCCACGACGGTGAGCCGTCGGGCATGGTGATGTCGCAGAACATCCGCGCCGAATGGTGATCGCCCGAACTGGACGTCCACGGCAGCACCTGAAACGTCGACGGGTCCGGGCGGGCGACCATGTCGGCCTCCGACACCCGGGCGAAGCCCTCGATCGCCGAACCATCGAAGCCGATGCCCTCTTCGAAGGCCCCCTCGAGTTCGGCGGGCGCGATGGCGACCGATTTGAGGTATCCGAGCACGTCGGTGAACCACAACCGGACGAAGCGGATATCGCGTTCTTCCAGCGTGCGCAGCACGAATTCCTTCTGCCGATCCATGTCCGCAGCGTAGGTCCGAGCTGTTAACTCTGTGTTACACGGGCGCTGCGGATGTGCGCGGTCAGCACCGCAGGCCGTCGGGCGGGACCGTCAGGTCGACCAGGTAGTTCACCACCGCAGTGTCCACACACGCGTCGCCGTTGAACACCACTGTGTGCTGGGTGCCCTCGAACGTGATCAACGGCGCCTGCAGCTGACGCGCCAGGTCGACGCCGGCCTGGTACGGCGTGGCCGGATCGCCGGTGGTCGACACCACCACGGCCTTGCCGGGGCCGGGTGTGGACGCGGGCCGCGGCGACGACGTCGGCGGCACCGGCCACATCGCGCACAGATCACGCGGCGCGAACCCGGTGAAGGCGCCGTAGGCCATGAACGGCGCCACCTGCCGGATCTGGGCGTCGGCCGCCACCCAGGACGCGGTGTCGGTCGGGTACGGCGCATCGACGCAGCGGATGGCCAGAAACGCGTCCTGCTGGTTGCTGTAGTGCCCTGACTTGTCGCGGCGGTGGTAGTCGTCGGCCAACAGCAGCAGATCACCGGCGTCGGTGCCACGCGCCAATCCCAGCAGCCCGCTGGTCAGATACGTCCAATACCGCTGGGAGTAGAGCGCGTTGACCGTTCCGGTGATCGCGTCGGCGTAGCTCAGGCCGCGTGGATCCGAAGTGTAGGCCGGTCGCTGCGCCAACGGGTTCACCAACTGGCGGTAGCGGGCGACGAACTGCGTCGGGTCGGTGCCCAGCGGACAGCCCGCCGACTGCGCGCAGTCCGCCGCATACTTCTCGAAAGCCTCTTGGAAACCGGCCATCTGGCGGATCCGGGCGGCGATCGGGTCCAGCCCGGGGTTGACCGCGCCGTCGAGCACCATCGTGCGCACCCGGTCGCCGAAGTGTTCGGCGTAGGCCGTGCCGAGCTGGGTGCCGTAGGAGAAGCCCAGATAGTTGATCGCGTCTTCGCCGAGGGCGGCGCGCACGACGTCCATATCGCGTGCCGCCGACGCGGTGCCGACGTTGGCCAAAAAGTCGGTGCCCATCTTGTCGACGCACATCTGCGTGAGCTGTGCGTACAGCTGCTCGATGCGTGCGACGCCCGCCGGGCTGTAGTCGACCATCGGTTCGCGGCGGAAGGCGTCGAACTCGGCGTCGGTGCGGCAGCGCAACTGCGGGGTGGAATGCCCGACGCCGCGGGGGTCGAAGCCGACCAGATCGAAGTGCCGCCCGATTTCACTGCCGGCCAGGGCGGCTCCCATCCCCGCGACGGTGTTCACTGCCGACGCGCCAGGACCGCCGGGGTTCACCATCAGCACGCCGATCCGGTCGCCGCTGGCCGGTATTCGGATCACCGCCAACTGCGCTTGGGCCGCTTGCGGATTGGCCGCCTCATCCCAGTCGACGGGCACCGCGACCGTGGCGCACTGCGCGGTCGGGATCGCGCTGGTGTCGGTCACCCACTGCTGGCAGCCACCCCAGACGGGCGACTGCCCGTAGTGCGCGGCGGTCTGACCCGGCGGCGCCGCCGAGGCGTTCGGGCACGCCAACATCGCCGTCAGCACAGCAACGCCCAGCAACCGGCCCACCCGCCACATGGCAGCCATCGTGGCATGGCGGCGGGGCGACGATCGCAGCCGCGATCCAACGGTGACCGTGATGTGATCTGGTGGGGCCCCCCGGATCAGGAACAGCGGGCACCTTCTGGTGGCAGCTCCAGGTCGATCAGGTAGCGGGCGGCGATGTCGTCCACGCACTTGTCACCCTGAAACACCACCGTGTGCTGGGTGCCCTCGTAGGTGAGCATGGTGCCGCCGAGCTGTTTGGCCAGCTCCTCACCCGCCTCGTACGGTGTGGCCGGGTCGTTGGTGGTCGACACCACCAGCACCGGGGGCAGCCCGTCGACCTCGATCTCGTGGGGTTCGCTGGTCGGCGGCACGGGCCAGAACGCGCAGGTGCTCAGCGGGGCGTGCCCGGTGAACTCGCCGTAGCTCAAGAACGGTGCTGCCTCGCGGACCCGCCGGTCCTCCTCGACGACTTTGGCCCGGTCGGTCACCGCGGGTTTGTCGACACAGTTGACCGCCACCCGCGCGTCGGTCGAGTTGTTGTAGTGGCCGTTTTGGTCGCGGCCCATGTAGAGGTCGGCCAACGCCAGCATGGTGTCGCCGGTGCCGTCCTCCAGCTCGCTGAGCGCCTGGGTCAGGTGACGCCACAGGTTCGGCGAGTACAGCGGCAGGATCGTGCCCACGATCGCATCGGAGTAGCTCAGACCCCGCGGGTCGCGGGTCTCGGCCGGCTCCTGCACCAGCGGGTCAACCAGGCTGTGGTACACCTCGTTGGCCTTGGCGGGATCGTCGCCCAGCGGGCAGTCCGGTCCGGTGGCCGCGCAGTCGGCGGCGTAGTCGTCGAACGCGGTCTGGAAGGCCTTTGCCTGGCGGACGTTGGCCTCGACAGGGTCGGCGTTGGGGTCGACGGCTCCGTCGAGGATCATCGCCCGCACCTTGTCCGGATAGTTCTCGGCGTACGTCGCGCCGATCCGGGTGCCGTAGGAGTAGCCCAGGTAGGTCAACTTCTCGTCGCCGACGGCTTCGCGGATGGCGTCGAGGTCCCTGGCCACGTTGTCGGTGCCGACGTTGGCGAGGAACTCCTCGCCCATCTTGTCCACGCAGCGCTGTACGAACGCCTTGGTCTCCGCCTCGATTTCGGCGACGCCCTCCTCCGAGTAGTCGACCTGCGGGTCGGCGCGCAACCGGTCGTTGTCGGCGTCGGAGTTGCACCACAACGCCGGCGTGGAGTTCGCCACCCCGCGCGGGTCGAAGCCCACGATGTCAAAGCGTTCCCGGACCGACTCCGGCAGCGACGACGCGACGCTGGCGGCGGCCTCAACCCCGGACTCCCCAGGGCCGCCCGGGTTGATGACCAGCGAACCGATCTTGTCGCCGGTGGCCGGAAACCGGATCAGCGCGATCCGGGCGACGTCCCCGTCGGGTTTGTCGTAGTCGACCGGCACCGACAACATCCCGCATTCGGCGCCCTGGGGCACCCGTGACTCCGCGCCGCCCTCCAACTGGCACGGCTCCCACTGCACCGGCGTGCCGGGCCTGGGCACCGCGATGACGGCGCGTCCGTCGACCGTCGTGCTGCATCCGGCGACGAGGAGCAGCGTTGCGGTCGCGAGGACCCCGATCCTGAGTCTCATGGCACAACATGCTGCCATGACCCCGAATATGTCCTGGCTGGACGGCTATCGGGTGGCGGCGAGCAACTCGTCGAGCGCGGCCTTGAAATCATCAGCCATATCCCACAGCTCGGGCAGCAAGTCGGGGCACGACACGATGCCGACGTCGAGCTTTCCGGTCAGCGACATCACGGTGATGTTCAACCCGGAGCCGTGGAAGATCGGCCCCAACGGATACATCGCTTTGGCCTCACAGCCCAGGTAGTACAGCGGCACCTGAGGGCCGGGCACGTTGGAGACGACGAGGTTGTGCACCGGCCGGGCCCCGCTGAGTCGGCTCGCGGCGTACACCCGCATCGCCGCGCCGAACACCGCAGGGGCGGCGAACTGTGTCCAGTCCTGCAGCAGCGTTGCCCCGATCGCCGAACTGTGTTGTTTGGCAACCGAATTGGCCTCGGCAATGGACTTGAGCCGTTCGGCTGGGTCCTTGATGTGGGTTTCCAACCGGGAGAACAGGCCCGACACCTGGTTGCGGCCCGGCCGGTCGGATTTCTCGTGCACCGAAACCGGCACCATCGCCACCAACGAATGCTCCGGCAGCGCGCCGCGGTCGTCCAAGAACTTGCGCAGCACACCGGAGACCAGCGCCAGCACCACGTCGTTGACCTTGACCTCGAAGTGGTTCTTCACCGTCTTGATGTCCTCGAGGTCGAGTTCGGCGAACGCGATGTTGCGATGCGCGGTGACGTTGGCGTTGAAGACCGTCCGCGGGGCCGAGAACGGGGTCGCCATGGTCAGCCCGGAGCGGGCGCGCCGCACGGTGTCCACCACCGACGTCACCGTTTCGGGCACCGCGTTGACGAGCTTGAGCGGCCGGGTGGCGAAGCGGAGCGCGCCGCTGACGGCGATCTCGAGTCCGCTGGCGTCACCGGATCCCTCGACGGGCTCCGGCGCGGGTGCGTCGGGTTCGGTGCTGCACAGCTGCGACATCATGCTGGCGCCCGTCACCCCGTCGACGCCGGCGTGGTGCACCTTGGTCATCACCACCAGGCGCCCGCCCTCGTACGGGTCGGTGCCGTCGATGTTCTCGATCACCCACTTCTCCCACAGCGGTCGGCTGCGGTCGAGCGGCAAAGACGCGATGTGGCCGCAGATTTCGGCGAGTTCGCGGCGTCCACCCGGTCCGGGTAGGCCGATGCGGTGCAGGTGGTGGTCGACGACGAAATCGCGGTCCTCCACCCACACCGGGTGGTCGAGGTTGAACCGGCTGTCGGCCAGCTTCTCGCGGAACTGCGGCATCGCCTTGATCCGCTCGCTCAACTCCTCGCGGAACCGCTCGAACGTGTAGCCGCCCGGCATGGTCGACGTATCGAGTTCCAGGATCGAGCACACATGCAGTGGCTGTGTGGCGGTTTCGAGATAAAGGAAGCTGGCGTCGAGGCCGCTGAGCCGCTGCATGCCGCCGATCGTAGGCCGGTCAGGGACGGGTGTGAGGAAATCCACTCAACCCGTCTTTTAACTTTCCGCGCCCGCAGTGGCAGACTGACAGGGTCAGACGAAACCCGGGGACCGTTTCGGCCTCGAGGATTCGACCCGACCCACCCACTAGGGGACAACGATGTCTGAGCAGACCGTGTACGGCGCTGCCTCCGCACCGCGGACCAAAACGCGCATTCACCACCTTCAGAAGTGGAAGGCCGAAGGCCACAAGTGGGGCATGTTGACGGCCTACGACTACTCCACCGCAGCCATATTCGACGACGCCGGCATCCCGGTGCTGTTGGTCGGCGATTCGGCGGCCAACGTCGTCTACGGCTATGACACCACCGTGCCGGTGACCATTGACGAGCTCATCCCGCTGGTGCGCGGCGTGGTGCGCGGCGCCCCGCACGCGCTGGTGGTCGCCGACATGCCGTTCGGCAGTTATGAGGAAAGCGCTTCCCTGGCCCTCCAGAGCGCCACCCGGTTCCTGAAAGAGACCGGCGCGCACGCGGTCAAGCTCGAGGGCGGTGAACGCGTGGCCGAGCAGATCGCGACGATCAGCGCGGCGGGCATCCCGGTGATGGCGCACATCGGTTTCACCCCGCAGAGCGTCAACGGGTTGGGCGGCTTCCGCGTTCAAGGCCGCGGCGACGCCGCCGAGCAGACCATCCACGATGCGATCGCGGTGCAGGAGGCCGGTGCGTTCAGCGTCGTCATGGAGATGGTGCCCGCCGAGTTGGCCACCCAGATCACCGGCAAGCTGACCATCCCCACCGTCGGTATCGGCGCCGGACCCAACTGCGACGCCCAGGTGCTGGTCTGGCAGGACATGGCCGGGCTCACCAGCGGCAAGACGGCCAAGTTCGTCAAGCGGTTCGGCGAGGTGGGTGCCGAATTGCGCCGCGCCGCAACGCAGTACACCGACGAGGTGGCCAGCGGAGAGTTCCCCGCCGACGAGCACTCGTTCTAGGCGAACTCCGCTTTCCGTTTAGCAAGGAACGCGTCGACACCTTCGCGGCCGTCGGCGGACCCGGCCCGTTCGGCGATCAGCCGGCTCTCGTGCTCCATCTGCTCCTCGAGGCCGTTCTTGAAGGTGCTGAGCAGCAGTTGTTTGACTCCCCCGTTTGATCCGGCGCAGGTGGCGGCCATCTGCTCGGCGAGCTGCGCTGTCCGGTCGGCCAGTTCGGCGTCGGCGACGACCTCCGTGACCAGACCCCACTGCGACGCCTCCTGCGCGGAAAGCGTGCGGTTGGTCAGCATCAACTCCTTGGTCTTGGTGATGCCGATCAGCCGCGGCAGGAAATAGGAGGCGCTGCCGTCGGGGCTGAGCCCGACGCGGGTATAGGCCATCGTGAACGACGCGGACTCGGCGGCCAGGACCAGATCACCGGTAACGGCGACGGAGAACCCGGCTCCCGCGGCGGTGCCGTTGACCGACGTGATCAGCACGGCGTTCATCCGCGCGAAGCTCGAGATGGCGCGGTGCAGGTCGTCGGCGACACCCTTGACGTGCTGAGCGCGGTCGGGCGCGGTGGCGAAGTCCTTCAGATCGCCTCCGGCGCAGAAGAAACGTCCCGACCCGGTGAGGACCACCACCTTGGTGGCGTCGGTGTCACAGCGTTTGGCGACGTCAGCCAACTCGCGAGTCATGGTCCCGCTCATGCCATTTGCCGCGTCGGGCCGGTTCAGCGTGATCTGGGTGATGGCCCCGGACTGCTCGAACTTGATGGTCTCGTATTCGCTCACCCCTGGACTTTAACCGGCAACGGGTCCCAGCTTGCCGTCCAGGTACTCGGTCCGGCACGCGCGGCGCGCCAGCTTGCCGCTGGTGGTCCGCGGAATTGTGCCTGCCGCAACCAGTTTCACATCTGCCACCCGCAGCGCGTGATGGCGTGACACGGCTGCGCGGATCGCCTCGACGATCGGTTCCGGATCGGCCTTGCCGGCGCCGGGGGCGCGCTCCGCCACGATCACCAACCGTTCACCGGTCCCGTCGGGCACCCCGAACGCGACCACAAAACCGGCACGCACCGCAGGCGATACCGCCGCCGCGGTGGCCTCCAGATCCTGCGGATAATGGTTGCGGCCGTCGACGATGATCATGTCCTTGATGCGCCCGACGATGAAGAGCTCACCGTCGAGGTACATGCCCAGATCCCCAGTACGCATCCAGTACGCGCCCGCCGGAGCGCCTTCGGCGTGGCTGGCATCCAGCCGCGACTCCAGCTTGTTCTGGAATACCGATTGGGTCTGGTCGGGACGGCCCCAGTAGCCGCGACCCATGTTGGCGCCCTGCAGCCAGATCTCACCCACGTGACCGTCGGCCAACTCGGCGCCCGTGTTCGGGTCGACGATGACGGCCCACTGGCTGCGCGCCACCCGGCCGCACGATACTTGGGGCACCGCGTTTTCGGCGTCTGCTGCCACTTCGACGGCACGCCCGTCGCCCAGGTGCTCACGGTCGAGGTAGACCACCTTGGCCTCGGCCTCGGGGTCGATCGTGGAGACGAACAGGGTGGCCTCGGCCATGCCGAAGGACGGCTTGATGGTGGTGGGCGCCAGACCGTAGGGGCCGAAGGTTTCGTTGAACTTCTCGATCGAGCCGATGCTGACCGGTTCGGAGCCGTTGATCAACCCGCCGACGTTGCTCAGGTCGAGATCTTCACCTTTGGGCGGACGGCCGCGCTGCGCGGCGAGCTCGAAGGCGAAGTTCGGCGCGGCGGCGAACGTGCGACCGTACTTGGACTCGGCGGCGAGCTCGCGGATCCAGCGGTAGGGCCGACGCACGAACGCCATCGGTGACATCAACGTGAGCTGCCCGCCGCACAGCGCCGGGAACATCACCATCAGCAGGCCCATGTCATGAAACAGCGGTAGCCAGCTGACGCTGCGGATGTCGCGGTCCAGCCCAACCGACAGGATCATCTGCACGACGTTGGTGCACACGGCCCGGTGGGTGATCTCCACACCGGCCGGTGTGCGGGTGGAGCCGGAGGTGTACTGCAGGTACGCGATGTCGTCGGTGCCCGCGGCGACGGGCGCGAACAGCTCGCCCACGGAGTCGGGCAGCGCGTCGACGGCGATGACACGGGGCCGCCGGTGACGCGAGACCGTCTCCAGGGACTGGTGCACGGCTTCTGCGCCCTCGGTGGTGGTCAGCACCACCGTCGGTTCGGAGTCGCTGATCACCGCACGCAGCCGTTCGGCGTGTCCGGGCAGTTCGGGGGCGAACAGCGGCACCGCGATATTGCCTGCGGCGATCGCCGCGAACAGGCCGACCACGTAGTCGACACCCTGAGGCGCCAGGATCGCCACGCGGTCCCCTCGTTCGGTGACCTGCTGAAGGCGTGCTCCGACGGCGCGCAGCCGGACGCCCAGGCGGTTCCAGCTCAACTCGATTGGCCTGCCGTCGGGATTCCCGCGGTAGTCGAGATACCGGAAGGCGACCGAATCGCCCAGATCGGCGATGTTGCTCTCGAGATATGACGTCAGCGTGGCGCCGTCGGGAACGACAATATGGCCCTCGGAGTCCAGGTATTCCTCGATCGATCCTCCAAGTTTCATAAGCACAGTCTAAGACTGTAAACATGCTCTAAGGTCCATTTGTCTGTGAAGGCTGTCACGGATACCCCGCTGCGGGACGTAGACGCGCAGGTCACGCCGATATGGCACGCTGATCGGTGTGGCAGCCAAATCCGACCGCTACACCGAGGTCGAGCGCAAGTTCGACGTCCGCGAATCGACGGTTTCGCCGTCTTTTGACGGCCTGGCGATGGTCGCGCGTGTCGAGCGCAGGCCGGCGCACACGCTGGACGCCGTGTACTACGACACGCCGGAGCGCGCTCTCGCGGCGCGCCGGATCACCCTGCGTCGGCGCACGGGCGGTTCCGACGAGGGCTGGCACCTCAAGCTGCCTGCAGAGAAGGGGGCGCGCACCGAGGTGCGCGCACCGCTGGGCGCGTCCACCGACGAGGTGCCCGATGAACTGCGCGACACGGTGGCGGCGATCGTGCGCGACCGCCCGCTGGCGCCCGTCGCGCGGATCACGACGAACCGAGCGGTCGATTACCTCGTCAGCGCAGACGATGCGGTGATCGCCGAGTTCTGCGACGACGACGTCACTGCGTGGGCGGCCGGGAGTGACGATGAACAGCGCTGGCGCGAATGGGAGATCGAACTGGCCGAAGGCGCTGGGGACGACGGCTCCGACCTGCTCGACCGGCTTGCCAACCGGCTGCTCGACGCCGGCGCGGAGCCGGCGGGACACGGCTCGAAGTTGGCACGGGCACTCGCCAGCGCCCAGCCCCACGACGACGAGCACACCGACGACCGGGGTGCACGCGATCCGCTGCACCAGGCGGTCGCCGAGCAGATCGAGCGGCTGCTGGTGTGGGACCGCGCGGTGCGCGACGACTCGTACGACTCGGTGCACCAGATGCGGGTGGCGACGCGCAAGATCCGCAGCCTGTTGCAGTCGGCCAAGGATGCGTTCGGTGTCGCCGACGGCGCACCGAACGCCTGGCTTCTCGATGAGCTCAGGGCGCTGGCCGGGGTGCTCGGCGTGGCCCGCGACGCCGAGGTGCTGGCCGAACGCTACGAGCGCGCACTCGACGACCTGCCCGAGGAGTTGGCGCGCGGACCGGTGCGCGAACGGTTGGTCGAAGGCGCCAGGCGCCAGTACCAGGCGGGTCTGCGGCGCTCGCTGCTGGCGATGCGCTCACCGCGTTACTTCAGGCTGCTCGCGGGGCTGGAGGAGTTGGTGGCCGCCGAACCCGCACAAGACGGTGCTGAGCAGAAGCCCGCGACCACCATAGACGCCGCGTACAAACGTGTCCGCAAGGCGGCCAAGGCGGCTCGCAAGGCGACCGAGGACGACAAGGATGAGGCACTGCACCGAATCCGCAAGGGCGCCAAGCGTCTTCGCTACTCGGCGGCCGCCACGGGTGCCGACAAGGTGTCCGACCGCGCGAAGGCCATCCAGTCCCTGTTGGGCGATCACCAGGACAGCGTCGTCAGCCGCAACCATCTGAGCCGCCAGGCCGACGCCGCGCACGCCGCAGGCGAGGACACCTTCACCTACGGTCTGCTGTTCCAGCAGGAGGGTGAACTGGCGCGTCGCTCACGCGATCAACTCGACGATGCGCTGAAGAAACTGGACAAGGCGGTGCGCCGGACGCGCTGACCCCGCAGGGCGGATGAGTTGGCCTGTAAGCCGGATTATGACCCCTTGGCGTTTGCATTCGCGGGCTGTGTTGGTTGATCCGAAAAGGGCAGTTCAGAGTGTTGGCTCTGTTGGTGGTCGGTGACGGCTGCTGGACTTACTGCGGACGGCCTGCGGACGACTACCGGTGCCCCGCACCTGCACCCAGAAGGTTTCGCCCTGTCGCTGAACGTCGCCGCCCGACCCGCCCGTTCAGCACCGCTGCTGGCCAACTCTTCGACACGCGGAACGCAGTCTCGGCATCTACGCGCAGTCGTCGGCGGCGGCGGTAGGATTTCGGCGTCGAACTCGCGGCCGATGAGTGACCGCCGAGACGCGCGTAGGCCAAGGATCGCGATTGCCCACCGGAACGGATGCCGGGCTGCTTGAAAGCCCCCGGCCACAGTCGGTCTTCAAGCACGCGATCCTTGAGCAGTACGTCATCAGATTCGCGACGATGACGGCGAGCAAGCTCAACCCGAGGCGGGCGGTCTTGTTTGACGGATTTGCCGGCCGTGGCCGCTTCGACACTGGTGAAGCGGGATCTGCCGAGCACATGATGCTTGCCGCGCAGAAGGCTAAGGGCACCACACAGATTGACCTTCTGCTGGTCGAGAAGAACCCGACGGACTACACGTCACTCAACGCTGTGGCCGACGAGTACCGCGCCAGAGGAATCCACATTGACAGTCACAAGGGTGAGTGCGGAAACTACGTCGGAGAGGCGTTGCAGCTGGCCGCCGGTGCCAGCCTGTTCGTTTTCCTCGATCCGTGCGGGGCGGTGCTCCCGATGGACTCCATCAAGGGCATCCTCCGTGCGCGGGGACGTTGGCCGCGGACCGAGGTGTTGCTCAATTTCAGCGCAGACCTGATCAGGCGAGCGGGTGGCCAGTACAAGAAGGGCCTACTCAACCTGGGTGGAGTCGCCAAGGCAGACACCGTGTGCGGCGGTGATTGGTGGCGCGACGTGGCGTTGCGATCTCATCAGGCATCCGGCGGCCAGGACTGGGAATCGGCTGCCAGAGACGTGGCGATCGGATACGCCAGGCATCTCACCGACGGCACCGGGTACGGCTTCGTCGTCGCACCAGTACGGCGGCAGATCCACCATCAGCCGGTCTACTACCTGATATTCCTAACCATGGACACGCACGGCCACTGGATGTTCGGCGACGCTGGTGCCAGGGCTCGCGAGAAGTGGATCGACTTCCTCGGGCCAGACCCAGACGAGCGAGAAGGCATGCTGTTCGACACGGTGAGCGCCCAGTTCGATAGGGAGCACGCGAACGCGATCGCCCACATCACCGACAACCTGCGACGGCTAACTGAGGACGGATTGCAGAAGGAAGTCGTTCGTCATGTCAAAGAGGTATTCGGAGACGTGTACGGCGAAGCGAAGGAGACCGCGTACACGGCTGCGGTCCGGGCGCTGGTGAAGTCGGGCGAAATCGAACATGTAACCAAGACGGCCAAGCCGCACCAGCACGTCATCCGCAAGGTAGTGCGCTAGACCGCGGCCGGCATCTCGTCCCAGCGCCGGCCGTCAAGTTCCCGCCCTTCGGCCTTCGGCGTGCGGCCACCCCACTGCTTGAAGAAGAACGCGACGCCGGCGTCCTGGCACACGTCCCGGATGCCGCGCACCCACTCGCCGTCGACCGGACGATGATTCGCGCCGGACTCGCCGCCGGCGATCACCCAGTGGATGCCGTCGAGGTTGAGCCCTTCGAGCGGTCCTATCAGTGGCTCACACGACAGGAAGCGCACGGCTGCGGGCACGTCGCGCAGATGGTCGACCCGCGGCAGCGCGTCCGCGTTCTCGACAGACACACCCATCCACAGATTGCTTGGCCAGTCGAGACTTTCGCCGAGTCGGCGCAGCCGCAAGCTGCGCTTGGTGAGCACCTGGTACGTGTGCTGAGGCGTATCGCGGCAGACGTCGAACACGTCGCGGATGAAGCTGACCGGCACGCGGGCGTGGAACAGGTCGGACATTGAGTTCACGAAGACGACGCGCGGCTGGCGCCAGCGGCGCGGTTCGTCGAGTGCCTGCGGATGGACGGTCACGCCGAAACCCGGTCCTGATGTGCGCGGGTCACCGTCGTTCTGGTACTTCGCGGATCCCATGGCCTTCAACCGTTTTGCCAACGTCATAGCGTAGCAGTGGTCGCAGCCGGCGGAAACGCGATCGCAGCCGGTGACGGGGTTCCAGGTGGCCTCTGTCCATTCGATCGCCGATCGGTCAGCCATGCGCCCACCCTCACAAGTCCGTTGCGCTCACCCTAGGTCACTGCGATTGGTCGTCACGTCAGGACCGCCAACCGTGTTGTTGCAGATCGACGCAACGCACAAGGTATCGGCCGGGTCCGACACCCGGCCGCGGCGAGCACGGCGGCGCACCGTCATTCAGGCAGGTCTTCCGCTGCGGCACGCGCGGCGCGGTATCGCGCCATCGCCGGACCGGTCTGGACGCGGACGCGCAGCATCCGCATGTACCCGCGCATCCACAGTTTCGGCAACACCAACGACTCGCCGCCGGCGTACGGGTTGCGGTCGCCGGGTTCAGCGAGCGACCCGGAGTAGAGCGCGAACATGTACTCGGCGCGCTTCGACGTCACCCGACAAGCATGCAGCCCTTCGAGACCAGTCGGGTGGATGCCACGCCGACGACCAGGACGACCTACCGAGCCAGCGGGCTGCAACACTGAGCAGTTGTGTCGACCGATGACAACACCGACTGGCGCGATCGGATCGCTAGGTTCCTCAGCACTCGCAGCCACTGGTTTTGGGCAGTTACGATCACGGTCCTGTGCGTTGGCGCGCTGTTCGTAGCCAGCCAAATTGCGCGCAACCTTGGGCAGTCCGTCGACTGGTACACAGGCTTCGGGCAGTGGCTCGGGGCGCTCGGAAGCTTCGTTGCCGCCGGCGCCGCGCTCTGGATTTCCACGACCGATCGCCGCCGCGCCGATGCGGCGCGGCAGCGAATGGAGGACCAAGAAGAGGCTGACCTTGAACGGCAAGCCGGTCTTGTGCGAGTCACAGCCGAAATGCTGGGTCAAAGGCAGGCCGTCGGCCCTGCGCTGGCGATGGGATCAGTGGGCATCCGGAACCGCCGTGCAGATCGAATCTTCGACGTCGAGGTCGTGAAATTCGTTCACCACGGTCAAGAGATGGATCTCGACATCGACATGGTGAACGGGTTTGCCGTGTTTCCCCGAAGGCCCGAACACGAGGACCGCTTTCCTTTCAAGTCTGAACTGGATGGCATCACACTCGAACCTGACGAATGGCTTGTGCTCTACCAGCAAGACTCCTTGCCCGGCACGCCGGCTGACTACGCAGCGGTGAGATACACCGATACCGCGGGGAGGCGGTGGCAAGTGGACACCGAAGGAGCGGTCACCCGCATCTGAACGTTGGCGCGCCATGCTTGCGCGCATGCGGGCGCGCCGCTTGCGCAACGCCACCAGAGGCCGACACACACACTCAGCAGTCGCGCTTACGGGTCGCCGAACGCGTCTCCGGGAACGTCGGGGACTTGCCCCGCCCCTTGCGTCGGTATTTCGAGCGCAAGCCGGCGCCAGTGCGCTCGCGGTACTCAGCCCGATACTTCCGAGCCCTCTTCGCGGCCCACGCGCGGCACTCATCGCAGCGGCAGCCCTCCCGCCGGTATCCCGTCCGCGTGCCGTGCCGCCACGGCGCCGCGTCGGCCTTGACGCACCGCCCGCAGCGACGGCGATCGGCCGGCGCGCTGTCGGGATACGTCGGCACCAGCCGGCCGCACCGAGTGCACGCAACGTCAGCACGACGGGGCACTGGCCCACTCCGATCCAGGGGTTTGTTTTTTTGTGGGAAACCAGGGGGGGCAACGCCTAAGCCACGAGGGGCGCCGCCTTTCTTCTCGACGGGTCATCCCCCCTGGTCTGCTTGAGTGGGATCCGGTCGAGTTGCGCTTCCAAACAACGTCAGGTGGGAAGGCGCCGAAGTACCCCTCCCTCGCAATTTGCGGGATTCGTTTACGAATGGCGTGCCAGGCTTGATGATCTTGTGATGGAGCAGTTTGGTCGCGGCGACATGGCCTTTGACGTCTTGGACGCTGGGGCGGCAGACGCGCCCGTCGTCGTGTTGCTGCACGGCCATCCGCAGACGAATCTGGCGTGGGGCGAGATAATTCCACGCCTAACGAGTTCGGGTTACCGATGCTTGGCACCCAACCAGCGAGGTATCTCACCCGGTGCACGACCCACCCGGCGCCGCGATTATCGGATGTCTGAGTTAGTGGAAGACGTGGGCGCGCTGGTGGAGGCAAGCGGGGCGGACCGCGTGCACTTGGTCGGGCATGACTACGGCGGGTTGGTCGCCTGGAGTTTCGCGGCGAAGTATCCCGACCGGGTTTGGACGTTGTCGTCGCTTTCCAGCCCGCACCCGGCGGCGCTACAAGACGCGATGTTGACGAGCAGACAGGGCCTGGCTTCGTGGTACGCCTACTTCTATCAACTGCCATTGGTCCCGGAGTGGTACTACCTCGGCGCCGCCCGGAGCGGTAAGAGGTTGGCCAAGATGTTGAGGTCTGGGGGTCAACAGCCGGACCTCGCCGATCGCGACGCAGAGGATATGACGAAGCCGGGTGCCTACACTGCGGCACTCAATTGGTATCGCGCAGCACCATGGTCGGGCCGTGTCGGAAAGGTTGCCGTTCCGGCACTGGTGATCTGGAGTGATGGTGATAGCTACATCCTCGAAAGCGCCGCCCGTCGGTCCGAGCGTTACGTGACGCAAGATTTTCGATTCGAAGTAGTTCGCGGATCACACTGGATTCCAGACGAACAACCCGACGCAGTCGCGGAAAAGTTGATGGACTGGTTCGCGCAGTGGGCATAGCCGACGGTGTTGTGGTCGAGTAACACTCTGTCACGCCCTGGTCCTCGTCGTCGTGGTGGTTGGCCGTACGGCCGGCGCGTGCCCCGGCGTCGCACCGGGCGGCGCCATGGCGCTCCCGATGCGCCGGCCGCACGGCTGCTTGTGACCGGCTAACTAGGTCTGAGCGACCCGCTGCTTGCGTTGCTCGGCCTGCTCGGCTTGGACGGCCTCGCGTTGCCGCTCGTAGTTGGCGACACGTTCGGCGAACCCGGTAATCGTGGCCAACTCGACTGGGATGCCGTGCCGCGCAAGCAACCACGGCGTCACTTCGGTTCGCTCGCGGACGGCCTCGTCGCGGATCGACGCGAACTCAAGAAGCCCGATGTCGGGCGTGATGCTCAACGGCCGAGTGTGACCGTTGAACGACGGCCCCGCCGTCTTCACCAGAACGCCGAACCCTTGAATGGCGGCAGCCCACAGCTTCACGGCGATCTGGGCGTTGCTCAGGTGCTTCATGCCCTCGACGGTGAGCGTCGCGACCTGTTGGGTGTTGGCCAGGTCGTGGCTGGGCAAGGCTTCGGCGGCGTCGGCTAGGGCCTTGGCGTGCGGCCGCAGAAACTCTGCCCATGAGGCGAGTATGTCGTCGGCGTAGTCCAGGAGCGCGGCGTGGCTGATTTCTTTTCTGCGCTGGTCGGCGTCTATTTCGATGCCGCCGGCAACGAGGTTTCGGTCGAACATCATCCGCTGCACGATCGTGTCGGTGTGGACGTCGCGGCCGGCTTCGATCGCGTCGAGGACGGCGGAGTTGAGTTGGCTCGCGGAGGTTTCGCGGAATCGTTCGGCGCCGGCGACGATGGCGCGCGCTCGGTCGAGTTCGGCGATGTAGCCGGCGGGTAGTGAAACACCAAGTGTTTCAGCGGTTTTAGTGACGACGATCAGGGTCGAGCGGAGGGTGATGTCCATGTGGGCTGTGCCTTTCAGGTGGGTTGGTTGGTGCTCTGGGGTTCGGGTGGCCCGCCGTGGGCGTGGCTTAGCAGTTGACGGAGGAAGGCACGGTCGTCCTCGACGCCGCCGCTGGCTGGGCGGGCGGCGGAAAGCCGGTCGAGGGTTTCGGCGAGCCAGTTATTGGGTTTGGCCGAGAGGCGGCGGAGGAATTGCCGTTCCGCGTCGCCGGCGTAACCGTCGTCGTCGGGCGGTGCAGCATCGCTGGCGCGGGCGCGCAGGGCGCTCAGTTCGTCGTCGGTCAGACTCGCGATGAGTCGGGCTTGCTCTCTCTGGTCCATCAGGTCCTTTCCAGGTGCTCTCGTAGTGCCGTCTCGTCGACGAACCAACGTCCGGCCTTGCGGCCGGCCAGCTTCGGTGCGATCCGGCGCGCGTGCCTGGTCGAGATACCGAGACGTTCGGCAGCGGCTTCGAGCGGCACTGTCGGCGCGGTCGGGTGCATGTCCGCAGTGTCGCGGATCGCGGTTTCAGACCTGACCGTTTGGCCGCTGGCGGACATGGCTGTGGACATGGCGGCGTGTACCTCCGCAGCTAGACCCTCGAATTGGTCGGTTGGTAGCCCGGACATTCGGCGGTGCTTGACCGCGATCAGGGCCGCTTGAAGCGTGGTCCGCAGGGCTGGCCCGGTGAGCACAACGGCGCCGGCGCGGATCAATCCCTCGGGGGGGCGGACGGCGGTTCGCCACTCGTCGTCTTCACGCGCCGCGGTCATGTTGTCGCCTTCTGGGTGTCGCGCCGGCGCCGGCGGCTACGGCCGGCAGGGTGGCTGGCCGGCGTCCTGGTGCTCGACGACGGCCGGCCGCGGCTGGGCTTCGCCGTGCGGTCGACGGGCACGACGCTGTGAATGCCGATACACAGCGGGCCGCACGGCGTTAGGTGGGGCCTGGGCCTCGCGTGCTTCCTCGACGTCGGCCCACAACGTCCATTCCGCGGTGAAGTCGCCGCTGTCGGCGCGGTGGCAGATGAGCGCGGCGGCGTTCTGGGCGTCGACCCGTTCAGTGGCTCTGTGAGCGTTCGGGGACGCCTCTCGGGCATCCGAATGCCATCGGTGTGATTCGGTGCGTCCTGGGCGCGGCTGGGCGGCGCGCTGGGCGTCGTCCTGGTCCTCGACGACGGGGTGGGTTGGCGTCCTGGTCTTCGCGGGCAGCCCGGTCGACGTGATCACCAGGCCGGCGATGACCCCGCGGGGACGCTGCGACATCGGCAAGCCTTGCAAGTACGCGCGGCACTGGCGCAGCGCCGGACATTCGGAGCAGATCCGCAGGGCCGCGCATCGGGCGGACTCGAGTTCGGTCGTGGTGAGGCGGCCGGTCATGCGGTGCTCGCCGTTGGTCCGCTCGTACAACTCGGAGCGGTTTTTGCAACGGGCGCCGTCCAGGGCGGGGATGCCTTCGAGGAGTGCGCGCGCGCTGTCCCAGGTGCTCACAGGACTACGACCGTCGCCCGGAGTTCCTGCGTCGCCGGATCCGTGCTGATGTCGAACAGACCGGTGGAGCGGCCTTCGCTGTCGTCGGGAAGGGCGCCCCCGCACGACAACGGCTTCTCTGAGGCGGGATCCGGTAGCCACACATGGCTGGCGTCGCGACGGCGGATCATGCCGACTCCTGGTCGCCCGCGGCGGGCGAGAGGTTCGGGTGCCGGCAGTTGGCGACGCCGGCCGCGCCGTGGTCGATCTGGCCGTACTCGTCGCAGTCTGGGCAATCGGCGATTGCGTCGCGGCGCGCCTGGCGCTCGACGCGCGAGCGTTCGGCAGCAGCCGCCTGTTCGGCTTCGTCGGCTTCTCGCGCATCACGGCAGCCGGGACACTTCGGCGGGTCCGGGTTGTTGACGTGCTTGTGACACCGCGGCCCGTAGGGTCCGCGAACCCACGGCGCCATTTCGTCGCTCGCCGTTGCGCTGTTCCTGGATGACTCTTCGGGTGGGAGAGCGTTGGCCGGGTCGGGAACGGCCTCCGCGTCGAGGGGTTCGGGCTCGGCCGGCGCCGCGCCTCCCTCTAGACCTTCATATAGAACTTCATTAAGAACTACGTGGCGCCATTCTCGCTGCTCAGAAGGCAAATCCGCGGCCTGAGTCGTCACCACTTCTTGACCACCGGCGTCACCACTTATGGCCACCGGCGTCACCACTTCTTGACCACCGGCGTCACCACTTCCGTAAGTGGTGACGCAATCGTCACCACTTCCGACCTTCGGAAAGTCGTCACCACTTCCGTAAGTGGTGCCACCGGAGTCACCACTTCTGACGTGGGGAAACCGCAACCGCCATGTGTCGCCGCTGAGATAGCCACGACCTCGTTTCCCGGCCGCGACCCATTCGATGTAGCCCGCGAGTTTCAGTGCGGCGTATGCCCGCTTGACGGATCGCACGTCGCGACCCAGGCGCTCGGCGACCGTCTTCTGACGCACACAGAACGTGCCGTCGTCGATCGACGTCGAAGTGCTCAGGTCCATCGCCACGCGGGCGTAGGAGTCGTCCAGGCACTTGTCCCGAGCGACCGCCCGTAGCCATTCGTGCTTGGGAAAACTCATGGGACACCACGGTTCTGCTGCTGCTGCTGTTGTGGTGTCCAATGCCGGTCGGGGTGGCATCCAAAGCAGCCCCAACCGCCGGACTGGTGGTACATGATCTGCCCGCAGCCGTCACACCGAGGCTTGCGGTGAACGTCGCAGGCTTCGCCGTGGTTGGCGACCTTCATTCGGCACGGCCGTCCCGCTGCCGTCGGCCGGCCGCAGCGGGGCGCCGGCGAGACGCGCTCACGTATGCCGGCCGGTAGCCGGCCGAGTTTCTCGTGCGGCTGGTTGGCGTCACCGTGCGCCGGGTGCCCGCTGTCGAGTTCGGACCTGCTGACCAACCACAGCACTTCCTCGCCGGTGGCCGTAACGCACACTGCGGCGAAGTAGTTGGGGGCGCCAACATCACACAGGCAGGCCAGCCGCCGTGCGTCGATGATGACGGCCGGGTGGTCGTCGGTCACGGCGCGCCCGGAGTGCGTGCGTCCTCGGCGACGCACTGGATGACGGCCCGGTATCCGCGCTTGGCGCGGCCGAGTTGATCTGTGACGACAACCGTGATGACGTCGCCTTCCGCGCTGACGCGCGCGGTCGAATCCCAGTCGTCGGTCTTCTTGATCGGGAACACTTCGCTTGCCGACGCCAGGCGGGCAGCGATCTGGTGCGCTTCGGTGGTCACGAAGCTGCACCGGACGCCGTGCTGGCCTCCTGCTCGGCGAGCCAGCGGTCGACTTCGGACGTGCGCCACGCTCGGCGCTTGCCGATTTTGAACGAGCGTGGCCCGTAACCGGTGGAGTCCCAATACCGAATGGTCCCGAGGGGGATGCCGCCGAGTTTGGTCGACAGTTCTGGCGCGAACATGATCGGATCTGGCAGTTCTGCCATGACCGGTTCCCTTCTGCTGGTGAAGTTACATCGGTGTGCTTCTGGTGAAGCTGCCGCCAACGTAACTACCGCTTGTCTTCACGTCAAGCACCGTGCAACATGTTCGTGTGGAGAACATCACCAACCAGCAGGTCGGCGCGCGAATCGCCGCCGTGCGCGGCGAGATGAAGATGACGCAGGCCGAACTTGCGTCAGAGATGACTGCTCGCTTGGGGCGCGAAATTCGCCCCCTCACCGTCACCCGACTTGAGGGCGGCAAGCGGCCGATCAACGTCGATGAGTTGGCCGCGGCTGCCGCGGCGCTCCGCATCAATCCCGCCGACTTCTTCGCCGACGACCTACCGATGGGCAGTGTGCAGATCGTCAGCGCGTTTCAGGCCGTGACGCGAGCTAGCAATCAGTTGAAAGTTGCTGTGCGGCAATACGATTCTGCGCACCGAGAATTTCTCGACGTGCTCGACCGCGCGGACGGGAAGTTCTTCGATCGGCTTCCGTTCGGGACGCGAGTGTTCATTGAGGCGGCGCGCGACTGGACCATCGAGGGCGTTATCGACGAGGCACGGAGCGAAGGAGGCGCACCGGATGGCGCAGAAGCGTAACCGGCGGTCCGGCGTGGAAGATCGCTGGCGCAAAGCCGACGGCACACCGTCAGCCAACGATGGTAAGGGAAACCGTTGGCGTGCAAGGTATGTCGATGAGAACAGTCGCGAATACGCGAAAGGCTTCGCTCGGAAGGTCGACGCTCAGCGGTGGCTCGACGAGGTTACGGCGGCGGTCGTCACCGGGCAGTACGTCGATCCGAAGGCCGGCCAGGTCACGTTCCGCGACTACGCAGAGAGATGGCGGCAGATGCAGGTTCAGCGTCCTAGCTCCCGCGCGCACATCGAGACCGTGTTGCGTCGGCACGCCTACCCGACACTCGGTGATCGTGAACTCTCGTCGATCTTGCCCAGCGACATACAGGCATGGGTGAAGGGTCTCGACCTGGCGCCGGCCACCATCGGCGTCGTGCACGGCGTCGTATCCACGATCATGAAGGCGGCGATCCGAGACCGGCGCATCGTCGCGAATCCATGCGACGGGTCGAAACTGCCGAAGGTGCAGCGTCCACAGATCGTGCCGCTGACCACTGATCAGGTGAACGCGGTCCGCGGCGCGCTACCCGCGGAACTACAGGCACTCGTCACTCTCGCGGCCGGGACGGGTATGCGCCAGGGCAAGTGCTTCGGATTGACCGTCGACCGGGTGCGGTTCTTGGAGCGAACGCTGACCGTCGATCGGCAACTGGTCACGATGGCAGGGAAGCCACCCGAAATCGGGCCACCGAAGACGAACGCGAGCCATCGAACGATCCCCTTGCCTCAGGTCGTGGTGGACGCGCTGGCGGCGCATCTCGCGGCGTTTCCCGCCGAGCCCGACGGGCTGGTGTTCAGCCTCGCGGGTAAGCCGATCACCCGGCAGACGTTCGGCCACAAATGGCGTCCAGCAGTCGCGGAGGCGAAGCTCCCGACCGGGACCGGGTTCCACGCGCTGCGGCACTACTACGCGAGTCTGCTGATACGGCACGGCGAGAGCGTGAAGACGGTTCAAGCACGTCTCGGACACGCCAGCGCGGTCGAGACGCTGGACACCTACAGCCACCTATGGCCCGATTCCGACGACCGCACGCGAGACGCGATCGACTCGGTGCTCGGTGCCACTGCGGACGCACTGCGGACGGAGACAGCGCCCACCCGCTGAACATGCAGTTCAGGGGGTTAGGGCGGACGAGCCAGCCTGTAAGCCGGATTCTGTCCCTCACCGCCGCGTGTGACCACGGCGGCAAGGCGGCGACCATCCATCTGGACACACCGTTGCCGGGTGCCTCGAGCGGCCTACCCGCAGGCTCGGGCGAGCAGCCCTCGGGCGCCTGCGCGGCCGCAACCAGGTTGCGACCTTCTTGGCCTTGCTTCGGGTGGGGTTTGCCTAGCCACTCCGGTCACCCGGAGTGCTGGTGCGCTCTTACCGCACCGTTTCACCCTTACCACCGCAATGGTGGCGGTCTGTTTTCTGTGGCACTTTCCCGCGAGTCACCTCGGATTGCCGTTAGCAATCACCCTGCTCTGTGAAGTCCGGACTTTCCTCGAAACCCAGGTTCTCCCTGAATCCCGCGGCCGCCCAGCCAACTCATCCGCCCACTAAACTTAACGCATGGCGCAGCCGCCTCCGTCCCGGTATTTGATGCGGGCCAAGGATATGGTCGACGCGCGCTACGCCGAGCCGATCACGGTGGCTGATCTGGCCGCCGCCGCGGGATTGTCGCGGGCACACTTCACGCGGATGTTCACCCGCACGTTCGGTGAATCCCCGAGGTCCTATCTGCAGACCCGGCGACTGGAGCGCGCGGCCGCGCTGCTGCGCTACACCGACCGCTCCGTCGCCGACATCTGCGCCTTGGTGGGCCTGGGCAGCGTCGGATCGTTCACGACGAGTTTCGCGCGCGTGTACGGCCTGCCGCCCGCCGCGTACCGGGCCAGCCTGCCGCCGGCGTCGGTGCATGCCCGGGTGCCCAGTTGCATCCTGGCGCGCGACACCCGCCCGCCCGCCGACAGCCGCGTCAAGACAGCACACGGGGAGAAGACGATCGGCGGCCGCTGACCGTAGCGTCGTCCCCATGATGAAGATTTCATGTGCCCACCTGTGGGTGCACGACCAGGAAGTCGCGCTGAAGTACTGGACCGAAAAGGTCGGAATGGAAGTGCGCGAGGATGTTTCGCTACCCGAGGCCAACTTCCGGTGGCTGACTGTCGGCCCGCCCGGGCAGGACGATGTGTCGATCGTGCTGATGGCAGTGCCTGGTGAGCCACTGATGGACGACGCCACCCATGCACAGGTTTTGGACTTGACCGCCAAAGGCTTTGCCGGAACGGTGTTTCTGACCACCGCGGACTGCCAGGCCAGCTATGAGCAGATGAAGGCCCGCGGTGTGGAGTTCACCGAGGAGCCGCACCAGATGCCGTACGGAATCGACTGCGGCTTTCGCGATCCGTCGGGCAACAGTGTGCGTTTGACCCAACGGACCGAGGTTCCGGCCAATACTGGCTAGATGCGCATCAGCACCGCTGCGCTGGGTTCGGCGGCGTTCTTCGTCGTCGCCCCCGGCACGGTCGTCGGGTTGGGTCCGTGGTTGATCACCCGCTGGGAGATCACCGGATCCAGCGCGACACTGCGGGTGGCCATCGGTGCGACGATGGTCGTGCTCGGGTTGATCCCGCCGATCCACGCCTTCGTCGAGTTCGTGAAAGCCGGTGGCACGCCGATGCCTGCCGCGCCGACCGAACGGCTCGTAGTGACCGGTTTCAACCGATTCGTGCGCAACCCGATGTACGTCGGGTTACTCGTCGCGATTCTGGGCCAGGCGGTGATGTTCGACAACCTGTGGTTGGTGTTGTACGCCGCGCTTGGATGGATCGCGACGGCGTCGTTCGTGCGCTGGTACGAAGAACCGACGTTGGTGCGCACCTATGGCGAACAGTACGAGGAGTATCGCCGCAACGTGCCTGCGTGGACACCGCGGCTCACCCCGTGGACTCCGTCAAGCTAGCCGCGGCCGTTCCGATCGCAATCCATTCTGCGAGTTGACTTTGCGATTGCAGATGTTGCGGCTCGACGTGCAGCCAGCCGCGCATCCTGCGGCCCTTCATCTCCATGGGTATCGCGGCGGTGGTCGCCAGTAGCCGTTCGGCGTTCTCGGCGCCGACGCGAACCAGGAGCCCACCCTGGCCGCTGGCCGCGACTACCATCCGCCCGGCGAACAGGAAGGCCAGCCCGCCGAACATCGGTTGTTCGCGCACGCTGGGATTGCCGGCGAGCGTCGCCCGCACTCGGGCAGCCAGCGCGATGTCGTAGGCCATTACGTCCCGTACCAATCGCGGATCGCGGCCGCGAACTGCTCGGGCGCGTCGGACGGGACGAAGTGGCCCGCTCCTTCAACGATGACGGTGTGGTGATCGGTGAACGTCGACTCCCAGCGTCGCAGTTCGTTGTCGCCGAACGCGATGTCGGCGTCGGCCCAGATGATCAGGGTCGGCAGGGCCGCGAGATCGGCCAGTCCGGCTTCGACGTCGGCGAGAAATGCACGGCTGCCGGTGATCTCGCGGGGAAATACCGCTGAAGCTTGTCGGCGCGCCGGGCTATCGAGGGCCTTCTGATAGTGCGCCATTTCCGCGCTGGTGGGCTTGGTCAGACGGTGGCCGACGGGGATCATCATTTTGACGAACAGGTTGAACCGGCGGATCAGCAGGCGTCCTACCGGGCCACCCACGAGGTGGGACATGACCTGTACGCGCAGCGCGTCGACCGGCCACCCGGCGGTGTTGGCCAGCACCAGTCGGTGGAATCTGCGCCGAAGTCGGTGCACCGTGGCCAGCCCGATGGGACCGCCCCAGTCATGGGCAACCAGCGTGACGTCGGTGAGCCCGAGGGTTTCGACGAATTCGGCGGTCGCTTGCGCATGTTCGGCGGGCAGGAACCGATATCCGGGCGCCGCTGTCGACAGCCCGAATCCTGGGTAGTCCATTGCGATACAACGGAATTCATCGCGCAGGGATGCGATCACGTCGCGATACAGGAACGACCAGGTCGGGTTGCCGTGCAGGAACAGCAACGTCGGACCGGATCCTTCATCGACGTAGTGGACGCGGTGTCCGGCGATGTCGAGGTATCGGCTGTCGAACGGGAACAGTGTGTCGTCGACCCAGGCGGGTCGGTGCGTGACCGTCATTCCGCACCCCTTCTCGGTTGCTTGATATACTCAAGTGCACTTTAGATTAACAAGTGAGAGGTTATGAGTCGAGACTACGGTCAGTACTGCGGGCTTGCCCGGGCGCTTGATGTGGTGGGCGACCGGTGGAATCTGCTGATCGTGCGCCAACTCTTGGTCGGGCCGGCCCGCTACCGTGAGTTGCGCGCTGGCGTCGCCGGTATAGCTACCAACCTGTTGGCAGATCGACTCCGTGATCTCGAGTCGGCGGGGGTGGTCGAACGGAGGCTGGCCGACGATGGTGGCGCCATCACCTACGCGCTCACTCCGTGGGGCGCCGAACTCCGCGAACCAATCGAAGGGCTCATCCGCTGGTCGACTCCGCTGATGATCCGCGGGCCTGAAGGCGACGAGTTTCGCGCCGAGTGGCTCCTGTTGGCCCTGCCTGCGCTGTTCGCCGACCGCGCACCCACTGCCGAATCGGTGAAAGTCGGGATCGCCGTTGACGGTGACGAGGGCGCGGCGGTGCAGGTACGAGCCACCCCTGCCGGTATCGACGTAGGTGTCCCCGACGGCCGCGGCTTCGACGCGGTCCTGCGCGCGGAAGCATCGATAGTTCTCGGGTTGGCGGCCGGCCTTCTTGGGCTCGACGATGTCGCCGAAGTCGTTTCCTGTGAGGGCAACGAGGAGGCGCTGCGGACCGTCTTCGAAGCGCCGACGGCGCTTGCCTAACGATGCCGCTGCAGCACAAAGAAATACGGCTCTGCCGAGCCCCGCAGATCCATTACCCCAAGGACTACGTCTTCGGCGACCCTTCGGAACACATCGACGACGGGTTGTTGGTCGTAAACCATCGCGGCAGTCGACTGGCCGCGATACGTCATTGAACGCAACCGGGCCCTGGGCCGGCGGGTCTGCAGAACCGGCCGCAACGCGGAGATCGTGGGCCCCAGAAGTGGATACGCAAATGAAGGCACGCGAAGCTTCAACGCCAACTGAACTGGTACGAGGATGGGGTTCATCGCCCAGGCATGCATGCCATCACGACTCCGAAACAGCAACGGATGCACCGTCTCCGAGTCGATAAACTCCTTGCCCCACCAGCCGCTGGCTGCGAGGATGCCATCGAGCGGATGCCCCGTCGGCACCTCGGCGCCTCGCCACATGCCGATCAAGTAGTCGGGTTCGACGGGCTCTCCGCTGTCAAACATCGAAAGTGCCTCACCGGTATTGATGGGGACGTTGACGAGCACCTCGCCGGGAGAACCGATCGCGTCGAGCATGACGTACTCCCTCCACGCGAGGCCCTCGCATTCTCGATCGGCCGGGCCGCAACGATTTTACGCGGCGCCCTTGTTGCCAATACCGTGATTGGTGTTGCTCCACTGCTACAGCTCGCACCAAGGCTCGCGTGTACGACTACCAC
>NZ_JBEFTH010000009.1:0-204866 GCF_053483935.1 Mycolicibacterium sp. XJ879
GCGGCGTCCTCGTCGAGCAGCCAGACCGTCGCTTCTCGACCGACCGCGCCCGCAGCCGGCCAATCGGCAGGGGTGGCACCGCCGACCGCGGCGGCCACCGCTTTAGCCTTGGCCCCGCCGGAGACCACCAGCCATACCTCCCGCGCCTGCTGCACCGCGGGCAGCGTCAGCGTGATGCGCTGCGGCGGCGGTTTGGGGGAGTCGTTGACGGCCACCACCATCCGGTCCTTCTCACGCACCGCAGCAGTGTGCGGAAACAGCGAGTTGATGTGGCCTTCTGGGCCCATGCCCAGCAGATGCACATCGAAGGCCGGAGCGGGCTCACCGTCTTCGGCGTTGGCGGCCAACTCCCGCTCGTAGTCCTGCGCGGCGGCCTCGATGTCGTCGCCGAACTGGCCGCCGCTGGCCGACATCGGGTGCACGTTGACATCGGGGATGTCGATGTGGTCCAGCAGCGCCTCGCGGGCCTGCTTGTAGTTGCGCTCGTCGTCGTCCTCGGGAACGAACCGATCATCGCCCCAGTACAGATGTACCTTCGTCCAGTCGATCCCGGAACTGCGCGCAGCGACGCGCTTGAGCAGGCCGATACCCGTACCGCCACCGGTCAACACGATGTGCGCGTTACCCCGCTCGGCGATCGCGTCGCCGATCGCACCGATCAGGCGATCACCTGCGGCCTCGACCAAAGCGGCGGTGTCCGGGTACTTCTCGACGATCGTGCTCACGTGTATTGCACCTTGCCTATGCCTTGTAGTGCTTCATGGTAGATCTCGTCTGGGTCCAGCCTGCGCATGTCTTCGGCAAGACACTCCTTGGCTTCTCTGCGCGCCAATGGAATTCGAGCCTCCGGCCTGCTGGTGCGGCTCAGCGTGGCGGTGACGCCATTCTGCGGCCGCTGCAGCGTGATCGTCTCGCCGCTGCGGACAAGTTCCACCTTGAGGTCACCCGACACCCGCCGTACTGGGCCGCCGATTCTACTGGCCAGCCAACCCGCCAGGATGTCCAGCGCGGGTTCGTTGCTGAGACCCGACACCAGCGCCGAGGTGATCGGCTCATGGGGATCCAGTTCGACGGCGGCAGCCAGCAGCGCCCGCCAGTAGGTGACCCGGCTCCACGCCAGATCGGTGTCGCCGTCGGCGTAGCCGTCCAGGCGGCTCTTGATCGTCGCCAGCGGATCAGCGCTGGCCGTGGCGTCCGTGATGCGTCGAATCGCCAACTTGCCCAATGGATCCTGCGCGGGCACCGGTGGCGCAGCGGTGGGCCACCAAGCCACCACCGGGGTATCGGGAAGCAGGAAGGGAAGCACCACGCTGTCGGCGTGCTCGGCGAGGTCACCATGCAGGCGCAGCACCACCACCTCACCGGCGCCCGCATCGGCGCCGACGCGAATCTCACCGTCCAGCCTAGGTTGCGGCGCGCCGCGATCGCCTGCGACCGCGACGATCACCCGGCACGGGTGCTCACGGCTGGCGTAGTTGGCCGCCTCGACGGCGTCCTCGAGACATCCATCGTCTGCTGCGATGACCAGCGTCAGCACCCGGCTGAGCGTTATCGCGCCACCTTCTTCACGCAACCCGGTGATCTTCTTGCTGATTTCGGTGGTGGTGGTGTCGGGCAGTTCGACGATCACGGCCGCCTCCATTCCCGGCCCATTTGATGCAGCATGTCGAACGCCGAAGACGGGCCCCAGGTGCCCGCCTCATAGGGTTCCGGTTTGCCGTGGGCAGCCCAATCGTTCAGTACGGGATCAAGGATCTCCCAAGATAATTCGACTTCGGCGTTCACGGGGAACAGCGAGGGCTCACCCAACAACACATCGAGGATCAGCCGCTCATAAGCCTCGGGGGAGTCCTCGGCGAACGCCGAACCGTAGGAGAAATCCATGTTGACGTCACGGACTTCCATCTGGCTGCCCGGCACCTTGGACCCGAACCGCGTGGTGATGCCCTCGTCGGGCTGGATCCGGATCACCAGCGCGTTCTGCCCGAGTTCCTCCGTCATGGTCTTGTCGAACGGCAGAAACGGCGCCTTCTTGAAGATAAGTGCGACCTCGGTGACCCTGCGTGCCAAGCGTTTTCCGGTGCGTAGGAAGAACGGCACACCGGCCCAGCGCCGGTTGTCGACCTCGAGGGTGATCGCGGCGAAGGTCTCGGTCGCGGAATCCTTCGAGAAGCCTTCCTCTTCCAGCAGCCCGGGTACTTTCACGCTGCCTTGCCACCCGGCGGCGTACTGGCCGCGTGCGGTGGTCCGGTCCAAGGGTTGCATCAGCTGGGTCGCCGAGAGCACCTTGATCTTCTCGGCCTGCAGTTCACGCGGTCCGAAGTTGGCCGGCTCCTCCATGCACACCAGCGCCAGCAGCTGTAACAGGTGGTTCTGGATCACGTCCCTGGCGGCCCCGACCCCGTCGTAGTAGCCTGCCCGCCCGCCGAGCCCGATGTCTTCGGACATGGTGATCTGGACGCTGTCAACGTAGTTGGCGTTCCACACCGGCTCATACAGCTCGTTGGCGAAGCGCAACGCCAGAATGTTCTGCACCGTTTCCTTGCCGAGGTAGTGGTCGATCCGAAACACCGACTCCTCGGGAAACACGCTGTTGACCACGGCGTTGAGCTCGCGGGCGCTCTGCAGGTCATGGCCGAACGGTTTTTCGATGACCACTCGGCTCCAGTGGCCTTGCGCAGGACGGGCCAACCCGGTCCTCTGCAGTTGCTCGCACACCACCTGAAAAGAATTGGGCGGGATGGAGAGGTAGAACGCGTGGTTGCCGGCGGTGCCCCGTTCGGCGTCCAGCTTCTCCAGCGTTTCGGCGAGCCGCACGAATGCCGCGTCGTCGTCGAAAGTGCCCTGGACGAACCGGATTCCCTCGGCCAAACGGTCCCAGACCTCTTGGCGAAACGGGGTACGCGCGTTCTTCTTGACGGCCTCATAGACCACCTCGCCGAAACTCTCGTCGGCCCAGTCGCGGCGAGCGAAGCCCACCAGGCTGAAGCTGGCGGGCAGCAGGCCACGGTTGGCCAGGTCGTAGATCGCCGGCATGAGTTTCTTGCGGGCGAGGTCGCCGGTGACGCCGAAGATCACCAGACCACAGGGGCCTGGGATGCGGGGCATTCGCTTATCCCGCTTGTCCCGCAGGGGATTACGCCATCCCGCACCGCCCGATGCGGCTCGCTGGGCCGCGGACGTCATTTGTTCGCGGCGTCGAGCTGACCCTGGGTAGCTTCGAGCAGCTCGAGCCATGACTTCTCGAACTTCTCAACTCCTTCGTCCTCCAGCACCCGGAACACGTCGGGCAGATCGATGCCGACGCCGCTGAGCTTGTCGAAGACGGCCTGCGACTCCGCGCCCTTGCCGGTCACCGTGTCGCCGCTGATGACGCCGTGGTCGGCGACCGCGTCGAGCGTCTGCTCCGGCATGGTGTTCACCGTGTGGGGGGCGACCAGCTCGGTGACGTAGAGCGTGTCGGCGTACTCGGGGTTCTTCACACCGGTGGACGCCCACAGCGGGCGCTGCACCCGTGCACCGTCGGCCTTGAGGGCCTCATAGCGTGAACCGCCGACGAACACTTCCTCGTACGCGGCGTAGGCGAGCCGGGCGTTGGCAACGCCGGCCTGACCGCGCAGCGCGAGGGCTGTGTCCTTCCCCGAGTCCGAGGCTATCTTCTCCAGCCGGTTGTCGATCTCGGTGTCGACCCGGGAGACGAAAAACGATGCCACCGAATGGATCTTGGACAGGTCGTGGCCGGCTTCCTTGGCCTTTTCCAGCCCGGCCAGGTATGCGTCCATCACCATGCGGTGCCGCTCGACGGAAAAGATCAGCGTGACGTTGACCGAAATACCTTCGGCCAGCACCGCGGTGATCGCGGGCAGCCCGGCCATGGTGGCCGGGATCTTGATGAACAGGTTGGGCCGGTCGACGATCTTCCACAGTTCCACGGCCTGCAGGATCGTCTTGTCGGTGTCGTGCGCCAGCCGCGGGTCGACCTCGATGGAAACCCGGCCGTCCACGCCGTCGGAGGCCTCGTGGGCCTTGGCGAGCACGTCGCAGGCATTGCGGACGTCGTCGGTGGTGACGGTGCGGACGGTGGCGTCCACATCGGCGCCTCGGCTGGCCAGTTCGTTCACCTGATCGTCGTAGGCGGTACCGTCCGAGAGCGCCTTCTGGAAGATCGTCGGGTTGGTCGTGACACCCACAACGCATTTGGTGTCGATCAACTCCTGCAAGTTGCCGGTCTGCAGCCGGTCTCGGGAGAGGTCGTCGAGCCATACCGACACTCCCGCAGCGGACAGCGCCGCCAGGTTGGGATTCTGGGTTTTTTCTGCCATTGCTCCTGAGCCTTTCACTTCAGTTGTCTAGCGATCGCTCCGCGGCGGCCACCACAGCTTCTGGGGTGAACCCGTACTCGCGGAACAACGTCTGGTAATCGGCGGATTCCCCGTAATGCTCGATCGATACGATCTCGCCGGTGTCGCCGACCAGTTTGTGCCAGCTCTGCGCGACCGCCGCCTCCACGGCAACGCGCGCAGACACCGCGGGCGGCAGCACGCTGTCGCGGTACTCGACCGGTTGCGCCTCGAACCACTCGACGCACGGCATCGACACCACCGTCGCGGTGACGCCCTTGTCGCCCAGCATCTTCTGGGCTGCCACGCACAGCTGCAACTCGGAGCCGGTGCCGATGAGCACGACGTCCGGTTGCTTGTCGGGGGCGCCGCCCAAGACGTACCCGCCCCTGGCAACGCCTTCGGCGTCCGTGCCCTCGAGCACCGGGATGGCCTGGCGGGTCAGGATCAGGCCGACGGGGCCGCTGTTGGCGCCGCGTTCGATGATCGTGCGCCAGGCGTAGGCGGTTTCGTTCGGGTCGCCAGGGCGCACCACGGACAGGTTCGGGATGGCGCGCAGCGCCGCGAGGTGTTCGATCGGTTGGTGGGTGGGGCCGTCCTCGCCGAGCCCGATCGAGTCGTGGGTCCAGATGTAGATGGTGTCGATGTCCATCAACGACGCCAACCGCACCGCGGCGCGCATGTAGTCGGAGAACTGCAGGAACGTACCGCCGAAGGCGCGGGTCGGTCCGTGCAGCACGATGCCGGACAGGATCGAGCCCATGGCGTGTTCACGCACACCGAAGTGCAGCACCCGACCGTACGGGTCCGCCGTGTAGTCCTTGGTCGAAATCGACGGCGGGCCAAAGGAGTTCGCGCCCTTGATGGTGGTGTTGTTACTGCCCGCCAGGTCGGCTGAGCCACCCCACAGCTCGGGCAGCTTCGACGCGACATCGTTGAGCACCTGGCCGAACGCGGCGCGGGTCGCGATGTCCTTGGAGCCGGGCTCCCAGTAGGTCAGGTCGGCGTCCCAGCCCGGTGGCAGCTCTTTGGCCAGCAGTCGGTCCAGCAGCGCCTTGCGTTGCGGTTCGCGCTGCGCCCAGGCGTCGAATTCGCTCTGCCACTTCTCGCGGGCCTCCTTGCCGCGATCGACCAACTTGCGGGTGTGCTCGATGACATCGGGGCGCACCTCGAAACTCTTGTCCGGGTCGAAGTCGAGGATCTTCTTGACCGCGGCGACTTCCTCCTCGCCGAGCGCGGCGCCGTGGGCCTTGCCGGTGTTCATCAGGTTGGGTGCGGGGTAGCCGATGATGGTGCGCAGCGCGATGAACGACGGTTTGTCGGTGACCTTCTTGGCCTCGGCGATCGCTTCCTCGAGCCCGACGACGTTCTCGCCGCCCTCGACTTCCTGCACGTGCCAGCCGTAGGCGCGGTAGCGGGCGGGGGTGTCCTCGGACAGCGCGATGTTGGTGTCGTCCTCGATCGAGATCTGATTGCTGTCGTAGAAGACGATCAGGTTGCCCAACTGCTGGGTGCCGGCCAGCGACGACGCCTCGCTGGTGACGCCCTCCTCGATGTCGCCGTCGGAGGCGATCACATAGATGTAGTGGTCGAACGGGCTGGTGCCGGGCGCGGCGTCGGGATCGAACAGCCCGCGCTCGTACCGCGACGCCATCGCCATCCCGACGGCGGAGGCCAGCCCCTGCCCCAGCGGGCCGGTGGTGATCTCAACGCCCTTGGTGTGCCGGAACTCCGGATGGCCGGGTGTCTTGGACTTGAAGGTGCGCAGCGCCTCGATGTCGGAGAGTTCGAGCCCGAAACCGCCCAGGTAGAGCTGGATGTACAGGGTCAGGCTGGAGTGGCCGGCCGACAGCACGAAACGGTCGCGGCCCAGCCAGTGCTGGTCGGTGGGGTCGTGGCGCATCTGGCGCTGAAACAGCGTGTAGGCCAGCGGAGCCAGGCTCATCGCCGTGCCGGGATGACCGTTGCCGCGCTTCTGGACCGCGTCGGCGGCAAGTACCCGCACCGTATCGACGGCGCGCGTATCGACCTCCGTCCAATCGTCCGGGTGGTGCGGGCGGGTGAGGGCGGAAATCTCGTCGAGTGTGGTCACTAGGCGCTCCTGGTCGAGGGTTGAGCTCGGCACGCTGCTCGTAAAAACACCCTAGTGCGGGATAGTCATCCAGTGCAGGCAGCAGCGGGAGGATATGGGGAGGATTAGGACGCCGTTCGGGTGCGGTCTACCATCGTCTGTAGTAGACGCTTCGCGTCGCCGGTATTTCGACAGGAGTGACCTGCGTGAACATTCGGGAAGGCCACCTCAACGAGGAGACGCTGGACCGGACGTCGGCTACCCAAAGCTTGCGGCGACAGTTCCTCGACAAGGTGCTCGGCTACATCTCGCTGACCAAGCCGCGCGTCATCGAGTTGCTTCTGGTCACCACCATCCCGGCGATGCTTCTGGCGAACCGCGGAACCGTCGACCCGCTGCTGATCCTCAACACCCTTGTCGGTGGCCTGCTGGCGGCCGCGGGCGCCAACACGCTCAACTGCGTCGCCGATGCCGACATCGACAAGGTGATGAAGCGCACCGAGCGCAGACCGCTGGCGCGGGCCACCGTGCCGCGCAGCCACGCGCTGGTGTTCGGCCTGGTGCTGTCGGTCGCGTCGTTCTTCTGGCTGTGGTGGACGACGAACCTGCTCTCGGCGCACCTGGCCGGCGCGACCATCGCCTTCTACGTGCTGGTGTACACGCTGCTGCTCAAACGCCGCACCTCGCAGAACGTCGTGTGGGGCGGGGCGGCCGGGTGCATGCCGGTGATGATCGGGTGGTCGGCGGTCACCGGCACCATCGCCTGGCCCGCGCTGGTGATGTTCGCGATCATCTTCTTCTGGACGCCGCCGCACACGTGGGCGCTGGCCATGCGGTACAAGGAGGACTACCGCGCCGCCGGGGTGCCGATGCTGCCCGCGGTGGCCACCGAGCGTCAGGTCACCAGACAGATCCTCATCTACACCTGGCTGACGGTCGGGGCGACGCTGGCGCTCGCGCCCGCAACCGGATGGCTGTACACGGCGGTGGCGCTGCTGGCGGGCGGCTGGTTCCTGGTGATGGCGCATCAACTCAACGCCGGGGTGCGCCGCGGTGAACCGGTCAAACCGTTGCGGCTGTTCCTGCAGTCCAACAACTATCTGGCCGTGGTGTTCTGCGCGCTGGCGATCGACTCGGTGCTCGCGCTGCCGACATTGTTCTGAGCGGGCTGACTCGCCCGGCTACGGCACCAGAACCACTGAGCCGAAGGTCTTTCGGCCCTCCAGGTCACTGTGCGCGGTTGCCGCGTCCTCGAGCCGGTAGCGTTCGCTGACCGTCACGTTGAGGGTGCCGTTGGCGATCGCCTCGAGCAGTTCTCCCGCGCGCCAGGCGAATTCATCGGGTGTGCGGGTGTAGTGCACCAGCGTGGGACGGGTCAAAAACACCGAACCCGAGGTGTTCAGCAACTGCGGGTCGAACGGCGGGACGGGCCCGCTGGCCGCGCCGAACAACGCCAGCGTGCCACGCACCGCCAAGCTGGCCAGGCTGGCGTCGAAGGTAGCCGCACCCACGCCGTCGTAGACGACCGAGACGCCGCCGTCGGTGAGGTCCTTGATCTGCGCGCCGAACTCGGCCGGATCGTCGGGGTAGTCCAGCACCTCGATCGCGCCTGCGTCGCGCGACATCTCGGCCTTCTCCGGCGTCGACACCGTCGTGATCACCTGGGCGGCCATGCTGGTGGCCCACTGCGTCAGGATCAACCCGACCCCGCCCGCGCCGGCGTGCACCAGCACGGCGTCACCCTGCTGCACCGGGTAGGTCGACTTGATCAGGTAGTGCGCAGTCATCCCCTTGAGCAAGGATGCGGCGGCCACCTCGGGGGCGACGACGTCGGGCACGTAAGCGCAGAAATCGGCTGCGGCGACGCTGTACTCGGCGTAGGCGCCGTTGGCCTGGGCGGTGACGACCCGGTCGCCGACCTTGAGCGCGGGAACGTTGTCGCCGACGGCCTCCACCGTGCCGCACACCTCGTTGCCGATGATGAACGGCGTCTCCCGCGGATACAGCCCGGAACGAAAGTAGGTGTCGAGGAAGTTCACGCCGATCGCGTCGGCCTTGATCAGCACCTCGCCAGGGCCGGGAGCGGGCTGCGGTTTCTCGACGTAGGTGAGGACCTCTGGTCCGCCCGTCTCGGTGATCTCGATAGCGTGCATGCTCACATCCTCCCAATATCCTTGCAGTTGTGAAGCTGGCCCGGCCCGACGTGTTCCATCCCCGCATCGTGCTAGCGGGTAGTACCGAGCTGCCCGCCGGGGACGGCGACGACGCCGGCCTGGTCGGGGCCCTGCGCGAGCACGGCCTGCACGCCCGGTGGCTGCCCTGGGATGATCCCGCCACCCTGGCAGCCGATCTGGTGATCCTGCGCGCGGCTGGCGCCGGCGAGGAGTTCCTGGCCTGGACCCGCCGGGTCCGCAACCTGCTGAACCCGCCGGCGGTGGTCGCCTGGAACACCGGCGCGCGGTATTTGCAGGATCTGGCCGACGCCGGCGTTCCGACAGCAACGCACGGCACCAAAGAGGTCTCGCTGGTGTTCCTCGGCGGTCGGCAGTCACACGCCTTCACCCGCCGGGCGCAGGCCGAACCGGACTTCGAGGTGTGGGACGTCGGCCACGCGGCCCTGGCGGCTGCAGCCGATCGTCTGCAGCTCGCACCGGCCGAGTTGCTCTACGCGCGCGTAGACCTGACCGGGGGGCCGCGTCTGCGCCGCCTCGACCTGGTCGCGCCGACGTTGGGCTGGGCACGGCTGGACCCGACCACCCGCGCTCGGCAGCAGCGGGTGTTCGTGCGCGGCGTGGAGTCAGCGCTGGACCGGCTCGGGCTCGGCCCGTTCTCGCATCGACGCCCATAGCGCGGCGGTGGCCGCGGTACACAACGCGGCGCCGGCGACGTGCACGGCCACCAGCGCCGCGGGCACGCCGGTGTAGAACTGTACGACGCCGACCAACCCTTGCGCGCACACCAACACCAGCAGCACCGCCAACCGGATCAGCACGGGGCGGGTGGTTTTCACCGCGAGCAGCCCGAAGCCCAGGCCAACCAGCAGCGCCAGATATGCCACCAGCAGCGACGAGTGCAGGTGCACCAGCGTGGTGATCTCGACCTCGAGCCGCGGGACCGGGCGGGTCGCGCTCTTGTCACCCGCATGCGGACCCGCGGCGGTGACCAGCGTGCCGGTCACCAGCACGGCGGCCAGTGCGACGCCGCTGAGAAATGTCAGCTGCCGCAACGGGTTCGGCGCTCGCCGGACCAGGACGCCGTCGTCGGGCTCGCCGATCTTGACGAACAGCAGCACCGCCAGCCACACCATCGTCATCGACGCCAGCAGGTGGATGGCCACCGTCCACCACAGCAGCCCGGTCAGCACCGTGATGCCGCCGATCACCGCCTGCACGACCGTCGATGCCGGCATCAGCCACGCATAGATCTGCACTTCGCGTCGCCGTCGGGCCCGGGTGACGGCGAGCACCGCGAGCGCGGCGGTGATCACCACCAGAAACGTCACCAACCGGTTGCCGAACTCGACCACCTGGTGCACGACCGGCACCTCGGCGACCGGAACCGGGGTGAAGCTGCCGGGGAAGCACTGCGGCCAGGTCGGACAACCCAGTCCGGACGCGGTGACGCGCACGATCGCGCCGGTGACCGAGATACCGCCCTGGGTCAGGATCACCAGGAAGGCGATGACACGCTGCGTCCGCAGGCTGGGCAGCGGCAGCAGGTCGACCAGCCGCAGAAAGACGCGTCGCACGCTCCGATGGTAGTTGAGGCCAACTACACGCCGTAGTAGCGGGTACTCAGTACCAGATCGCGATCAATTGGCCGTGCTCGTTGCGCTGCGGCGGATCCGGTACGCACACCGCCTCACCGCGCGCGATCCGGTCGGCGCTCCACGCCACCGCCGCGGCGTCCAGCACATCGTCGGCGGGCACCTGCCCGACCTCGGCGCCGAGGTCCTCCGGAACCACGACCCCGGCCTGGGCCAGCACCCGTAACCGCGCTCGCTGTCCGCGCCAGGTCTTCTTGGCACCGTCCTCGAAGCGCAACCCCAGCCGCTGAAACGACAACTCCGGGTGGACCTCGTGCAGCGCTGTGCCGGTGTCGTAAAGCCGGTTGGCCTCAAGTACTTTCGCGCGCAGTCCCCATGCCTGCCTGCTGGGCATCCAGCCTGCCAGAGCCTTGCAGCGACGCTTGGCCGCGTCGTAGTCGGGTTCGTCGAAGACCGGCCGCGGCGGCGTGATGTACACGCTGGCGCCGCGACGGCCGAGCATCGCGCGCGCTGCGCGGTCCGCGGTGCGTTCCCCGGACTGCACCAGCCCGAGTGGGATGTCGACGGCGACGACGTCCGCGTCGGTGAGGCGCGCGACGAGATCGTCGAGCCTCACGGCGAAGTGCGCGTCGGCGAATCCGGCGTCGTGCAGCTCCACGCCGACCCAGCCGGCGCGGCAGGCGTCCACGCCCAGCACGCACGTCATCGCCGGCGGGGCGCCACGAACGGCACCAGCACCTCGTCGACGAGCTGCACGACCAACTCGTCGGTGATCGGGTCGCCGGTGATCAGCAGCCGGTGCCACAACACGCTCTGGCCCAGCTCGCGGGCGATCTCCACGGGGACGTCGGCGCGGACGTCGCCACGCTCGATGCCGCGGGTCAGCAGGGCTGCCATCTCCTGCTTGCGCCAGCCGATGACGTCGTTGCGGAACGCCTCGGACAGCGCTGGGTCCTGCGCCGTCGCGGCGACCGCGGCGCGCAGCACCGCCGCGTCGGGCCCGGTGAACAGCGCCGCCCAGCCGCGCAGCACGCTGAGCATGTCGGTCCGGTAGCTGCCCGTGTCGGAATGCGGGATCGACGTCGTCGCGATGCGTAGCAACGTATCTCGCAGCAGTGTCGCCGCGTCGGGCCATCTTCGGTACAGCACCGGCTTGCTGGTCTGGGCGGCGGCGGCCACGGCTTCCATCGTCACGGCTGCCGGACCGTGCTCGGCCAACAGGCCGAGCACCGCGGTGCGGATGGCGGTGTCCAGTTCGTCGCCGCGCCGTCGCTGCATCGATATCCCCTAGGAAACGCTTGCGTATCTTAGCGCCGGAGCCTAACGTACCGAATATAAGAAACGAACCCGTATCTTGGAGGTCCGTCATGGCCCGGTCAGTGCTCTACCCGCTGCGTTCGGTCGACACCGCGACGGTCCGGTACGCGAGCTTTCCGCACCACCGGCGACGAGTCACGATCGTGCACCGCCCGCTGCCCGGGGTCACCCCGGCGATGCTGCTGGATTGGTTCACCCACCTCGGCGAAACCATGCGCTACGGCGGTGAGGTCATCGACCGCTATCTCGCCTGGCATCCCATCGACCACATCGCATGGGAACTCGCCAAGGCGGCGCCCGGCGGCGGCGCCGCCGAGGGCGCGCGCTTTCGCATCGTGGAGGCGTTCGGTGCCCGGCCGGAGTTCCGCGTCGACGTCGTGGAACGGGTCGAGAAACTCGACGAAACCGGGATCCGCCTGGTGCAGCGCCTCGGCGGGGTGGTGATCTTCGCGCTGGAGCACACCTGGTCGGCGGGTTCCGAAGGCACCCATTACGTCAGCGTGATGGACGTCGGGGCGCGCCCGGCGCTGATGGCGCCGGTCAACCGGGTGTTACGGCGCAAACTCCCCGACGAGATGCTCACCGCGTGGGTGAAACACAACATCGAGGAGGTCGGTCAGCTGGAGTATCTGCTGCCCGCGCTGGGCTCAAGTGAACCGGAACCAGCGCAGCGCGCACAACGCGGCCACCAGACCCCACACCGCGAGCACCAGCAGGCCGAACCAATCCACTGACACCGTCATCGCCTGCGACAGCGCCTCGGTCAACGCGCCCGACGGGGTCAGCCGGGCCACCCACTGGACCGCCTGCGGCACCATGCCGCCCTCCAAAGTCAGCGCACCGAGCCCGGCGAAGACGAACCACAGCAGGTTGGCCACCGCCAGCACGATCTCGGCGCGCAGCGTGCCGCCCAGCAGCAGACCCAACGCAGCAAACCCTGCGGTGCCCAGCGCGATGACCGCCGCGCCGAGCGCCAACCCGGCCAGCTCCGGCCGCCAGCCCAGCGCAAAGCCGATGCCGCCCAACACAATCGACTGCAGGAAAACCACCGCCACCACGGCCAGTGACTTGCCTGCGATGATGCCCCACACCGGAAGGGCGGTGGCCCCCAGCCGTTTGAGCGCGCCGTAGCGGCGATCGAACGCCACCGCGATCGCCTGGCCGGTGAACGCCGTGGAGATCACCGCCAGCGCCATGATCGCCGGCACGAACGTCGCCGCGCGGTCCGGGCCGAACGAGCCCAGCGGCAGCACGATCAACCCGATGAGCAGCGTGATCGGGATGAACATCGTCAGCAGCAGCTGTTCGCCGTTGCGCAACAACAACCGCAGCTCCAGCCCGAACTGGGCAGCCAGCATCTTCGACACCGCGGCCGGGCGAGGATCGGGCGAGAACGTGCCTGGCGCAAAACGATTCGGAGTGGTCACGGGCGCAGCTCCCTGCCGGTGAGGTCGAGGAACACGTCTTCGAGGCTGCGCTGTTCCACGCGCATATCGGTGGCCAGCACGTCGAGCCGAGCGCACCACGCCGTCACGGTGGCCAGCACCTGCGGGTCGATCGCACCCTCGACGAGGTACTCGCCGGGAGAGGTTTCGGTGGCTTTGTAGCTCTCCGGCAGCGCCGAGATCAGCAGCGAAAGGTCGAGCCGGCGCGGCGCGCGGAACCGCAGCTGGTTCTCCGCACCGCTGCGCATCAGCTCCTCGGGCGTGCCGGTCGCCACCGGCGATCCGTTGTCGATGATCAGGATCCGGTCGGCCAGCTCCTCGGCCTCGGTGAGCTGGTGGGTGGTCAACACCACCGTCACCCCGTCGCGGCGCAACCCGTCGATCAACTCCCACACCACGATCCGGGCGTGGGCGTCCAGACCGGCCGTCGGCTCGTCGAGGAACACCAGCTCCGGACGTCCGACGACCGCGCACGCCAGCGCCAGCCGCTGCTGCTGGCCCCCGGACAGCCGCCGATAGGTCGTCCGCGCTGCTTCGGTCAGCCCCAACGTCTGCATCAACCACTGCGGATCGAGCGGGTTGGCGGCGTAGGCGGCGACGAGGTCGAGCATCTCACCGGCGCGGGCTGCGGGATAGCCGCCCCCGCCCTGCAGCATCACACCGATGCGTGCGCGCACCTGCGCGTTGTCGTCGAACGGATCGAGGCCGAGGATCTCGATGGTGCCGGAGTCGGGTTTGAGAAACCCCTCGCACATCTCGACCGTAGTGGTTTTCCCCGCCCCGTTGGGGCCGAGCAGTGCGAACACCTCGGCGGTGTGCACCTCGAGGTCGAGGTTCGACACCGCGGTCGTCGAGCCGTACCGCTTGCTGACTCCGCGCAGGCGCACGGGAGCGGACGACGCCCGCGATCCAGGGTGGCTCACGGGGAATCAGCGTAGGCGTCGGGCTTCACCGAAGGTGGGGGCGGTGGCGAGGGCTGATCGTGGGGCGCCGGCTCATCGGTGGTGGGTAGTTTGCGCCAGGGTAGGCGGTTGTGGGACAGCATCATCAACAGCAGCACCGTCACGGTGCTCGCCACCACGGCAAGCAGGATCTGGAAAAGCGTGAACCGGTCGCCGTTGGCGGTCGGGCCGAAGATGCCGACCACCAGCGTCACCACGATCGTCGTGCCGCGGAACGCCGGCCGGGTGGCCCAGGCCGCAAGGGGGATCACCGCCCACAGCACGTACCAGGGCTGCACCACGGGGAACAGCAGCACCGTCATACCGAGCGCGACGCCGAGCCCGCCGACGGGGTGCAACTTGCCCCGCAGCACGGCCAGCAGCAGCCAGGTGACCAGGATCGCGATGATGAGGACGCCGATGCCGCGGGCCAGGCCGAGGATGGCGGTGGTGTGATCGCCGAGCCCCAACAGGATGCCGACCTGACCGGTGCCCAGGGCCAGCAGCGTGGGCAGTGACATCCAACTGCGCACGACGTTGGCCGTGCCCAGCGTGAACAGCCACCCGAAGCCCAGCCCGCTGGCCCAGCCGATCAACGCCATCACCGCCACGCAGATCGCGGCCAGCGACCCTCCGGAGGCGAAGAACGCCTTGACCGTGCCGCCCCAGCGGTGCGCCAGCGCCATCGCCACAAAGCCCAGCGCCAGCAGCGACGGCAGCTTGACCTGCGACGACATCGTGATGAGCACGACGCCGAGCAGCAGCATCGCCAGCGGGTACCACTGCGCCCACTCCTCGCGGCTGCGGGGCCATGTCATCGGGTGCGGAAAAAGGGAGCTGGCGGCGTCGACGCCGCGCAGCGCGAACTCCGTGCCCGCCAGCATCAGGCCCAGCATCAGCGCCTCGTTGTGGATGCCCGCAACCAGATGCATGATCAGCAGCGGGTTGGCCGCACCCAGCCACAGCGCGCTGACCTCGGCCACCCCGCACCTGCGCGCGAGCCGCGGGGTCGCCCACATGATGAGCGCGACACCAAGCAGCACTACCAGCCGGTGGCAGAGCACCGCGGCGACGATGTTCTCGCCGGTGATCTCGGATATGCCCTCGCCCAGCCAGACGAACAGCGGGCCGTAGGGCGCGGGGGTCTCGCGCCACATGGTCGGCACCGACAGCGTGAACACGTGATCGAGGCCCAGCCCAGTGGCCGGCCCGACCAGGTACGGATCGAGGCCCTTGCTCGCGATTTCGCTTTGGGCCAGGTAGGAGTACACGTCGCGGCTGTACATCGGCGGGGCGATGAGCAGCGGCGTCACCCACAGCAACAGGGTGCGGTCGAGCTGGCTGCGCGACATGCGGCGATCGCCGAGGACGAAGCGGCCCAGCATCAGCCAGGCCAGCGCCATCATCACCGCGCCGGTGGTGGTCATGGTCAGCGACACGGTCTGAAGCCGGGACGGCAGGTTGAGCAGCCGCACCCCGAAGGTAGGGTCCTGGACGACCGGGCGGGCGCCGACGCCCAGCGCCCCGATGGCCATCAGCACGGTGCCGGTGGCTCCGAAAACCCGGGTCCGCCGCAGCGCGATGACCTCGGCGTCGTTCAGTGGCGAGCCGACCGGCCGCTCGTCGGCGTGCCAGCGGGCGATCGACGAGGACAGGGACTTGAGGCGGGCAGCCACCACAGCAGCGTAGCGGCCCGGAATCGGTGGTCTCAGGCACGTTCGCGGCGGCTAAGGGTGCCCTTGCTTTACATGTGTTTTCGAATTCCGTCACAATGGTGTTGTGAAAATAAGTCCGGAAGTCAGCAGCGACCGCCACACGCGTGGCGCGATCGTGCAGATGCTGCTGGAATCCGGACCCATCACCGCAGGTGAGATCGGCGAACGGCTCGGTATTTCCGCAGCGGGCGTGCGCCGACACCTCGATGCGCTGATGGAGGCCGGCGATGCGCAAGCCAGCGCTGCGGCGACCTGGCAGCACAGCGGCCGGGGCCGTCCGGCCAAACGGTACCGGCTCACCGCTGCGGGCCGGGCCAAGCTCGGCCACCGCTACGACGACCTGGCGGCGGCCGCGATGCGGCAACTGCGGGAGATCGGCGGCGACGATGCCGTGCGGACCTTCGCACGTCAACGCATCGACAGCATCCTGGCGGGAGTAACCGGCGGGTCCGATGACGTTGAAACAACTGCGGACCAGGTGGCGGCGGCGCTTACCGAGGCCGGTTACGCCACCACCACGACGCCGGTTGCCGGTCCGGTGGACGGCATCCAGCTGTGTCAGCACCACTGCCCGGTGTCACACGTCGCCGAGGAGTTTCCCGAACTCTGCGAGGCCGAGCGCGAGGCGTTCGCCGAGGTGCTCGGAACCCACGTGCAGCGGTTGGCCACCATCGTCAACGGCGACTGCGCGTGTACGACGCACGTGCCGCTCGCCGAGAAGAGCGCGAAGAAGAGCAAGGCCAAACCGAAGACCCTTCGGCGCACAGCCCGCGCCGAAGCCCCGACAAGCAAACAAGGAGCGTCGAAATGACGACCACCCCCGAGATCCAGAAGGTCGGCGAACCGCTCAGCCAGGAAGAGGCCATCGCCTCGCTGGGCCGGTACGGCTACGGCTGGGCGGACTCCGACGACGCGGGCGCGGTCGCCCAGCGCGGTCTGTCCGAAGCGGTGGTGCGCGACATCTCGGCGAAGAAGAGCGAGCCGGAGTGGATGCTGGAAACCCGGCTGCGTGCGCTGCGCACCTTCGACAAGAAGCCGATGCCCAAGTGGGGTTCCGACCTCGGCGGTATCGACTTCGACAACATCAAGTACTTCGTGCGGTCCACCGAGAAGCAGGCGGCCACGTGGGACGACCTGCCCGAGGACATCCGCAACACCTACGACAAGCTGGGCATCCCGGAGGCGGAGAAGCAGCGCCTGGTCTCCGGTGTCGCGGCCCAGTACGAGTCGGAGGTGGTCTACCACCAGATCCGCGAGGACCTGGAGGCCCAAGGCGTCGTCTTCCTCGACACCGACACCGCGCTGCGCGAGCATCCGGAGATCTTCAAGCAGTACTTCGGCACTGTGATCCCGGCCGGCGACAACAAGTTCTCCGCGCTGAACACCGCGGTGTGGTCGGGTGGTTCGTTCATCTACGTGCCGCCCGGCGTGCACGTCGACATCCCGCTGCAGGCCTACTTCCGGATCAACACCGAGAACATGGGCCAGTTCGAGCGGACGTTGATCATCGTCGACGAAGGCGCCTACGTGCACTACGTGGAGGGCTGCACCGCACCGATCTACAAGTCCGATTCACTGCACTCCGCCGTGGTGGAGATCATCGTGAAGCCCGGCGGGCGGTGCCGTTACACGACGATTCAGAACTGGTCGAACAACGTCTACAACCTCGTCACCAAGCGGGCCCGCGCCGAGGCGGGCGCCACCATGGAGTGGATCGACGGCAACATCGGCTCGAAGGTCACCATGAAGTACCCGGCCGTGTGGATGACCGGTGAGCACGCCAAGGGCGAGGTGCTCTCCGTCGCGTTCGCCGGCGAGGACCAGCACCAGGACACCGGCGCGAAGATGCTGCACCTGGCGCCGAACACGTCGAGCAACATCGTGTCCAAGTCGGTGGCCCGCGGCGGCGGACGCTCGTCCTACCGCGGTCTGGTGCAGATCAACAAGGGCGCGCACGGCTCTAAGTCCAATGTGAAATGCGATGCGCTGCTGGTCGATACGATCAGCCGTAGCGACACCTACCCGTATGTCGATATCCGCGAGGACGACGTCACGATGGGCCACGAGGCCACCGTGTCGAAGGTCAGCGAGGATCAGATGTTCTATCTGATGAGCCGCGGCCTGTCCGAGGACGAGGCGATGGCCATGGTGGTGCGGGGCTTCGTCGAGCCGATCGCCAAGGAGCTCCCAATGGAGTACGCGCTGGAGCTCAACCGGCTGATCGAGCTGCAGATGGAAGGCGCAGTTGGGTGACGACAAGCAATCTGACCACGGCCGTCGAGGGGCAGAACAAAGGCGAGGTGTTCACCTCGTTCGACGTCGACGCCTTCGAGGTGCCGCACGGCCGTGACGAGATCTGGCGGTTCACGCCGCTGAAGCGGTTACGCGGGCTGCATGACGGCACCGCGCCGGCCACCGGAAGCGCGCGCATCGACGTGACCGAACGCCCGGGTGTGACGGTGGAATCCGTGCGCCGCGGCGACCCGCGACTGGGCGAAGGTGGCGTGCCCGCCGACCGGATTGCCGCCCAAGCGTTTTCGTCGTTCAACAACGCGACGGTCGTCACCGTCGGACGGGACACCGTGGTGGACGATCCGATCGAGATCGTGGTGACCGGGCCCGGTGAGGGCGCAACGGCATACGGTCATCTTCAGGTGCGCGTCGAAGAACTCGCAGAGGCGGTGATCGTCATCGATCACCGCGGCAGCGGAACCTACGCCGACAACCTCGAGTTCGTCGTCGGTGACGCCGCCACGCTCAAGGTGGTGTCGATCGCCGACTGGGCCGACGATGCGCTCAACGTCAGCATGCACCACGCATCGCTGGGCAAGGACTCGGTGTTTCGGCACACCGCGGTCACACTGGGCGGCGACCTGGTCCGGATGACGGGACGGGTGCGCTACCGCGCGCCAGGCGGTGACGCCGTACTGCTGGGCCTGTACTTCGCCGACGACGGGCAGCATTTCGAGTCACGCCTGCTCGTCGACCACGCCGAGCCGAACTGCCGCTCGCAGGTGACGTACAAGGGTGCGCTGCAAGGCGATCCGGCGTCGGCCAAACCCGATACCCGCACGGTGTGGATCGGCGATGTGCTGATCCGGGCCGCGGCCAGCGGCACCGACACCTTCGAGACCAACCGCAACCTGGTGCTCACCGATGGTGCGCGTGCGGACTCGGTACCCAACCTCGAGATCGAAACCGGTGAGATCGTCGGCGCCGGCCACGCCAGCGCGACCGGGCGGTTCGACGACGAGCAACTGTTCTATCTACAGGCGCGCGGCATCCCCGAGGATCAGGCGCGACGGCTGATCGTGCGCGGCTTCTTCGGCGAGATCATCCAGCAGATCACCGTACCCGCAGTGCGCGAACGCCTCAGCGACGCCATCGAACACGAGCTCGAGCTCACCGAAGTACTTCAAGGCAAGGACAGCTAATGACCACTCTGGAAATCAAGGACCTGCACGTCAGCGTCGCAGCCACTGAAGCGGCCGATGCGATCCCGATCCTCAAGGGCGTCGATCTCACCGTGAATTCGGGGGAGGTCCATGCCCTGATGGGGCCCAACGGATCCGGGAAGTCCACGCTGTCCTACGCGGTGGCCGGACACCCCAAATACGAGGTGACCTCGGGCTCGATCACGCTCGACGGCCAGGATGTACTGGAGATGACCGTCGACGAGCGCGCCCGCGCCGGCCTGTTCTTGGCCATGCAGTACCCGGTGGAGGTGCCCGGGGTGTCGATGTCGAACTTCCTGCGTTCGGCCGCGACGGCGGTGCGCGGTGAGGCCCCCAAGCTGCGGCACTGGGTCAAAGAGGTCAAGGGCGCAATGCAGGCCCTCGACATCGACACGTCGTTCTCCGAACGCAGTGTCAACGAGGGCTTTTCGGGCGGTGAGAAGAAGCGTCACGAGATCCTTCAGCTGTCGCTGCTGAAGCCGAAGATCGCGATCCTCGACGAGACCGACTCCGGTTTGGACGTCGACGCGTTGCGCGTCGTCAGCGACGGGGTGAACCAGTACGCCGAAACCGAGAACGGCGGCATCCTGCTCATCACGCACTACACGCGGATCCTGCGGTACATCCAGCCGCAGTTCGTGCACGTGTTCGTCGGTGGGCGCATCGCGGAATCGGGTGGACCCGAACTGGCCGACGAACTCGAGGAGCACGGCTACGAACGGTTCGCCCAAGCCGTGGAGGCCTGAGATGACGACCGCGCAGACTCTGGACGTCACCAGGATCCGGGCTGACTTCCCGATTCTGAAAAAGGTGATGCGCGGTGGGAAAACGTTGGCGTACCTGGATTCCGGAGCCACCTCGCAGCGGCCGGTGCAGGTGCTCGACGCTGAGCGGGATTTCCTGACCACGTCCTACGGCGCGGTGCACCGCGGCGCGCACCAGTTGATGGAGGAGTCCACGGACGCCTACGAACAGGGCCGTGAAGACATCGCCGCGTTCGTCGGCGCCCGGCCCGATGAGCTGGTGTTCACCAAGAACGCGACCGAGGCGCTCAACCTGGTGTCCTACGTCTTCGGCGACAACAGGTTCGAGCACGCGGTCGGCCCCGGAGACGTCATCGTGACCACCGAGGTGGAGCACCACGCGAACCTGATCCCGTGGCAGGAACTGGCCCGTCGTACCGGCGCGACGCTCAAGTGGTACCAAGCCACTTCCGAGGATCCCGAAGCCGGACGCATCGACCTCGACTCCCTTGCGCTCGATGACCGCGTCAAAGTCGTTGCGTTCAGCCATCACTCGAACGTGACGGGTGCCCTGGCGCCGGTGCACGAACTGGTGGCGCGGGCCAAGGCCGTCGGAGCGCTGACTGTGCTGGACGCGTGCCAGTCCGTTCCGCACCAGCCGGTGGACTTCGCGGCCCTGGATGTGGACTTCGCGGCATTCTCCGGACACAAGATGCTGGGCCCCACCGGCATCGGCGTGCTCTACGGACGGCGTGAACTGCTCGATGCGATGCCGCCGTTTCTCACCGGCGGCTCGATGATCGAAACCGTCACGATGGATGGCGCGACGTACGCCCCGCCGCCGCAGCGCTTCGAGGCCGGAACGCCGATGACGTCTCAGGTCGTCGGATTGGGCGCCGCCGCACGCTATCTCCGCGAGGTCGGGATGGACGTGGTGGAAGAGCACGAGGCGCAACTGGTGGCCGCGGCGCTCGAGGGGTTGGCCGGCATCGACGGCGTACGCATCATCGGGCCGACGACGCTTGCGAACCGGGCGTCCCCGGTTTCGTTCGTCGTCGACGGTGTGCACGCCCACGACGTCGGGCAGGTGCTCGACGACGAGGGTGTCGCTGTGCGCGTGGGTCATCACTGCGCGTTTCCGCTGCACCGCAAGTTCGGGATCGCCGCAACGGCGCGCGCGTCGTTCGCGCTCTACAACACCCTCGACGAGGTCGACCGCCTGGTGGCCGGTGTGCGGCGGGCTATCGAGTTCTTCGGCAGGGCCTGAGGTTTCGCGATGCGTCTCGAGCAGATGTATCAGGAAGTGATCCTCGATCACTACAAGCGTCCGCACCATCGGGGTCTGCGCGAGCCGTTCGCCGCCGAGGTGCACCACGTCAACCCGACGTGTGGTGACGAGGTGACGCTGCGGGTGGCGCTGTCCGCCGACGGGGAGACCGTTACCGACATCTCCTATGACGGGCAGGGTTGTTCGATCAGCCAGGCGGCGACATCGGTGCTGACCGATCAGGTGATCGGCCAGAGCGTGGGCGATGCGCTCAAGACGGTGGCGGCCTTCAGTGAGATGGTTTCGTCGCGCGGCACCGTTGCAGGGGATGAAGATGTGCTCGGCGACGGCGTGGCATTCGCGGGGGTGGCGAAATACCCCGCGCGGGTGAAGTGCGCGTTGCTGGGCTGGATGGCTTTCAAGGATGCGCTTGCGCAAGCCAGTGAGGAGATGTCAGATGAGCGACACCGCAGTGCCTAATGAGGAACTGTTGTTCGATCTCGAGGAGGCGATGCGCGACGTCGTGGACCCCGAACTGGGGATCAACGTCGTGGACCTCGGCCTCGTCTACGGTCTGAACGTCGAGAAGGGGGAGCAGGGCAACGTCGCGCTGATCGACATGACGCTGACGTCGCCGGCCTGCCCATTGACCGACGTCATCGAGGACCAGTCACGTACCGCGCTGGTGGGCACTGGGCTGGTCAACGAGATCAAGATCAACTGGGTGTGGAACCCACCGTGGGGGCCCGACAAGATCACCGACGACGGCCGCGAACAGCTGCGGGCACTCGGCTTCACCGTCTAAAGCGACAGTCAACCGGCGCCCCGATGCGGCGTCGGATTAGTCTGATCGCGTGATCAGCGGGACGGCTGTATCGCCGTTGGGAAGTGCGTTGCGCAGGCGCATGCTGGTGGCCTACCTGGTGATCCTGCTGGGCTTGTACGCGCTGAGCGTGGCGGTCGCGTTCGGGGGGGACTCACCACCGTCGGATGTGCGGGGCGAGGGTCTGGCGGTCGCGCTATGCCTGGTCGGGGTGCTACTCGCGGTGCGCACACCGCTGCGGGGCTGGCGCTACATCGCAGCGGTGGCGTGCGCGGGCACTGCCCCCATCGTCGCCCTGTTGTTTCACGAACAGCTTGCCGCGCAGGTCTGGTCGGTTGTTCCGCTGATGTTCGTGGCGATATTTCTGCGGAGCTGGCATCGGCCGGTCACGGCGCGCGCGACGTCTGCGGCTATCGCTGTCGGTGCGGCGTTGACGCTGTTGGTGGCCCCGGCCCCGGTGCCGGCAATGTGGTTGGTGCTGTACCTGGTGTGCATACCCGGGGCAGGGGAAGTGTGCGGCTGGGTGAGCTCGGCATTGATCGACCTAGCGTTGCGTGATCCGCTGACGGCGGTATGGAATCGGGCCGGTGTCGAGCGACACGCGAACGAGATGGTGGCGCGTGCGCGACGGCGGCGCCAGCCGGTTGCCGTGATCGTCCTCGACGTCGACGACTTCAAGACCGTGAACGACAGCCACGGGCACCTGGCCGGTGACGCAATCCTGGTCGAGCTGACGCAGCGGTGGACCCCGATAGTGCCTGAATCGTCGGTATTGGGCCGGGTGGGCGGTGACGAATTCGTCGTCGTTCTCACCGGGTATGACCAAAACCGGGCCCGGGCACTGGCCGCCGAACTCGCCGACGGGAATGCGGTGCACGTCACCTACGGGCTGACGCTCGATCCGACCGGCGCCGAACTTTTCGAGACACTGTTTCGGGCCGCCGATCGGGACCTCTATCGGCGCAAGCGGATGCGCAAATCCCAACCGAGGGGCACGGTTGACCTGACGAACTTCTCGGCAAGCTGAAGCCGGTCGGCGCAGCTATCTGTCGCGTAGTCCGATGATCAGGTCTGTCATCTCGGCCATGTGCTCTTCGACAGACCGAAAGCGGGAGTCCGTTAGCCGCAAGCCGTGGTCCATCCGTTGGAACCCCTGGTTCACACGTTGCTCGAGTTCGGTGAGCCTCGTGGTGTGGTCGCGCTGGTGCATCGCGAGTTCACGCTGGTTGGCACCCAACGCGTTGACGGCCGCGAGCACGGCGCGGTAGTCGGCCTGGGAGGCCTCCAGTGCCGCTATGCGCGCCTCGAAATCTTCCAGTGTCGCCACGTCACCATCATAAGGCGGGGTCCTGCATCGGATGGTCGCGTCTGTGTCGGGCTGTGAATGACGCGTCGGGCCAGGATCGCTGACTCGCCCACGTCGACGAAGTCCACGCACCTCTTTGCCAGCGCAATTGCCTGCGGCATGTCAGTTGCCGTAAGTATGGTCGTGACGCTTTGCGTGAGAGGGGAGGTGGACGGCCATGGGCTCCGTGCACGACGTCATCGACGCACTTCGTAAGGCGCCGTCGAACTCCGAGCGCGGAACGAAGTTCGAGAGGCTGATGGTGCGCTATTTCGAACTCGACCCGACGCTGTCACAGCAGTACGACGCCGTTTGGCGCTGGACCGACTGGCCGGACCGCAAGGGAAAGGTCGACACCGGCATCGACCTGGTCGCCCGCGAACGTGACACCGGTGAGTACACCGCGATCCAGTGCAAGTTTTACGAGCCCACACACACCCTCTCGAAAGGTGACATCGACTCGTTCTTCACCGCGTCGGGAAAGAAGCCGTTCACCAACCGGGTGATCATCTCCACGACTGACCGATGGGGTAAGAACGCGGAGGACGCCCTCGCCGACCAGACCGTCCAGGTCCAGCGGATCGGTATGGCCGAAATCGCCGAATCGCCGATCGACTGGGACATCGCCTGGCCGCAGGGCGATCTCGAGGTCAGTTTGTCGCCGGCGCAGCGACACGGCGCCAGACCGCACCAGGTCCAGGCGATCGAGAAGGTGTTCAACGGGTTCGCGGTCGGTAACGACCGCGGCAAGCTGATCATGGCGTGCGGCACGGGTAAGACATTCACCGCATTGAAGATCGCCGAGGGCACTGCTGTCGAAAACGGGAACAAGGCGCGGATTCTGTTCCTGGTGCCGTCCATTTCGCTGCTGAGCCAGACGTTGCGGGAATGGACGGCGCAGTCCGAACTCGATCTGCGTGCCTTCGCAGTGTGTTCGGACACCAAGGTGTCGCGGTCAGCCGAGGACTACAACATCCACGACGTGCCGATCCCGGTCACGACAGACCCCCAAGTTCTATTGCACGAAATGCAGCACCGCAGGCGCGCACAAGGCTTGACGGTGGTGTTCTGCACCTATCAGTCGCTGCCGGTGGTCGCCAAAGCCCAAGGGCTCGGCCTGGATTCGTTCGATCTGGTGATCTGCGATGAGGCACATCGCACCACCGGTGCGACGCTCGCCGGCGAGGACGAGTCGAACTTCGTCCGCATCCACGACGCCGACTACCTCAAGGCCACCCGACGGCTGTACATGACGGCGACGCCACGCATCTTCGATGAGAACGTCAAGGACAAGGCCAACGAGCATTCGGCTGAGCTGGTGTCCATGGACGACGAGCTCACCTACGGTCCGGAGTTTCATCGGCTGACGTTCGGTGAGGCGGTCGACCGGGGTTTGCTGACCGATTACAAGGTGCTCGTTCTCACCGTCGACCAGTCGGTGATCGCGGCTCGGCTGCAGCAGGAACTCGCCAACGTATCGGGTGAACTGTTGCTCGACGACGCCTCGAAGATCGTGGGTTGCTGGAACGGGCTCGCCAAGCGGGCAGGTACTGCGCCAGACGGGACGGGTTTCGCGCCAGCAGAGGCGCCGATGCGCCGGGCGGTCGCGTTCGCTCAGGACATCAAGACATCGAAGCGGGTCGCCGAGATCTTTCCCCGGGTGGTGGAGGCGTATGCCGATCTGCTGAACGAGCGCGAGGACGACGGCGAGCGTGTCGAGGAGACCAACCGTGGTTTGAAGTGTTCGGTCCGCCACGTCGACGGCACATTCAACGCGTTGGCCCGAAACGCGGAGCTGTCATGGCTCAAAGGTGTTGTCGCCGAAGATGAATGCCGCATTCTAACTAATGCCCGGTGCCTATCCGAGGGTGTCGATGTACCCGCACTCGACGCGGTGCTGTTTCTCAATCCGCGTAACTCGCAGGTGGACGTGGTGCAGTCCGTCGGCCGGGTGATGCGCAAGGCGCCGGGTAAGGACTACGGGTATGTGATCCTGCCGGTCGCAGTGCCGGAGGGTGTTGAGCCGTCGATCGCCCTGGACGACAACAAGCGGTTCAAAGTGGTGTGGCAGGTACTCAATGCCCTGCGGTCACACGACGAGCGCTTCGATGCGATGGTCAACAGCCTCGCGCTTAATAGCAAGTCCGACACCAAGAGGGCCGGCGAAGGCAGCAACAAACTACTTGGCGGTCACGTAGGGCCGACAACCGATGAACCCGGTTCGGATGTCGGCTTACAGCAGCCCGGCAACACCGCGGCGCAGATGGCGTTGTTTTCGCTGGCGCAATGGCAAGAAGCGATCTATGCGCGCATCGTCGACAAGGTCGGCACCCGGACGTACTGGGAGCAGTGGGCCGCCGACGTGGCCGACATTGCTGCGGCGCTCATCACCCGGGTCAAGGCGCTGCTCGGCGGCGCGAACCCCCGGGTCTCCGAGGCATTTGACCAGTTCGTCGCGGGCCTGCGGGACAACCTCAACGACTCGATCACCACCGAAGATGCGATCAGCATGCTCTCACAGCACCTGATCACCAAGCCGGTGTTCGACGCGTTGTTCTCCGGGCACGACTTCGCGTCCCACAACCCGGTGTCGCGGACCATGCAGAAAATGGTCGACACGCTCGGCGACGCGGGGTTGGAGGCGGAGACCGCGAAGCTGGAGGGCTTCTACGAATCGGTGCGGCGTCGCGCGAGCGCAGTGTCCAGCGCCGAAGGCAAGCAGCAGGTCATCGCCGAGCTGTACGAGAAGTTCTTCCGAATTGGCTTCAAAAAGCAATCTGATGCGCTGGGAATCGTCTACACACCAGTAGAAGTCGTCGACTTCATTCTGCGGGCGGCCGACCACGTGATGCGCGAACACTTCGGCAAGGGCCTGACGGACGAGGGCGTGCACATCCTCGACGGGTTCGCCGGCACCGGCACGTTCATCACGCGGTTGATGCAGTCCGGCTTGATCACTCCAGGGGATCTGGCGCGCAAGTACGCGAATGAGTTGCACGCCAACGAGATCATGTTGCTGGCGTACTACATCGCTGCGGTGAACATCGAGGCCACCTATCACGCGCTGGTGGGCAAGACTGCCGACACCGGTGACTACGAGCCTTTCCCGGGGATTGCGCTGGCCGATACGTTTCAGATCAGTGAAGCCGACGACAGCATGGACGCGATCATGTTCCCCCAGAACAACAATCGGATCCTCAACCAGCTACAGACACCGATGAACGTGATCATCGGCAACCCGCCGTACTCGGTGGGTCAGACGAGCGCGAACGATCTGAACGCGAACGTCAAGTACCCGACGTTGGATTCACGGATTGAGCAGACGTACGCGAAGCGGTCCACGGCTACGAACAAGAACAGCCTGTATGACTCGTATATTCGTGCATTCCGGTGGGCAACAGACCGGATTGGCGACGCAGGGGCTATCGCGTTCGTGTCCAATGGGGGCTGGATCGACGGCAACACCGCAGATGGCATGCGGCTGTCTCTGGCCAATGACTACTCGACGATCTATGTGTATAACCTCCGAGGCAACCAGCGGACTGCGGGCGAGCTGTCGCGCAAGGAGGGCGGCAAAGTGTTCGGCGGTGGCAGCCGCAACACCGTGGCAGTGTTCATCGGTGTCAAGGATCCCACCCACGCCGGACCGTGCCGGGTCTTCTACCGCGATATCGGCGACTACCTCAGCCGCGAGGATAAGTTGCGCATCGTCGACGCCGAGCAGGTCGACGCGGTCGAATGGACCAGCATCACGCCGAATGACCATGGCGACTGGGTGAACCAACGTGACGAAGCCTTCCTCGTCTGGCCCCTCATAGGCGACAAGGAAGGCGGTCAGCGAGTCTTCGCGAATTACTCGGCGGGCCTGAAGTCCAACCGCGATAGCTGGGTCTACAACTTCTCAGCAAAAGTAGTCGAGTCAAACGTGAGCCGAATGATCGACTTTTATAACGGCCAAGTCGACGCCTTCGCTGCTCGCCGTACGGCAGATCCGCTGGCAGACGTTGACGCGTTCATCGATACCGACCCCACTAAGATCAGTTGGGGGGGAAGCATCAAGTCGCAATTATCAAGGGGCAAGCGCTTCACATACCGTCCGGGTCACGTTGTCCCGGCGTTGTATCGGCCGTTCCATCCGCAATGTGTCTACTTCGATGCCCAACTTAACGAGCGTCGGTACCAGCTGCCGACGATGTTCCCGACCCCGCAGCACACGAACCTCGGTTTCTATACTCCGAATGCTGGCAGCATGGCTCCTCCCTTCATGTGCCTTATGACGGATCGGCTGCCGGATAACGGTGTTGCGGGTACCAGCGCGGCAAACTACTACTCCCGCTGGACCTACGAGAAGGCGGAATCCGCCACCGGGGAACTCGATTTCGGTGCGGCTACCGATATCGACGAATACGGCTACCGGCGCATCGACAACGTCACCGACGAGATCCTCAAGCTCTACCGCGAAGCCCTCGGCGAGCAGGTCACCAAGGACGACATCTTCTACTACGTTTACGGTCAACTGCACGACCCGGACTACCGCGAGAAATATGCCGCCGATCTCAAGAAAATGCTGCCGCACATCCCCACGCCGGGAAGTCATGAGCGGTTCGACCAACTCGCGGACGCCGGCCGAAAGCTCGCCGAGCTGCATGTCAGCTACGAATCAGTCGAGCCGTATCCGCTTGATGTGCAACTGAAACCAGGTGTCGATCCGGATGATCGCGAGACCTGGCGCGTGCAGAAGATGAAGTGGCGGTCCAAGACTGACCACTGCGCGATCACATATAACGCCAAAGTGACTATCGCGGGCATTCCCCAGGAAACCGAGCGTTACATGCTCGGATCACGATCCGCGCTCGGCTGGATCATCGACCGCTACAAGGTCACCACCGACAAAGCCTCCGGCATTGTCAACGACCCCAACGACTGGTGCGATGAGCACGATGACCCGACCTACATCGTCGACCTCATCAAGCGGGTTACCACGGTGAGCATAGCGACGATGAAGATCGTCGATACCCTCTGACGCACGGGGGCGAGCCACAAAACCGACTGATCGAAGGGACGGCCGTTGGTCACGGTGCCGGCATTCGCATGGCGCGGCGGCTTTGTCCGCCGAGCGCTGACGATCGGGCCTGCGGTCGGGCTGGTCCTCGGTGTGCTGGCATGGCTGGATTCGGGTCTGGTTGCTGCAGGCGTTTGCGTTCTGGTGATTGTCGGTGTGTTCTACGGCGTCTGGATGGCGCGGCGTATGAAGCGGTATTGGCCTGGCGCCGAAGGTCTTTCGGGCGCGGAGCGAGTGAAGGTGGTGCGTGCCGCACGACGCGGTGAGCGCATCACCGATGCCCGGCTGACCCCAGCGGCCCTCGACTACCGCACCGGCATCCACGCGGCGGCGGAAGAAGCCAAACCGTTCCGCTGGCTGTTGCCCGTCGTCTTGGCTGTCGGTGTGGCCACCGCCGGGTGGGACGCCGCTTTCGGCTCATGGGGCAACGCAGTGGCCTCGTTCATCTACCTGGTGATGCTGCTGGCGGAGGTGTTGTGGTGGCCGAGGCGACGCGCGCGGCTTCTGTCCAACGTCGACCGCGCATCCAGCACCCCTCGATGAGCTTCGACCCCCTCTGCGTCGCCACCCGACGCTAGCTACGCGGGCTGGCGGAAAGCCTGATCGCGGGCTCGCTGTACCGGGTGGCGGGCACCATCCTGTCGGCGGTGCGTCCGGCCGGCTTCGCGGGCCCCGGGATCGCGCTGGCCGAACGCGCCGTTCGGAGCACTGAACGCCCTGGACCCGGCCCACGACGCCGACACGCTTACCGAGCGCATCGTCGCGTTCTTCGTGCGCGGCCGCACCGAACTGTGGGGTGGCCCGTAGGCTGGGAACATCCCACCGCCAACCAGCGTTAGGAAGCAACGTGGCTACCAAGGAATTGACCGCCGAAGAATTCAACGACACCATCAACGACAACGAGATTGTGCTGGTGGATTTCTGGGCGTCGTGGTGCGGCCCGTGTAAAGCGTTCGCGCCGACGTTCGCAGCGTCTGCGGAGGAACACCCCGACGTGGTGTTCGCCAAGGTCGACACCGAGGCCGAGCAGGAACTCGCGGCCGCCGCCGACATCCGCTCCATCCCCACCCTGATGGCGTTCAAGAAGGGCAAGCTGGTGTTCAACCAGGCCGGGGCGCTGCCGCCCGCGGCGCTCGAGGAGCTCGTGCAGCGCGTCAAGGAATTCGACGTCGACGCCGCGATCGCCGCTCAGAACGACGGCCAGCCCGAGTGAGCGGACGCACGCGATAGCGTGCAGTCCGTGACCGAGCAGACCGATTTCGTCCTCGTCGACCGCCCGCGCGCCGATATCGCGCTGGTGACCCTGAACCGGCCCGAACGCATGAACTCGATGGCGTTCGACGTGATGGTTCCGCTCAAGAAAGTCCTCGACGAGCTGAACTACGACAACGCCGTGCGGGTGATCGTGCTCACAGGCGCCGGGCGGGGCTTCTCGTCGGGCGCCGACCACAAGTCGGCGGGCAGCGTTCCGCACACCGATGGCCTGACCCGGCCGACGTTCGCGCTGCGATCGATGGAAGTGCTCGACGAGGTGGTCCTGGCGCTGCGCAAGATGCACCAGCCGGTGATCGCCGCGGTCAACGGCGCAGCGATCGGCGGGGGCCTGTGCCTGGCCCTGGCCTGCGACATCCGGGTGGCCGCCACCAGCGCGTATTTCCGCGCCGCCGGGATCAACAACGGCCTGACCGCCAGCGAGTTGGGCCTGTCGTATCTGCTGCCCCGCGCGATCGGCACCTCGCGGGCGTTCGAGCTGATGCTCACCGGCCGCGACGTCGAGGCCGAGGAGGCCCAACGGATCGGCCTGGTGTCCACGACGGTGGCCGACGACCAACTGCTGCAGACCTGCTACCAGCTGGGGGAGCGGATCGCGTCGTTCTCGCGGCCGGGAATCGAGTTGACCAAGCGCACACTGTGGAGTGGACTGGACGCCGCTAGCCTCGAAGGGCACATGCAGGCCGAAGGTCTGGGCCAACTCTATGTGCGTCTGCTCACCGCGAACTTCGAAGAGGCGGTGGCCGCGCGCGCCGAGAACCGGGCCCCCAACTTCACCGACGACAAGTAACAGGAGAGCAGCCGCGTGATCACCGCAACGGACCTCGAGGTCCGCGCCGGCGCGCGCACGCTGCTGTCCACCGACGGTTCGGCGCTGCGCGTGCAGCCCGGCGATCGCATCGGGCTCGTCGGACGCAACGGCGCCGGGAAGACCACCACCATGCGGATTCTGGCGGGTGAGGGCGAACCCTACGCCGGAAAGATCTCCCGGGCAGGTGAAATCGGGTACCTGCCACAGGATCCGAAAGAGGGCGACCTCGACATGCTGGCCCGCGACCGGGTGCTGTCCGCCCGCGGCCTCGACACGCTGCTCTCCGACCTGGAAAAGCAGCAGGTGCTGATGGCCGAGGTCGCCGACGACACGGCCCGGGACAAGGCCGTTCGGCGCTACGGCCAACTCGAGGAGCGGTTCGCCGCACTGGGCGGCTACGCCGCCGAGAGCGAGGCCGGCCGGATCTGCGCGAGTCTGGGCCTGCCCGAGCGGGTTCTCACCCAGCCGCTGCGCACGCTGTCGGGCGGACAGCGGCGCCGGGTGGAGCTGGCGCGAATTCTGTTCGCCGCCTCCGAAGACGGCTCGGGGGCCTCGGGTTCCACGACCACGCTGCTACTCGACGAGCCGACCAACCACCTCGACGCCGACTCCATCGGTTGGTTGCGCACCTTCCTGCAGAACCACACCGGCGGGCTGGTGGTCATCAGCCACAACATCGACCTGCTCGCCGACGTCGTGAACCGGGTCTGGTTCCTCGACGCCGTGCGCGGTGAGGTCGACGTCTACAACATGGGCTGGCAGCGCTACCTCGACGCCCGTGCCACCGACGAGCAGCGTCGCCGTCGGGAACGCGCCAACGCCGAACGCAAGGCGGCCGCACTGCGCACCCAGGCCGCGAAGATGGGCGCCAAGGCAACCAAAGCCGTTGCCGCGCAGAACATGCTGCGCCGGGCCGACCGGATGATGGCCGCGCTCGACGAGGAGCGGGTGGCCGACAAGGTGGCCCGAATCAAGTTTCCGACGCCGGCCCCGTGCGGGCGCACCCCGTTGGTGGCCAAGGGGCTGACCAAGAATTACGGGTCGTTGGAGGTGTTCTCGGGCGTCGACCTGGCCATCGATCGCGGCTCGCGCGTGGTGATACTCGGTCTCAACGGTGCGGGCAAGACCACGCTGCTGCGCCTGCTGGCCGGGGTGGAGACACCGGACGCCGGCGCGATCGAGCCGGGCCACGGCATGAAGGTCGGCTACTTCGCCCAGGAGCACGACACCCTCGACGACGCCGCCACGGTGTGGGAGAACATCCGCCACGCGGCACCCGATACCGGCGAGCAGGATCTGCGGGGGCTGTTGGGCGCGTTCATGTTCAGCGGTCTGCAACTCGAGCAGCCGGCAGGCACCTTGTCCGGCGGCGAGAAGACCCGGCTGGCATTGGCCGGCCTGGTCGCCTCCACCGCCAATGTGCTGCTGCTCGACGAGCCGACCAACAACCTCGACCCCGCGTCCCGCGAACAGGTGCTCGACGCGCTGCGCAGCTACGTCGGCGCGGTGGTGCTGGTGACACACGATCCGGGCGCAGCCGAGGCGCTGGACCCGCAGCGCGTCGTGCTGCTGCCCGACGGCACCGAGGACTTCTGGTCCGAGGAGTACGCGGAGCTGATCGAGCTCGCCTGACCGGCGGGCGGGTGTGTAGCCGAATTGCGAACCGTTTCACCCATTTCCACCCACCGGGTGTAGCAGCTTCCTACGCTGGGTATCCGTCGGGGCATCACAAGTGCGCGGGGAGGTGCCAGGCAGGATGACCCAGAAGAAGTCCAGCAAACCAAGAGACCAGCTCTTGAACGAGTTGCGCAGCGCGTACGAGAACGGCGCGAGCATCCGGACGTTGGTCGCGTCGACCGGCCGCTCGTACGGCTCGATACACAGCATGTTGCGGGAGTCAGGTACGACGATGCGCAGCCGCGGTGGTCCCAACCACCGCAGCCGCCGTTAGCGTTGCTGCTGGCGCAGCGACGCCTCGACGAGGTCCAGTACGCCGCTGAGCCTTTCAGGATCATCGCCTGACGCCAGCCGTGCGACCAGACCGTCGAGCACGAGGTCGAGGTAGGTTTGCAGGACGGCGCTGGGGACGTCGTCGCGCAGCCGCCCGGCCTGCTTCTGCCGCCGCAGTCGCGCCGTGGTCGCGGCCGACAGTTCAGCCGAGCGTTCCTTCCAGCCGCGGTGAAACTCCGGGTCGTTGCGCAGCTTGCGGGCGATCTCCAACCGGGTGGCCAGCCAGTCGAACTGATCGGGCGCGGCCAACATATCCCGCATCACCTGCACGAGGCCTTCGCGCGCCGCCACATCGGCCATCCGCTCGGCGTCCTCGCGGGCCAACTCGAAGAACAGCGTGTCCTTGTCGCGAAAGTGATGGAAGATGGCGCCGCGCGACAGCCCGATGGTCTGCTCGAGCCGCCGCACGGTCGCCTTGTCGTAGCCGTACTCCGCGAAACACCTCCGGGCACCGTCGAGGATCTGGCGGCGGCGGGCCGCCAGATGGTCGTCGGTGACCCGCGGCATCCGTCAGGACTTCAACATGTTGCGCAACACGTACTGCAGGATGCCGCCGTTGCGGAAGTAGTCCGCCTCACCGGGGGTGTCGATGCGCACCACCGCATCGAACTCGACCGGATCGACGCCCTCCTTCGTGGCTTTCACCTGCACGGTCTTGGGCGTCTTGCCTCCGTTTTTCCCGTCGCTGCGCTCGCCCCGGTCGTTGAGCGCCTCGATGCCGGTGATGTCGAACGTCTCGGTGCCATCCAGCCCGAGGCTGGCCGCCGACTCGCCCTGGGGGAACTGCAGCGGGATGACGCCCATGCCGATCAGGTTGCTGCGGTGGATCCGTTCGAACGACTCGGCGATCACCGCGCGGACGCCCAGCAGGCTGGTGCCCTTGGCGGCCCAGTCCCGCGACGAGCCCGAACCGTACTCCTTACCGCCCAGCACGACCAGCGGAATGTTCTGCGCCGCATAGTTTTGCGCGGCATCGTAGATGAACGCCTGCTCGCCGTCCTTGGTGAAGTCGCGGGTGTAGCCGCCCGCGACGTCGTCGAGCAGCAGGTTGCGCAATCGGATGTTGGCGAAGGTGCCGCGGATCATCACCTCGTGGTTACCGCGCCGCGAACCGTAGGAGTTGTAGTCCTTGCGCTCCACGCCGTTGGCGTCGAGGTACTGCGCGGCCGGTGTGCCGGGCTTGATCGCGCCGGCGGGGGAGATGTGGTCGGTGGTCACCGAGTCACCCAGCAGCGCAAGTACTCTGGCGCCGCTGATGTCGGACACCGGCTCGGGCTCGGCGGACATACCGTCGAAATACGGGGGCTTGCGGACGTACGTCGAGTCGGGGTTCCACTCGAAGGTGTTACCGCTCGGCGTCGGCAGGTTGCGCCACCGTTCGTTGCCCTTGAAGACATCGGCGTAGTTCTTGGTGAACATCTCGCGGTTGATCGCCGAGGCGATCGTGTCGTTGATGTCCTGCTGCGACGGCCAGATGTCCTTGAGGTAGACCTCGTTGCCGTCCTTGTCCCTGCCCAACGGTTCCGCGTCGAAGTCGAAGTCCATCGTGCCCGCCAACGCGAAGGCGATCACCAAGGGCGGCGACGCGAGGTAGTTCATCTTCACGTCGGGGTTGATGCGGCCCTCGAAGTTGCGGTTGCCCGACAGCACCGCGGTCACCGACAGGTCGTTGTCGTTGACGGCCTGTGAGATCTCGTCGGGCAGCGGGCCGGAGTTACCGATGCACGTGGTGCAGCCGTAGCCCACCAGATAGAAGCCGAGCTTCTCCAGATAGGGCCACAACCCGGCCTTCTCGTAGTAGTCGGTGACCACCTGCGAACCCGGCGCCATCGTGGTCTTCACCCACGGCTTGGTGCTCAACCCCTTCTCCACGGCGTTGCGGGCCAACAGCGCCGCGCCGAGCATGACCTCGGGGTTGGAGGTGTTGGTGCACGAGGTGATCGCCGCGATCACCACGGCACCGTGATCGATGATGAACTCGCCGTGCTCGTCGGACTTCACCTCCACTGGGTTGGTCGGCCTGCCGTCGGCGCCGACGGCCGCGGACGGAACCACCGCATCGTCGTCGGCGAAGGCGAGGCTGGCTGCGGGATCACTGGCCGGGAAGGTGTCCTCGACGGCCTCGTCGAGCTTGGTGTGCTCAACGGGCATGTTCTGTTCGACGTAGTTGTGGATGTCCTTGCGAAACGCGGTCTTTGCGTCGTTGAGCGCGATGCGGTCCTGCGGCCGCTTCGGTCCAGCGATCGACGGCACCACCTCGGACAGGTTGAGCTCGAGGTACTCGCTGAACTTCGGCTCCCGACTCGGGTCGTGCCACATGCCCTGTTCCTTGGCGTAGGCCTCGACCAGCGCCAGCTGCTCGTCGCTGCGCCCGGTGAACCGCAGGTAGCTGATGGTCTCTTCGTCGATCGGGAAAATCGCTGCGGTGGAACCGAATTCCGGGCTCATGTTGCCCAGCGTGGCACGGTTGGCCAGTGGCACCTCGGCCACGCCGTCGCCGTAGAACTCGACGAACTTGCCGACCACACCGTGCTGTCGCAGCATCTCGGTGACGGTCAGCACGACGTCGGTGGCGGTGACTCCTGGCTGGCGCTCGCCGGTCAGCTTGAACCCGACCACCGGGGGGATCAGCATCGACACCGGCTGGCCCAGCATGGCGGCCTCGGCCTCGATACCGCCCACGCCCCAGCCCAGCACGCCGAGCCCGTTGACCATCGTGGTGTGACTGTCGGTGCCCACGCAGGTGTCGGGGTAGGCGGTCCCGTCGCGGTCCATCACGACGCTGGCCAGATACTCGATGTTGACCTGATGCACGATGCCGGTGCCCGGCGGCACCACCTTGAAGTCGTCGAACGCACCCTGTCCCCACCGCAGGAACTGGTAGCGCTCGCCGTTGCGCTCGTACTCGATCTCGACGTTGCGCTCGAACGCATCGGCGCGGCCGAACAGGTCGGCGATCACCGAGTGGTCGATCACCAGGTCCGCGGGGGCGAGCGGGTTGACCTGTTCGGGGTCACCACCAAGTTCGGCGATCGCCTCACGCATGGTGGCCAAGTCGACAATGCACGGCACGCCGGTGAAGTCCTGCATCACCACCCGGGCGGGGGTGAACTGGATCTCCACGCTGGGTTCGGCTTCCGGATCCCAGTTGGCGATCGCCTCGATGTGCTCTTTGGTGATGTTGGCGCCGTCCTCGGTGCGCAGCAGGTTCTCGGCTAGCACCTTGAGGCTGAAGGGAAGGCGCTCGGTGCCCGGCACCGCGTCGAGGCGATAGATCTCGTAGCTCTTGTCGCCGACCTTGAGCGTGTCACGGGCACCGAAAGAGTTCAGGGACGAATTGGCGTTATTACCTTTGCTCACATCAACTCCCGGCTAGTTCTCGCCGCCGACGGGCTGAGTCGACGGCCCACGTAACCCTAACAGTACGCTTGTCCTGCAATACGGCCAGGGTCGTCGCTTTACGGGTACCCATAACGTACGGTTCTGACTGTGAACGGACCGCACGTAATCCCGTATCTGCCGGGTTATATCCCGCCGGACGTCGATATGGACCAGATCAACGCCGACGTTGCCGACGACGGGGTTGCCGTGCCGCCCGCCGCCGCAGCCGACGTACCCGCGTTACGTGAGGTCGTCGAGCAAGCAGGCCAGGAAGGCATCGACCTCAAGATCGTCATCATCGAGCACAACCCGCCGATCGACACCCCGCTGCGCGACATCGCGACCGAGGTCGGCCAGGCGCATCCGGGGTCCACGGTGCTGGTGCTTAGCCCCTCGGAGTCCGGCACGTACAGCCCGACCATCGACCGGGTCACGCTGGAGGCCGGCCAGGACGTCGCTGAGGGCCGCGGGCCGGTGCAGGGTGCGAAGAACTTTCTCGGCGAGTTGACGACCGAGCACTTTCCATGGACGGCATTCACACTATTGCTCGTACTCGGGGTGGTGGCCGCCGTTATAGCGACCCGAATGTTGCAGGTTCGTAGCAAGCGCGTACTTTCCCGCGACTAACCTCAAAGTCCACGCCAGCCAGCAGCTTTTGTCTGCATTAGGTGCCGCCGGGCAAATGCAAAGATCACGGCGAGATAACACCTTCTGCAATTACAAAGTTGTAGTTTGTTACTAAAGTTTCTTCAGCGTCAGATGTGTCGTACGGTGCAAACGGTGGCTGATGTTGTAGTTGTGATTGCTGTGACTTCTGCGTACTCAGGCGCCCGACGAATGTGCCCGCACGTTCGCGTCGAGCCATAGGAGACACGAGTCGATGAGACGCAACCCTGGCGCCTCTGTTTCGCGGCCGCGCGGACGTCTTTGCGCGGCTCTGCTGGCGGTAGGCGTGTTGTTCGCGACACCCGGTTTGGTGACACCGGCCCCCGCCGCCGCGCAACCCGGCGGGGCAGACGGGGTCGCAGAGCTTGTCGCCGCCGTCGCCAACGCCAACCAGAAGCTGCAGGACCTCGGCGCGGCGATCCAGGCCGAACAGGAGAGCGTCAACAAGGCGATCGTCGACGTGGCGACCGCGCGCGACAACGCCGCCGCCGCACAGCGCGAGGTCGAGGCGAGCAGCCAGCGGGTCGAGGACGCCAACCGGGCGATCGAGGCCGCACAGCAGCGGTTCGACAAGTTCGCGGCCGCCGCCTATATCAACGGCCCCTCGGACTCGTACCTGACCGCGGGCGACCCGGGCGACATCCTCGACACCGTCGCCGTCGGACAGACCCTGGCGGTCAGCACGCAACAGGTGATCGAAGACCTGCAGCGGGCCCGCACCGATCAGGTGAACCGCGACTCCGCGGTGCGGTTGGCCAAGCAGAACGCTGACAAAGCCCTCGCTGAAGCCGAAGCCAGCCAGCACGAAGCGGTTTCGGCGCTCAAGACCGCGCAGGGCACCTTCAGCGCGCAGCAGGCCGAACTGGACAAGCTCACCGCCGAACGCGCCGCCGCGCAGGCCAAGCTCAACGAGATCCGCCCGATGGCCGCACAGGCGCCGGCGCCGGCCAGCGGCCCGCAGCCGCAAGCGGCACCGGGGGCGCCGGCGAACCCGGCCGCCGACTGGGACCGCGCACCCCAGAAGATCGACCCGGCCACCGGCAACTGGGCCACCGCGTGGGATCCGTTCCTGCCTGCCATTCCCAGCGCCTTCGTCAGCGGTGATCCGATCGCGATCATCAACGAGATCCTGGGCATCATGGCGACCTCGGCGCAGGTCACCCAGGACCTGGGCCGCAGCTTCCTGCAGAAGTTGGGGCTGCTGCCCACTCCGACCGGCTACACCAACGGCGCGATACCCCGCGTCCACGGCCGCCAAGCCACCGAGTACGTCATCCGGCGGGCCATGACCCAGCTCGGGGTGCCCTACTCGTGGGGCGGCGGCAACGCGGCCGGTCCCAGCCGCGGCATCGACTCCGGTGCAGGCACAGTCGGATTCGACTGCTCCGGGCTGATGCTTTATGCGTTCGCCGGTGTCGGCATCAAGCTGGACCACTACTCGGGTTCGCAATACAACGCGGGCCGCAAGGTTCCGTCGTCGCAGATGCGCCGCGGCGACATGCTCTTCTGGGGACCTAACGGCAGCCAGCACGTGGCCCTCTACCTCGGTGACGGCCAGATGCTCGAGGCGCCCTACACCGGGTCGGTGGTCAAGGTGTCACCGGTGCGCACCAGCGGCATGACCCCGTACGCGACACGTCTCATCGAGTGGTGACAGTAAGGACTCCCTTGCGTTTCAGGCTCTTTCGTTATCTCACCGGTCTGCTGCTCTGGGTAGCGGCCCTGGCGGTGGCGGCCGGGTTGGCCACGCCCACCGCGGCGGCGCCCAACGACGGCCAGTGGGACCCCACCCTGCCCAAACTGATCAGCGCCGGGGCGCCCGGGGATCCGTTGGCCATTGCCAACGCGTCGCTGGCGGCGACCGCCCAGGCCACCGAAGTCACGATGAACCTGGGCCGCAAGTTCTTGTCCACCCTGGGTCTCGCACCACCGGAGGCGGCGGCGGCCGGCGTCGCGCCGGGCCGGGTGCGCGGCCCGCAGGCCATCGAGTACGTGATCCGTCGCGGCGCCTCGCAGATGGGTGTGCCCTACTCGTGGGGCGGCGGTAAGCCCAATGGCCCGAGCCGCGGCATCGACTCCGGCGCCAACACCGTCGGCTACGACTGCTCGGGGTTCACCCAGTACTCGTTCGCCGGGGTCGGCGTGCTGATCCCGAAGTATTCGGGCGACCAGTACGACACCGGGCGTAAGGTGCCGACCTCCCAAGCCAAGCGCGGTGACCTGTTGTTCTGGGGTCCGGGCGGCAGCCAGCACGTCGCGATCTATCTGGGCGGCGGGAAGATGCTCGAGGCGTCCGGTAGCGCGGGCAAGGTCACCGTCAGCCCGGTGCGGCATGCGGGGCTGCAGCCGTACGTGGCGCGGATCATCGAAAGCTGAACGCACGCTGAGCGCACGCTGAGGGATTCGACGTACCGTACGGGCAACGTCGACGGATTCCGAACTGCCTGGAATAGTTGACGACGAGCTACCGGCGCAGATCGGGCCGAGCCGCCATGACCAGCGAGTTGATGTGGAAGGAACGTTGATGACGTCACCGAGTGGGCCGCCGCAGGGCGCTGGAGGGTACTCCGGCCAGGCACCGGGGCAGGGTTACCCGCAGGGCTCACAGGGCTCACACGCCGCACCGGCAGGAACGACCCCCTCCAATGGCGGGCTGCAGCAGGAGGTCCACACCCTGGAACGGGCGATCTTCGAGGTCAAGCGCATCATCGTCGGCCAGGACCAGCTGGTCGAGCGGATGCTCGTCGGGCTACTGGCCAAGGGCCACGTACTGCTCGAGGGTGTGCCCGGCGTGGCCAAGACGCTGGCCGTCGAGACCTTCGCCAAGGTGGTGGGCGGCACCTTCGCGCGCATCCAGTTCACCCCCGACCTGGTGCCCACCGACATCGTCGGCACCCGCATCTACCGGCAGGGCAAGGAGGAGTTCGACATCGAGCTCGGGCCCGTCGTCGTCAACTTCCTGCTCGCCGACGAGATCAACCGCGCCCCGGCCAAGGTGCAGTCGGCGCTGCTGGAGGTCATGGCCGAGCGCAAGATCTCCATCGGCGGCAAGACGTTCCCGCTGCCGCAGCCGTTCCTGGTGATGGCCACGCAGAACCCGATCGAGCAGGAGGGCGTGTATGCCCTGCCCGAGGCCCAGCGCGACCGCTTCCTGTTCAAGCTCAACATCGACTATCCGACACCCGAGGAAGAGCGCGAGATCATCTACCGGATGGGCGTCAAGCCGCCGGAACCCAAACAGGTGCTCGCCCCCGGTGATCTGCTGCGCCTGCAGGACGTGGCGGCCAACACCTTCGTGCATCACGCCTTGGTCGACTATGTGGTGCGGGTGGTCACCGCCACCCGCCAGCCCGAGAAGTTCGGGATGCCCGACGCCAAGGCGTGGATCGCCTACGGCGCCTCACCGCGCGCGTCGCTGGGCATCATCGCGGCATCGCGCGCGCTCGCACTCATCCGGGGCCGCGACTACGTGGTCCCGCAGGATGTCGTCGAGGTGATCCCTGATGTGCTGCGGCACCGGTTGGTGCTGACCTACGACGCGCTTGCCGACGAGATCTCGGCCGAGACGGTGATCAACCGCATCCTGCAGACCGTGGCCCTGCCGCAAGTGAATGCCATTCCGCAGCAAGGTCATTCGGTGCCGCCCGTCGTGCCCGCCGCCGCAGGCGCGGCCAGCAGTCGGTGACTAGTTCGCGGCGCCCGGTCGACCTGCCGTCGCTCAAGCGCGGGGAGATCCGTGATCCGGCGCTGAGCGCGGCGCTGCGCAAGCTCGAGCTGACGGTGCGGCGCAAGCTCGACGGTGTGCTGCACGGCGATCACCTCGGGCTGCTGCCCGGCCCGGGTTCGGAACCGGGGGAGTCGCGGCTCTACCAGCCCGGCGACGATGTGCGCCGGATGGACTGGTCGGTCACCGCGCGCACCACCCATCCGCACGTGCGCCAGATGATCGCCGACCGCGAGCTGGAGACGTGGTTGGTGGTCGACATGTCGGCCAGCCTGGACTTCGGCACCACCGGCTGCGAGAAGCGCGACCTCGCGGTGGCCGCCGCCGCGGCGATCACGTTCCTCAACAGCGGTGGTGGCAACCGGATCGGCGCCGTCATCGCCAACGGCGACACGGTGCGCCGAGTACCCGCGCTGTCCGGCCGCATGCACGAGCAGCAGATGCTGCGCACCATCGCGACGATGCCCAAGGCGCCGACGGGGGTGCGCGGTGATCTGGCCGCCGCGATCGACGCGCTGCGCCGTCCGGAGCGCCGCCGCGGCATGGCGGTGATCATCAGCGACTTCCTGGGCCCGATCAACTGGATGCGGCCGCTGCGCGCCATTGCCGGCCGCCACGAAGTGCTCGGCATCGAGATCATCGACCCGCGCGACGTCGAACTTCCGCCGGTCGGCGAGGTCGTCCTACAAGACGCGGAAACCGGTGTGACCCGCGAGTTCACCATCGACGAGCAGCTGCGCGACGACTTCGAACGCGCCGCGGCCGCACACCGCGCGGAGGTCGCCAGAACGCTGCGGCGCTGCGATGCACCGCTGTTGACGCTGCGCACCGACCGGGACTGGATCGCCGACGTCGTCCGATTCGTCGCCAACCGTAGGCGCGGCGCGCTGGCGGGCCACGCCTGATCGGGTTGGCCGTGAAATGATTAGGCGCACATGACATTGCCGTTGCTCGGTCCGATCACCCTTTCGGGCTTCGAACACGCTTGGTTCTTCCTGTTCTTCCTCGTGGTGCTCGCGGTGATCGGGCTCTACATCATCGTTTCGCTGTCGCGGCACCGGCGCATGCTGCGCTTCGCCAACATGGAGTTGCTGGAAAGCGTTGCGCCCAAACGGCAGACACGCTGGCGGCATCTGCCCGCGATCCTGCTCGTGGCCGCGTTGGTGTTCTTCACCGTGGCGATGGCCGGGCCGACGCACGACGTTCGCATCCCGCGAAACCGCGCGGTGGTGATGCTGGTGATGGACGTGTCGCAGTCGATGCGGGCCACCGACGTGCTGCCCAATCGGATGGCCGCCGCTCAGGAGGCGTCCAAACAGTTCGCCGACGAGCTCACTCCGGGCATCAACCTCGGGCTGATCTCGTATGCGGGTACGGCCACGGTGCTGGTGTCGCCGACGACCGGGCGCGAGGCCACCAAGAACGCGATCGACAACCTGCAGTTCGCCGACCGCACCGCGACCGGTGAGGGCATCTTCACCGCGCTGCAGGCGATCGCCACCGTCGGCGCGGTGATCGGCGGCGGCGACGAACCGCCGCCGGCACGCATCGTGTTGTTCTCCGACGGTAAGGAGACCGTGCCGTCGAACCCGGACAACCCCAAGGGCGCCTACACCGCGGCCCGCACCGCCAAGGACCAGGGGGTGCCGATCTCGACGATCTCGTTCGGCACGCCGTACGGCTACGTCGAGATCAACGAGCAACGCCAACCGGTGCCCGTCGACGACGAGATGCTCGCCAAGATCGCCGATCTGTCCGGCGGCGAGGCGTTCACCGCTTCCAGCCTCGAACAGCTGCGCCAGGTGTACGCCAACCTGCAGCAGCAGATCGGCTACGAGACCATCAAGGGTGACGCAAGCACCGGCTGGCTGCGGCTGGGAGCGCTGGCGCTGGCGCTGGCAACGCTTGCGGCGCTGGCCATCAACCGTCGGCTGCCGAACTGAGCCGAACGCGAAGACAGGGACGACCTTGACATGACCCTTCCGATGCTGGGACCGGTATCGCTCACAGGCTTCCAACACATCTGGTGGTTCGTGCTGTTCCTGGCCGTCGTGCTGGGCCTGGCCGGCTTCTACGTCATCACCCAACTCGCCAGGCGCCGGCGGCTGCAGCAGTTCGCCAACACCGAGCTGCTCGACAGCGTCGCGCCGAAACGGCCGAGCCCGTGGCGGCATGTTCCGGTAGCGCTGCTGGGAATCGCGTTGCTGCTGTGCACGGTTGCGCTTGCCGGGCCCACCCACGATCAGCGGCTTCCGCGCAACCGCGCGGTCGTGATGCTCGTCATGGACGTGTCGCAGTCGATGAAGGCCACCGACGTCGAACCCAGCCGCCTGGCGGCCGCGCAGGAAGCGTCGAAGAACTTCGTCGACGAACTCACCCCGGGCATCAACCTTGGCGTGATCGCCTATGCCGGCACTGCCACGGTGCTGGTCTCGCCGACCACCAACCGCGACGCCAGCCGGCGCGCCATCGAAAATTTGCAGGTGGCCGACCGCACCGCCACCGGTGAGGCGATTTTCACCGCGCTGTCGTCGATTTCGACCGTCGGCGCGGTGATCGGCGGCGGCGACACCCCGCCGCCCGCGCACATCGTGTTGTTCTCCGATGGTAAGGAGACCTCGCCGAACAACCCGGACAACCCCAAGGGCGCCTACACCGCGGCCCGGGCCGCCAAAGACCAGGGCGTGCCGATCTCGACGATCTCGTTCGGCACCGCCAACGGTTCGGTCGAGGTCAACGGTGAGCGAGTGCCGGTGCCCGTCGACGACGCGATGTTGAAGCGCATCGCCGAACTCTCCGGGGGCGAGCCCTACACCGCGGCCAACCTCGACGAGCTCAACAAGGTCTACGACACGCTTCAGGATCAGATCGGCTATGAGACCGTCCGCGGCGAGGCCACCACGGGCTGGTTGCGGTTGGCCGCTCTGGTGGCCGCCGTCGCGGCGGTGGCGAGCCTGTTGATCAACCGTCGGCTGCCGCTGTGACCCCCGCGCCCATCTGTGCCAACTTCGCCCAAACGTCGGTTTCGATGGCGGCACCGGCCCAGTGATTTCAGTCAACCGCAGCTCGCACGTTAGGTTGGCGGGCATGACCGAGACTGAAACAGGTGAATCGGCCAGCCAGACGCCCGGCGCCCGTCCGGCGTTCGTGTCCCGTTCGGTGCTGGTCACCGGTGGTAACCGGGGGATCGGGTTGACGATCGCGCAACGGCTGGCCGCCGACGGGCACAAGGTGGCCGTCACGCACCGCGGTTCGGGTGTGCCCGACGAGAACCTGTTCGCCGTCGAGTGCGACGTCACCGACAGCGCCGCCGTCGACCGCGCGTTCACGGAGGTCGAAGACCATCAGGGCCCGGTCGAGGTGCTGGTCTCCAACGCCGGCATCTCCAAGGACGCCTTCCTCATCCGGATGACCGAGGAGCGGTTCGAAGAGGTCATCAACGCCAACCTCACCGGCGCGTTCCGGGTGGCCCAGCGTGCGTCCCGCAGCATGCAGCGCAAACGTTTCGGCCGGATCATCTTCATCGGGTCGGTGTCGGGCATGTGGGGCATCGGCAACCAGTCCAACTACGCGGCCGCCAAGGCCGGCCTGATCGGCATGGCCCGCTCGATCTCCCGTGAGCTGTCGAAGGCGGGCGTCACCGCCAACGTGGTGGCCCCCGGCTACATCGACACCGAGATGACCCGCGCGCTCGACGAACGGATTCAGGCCGGGGCGCTGGACTTCATCCCGGCCAAACGGGTCGGCACCGCAGCGGAGGTGGCCGGCGCGGTCAGCTTCCTGGCGTCCGAGGACGCGTCTTACATTGCCGGCGCGGTGATCCCGGTCGACGGCGGCATGGGCATGGGCCACTAAGAGATAAGGACAGACATGGCAGGGCTTCTGGACGGCAAACGCATACTCGTCACGGGGATCATCACGGACTCCTCGATCGCATTCCACATCGCGCGGGTGGCACAGGAAGCCGGCGCCGAAGTGGTGCTGACCGGATTCGACCGGATGAAGCTCATCCGGCGCATCGCCGACCGGTTGCCGAAGGAGGCGCCGCTACTCGAACTCGACGTGCAGGACGAGAAGCACCTCGACACGCTCGCCGACCGGATCACCGAGGCGATCGGTGACGGCAACAAACTCGACGGCGTGGTGCACTCGATCGGGTTCATGCCGCAGTCGGGGATGGGCATCAACCCGTTCTTCGACGCGCCCTACGAGGACGTCTCCAAGGGCATCCACATCTCCGCCTATTCGTACGCCTCGCTGGCCAAGGCGACGCTGCCGATCATGAACCGCGGCGGCAGCATCGTCGGCATGAACTTCGACCCCACCCGCGCGATGCCCGCCTACAACTGGATGACGGTGGCCAAGAGCGCGCTGGAGTCGGTCAACCGGTTCGTCGCGCGCGAGGCAGGCCACCACGGTGTGCGGTCCAATCTCGTTGCGGCAGGCCCGATTCGCACGTTGGCGATGAGCGCGATCGTCGGCGGCGCGTTGGGCGAGGAAGCCGGTGAGCAGATGCGGCTGCTCGAGGAGGGCTGGGACCAGCGCGCACCCGTCGGCTGGGACATGAAGGACCCGACCCCGGTCGCCAAGACGGTGTGCGCCCTGCTCTCAGACTGGCTGCCCGCCACCACCGGTACGGTGATCTACGCCGACGGCGGCGCCAGCACGCAGTTGCTGTAAGCGATGGTCGACTCGGCCGTTGACGCCGTCCTGCTGCTGTCGTTCGGCGGGCCGGAGGGTCAGGCCGACGTGATGCCGTTCCTGGAGAACGTCACCAAGGGCCGCAACATCCCGCGGGAGCGGCTGGCCGACGTCGCCGAGCACTACCTTCACTTCGGCGGAGTGTCGCCGATCAACAGGATCAACCGCGCGCTGATCGAGCAATTGCGTGAGCTCATCGACGTGCCGGTCTATTACGGCAACCGCAACTGGCAGCCGTACGTCGAAGACACCGTCGCCGCGATGGCCGACGACGGCGTTCGACGCGCGGCGGTGTTCGCCACGTCGGCGTGGGGCGGCTACTCCAGCTGCACCCAGTACGTCGAGGACATCGCACGGGCCCGTGCGGCCGCGGGTGAGCGCGCGCCGCATCTGGTCAAACTGCGCCAGTACTACGATCATCCGCTGTTCGTGCAGATGTTCGCCGACGCGGTCACCGCCGCCGCGCAGACCGTGCCCGACGGCGCGCGGCTGGTGTTCACCGCGCACTCGATCCCCCTGTCGGCCCGATCCCGTTGCGGACCGGACCTTTACCCACGCCAGGTCGCCCACGCCGCCCGGTTGGTCGCGACCGCGGCGGGCTACGACGACTACGACCAGGTGTGGCAATCACGCTCCGGTCCACCGCAGGTGCCGTGGCTGGAACCCGATGCGGCCGACCACCTCACCGAGCTCGCCGACGGCGGCACGACGGCGGTGATCGTATGTCCCATCGGCTTCGTCGCCGACCACATCGAGGTGGTGTGGGATCTGGACCACGAGCTGAGATTGCAGGCCCAGGACGCCGGCATCGCGTTCGCACGGGCCGCCACCCCCAACGCCGACCTCGCGCGGGTGGCCGCCGACCTGTTCGACGAGCTGCGTACCGGACGCGAACCTTCCCGCGTCACTACGGCGAACCCGCCTCCGCTGCAGGGATATTCGGTCGACGGGGTGGTGTGCACACCCAACTGCGAGGGTTAGTTACGCCACGCGGAGTGCAGGATCGCGGTGACTGCAGCCAACCGCGCCGAACGCACCACGGCCGAAAGCGGCTGCAGCACATCGGAGGCCAGCCGTAGCTCCGAGGAGCTGTGCAGGCCGATCGGAATCAGCCCTGCGCTCACGGTGATGATCGCGTCGACCTGTGCCGCGTTCTCGAGCACCCGAAGCGCCCGGGTCGGCGCATGGTCGGGGAGCCGGTGTCGACGCTCGGATTCCAGCACCTGGGCCACCAGCCCGCGCGGGTCGTCCACGTCCAACTCGGCGGCGCCCGCGCGCAACGTGGCCAACGCCTCCGCCGCCGAACGCACCGCGGAGCGCAACTCGTACTCGGCGTCCCCGAGATCCGGCATCGCCGCGGGCGCAACGGCGGGCACCGAGTAGACGGTCCACGCGATCGCGCACGGATACGCATCCTCGTCGGCGTCGTCCTCGAGGTCGGCAAGCTCCGGGTACTCGAAATCGGGCACCAACCCGACGGCCTCGGTGCCGTCACCGGTGACGATGACGGCCTCCCCGGCGGTCACCGCGTCGCGCTGGAACTGGGTTCCGGCCGGTAGACCACGCACGTCGCCGGGGACCGGCAACGCAAGCGCCACCGGAGGAGTCGACGTCGTGCCCGACGCGGTGCGCAACGTCTGAAGCATCGAGACCGCGCCCGCATCGACTAGATCCGGCCACGGCAGGCCCGTGCGGCCGGCGGCGACGGAATCATAGGCGAGAACGGAATGCTTTGGTGCCCAAAGCGATAACGCGTCGAGGAGATCGTCGGGAGCGGCCGCGCCTGCGAGCCAGGCGTTGGCCCACACCGACAACGAGACACTGGGACACCACATGATGGTCGCAGTGTAGTTGTTCGCAGGGGCGTATCGCGGACCCGCGCTAGGCTGGCGGTATGCCCGTTGCATTGATCTGGCTTGTCGCCGCGCTGGCCCTCGCCGGTGCCGAGGCGCTGACCGGCGACATGTTCCTGCTCATGCTGGGCGGCGGCGCGTTGGCCGCGGCGGGCTCCAGCCTCATCTTCGATGAGCTGTGGGTCCACGGCGCGGTGTTCGCAGTCGTGTCGGTGCTGCTGCTGGTGCTGGTCCGGCCGGCACTGCGCAGACACTTCCAGTCCGGTCGGGGCCTGTCCGAGCCGGTCAAGGCGCTGGAGGGCAAGAGCGCGCTGGTGCTCGACCGGGTGGCGCGCCACGAAGGGCAGGTCAAGCTCGAGGGTGAGGTCTGGACCGCACGCCCCCTGAACGCAGACGATGTGTATGAACAGGGCGACCACGTGACCGTGGTGCACATCGACGGCGCCACCGCCGTCGTCCACAGGCTCGACTAGGGGCACGAAAGAAGGAACCACCATGGACGGTGCCGTTGCCGGTTTGATCCTCCTCGCCGCGTTGGTGGTGTTCGCCGCCATCATCGTCGCCAAGTCGATCGCGCTGATTCCGCAGGCGGAGGCCGCGGTCATCGAGCGGCTGGGCCGCTACAGCCGCACGGTCAGCGGCCAGCTGACACTGCTGGTGCCGTTCGTCGACAGGATCCGCGCCAGGGTGGACCTGCGCGAACGGGTGGTGTCGTTTCCGCCGCAACCGGTGATCACCGAGGACAACCTCACGGTCGCGATCGACACGGTGGTCTACTTCCAGGTCACCAACCCGCAGGCCGCGGTCTACCAGATCAGCAACTACATCGTCGGCGTGGAGCAGCTGACCACGACGACGCTGCGCAACCTGGTCGGTGGCATGACCCTGGAGCAGACGCTGACCTCGCGCGACCAGATCAACACCGCACTGCGCGGAGTACTCGATGAAGCCACCAACCGGTGGGGGCTCCGAGTGGCGCGGGTGGAGCTGCGCGCCATCGATCCGCCGCCCTCGATCCAGGATTCGATGGAAAAGCAGATGCGCGCCGACCGGGAGAAGCGCGCGATGATCCTGACCGCCGAGGGCCAACGCGAGTCGGCGATCAAACAGGCCGAAGGGCAGAAGCAGGCGCAGATCCTGGCCGCCGAGGGCGCCAAACAAGCAGCGATCCTGGCGGCGGAGGCCGATCGGCAGTCGCGGATGCTGCGGGCGCAAGGTGAGCGCGCCGCCCAGTATCTGCAGGCCCAGGGCCAGGCCAAGGCGATCGAGAAGACGTTCGCCGCGATCAAGGCCGGCCGTCCGACCCCTGAGCTGCTGGCCTACCAGTACCTGCAGACCCTGCCGCAGATGGCCAAGGGGGAGGCCAACAAGGTGTGGCTGGTGCCCAGCGATTTCGGCGCCGCGCTGCAGGGCTTCGCGAAGCAACTCGGCGCGCCCGGCGACGACGGCGTGTTCCGGTACACCCCCTCGCCGGTCGAGGACGATCTGCCCAAACCCGAGGACGACTCCGACGAAGTGGCCGACTGGTTCTCCACCGAGACCGACCCGGCCATCGCGCAGGCCGTCGCCAAGGCCGAGGCGGAAGCCCGCATCCCGGTGCAGCAACCGGGTTACCCTGCGCCGCAACTGGATCGGTCGTCGAGCAGCCAGCCCGAACGCTGAGCCGGCGACCGCCAGGTCCTACTGGGCAGGCTTGCGGAACCGCTGGATCCCCCACGCGAGGTGGCCCTCGTCGGCGGCCTGCACCCAGTTGCGCAGGCCGACCATCATCTTGTCGAGGTAGGCCTTCGACGACTGCTGTTCGAGCTCGTCGCGGCGGGCCTCGAGTTCGGAATGCACCCGGTCGTAGTGGGTCCGCAGGTTGTGCACCAGGTCGATCTGCTCGACCACCTCGAACCCGAGTGCCAGTGCGGCCTGCTGGTAGAACCGCATGGATCCCAGGTCGGGCAGGTTGAGCCGGTCGTAGACCGGCTGCAGAACGCCGTCGGGCACGTCGTCGGCCTGCATCGGGTCGGTGAAGATCATCTCCCCGCCCGGTTTGAGCACCCGAAACGCCTCGCTGAGCACTTTGCGGCGGTCCGACGCGTGCAGGATCGCGTCCTGGGACCATACGACGTCGAACGTGTTGTCCGGTGCGGGGATGTCGTCGAAGCTGCCGTGCACGACGCGGATGCGGTCGGCGAGTCCGGCCGCAACGTTCTTGGCGCGGTTGGCGTCGTTCTGGGTTTCGGAGATGTTCAGACACGTCACCGTGCAGCCGCGCGTGGCGACCAGGCGCCGTGCCGAACCTCCGTAACCGGAGCCCAGATCGAGCACGTTGCTGCCGGGTTCCAGATGCGGCAGCCGCCCGATCATCCGGTCGACGGTCTCCACGCTGGCGGCCCGGATATCGCGGCTGTTCTCGTAGCAGCCGACGTGGATGTCTTCGCCGCCCCAGATCATCGAGTAGAACGCGTCGGCGTCGTCGCTGTCGTAATAGGCCTCAGCGTCCGCGCGGGTGGTCACCGTCGCATCTTCGACCACCGACTTCTCGGCGATGTGGATGAAGAAGTCGGGCTCGTTCTCCTGGTAGGTCTCCTGGAAGTCGCCGTAGGTGCGGACCCGTTCGAACCCGGCCTCGCGCATCAGGCGCCGAACGTAGTTCTTGCGCAACGGGTACATGTTCAGCGTGTACTTGGCGCCGTCTGGGAACTCGTAGTTGAAGCGGGCCAACCCGTCGTCGATGTGCTCGGGTTCGGCGGACACCTGATCACCGCAGTAGTAGTACTTGTGCTTCGACGAGAAGCCGTTGTCGAGCATCTCGTCGTAATTGCGCTGGTCCAGGATCAGGATCCCGTCGTGGCGCAGCGCGGCGTAGAACTCGGCCAGCGCGCGCCGCCGGTCCTGCTCTTCGTGCAGGTGGGTGAACGAGTTACCGAGGCAGATGATCGCGTCGTACTTGCCCTGGATGCCTCGGTTCAACTGTCGCCAATCGGCCTGCACCGTCTTGAGGATCAGCCCGCGGCGTTGGCCGTTCTCGAACGCTTTGGCCAGCATCGCCGCCGAGCCGTCGGCGCTGGTGACGTCGAAGCCCGCCTCCGTGAGACGCACGGAATGAAATCCGGTGCCGGTCGCGACGTCGAGCACAGTCTGCTTGTTGCGCGCCCGCAGCACGTCGATGAAGAACTGTCCCTCGGACTGAGCGCGCGCCTCCCAGTCGATCAGCTCGTCCCACTTCTCGACAAAGCTCATCACGTATTCGCCTCGGTACAGATCGGTTTCGCGATCAGCTAACGGGTCATCGCCGTAACTTTGTTCGCGCAACACCAATTCCGCGTTGTCTTGAAGGCCAGGTGGCCGGGACACTTCAACCTCCTCCTGTAGTAGTGCTCCCAACGTCGACACGTAAAAGAGCACCGGTTACGCGGGCGGGAACACTGCGGCGGGACCAAGAATCGTGCGGAGGGCAAGCTGGCCGCGCCGGCCAACGCTCGAATCATCCTCGCTTTTCACCGCTTAACCAGCCTAACGGTTGCCGATAACGCAGGTCACAGCGGGTCAGCGGCAAATTCACCTTCGGTCGAGATCGCCTGTGCCACAGGAGGAGCCACTTTCATCGGATGGTGGCGGCGGTGTGCGCGGAGTTCGTATACCAAACCGGCGATGCCGACACTGGCGGTGCACGCCGACACCAACACCAGCAGCGGGTTGACATTGCCGGTGAGCGCGTCGCCGAGGATGACCACGGCCGCGGTGCCTGGGAGCAGTCCGACCAGGGTGGCCAGTGTGTAGGGCAGCGCCCGCACCGCAGAGGCACCCGCGGCGTAGTTCAGCACCGAGAACGGCACGGCGGGGATCAACCGCATGGACACCACGGTCGGCCAACCGCGTTGGCGTAGCCGCGCGTCCAGCAAGTCGATGCGTGGATGGCGCACAACGCGGGCCAGCTGCCACCCGACTGCGCGGACCAACAGCAACGCGATCAGGGCGCTGACGGTGGCCGCCGCCACCGCCAGCGGGATGCCCAGCGCCGGGCCGAAGAGCAACCCGGCGGTCAACGTGAAGACCGTGCGCGGAAACGGGAAGACCGTCGCCACGATGTGCGCGCCCAGAAACGCCAGCGGGAACCACGGGCCGACCGAGGTGGCCCAGTCGCGCAGTTGAATCGCGGTCGGCAGCGGCACGAGCAGCGCAACTGCGATGAGGATCACAATCGCGGCGACGATCGTGGCGATGCGTCGCCGGGGCACGCTGGTAGCCGTGACGATCACCGCCGCGCGGACCGCGCGCAGGGTGCTGACGACTGTGTTCACGCCTACTAAGAGTACGGAACTCCGCCCGGTATCGGCGCTCAGCGGCGCGGGGAGTCGCCTGCCCGGCGAACAACCGCTCCAGGGTGATCAATTAGCCTGATGGCGTGCAGAAATCCACTGCGATCGAAGCCGATGTCCAGCGTTGGCGCTCGGCGGTGGCCGGGGTGTTGGCGAAGAGCACCAAGCGGGACCCTGCCGATCTGCCCGCCGAACCTGAACGGCTGCTGGACTCGCCGACCTACGAGGGCTTCCCGATCCGGCCGTTGTACACCAGCCTCGACAGCGTCGCCGAGCATCCGCTGCCCGGCCAGTGGCCCTACGTACGCGGCGGCGACGCGCTGCGGGACGTCAAGGCGGGCTGGAAGGTCGCCGAGGCCTTCCCCGCCAACGGCTCGACCGCGGCGGCCGGTGAGCAGAACGGCGCCCTGCTGCTCGCGCTGACCGAAGGTGTCAGCAGCCTGGTACTCAACATCGGCGGACCGGGCGGGGTACCCGCGGCCGAACTGGACCAGCTGCTAGACGGCGTATTCCTGGACCTGGTCCCGGTGGTGCTGGACGCGGGAAGCGACTACGTCTCCGCCGCCGAAGCAATTCTTGCTCTGCTGACCGATTTCGACGACGACCAACGCGCGCGGTTGTCGCTGGACCTGGGTGCCGATCCGCTGACCGCCGCAGTCAGCGGCCGACCCGCGCCCGACATTGCCGACGTCGTGCAGACCGCGGCCAAGGTCACCGGCCACGACGGACACGTGCGGGCCATCACGGTCGACGGCCCGGCGTTCCACAACATCGGCGCCAACGCATCGTGGGAGCTGGCGGGCAGTATTGCGGCGGCGGTGACGTACCTGCGGCTGCTTGGCAACGGCGGCGTCGGCGGAGTCGATGCGGTGCGCCAGATCAGCTTCCGGCTGGCCGCCGACGATGACCAGTTCATGACGATCGCGAAGATGCGTGCGGCGCGGCTGCTGTGGGCGCGGGTGGCTGAGGTCGTCGGCGCGCCGACCGCCGGCGGTGCCGGCAATCTGGCCGAAGCTGGGGCGGCGACGCTGCACGCGGTGACGTCGTTGCCGATGATGGCCAAACGCGACCCGTGGGTGAACATGTTGCGCACCACGCTGGCCGCCTTCTCCGCGGGCGTCGGCGGCGCCGACACCGTGCTGGTGCATCCGTTCGACGTCGCGATCGTCGGCGGATTTCCTGGCACCGCAGCCAGTTTCGCGCGCCGCATCGCCAGAAACACGCAGCTGCTGCTTATCGAGGAGTCCCATGTCGGCCGGGTAATGGACCCGGCGGGGGGCTCCTGGCACGTCGAAGACCTCACTGAGCAACTGGCCGAGCAGGCGTGGAAACAGTTTCAGGACATCGAATCCCGCGGCGGTTTCCAGACGGCCCGCGACTACGTCGTCGAACAGATCACCGCGGTGGCCGAGCGGCGCGCGGCCGACATCGGCCACCGCCGCACCGCGATCACCGGTGTCAACGAATATCCGAACCTCGGTGAACCGCCGCTGCCACCGGGGGAGACGTTGCCCGGCGTGGCCCGCTACGCGGCCGGGTTCGAAGCGCTGCGGGACCGCAGCGACGCGTTCCTGGAGCGCACCGGCGCCAGGCCCCAGGTGCGGTTGCTGCCGCTGGGTCCGCTCGCCGAACACAACATCCGGGCGACGTTCGCGACGAACCTGTTGGCCTCCGGCGGTATCGAGGCCGTGACCGACGCAGACGGGGCCGACCCGGCGAAGGTGGCGGTGATCTGCGGCACCGACGCCCGCTATGCGACCGAGGCGTCGGCCGCCGTCGATGCGGCGCACCGCTCAGGTGTCGAGCACGTACTGCTGGCCGGACCGGAAAAGGCGGTCGCCGAAGCGGATTCGAAACCGGACGGCTACCTGACAACGAAGATCGACGCGGTCAGCGTGTTGTCGGACCTGCTCACCAGATTGGGGGCCTGAGATGACTGTCAACGATGTCGCCGGGACGGATATCGCGAGCTTCGCCGACGTGCCGTTGCGCGGCGAGCAGACACCGCCGCCGCCGACGCCGACCGACGTCGCGGCCCATGTCGAAGCCGCGGCCGCTGCCCACGGTTACGCCGCCGAGCAACTGACCTGGATCACCCCGGAGGGCGTCGACGTCAAACCGGTCTACGTCGGCGCCGACCGGGACACCGCCGTCGCGGCCGGCTACCCGCTGGACACCTTCCCAGGGGAACCGCCCTACATCCGCGGGCCGTATCCGACCATGTACGTCAACCAGCCCTGGACCATCCGCCAGTACGCCGGGTTCTCCACCGCCGCGGAATCCAACGCGTTCTACCGGCGCAACCTGGCCGCCGGCCAGAAGGGTTTGTCGGTGGCGTTCGATCTGGCCACCCACCGCGGCTATGACAGCGACCATCCCCGGGTGCAGGGTGACGTCGGAATGGCCGGCGTGGCAATCGATTCGATCCTGGACATGCGACAGCTCTTCGACGGCATCGACCTGTCGACGGTGTCGGTGTCGATGACGATGAACGGCGCGGTGCTGCCCATCCTGGCGCTGTATGTGGTGGCCGCCGAGGAGCAGGGTGTGCCGCCGGAGAAACTGGCGGGGACCATCCAGAACGACATCCTCAAGGAGTTCATGGTCCGCAACACCTACATCTATCCGCCGAAGGCCTCGATGCGGATCATCTCCGACATCTTCGGCTACACCAGCGCGAAGATGCCGAAGTTCAACTCGATATCGATTTCGGGCTACCACATCCAAGAGGCCGGTGCCACAGCGGATTTGGAGCTGGCCTACACGCTGGCCGACGGAGTCGAGTACATCAAGGCGGGGCTGGACGCCGGGCTGGACATCGACAAGTTCGCACCGCGGCTGTCGTTCTTCTGGGGTATCGGCATGAACTTCTTCATGGAGGTGGCCAAGCTGCGCGCCGGGCGGATGCTGTGGAGTGAGCTCGTCGCGCAGTTCGAACCCAAGAACCCCAAGTCCAAGTCATTGCGTACGCACTCGCAGACGTCTGGCTGGTCGCTGACTGCCCAGGACCCGTTCAACAACGTCGCGCGGACCTGCATCGAGGCGATGGCGGCCACCCAGGGCCACACCCAATCGCTGCACACCAACGCGCTCGACGAGGCGCTGGCGTTGCCGACGGACTTCTCGGCCCGCATCGCCCGCAACACGCAGCTGCTGTTGGCTCAGGAGTCCGGCACCACCAGGCCGATCGACCCGTGGGGCGGCTCCTACTACGTCGAATCGCTGACCCAGGCGCTGGTGGAGAAGGTCCGCGAGCATATGCAGGAGGTCGACGAGCACGGCGGCATGGCGCAGGCGATCAGCGACGGCATCCCCAAGCTGCGCATCGAGGAGGCCGCCGCACGCACTCAGGCCCGCATCGACTCCGGGGCGCAGCCGGTGATCGGCGTCAACAAGTACCAGGTTGCCACCGGCGATGGCACCGACCACGAGATCGAGGTGCTCAAGGTCGAAAACAGCAGGGTGCGCGCCGAGCAGCTCGCCAAGCTGGAGCAGCTGCGCGCGGACCGTGATCAGGGCGCCGTCGACGCCGCGCTGGCGGCGCTGAGCCGCGCCGCGGAATCAGAAGGCAACCTGCTGGAGCTCGCCGTCGACGCCGCCCGCGCCAAAGCCACCGTCGGCGAGATTTCTGACGCGCTGGAGAAGGTTTGGGGCCGCCATCAGGCCGAGATCCGTACCATCGCCGGGGTCTACCGCGACGAAGTCGGAAAGGTCAGCAACATCTCAAGCGCGAGCGAGTTGGTGCAGAAGTTCGCCGAGGCCGACGGCCGTCGGCCACGCATCCTGGTGGCCAAGATGGGGCAGGACGGCCACGACCGCGGACAGAAGGTCATTGCCACCGCGTTCGCCGACATCGGCTTCGACGTCGACGTCGGCTCGCTGTTCTCCACCCCCGACGAGGTGGCCCGGCAAGCCGCCGACAACGACGTCCACGTGGTCGGCGTCTCCTCACTGGCCGCGGGGCACCTCACGCTGGTACCCGCGCTGCGCGAGGCGCTGGCCGAGGTCGGCAGGCCCGACATCATGGTCGTCGTCGGCGGCGTCATTCCGCCCGGTGACTTCGACGAGCTCTACGCCGCCGGTGCCACGGCGATCTTCCCGCCGGGCACCGTCATCGCCGACGCCGCGGTCGGTCTGCTGAAGAAGCTGGCCGAGCGGTTGGGATACCAGCTGAGCTAAATGGTCGCCACGAAGCTTGCGTCGGGCATTTCAGATGGCGACCGCGCCGCGCTGGCCAAGGCGATCACGCTGGTCGAATCCACCCGACCCGACCACCGTGAACAGGCCCAGCGGCTGCTGCTCGAGCTGACCCCGAGAGCCGGGGACGCGATCCGCGTCGGGATCACCGGGGTGCCCGGCGTCGGCAAGTCGACGACGATCGAGGCGCTGGGCATGTACCTCATCGAGCAGGGCCACCGCGTCGCGGTGCTGGCGGTCGACCCGTCGTCCACCCGCACCGGCGGATCGATTCTCGGCGACAAGACCCGGATGGCGCGGCTGGCCGTGCACCCCGACGCCTACATCCGCCCGTCGCCAACATCGGGCACGCTGGGCGGGGTCGCCAAGGCGACCCGCGAGACCATCGTGCTGCTGGAGGCGGCCGGCTTCGACGTCATCCTGGTCGAGACCGTCGGCGTCGGACAGTCCGAAGTGACGGTCGCCGACATGGTGGACACATTCGTGTTCCTGACCCTCGCGCGCACCGGAGATCAGTTGCAGGGCATCAAGAAAGGTGTCCTCGAACTGGCCGACGTCGTCGTGGTGAACAAGGCCGACGGTGAGCATGCGGTGGAGGCCAGAAAGGCCGCCCGTGAGCTGTCCCAGGCGATCCGGCTGATTTACCCGCGCGAGACGCTCTGGCGTCCGCCCGTGCTGACGATGAGCGCGCTGGAAGGCGTCGGCCTGGCCGAGATGTGGGACACCGTGCTCAAACATCGTCAGGTGCTCACCGAGGCGGGGGAGTTCGAGGTGCGCCGCCGTGACCAGCAGGTCAACTGGACCTGGTCGATGGTGCGCGACGCCGTGCTGGACCGTGTGCTGTCCCATCCGGCAGTAAAGGAGATCCGTACCGAGGTCGAGCGCCAGGTCAGATCCGGCGAATTGACCCCAGCGCTTGCTGCGCAACAGCTACTCGATGCGGCTGAACTGGGCTGACCTAACAAATGGGTAACGGCTGGTTTATTTGCCGGGCTAACAGGTAAATTATATTCATTGTGCTGTACGTCAATAATGGGGAGCGCAGCGCCGCGCTCCCGCACGGTATCCAGGGCGCAGCCGACGCGAACTTCGCATGCTCACTGCGCGCTTTCTCCCAGCTGTTCCCGGGGCGCCGATTCGGCGGCGGTGCCCTGGCGGTCTACCTGCACGGCGAACCGGTCGTCGACGTGTGGACGGGTTACGCGGACCGGCGTGGCACCGAGTACTGGACCGCCGACACCGGCGCCATGGTCTTCTCGGTCACCAAAGGCATGGCGTCGACCGTCATCCACCGGCTGGCCGACCGCGGGCTGATCGACTACGACCGGCCGGTGGCCAAGTACTGGCCGGAGTTCGGCGCCAACGGCAAGGAAGCGATCACCGTGCGCGAGGTGATGCAGCACCGCGCCGGGCTGTCGCACCTCAATGGCTGCACCAGGGCCGAGTTGCTCGACCACCAGGCGATGGAGAAGCGTGTCGCGGCCGCGCCGGTGAACCGGCTGCTGTACGGGCATCAGGCGTATCACGCGCTGACGTACGGCTGGCTGATGTCGGGGCTGGGACGCGCCGTCACCGGCAAGGGGATGCGCGATCTGATCCGCGAGGAACTCGCCGAGCCGCTCAACACCGACGGGCTGCATCTCGGCCGTCCACCGGCGAAGGCTCCGACCCGTTGCGCGCAGATCCTCGCACCGCAAGGCACGATGGCCAACCCGATCTTCAACTTCGTCGCCCCCCGCGTGGCCGCGATGGGCATATCGGGCATGTTCGGCTCGATGTACTTCCCGGGCATGAAGGCCGTCGTACAGGGCGACACACCGTTTCTGGACTCCGAGATCCCCGCGGCCAACGGCGTGGCCACCGCTCGGGCGCTGGCCAAGATGTACGGCGCGATCGCCAACGGTGGCCGCATCGAAGACACCCAGTTCCTCTCCCAGGAGCGCGTCGCGGCGCTGACGGGGAAACCGGTGTACTGGCCGGACCGCAACATCTTCGTGCCGCTGAGCTTTCACCTGGGCTACCACTCCGTGCCCTTCCCGCCGGGAATTCTGCCCGGCTTCGGGCACGCCGGTTTGGCCGGTTCGGTCGGGTGGGCCGACCCGTCGACGGGACTGTCGTTCGGCTTCGTGCACAACCGGCTGCTCACCAGAATGGTGTTCGACCAGGTGACGTTCGCCGCACTGGGAACGCTGATCCGGCGCGACGCCGCCAAGGCGCGGCGGCGCGGTTACGAGACGGTGCCGCGGTTCGGCGCGCCGTACTACCCGGCGCTCAAACCGGTCGCAGGTTAGCGGTCAGTGGTTTGCGCTGGTGAACCACTTGGTCTTGTTGCGCCACGACTCCGCTGAGGTGATCGCGAACCCGGCGCCACAGCCGCACGCGAACACCCATACGAGCACCGAACCGTTGTCCCACGCCTGCAGCTGAGGAATGAACGCGGTGGCGAGCCGGGCCAGGCACGCAGCCACCCCCGAGGCGGACGCGACGAGGTAGATGTTGGCGACCTTCCGGGAGCGCGGGTCCTGACGGAGCACCATCAGCGCCCGCGCACCGTAGCCCAGCAAGTAAATCAGGGTGGCGCACAGCAGCAGCCAGTACATATTGAGCCAGAAGTCGGTGGGCACCGTGAAGAAGTCGGGCCGGTAGATCTTGGCGCCGTTGCCGAGCGTGAAGGTCACCAGCAGCAGCGGGATGCACAGCGTTGCGGGTAACTCGACGTACTGCTTGAACGAGCGCTGCAGGTCATGGTCGTCTTGAAGCCGGCCGAGGGTGTTGTAGACGACCGCGGAGGCGGCGACGATGTAGAGGTCGTGGCCAATGTAGTCCTCGAGATTGTATTTGCCGGTGAGCGAGTGCAGCACGACGCCGACCGTCTCGGACGCCCACGGCGACATCAGCAAAACGGCGCCGCCTTGCAAGGCGATGTTCAGTGTCGCCGCAAACTCCCACCGTGATGACCACGTGACCCGGCGAATCCACAAGCTCCATGCGATACAGCAAAGGGTGATCACGATGAGTGTCGCCAGAGCCATTTGATTCGCCTTAGAACTGCGGTGTACTCAGCAAAGTATAGGGCTAGAGCGGGGGTGCGTCACTGCGTGGCTTGAGTTCAGAAAGTTTGGGACGTCGCGACGTACGCGTGGCTTTCGTTTCGCGTACAGCAGTGACGGTGAAAGCGGGAGACTCGACGTAGCTCCACACCTCTTGGCGGCTCATCAGGCCGAATCGGATTTGCAGGTCCGGATAGCTGAGATCGAACCTCTCAGCCACCCGCCGCAGCTCCTCGGCGTTGGGATAGTCGGATTCCTTGATGCGCCGGTAATACGTGCTGCTCGACGTTCCCAGCGCGTCGTAGATGTCCTTGGCTTCGACCTCGCCGTCAAGGAGATAGTCGAGCAAGGCCTTGAGCTGTCTGCCGTTCTCGTCGGTGCGTGGCACCCCATCACCTTAAACCAATCTCCTGGTCTTGGGCAGTGCCAACCGCAAACAGGAAAAGGTTGCTTTAATTGACACAGCCGTCACAGTTTTGGGAGGGGTCTCCCATATTTGGGACATGTCCGCTATCTTGATGCCCATGGTTGCTCCTTTTCTGGACACGCCCGCAAAACAGGTTGGGTACCCGGTCGGCAATTTTGCTCTAGCAACAGTCAGCATCGCCGACTACGACATCGCCGAAGCTGCGAGTACCGACACGTCGGCCGCGATGGCGAAGGTGTCCACCCCGGCGAACGACGAGTTGACCGCTGAACTCGACGGCGCCACCGAGTGGCTGGGTCTGGCCCCGGGCGAGATCCTGCTGGCCGCACTGACCCGGACCATCGCCCGCACCCTGGGTGAGGGCATCGTCGCGGTGGATGTCGCCAGTGGGCGCGGACCGCTGCTCGACGCCGTACCGCTGGTATGCGCGACCTCGCACCAGATGAGCGCCACCGACGTCCTCGCCGGCGTGCACCGCGCGCTGGCGGCAGGCTCCGAAAGCCTCGCGTCGGCGCCCTCGGAGGTGTACTTCAACTTCATCGGCGAGGCGCCGGACGAGGCGCAGCCCGTGCAGGAGACGCCGCCGACCCTCGGCCACTTGCTGGAGGTCCGGATGTACCGCGCCGACGGCGACATCCACATCGACTGGTGGTACGACACCCGCCGGTTCACCGGCCACACGATCACTGAACTGTGCGAGCAGTTCCCGCTGGCCCTCTACGAGATGACCTCGGACGCGCTGCCGCCGTTCTGACGATTAGAATCGGGTCATCGGCGTCGAACCGGCCATCACCGGGGAGCCTTCGGAAGAACAGCTGAGCCAGCCCAGTAGAACCGAACGGGTGGGTCCGTCATCGCCCGAAGTGAGTGGCGCACATCAAGTGCGCAAGCGGGGTGGTACCGCGGCGCTCGCGTATCGCGCGACGTCGTCCCCGTGCCTGGACTTGTGGCACAGGAGACAACGCAGCACCGTGACCGCCTATCCGAAGCCGAGCAGCGGAGCGCCGGACTTCCCGGCGCTCGAAACCGACGTCCTCGACTACTGGGAGCGCGACGACACGTTCCGGGCGAGCATCGCCCGACGTGACGATGCGCCGGAATACGTGTTCTACGACGGCCCGCCGTTCGCCAACGGCCTGCCGCACTACGGGCACCTGCTCACCGGGTACGTCAAGGACATCGTGCCGCGCTACCGCACCATGCGCGGCTACAAGGTCGAGCGCCGGTTCGGCTGGGATACGCACGGCCTGCCCGCCGAACTCGAGGTGCAGCGCCAGCTCGGCATCACCGACAAGGCCCAGATCGAAGAGATGGGCATCGAGAAGTTCAACGACGCCTGCCGGGCGTCGGTGCTCAAGTACACCGACGAATGGCGTGCGTACGTCACCCGCCAGGCGCGCTGGGTGGACTTCGACAACGACTACAAGACGCTGGACCTGGGCTTCATGGAGTCGGTGATCTGGGCGTTCAAACAGCTCTGGGATAAGGGCCTGGCCTACGAGGGCAACCGGGTGCTGCCGTACTGCTGGAACGACGAGACCCCGTTGTCCAGCCATGAGCTGCGCATGGACGACGATGTCTACCAGAGCAGGCAGGACCCCGCGATCACCGTCGGCCTGAGAGTCACCGACGGCCCGTTCGAAGGGGCCTATCTGTTGATCTGGACCACCACGCCGTGGACGCTGCCGTCCAACCAGGCCGTAGCCGTCAATCCGGATGTCACCTATGTCCAGGTCCAGGGGCCCGACGGAAGGCGCTACCTGCTGGCCCAGGCGCGGCTCGCGGCGTACGCGCGCGAACTCGGCGAGGAGCCCGAGGTGCTGGACACCGTCGCCGGCCGCGACCTGCTCGGCGCGCGCTACCTGCCACCGTTTGCGTACTTTGTCGATGATGACAAGGCGCACAACGCATTTCAAGTGCTACCCGCCGAGTTCGTCAGCACCGAGGACGGCACCGGGATCGTGCACATGTCACCGGCCTACGGCGAGGACGATATGGCCACCGCTCAGGCTGCGGGCATCGTCGCCGTCACACCGGTCGACGCCAAGGGCCGGTTCGACGACACCGTGCCCGACTACACCGGCCAACACGTCTTCGACGCCAACCCGCAGATCATCCGCGATCTGAAGGACGGTGCCGCGGGCGCAGCCGTCAATGGCGCGGTGCTGCTGCGCCACGAGACGTACGACCACTCCTATCCGCACTGCTGGCGGTGCCGCAACCCGTTGATCTACCGCGCGATGTCGTCGTGGTTCATCAAGGTCACCGACTTCCGCGACCGCATGGTAGAGCTGAACCAGGACATCACCTGGTATCCCGAACACGTCAAGGACGGTCAGTTCGGCAAGTGGCTGGCCGGCGCGCGGGATTGGTCGATCTCGCGAAACCGCTACTGGGGCACGCCGATTCCGGTGTGGAAGTCCGACGATCCAAGATATCCGCGCATCGACGTCTACGGCAGCCTCGACGAGTTGGAACGCGATTTCGGGGTGCGCCCCAAGGACCTGCACCGGCCCTACATCGACGAGTTGACCCGGCCCAACCCCGACGACCCCACCGGCCGCTCGACCATGCGCCGCATCGAGGATGTGCTCGACGTGTGGTTCGACTCCGGATCCATGCCGTTCGCGCAGGTGCACTACCCGTTCGAGAATCAGAAATGGTTCGACGGGGTCAGCGCCGGCGACGGGGCCGAGGACTCTGACCAGCGCGTCGAAGCGCACTTTCCGGGCGACTTCATCGTCGAGTACATCGGCCAGACCCGCGGCTGGTTCTACACGCTGCACGTGCTGGCCACCGCGCTGTTCGACAAGCCAGCGTTCAAAACCTGTGTGGCACACGGGATCGTGCTGGGCAACGACGGGCAGAAGATGAGCAAGTCGCTGCGCAACTACCCCGACGTCACCGAGGTGTTCGACCGTGACGGTTCCGACGCGATGCGCTGGTTCTTGATGGCGTCGCCGATCCTGCGCGGTGGCAACCTTATCGTCACCGAGCAGGGCATCCGCGACGGCGTGCGCCAGGTGCTGCTGCCGCTGTGGAACGCCTATACGTTCTTGTGCCTGTACGCGCCGAAGACGGGCACCTGGCGCACCGACTCCACGCACGTACTGGACCGCTACATCCTGGCCAAGCTCGCCGCGTTGCGCGACGATCTGACCGAGGCGCTGGATGTCTGCGACATCTCCGGCGCCTGCAACCAGTTGCGCCAGTTCACCGATGCGCTGACGAATTGGTATGTGCGGCGGTCGCGTTCGCGGTTCTGGGAGGAAGACCCCGACGCGATCGACACGCTGCACACCGTGCTGGAGGTCACCGCCCGGTTGGCGGCGCCGTTGCTGCCGTTGACCACGGAGAAGATCTGGCGTGGCGTGACGGACCAGCGGTCGGTGCACCTGACCGACTGGCCGGAAGCCGATCTGCTGCCCGCCGACACCGACCTGGTTGCGACCATGGACCTGGTTCGGGAGGTGGCCTCCGCGGGCTCGTCGTTGCGCAAGGCCAAGAAGCTGCGGGTGCGGCTGCCGCTGCCGAAACTGACTGTGGCGGTGGAGAACCCGCAACGTCTGCAGCCGTTCATCGACCTGATCGCCGACGAGCTCAACGTCAAGTCGGTGGAGCTGACCGACGATATCGCGGCGTACGGTCGCTTCGAGCTCACCGTCAACGCCAAGGTCGCCGGGCCGCGGCTCGGCAAGGACGTACAGGCGGCGATCAAGGCGGTCAAGGCGGGCGAGGCGGTGGTGAATGCCGACGGCACGCTGACGGCGGGTCCGGCGGTGCTTGGGCCCGAGGAGTACAGCTCGCGGCTGGTGGCCGCGGATCCCGACTACACTAGTGCGCTGCCCGACGGGGCGGGCCTGGTGGTGCTGGACGCGACCGTGACACCCGAACTGGAGGCCGAAGGCTGGGCGCGCGACATGATTCGCGAGTTCCAGGAAGCCCGGCGGCGCTTCGCCCTCGATATCGGCGACCGCATCGAACTGGAGTTGACCATTCGAGATTTTCCCGATGGTTGGCGCGGCGGCTTGTCGGATCTCATCGCCAACGAGCTGTTGGCGACGAGCTTCACCATCAAGACCGACCCGAGTCTGCAACTTCACGCACAGGATGATTCCGGGCTCGACATGGTCAGCGGTGCATTGAAGCGCGAGGATGGCGAGTGGATGACGGGGACTGTGGGCGGCGGCTACCCATTCCGCCTCAGGAGAAGGAACGAGAGCCAGAAGAGCTAACTTTCGCGCGTGCGTTAGCCCCGCTGGGAGCACGCCGCCGAGTGTGGCCTAGATATACGCGTTTCGCGAATCTGCGTGACATAACCCCACACTCGGCGCCCGGAGTGAGCGTTAGGCGCGCACGACCACCGCGGTGCGCCCGGCGAGCGATACCTCGTCGCCGGCGCTGAGCTTTCGACCGCGTCGTTGCTCGACTTCGCCGTTGACGCTGACCAGGCCGTTGGCGATGACGGCCTTGGCGTCGGCGCCGGAATCGATCAGCCCGGCGAGCTTGAGAAACTGGCCGAGCCGAATGGTGTCGTCGGTGATCGCGACTTCATCAGTAGCCACCCCGCCAGGATGACACGACCCCAATAGCATCAGCAGATGTGGACGGTCGCTGGGTGCTGCACCTCGACATGGACGCATTCTTCGCGTCCGTCGAGCAGCTGACCCGGCCCACCCTGCGCGGGCGTCCCGTGCTGGTGGGCGGGCTCGGCGGTCGCGGCGTCGTGGCGGGCGCGAGCTACGAGTCGCGGGTGTTCGGCGCCCGCTCGGCGATGCCGATGCACCAGGCGCGCCGGCTGGTCGGCGTGTCCGCGGTGGTGTTGCCGCCGCGCGGTGTCGTCTACGGGGTCGCGAGCCGCCGGGTGTTCGACACCGTGCGCACCGTCGTGCCTGTGCTGGAACAGCTTTCGTTCGACGAAGCGTTCGGCGAGCCCGCCGAGCTGGCGGGCGCGTCGGGTGACGAGGTGGAGGCGTTCTGCCGGGCACTGAAAGCCAGGGTGTTCGACGAGACCGGGCTGGTGGCCTCCGTCGGCGCGGGATCAGGCAAGCAGGTCGCCAAGATCGCCTCCGACCTGGCCAAGCCCGACGGCGTACGGGTGGTGCGCCGCGAGGAGGAGCGTGCGCTGCTCGACCGGTTGCCGGTGCGCCGGCTGTGGGGCATCGGGCCCGTCGCCGAGGAAAAGCTGCATCGGCTCGGCATCGAGACCATCGGGTCGTTCGCCGCGCTGAGCGACGCCGAAGCCGCCAACATCCTCGGCGGCACCGTCGGTCCTGCACTGCACCGGCTCGCCAGGGGCATCGACGAGCGGCCCGTCGCCGAGAACGCGCCCGCCAAACAGATCAGCGCCGAATCCACCTTTCCCGCCGACCTGATCACCCTGGATCAGCTGCGCGAGGCGGTCGCCACCATCGGCGAACACGCCCACACCCGGCTGGAGCGCGACGGCCGCGGCGCACGCACGGTCACGGTCAAGCTGCGCAAGTCCGACATGAGCATCCTCACCCGCTCGGCCACCCTGCCGTACGCCACCGTCGACGCCGCCACGTTGATCGCCACCGCCCGGCGGCTGCTGCTGGACCCGGTCGAGATCGGCCCGATCCGCCTTGTCGGCGTTGGTTTTTCAGGGTTGTCCGAAGTGCGCCAGGAGTCACTGTTCCCCGATCTGGACCTCGTCGCAGAAGAGGTGTCCGACACCGAGTTGCCGCCCACGCTGACCGACGTCGCGGCCACCGCTGTAGCCTGGCGCATCGGCGACGACGTGACGCACACCGAGCACGGACACGGCTGGATCCAGGGCGCCGGGCACGGTGTGATGACGGTGCGGTTCGAGACCCGCGCCACCGGCCCCGGCGTCGCGCGCACGTTTCCCGACGACAGCGCCGACGTCACCCGCGCCAACCCGGTCGACAGCCTGGACTGGTCGGACTATCTCGACGAGCTCAGCCGCTACCAGAGCTCGCCGTAGCCGGTTGCCAGAAGGAACCCGTGTGAGTTGTAGGTCTCACAGCGCACCAAGCCGACGTCTTCGACCGCGCACGAGGCACCCCAGTTCTCCAGCCGCTGTCCCACCGGGAGCACGTCGACGTCGCGGGTGAACGTGGCGGTGTCGGAGTGGCGGTACTGCGCGGGCGCCCAGCTGTTTACGACGGTCTGGTTGGTGCCCGGCGGCGCGTCGCCCGGCACGGCGTCGCAACCCACCGGACCTCCGTTCGGCCCGATTCCGCAGGAGCGGCCGTCGGGCGTCTTGAAGAAGACGTAATAGAAATCGTCGGGTGTGCTGTACCGGCCCTGGGCAACCGGGTAGTCGCGGATGTCCTTGACGTCGAGGTCGGGTGCCGGTTGGGCGGCCGCGACCGGTGCCACGGTGACAACCAGGCCGACGAGGGCGGCGGCGAGGGCGGCGCAACAAACAGTCACCGCTCCTCTTTATCAACCCCAGCGGGCGAAGGCATCCGCGATGGGGCAATCGGCGCCCAGCGCCGCCATCAACAGCACCCGGGCCTGCGGCGAGCGCAGCCGCGGCACCACGACGGCGCCCGCGTCGGCCAGTTCGGCGCCGGGTCCGTAGCTGGCGGTCACCCGCCCGCCGGGGACGCGCGTGGTCACTGCCACCGCGACACCCGCACCGCAGTGCCGTCGCACCCCGTCGATCAGCGCTTGCCCGGCGTTGCCCGCACCGAGCGCCTCCAGCACGATGCCCCGGGCTCCCGCGGCCACACACGCGTCCAGCGCCGCCGTGTCCGCGCCGGGATAGGCGGTGACGATGTCGACCCGCGGGGCGGCGGCCGCCGACAGCGCACCGAGGTACGGCCGTTCCTTCGAGGCGTGCAGCGTGACGTCACCGTCGGCGACGGTGCCGAGCGCCCGGCCGGCAAAACACTGCAGGTCGTCGGTCGTCTCCTTGTGCATCGCCAGCGGCTGCCAGACCGTGTGCGCGAAGCACACCGCGACGCCCAGACCGCGCGCCGTCGGGCTCGCGGCCAGCGTCAGCGCGTCACGCAGGTTGGCCGGTCCGTCGGCGTCGGCGGCGTCCGCACTGCGTTGGGCGCCGGTGAGCACGACTGGCACCGCACCGTCGTAGGTGAGTTCCAACCACAGCGCCGTCTCCTCCATCGTGTCGGTGCCGTGGGTGATCACCACACCGGCCGCTTCGGCGGGCAACGCTGAACGGATCCGGTCCCAGTCGGCCGGGGTCAGCTGCGAGCTGTCGACGGCCATCAGGTCCACGACCTCCACGTCGAGGCCCGAGGTCAGGTCCGCGCCGCTGCGGGCCGGGCGCTTGATGCCGTCGTCGCCGGCGGCCGCGGCGATGGTGCCACCGGTGGTGACGACAACGAGGCGAGCCATGGGCCGAATTCTTCCTCATCGAATCTTTGGAATGATGGGGGAGTGACTGATGAAGCCCGGCCCGTGACCGACGAGGGCGAGCACGCCGCAGTGCCGGCCGACGCGGCGCCGCAGCCTGCGCCGAAACGCCGGCTGCGCATGCTGCTCACCGTCGCTGCGGTGGTGTTGGCGGCCGACATCGTCACGAAGGTGCTCGCGGTGAAACTCCTGACGCCAGGGCAGCCGGTGTCGATCATCGGCGATACCGTGACCTGGACCCTGGTGCGCAACTCCGGGGCGGCGTTCTCGATGGCGACCGGTTACACGTGGGTGCTGACATTGATCGCGACGGGCGTGGTGATCGGCATCATCTGGATGGGCCGCAGGCTGGTGTCGCCATGGTGGGCCGTCGGACTGGGCATGATTCTCGGTGGTGCGATGGGCAACCTGGTCGACCGGTTCTTCCGCTCGCCGGGTCCGCTGCACGGCCACGTCGTCGACTTCCTGTCCATCGGCTGGTGGCCGGTGTTCAACGTGGCCGACCCCTCGGTGGTCGGTGGTGCCATCCTGCTGGTGGTGCTGTCGCTGTTCGGGTTCGATTTCGACACGGTCGGTAGGCGTAGCGCCGGCAACGACGGCGGCTGATGGCCAGCCGATCGATGCCGGTCCCCGACGGGCTGGCCGGGATGCGCGTGGACGCCGGATTGGCGCGGCTGCTCGGGTTGTCGCGGACGGCGGTTGCCGCCATGGCCGACGACGGCGGCATCAACCTGGACGGTTCGCGGGTCGGCAAATCCGACAAGCTCACGGCCGGGGCGTGGCTAGACGTGCAGTTGCCGGAAGCCCCTGCGCCGGTTGAGAATACGCCCGTCGAGATCGAGGGCATGGCGATCCTGTACTCGGACGCCGACATCGTGGCGGTCGACAAACCGCCCGGCGTGGCGGCCCACGCCACCGTCGGGTGGAGCGGGCCGACGGTGCTGGGCGGGCTGGCCGCCGCCGGGTATCGCATCAGCACGTCGGGCATCCACGAGCGCCAAGGCATCGTGCACCGCCTCGACGTCGGCACCTCGGGTGTCATGGTGGTGGCGCTGTCCGAGCGTGCGTACACCGTGCTGAAGCGGGCGTTCAAACAACGCACCGTCGAGAAGCGCTATCACGCGCTGGTACAAGGACATCCGGATCCGTCGAGCGGAACCATCGACGCGCCGATCGGGCGGCACCGGGGCCACGACTGGAAATTCGCGGTCACCGAGCACGGCAGGCACAGCATCACCCACTACGACACCCTGGAAGCCCACCAGGCCGCCAGCCTGCTCGACATCGAGCTGGAAACCGGGCGTACCCACCAGATCCGCGTGCATTTCGCCGCGCTGCATCACCCCTGTGTCGGTGACCTCACCTACGGCGCGGACCCCACCCTGGCGAAACGGCTTGACCTGACCCGCCAGTGGTTGCACGCCAGGTCGTTGGCCTTCGCGCATCCGGCCGACGGCCGGCGCGTGGAGATCACCAGCCCATACCCGGCCGATCTGCAGCACGCCCTTGACGTGCTGCGCAATCACGAACTGTGACCCAGACCCGTCGATCCGGGTTGTTGTTCGGGGTCGGCGCCTACGTCTGGTGGGGTTTGTGCCCGGGTTTCTTCCTGCTGCTGCTGCCGGCCACCGCGACCGAGGTGCTGGCGCACCGCTTCGTGTGGAGCGCCGTGTTCCTGCTGACGATCCTGGCGGTCGCGCACCGGATCGGTGACCTGCGTCGGCTCAGCAGGCGGGCCTGGCTGCAGCTGTTGGCCGCCTCGGCGTTCATCGCGATCAACTGGGGCACCTACATCTGGTCCGTCACCAACGGGCACGTGGTGGACGCCGCGCTCGGGTACTTCATCAACCCGTTGATCAGCGTGGCGCTGGGGGTGGTGATTTTCCGGGAGCGGCTGGGTACCTGGCAGCTGGTGGCGTTGGTGCTGGCGGTCGTCGCGGTGGCGATCCTGACCGTCGAGGTGGGCGAGCCGCCGTACATCGCGCTCGTGCTGGCCGTGTCGTTCGGTCTGTACGGGCTGATCAAGAAGGTGGTCGATGCCGACCCGCGGGTGAGCGTGACGGTGGAAACGCTATGGGCGCTGCCGGCGGCGATCGGCTACCTGCTGTGGCTACAGGCCGTCGGGCAGGCGCACTTCGTCAACCACGGGCCCGACCAGGCCGCGCTGCTGTTGCTGGCCGGACCAGTGACCGCAATCCCGTTGCTGCTCTTCGCCGCTGCGGCGCAGCGTTTGCCACTTGTGACGCTGGGCGTGTTGTTCTACCTGAACCCGGCGCTGCAGATGGCCTGGGGCGTGGTCGTCGGAGGTGAGCCGATGCCGCCTGCGCGCTGGCTGGGCTTCGCGTTGATCTGGATGGCGCTGCTGGTGTTCAGCGTGGACGCCGTGCGGCGCGCGCGAGACGATCGGCGCGCGTTGGCGTTGGCCGCTGACAGCTAACTTCGCGTGCCCTCGGCGACACGTTGCTGTTGACCTTGATTCAGCAATGCCCTAGCGTTTGCTCGTGACCTGTCGGAACGAGCTGGCGCGAGGTGGACGCGGACGTGGCCGTCCGGCCGGATCCGACTCAGGCGAGACGCGCGCGAGCATCCTGCGCGCGGCACGCCACGTATTCAGCGAACGCGGCTACGAGGCGACGACGTTTCAGGCCATCGCGCAGCGCTCCGGGTTCAGCCGCCCGACGATGCATTACTACTTCGACACCAAAGAGCAGATCTACGACGAGCTGGGCCGACAAGCCCATGCGATGGTGTCCGATTGCATCGCGGTCGCCAAACGCGAGCAGAACCTGCTGAAACAGTTAACGGCGTTCGTTGCCGCCGTGCGCCGGGCGGACACTCCCGACGGCTCGGCCACCCGGTTCGTCATCACGTCGCGCCTGGACCTGCACCGCAGCCCCGCGCTGCGCGGCGGCAGCTCACTCATCGCCGAAGCGGTGGGCGGATTCTACCGCTGGCTGGTCGAGGGCGCGGCACGGCGCGGCGAGGTCCCCGCCGACGTCGACGTGGCCGCCGTCGCCGATCTGCTGGCCGCGATGTTTTGGGGGGTGGGTTTTTTCGCCGGCTTCGTGCATTCGTCCACCGACGTCGACGAAATTGCCAAGCAACTACATCGACTCCTGGCGGGGAGATTGCTGAACGGTCCGTCGTGCACCCGGCCGCTCACTGCCGCCCCGACCTGAGAAGGGCCGGCCAGAGACACGCAGCGCGACACGCCGGGAAGTGTCGCAGCTCGGCCATAGACTGGCCTGCCTATGAGCGGTTCGTCTTCGCGGTCCTTCGTGCACCTCCACAACCACACCGAGTACTCGATGCTGGACGGTGCCGCGAAGATCACGCCGATGCTTACCGAGGCGCAGCGCCTGGAGATGCCTGCGGTCGGGATGACCGACCACGGAAACATGTTCGGCGCCAGCGAGTTCTACAACAAGGCGACCGAGGTGGGAATCAAGCCGATCATCGGTGTCGAGGCCTATATCGCCCCGGCGTCGAGGTTCGACACCAAACGCATCCTGTGGGGTGATCCGGGCCAGAAGAGTGACGACGTCTCGGGCAGCGGTTCCTACACCCATATGACGATGGTCGCCGAGAACGCGACCGGGTTGCGCAACCTGTTCAAGCTGTCGTCCCTGGCGTCCTTCGAGGGCCAGTTGGGCAAGTGGTCGCGGATGGACGCCGAACTCATCGCCGAACACGCGGCCGGCATCATCGCTACCACCGGCTGTCCTTCCGGCGAGGTGCAGACCCGGCTGCGGCTCGGCCATGACCGCGAGGCGCTCGAGGCGGCCGCCAAATGGCGCGAGATCTTCGGGCCCGACAACTTTTTCCTCGAGTTGATGGATCACGGCCTCGACATCGAACGGCGCGTGCGCGAGGGTCTGTTGGAGATCGGCCGCAAGCTCGGCATCCCGCCGCTGGCCACCAACGACTGCCACTACGTCACCCGCGACGCCGCCCAGAACCACGAGGCGCTGTTGTGTATCCAGACGGGAAAAACGCTGTCGGATCCCAACCGGTTCAAGTTCGACGGTGACGGCTACTTCCTGAAGTCCGCCGCCGAGATGCGCGCCCTGTGGGACGACCAGGTGCCCGGAGCCTGCGATGCCACGCTGCTGATCGCCGAACGGGTGTCGTCCTACGCCGACGTGTGGGAACAGCGCGACCGGATGCCGACATTTCCGGTGCCGGAAGGCCACGACCAGGCGTCCTGGCTGCGCCATGAGGTCGACGCGGGGCTGGCGCGACGCTTCCCGGCGGGGGTCCCGCAGCACTACGTCGACCGCGCGGCCTACGAGATCGACGTCATCTGCGCGAAGGGCTACCCGTCGTACTTTCTGATCGTGGCCGACCTGATCAACTACGCACGCTCGGTCGACATCCGGGTGGGTCCGGGCCGCGGATCGGCGGCGGGATCGCTGGTCGCCTACGCGCTGCGGATCACCGACATCGACCCGATCGAACACGGGCTGCTGTTCGAGCGGTTCCTCAACCCCGAACGCGCGTCGATGCCCGACATCGACATCGACTTCGACGACCGTCGCCGCGGTGAGATGGTGCGCTACGCCGCCGAGCGCTGGGGTAACGACCGGGTGGCCCAGGTCATCACGTTCGGCACCATCAAGACCAAGGCCGCGCTCAAGGACGCGGCCCGGGTGCACTACGGGCAGCCCGGCTTCGCCATCGCCGACCGGATCACCAAGGCGCTGCCGCCGCCGATCATGGCCAAGGACATCCCCGTCGCCGGGATCACCGACCCCAACCATGAGCGGTACAAGGAAGCCGCCGAGGTCCGCAACCTGATCGACACCGACCCCGACGTGCGCACGATCTACGAAACCGCGCGCGGCCTCGAGGGTTTGGTCCGCAATGCGGGCGTGCACGCCTGCGCGGTGATCATGAGCTCCGAACCGCTGATGGATGCCATCCCGCTGTGGCGGCGTCCGCAGGACGGCGCCGTCATCACCGGTTGGGACTACCCGTCGTGCGAAGAAATCGGCCTGTTGAAGATGGACTTCCTCGGGCTGCGCAACCTGACGATCATCGGCGACGCGCTGGAGAACATCAAAGCCAACCGCGGCATCGACCTGGATCTGGACACCGTCCCGATGGACGACCCGGCGACCTACGAGCTGCTGGGCCGCGGGGACACGCTGGGGGTGTTCCAGCTCGACGGCGGGCCGATGCGCGATCTGCTGCGCCGCATGCAGCCCACCGGGTTCGACGACATCGTCGCGGTGCTGGCGTTGTACCGGCCCGGCCCGATGGGCATGAACGCCCACAACGACTACGCCGACCGCAAGAACGGCCGCCAGGGGATCAAACCCATCCACCCCGAGCTCGAGGAGCCGTTGCGCGACATCCTCGCCGAGACCTACGGCCTGATCGTCTACCAAGAGCAGATAATGCGCATCGCGCAGAAGGTGGCCGGTTACTCCCTGGCCCGAGCCGACATTCTGCGCAAGGCCATGGGCAAGAAGAAGCGCGAGGTGCTCGACAAGGAGTACGAGGGCTTCTCCGACGGGATGAAAGCCAACGGGTTTTCCGCCGGTGCCATCAAGGCGTTGTGGGACACCGTATTGCCGTTCGCCGACTACGCGTTCAACAAGTCGCACGCAGCCGGCTATGGGCTGGTGTCGTACTGGACCGCCTACCTCAAGGCCAACTACAAGGCCGAGTACATGGCGGGGCTGCTGACGTCGGTGGGCGACGACAAGGACAAGGCGGCCGTCTACCTCTCCGACTGCCGCAGGCTCGGCATCACGGTGCTGCCCCCGGACGTCAACGAGTCCGCGGTGAACTTCGCCTCCGTGGGGGAGGACATCCGGTACGGGCTGGGCGCTGTGCGCAACGTCGGTGCGAATGTCGTTGCGTCGCTGATTAATACCCGTACGGAGAAGGGTAAGTACATCGACTTCTCCGACTACCTGAACAAGATCGACATCGCCGCCTGCAACAAGAAGGTGACCGAGTCGCTGATCAAGGCGGGCGCGTTCGACTCGCTGGGCCATCCGCGCAAGGGTCTGTTCCTGATTCACACCGACGCGGTCGACTCGGTGCTGGGCACCAAGAAGGCCGAGGCGATGGGCCAGTTCGACCTGTTCGGCGGCGCCGACACCGCCACCGACGCGGTGTTCACGATCAAGGTGCCCGACGAGGAGTGGGAGGACAAGCACAAACTCGCGCTCGAACGCGAGATGCTGGGCCTGTACGTATCGGGCCATCCGCTCAACGGAATCGCCCATCTGCTGACCGCGCAGGTCGACACGCAGATCCCAGCCATCCTCGACGGTGACGTCCCCAACGACACTCAGGTGCGCATCGGCGGCATCCTCGCCTCGGTGAACCGCCGGGTCAACAAGAACGGACTGCCCTGGGCCTCAGCGCAATTGGAGGACCTCACCGGCGGGATCGAGGTGTTGTTCTTCCCGCAGACCTACTCCATGTTCGGTGCGGAGATCGCCGACGATGCGGTGGTGCTGGTCGGCGCGAAGGTGGCGATCCGCGACGACAGGATCTCGGTGATCGCCAACGAGTTGGTGGTGCCGGACTTCTCCACCGCCGTATTGGACCGGCCGGTGGCGGTCAGCCTGCCGACGCGGCAGTGCACGGTCGACAAGGTCAGCGCGCTCAAACAGGTGCTGGCCCGCCACCCGGGCACCTCGCAGGTGCATCTGAGGCTGATCAGCGGTGAGCGGATCACCACCCTGGAACTGGATTCGTCGCTGCGGGTGACGCCGTCGTCGGCGTTGATGGGTGATCTCAAGGCCCTGCTCGGTCCCGGCTGCCTCGGCGGTTGATCCGCGGCCGTCGATCAGCGTCGGACGCCGGCCCAGGGTTGTTCGTTTCTTTCGCGCCGGTCAGCTTCGTCGGCTCGGTCTTTTATCCAGCGATCTTCGAAGCTCTCACCCGGACGCACGTTGGGTAGGCGGTTCATCACACGGCTGAGCCGCTCGGGCGCGGTGGCCGGTTCCCACTGTGGCAGCGCCATGGTGAGTGCGTACAGGGTTTTCAGCACCACAAAGATCCCGAACAACGCTGCGGGCGTATCGGTCATCGCCATACCGAAAAGACCGAAAATGAGTGTCAGATGGACGACGCCGACGCGTCCGAGGCCGCGGTAGGCCGTCCGCTCGATCCGCAAGAAGGTCCAACTGCGCACCCGAACGAGATCGACAGCGAGATCGATGACGAGTAAGACCAGCACGATCACGCACCCGGTCAGCACGCTTGGCCAGGCCACCACAGCGAGACCGCGCTGGCCACTGTGGTCGAGCAGGAGCAAAATCACGCCGAGGAAGATGCCGTGCGCCGCGCAGAACGCCAGGCTGGTGATGAGAAAACCGCTGATGAAGGACGACGACTGGGCGCCGCGCCGGTCGGGTGCCTGATACGCGAAATGTCCGCGGCGAGGACGCAACCGCTGATGCGCGGCGATGAGGACCGCGACACACACCGATCCCGCAAGGTTCTCGAACCAGTACACCGCGAGGGTCGTCCCGGCTGACCAGTCCCCGATGAACCAACCTGCAGCCGGAACAGCGTTGACTGCCAGCAGCGTGATCAACCGGGTCACGGCGAGTATCGTCGCACGCTCGCCCGGTACATCGACCGCGCCGAAGCATACGAATTTGACGCCCGACGCTGCCCCGGTGGCCGCCGGCCTATCGACGTTGCGTCAACTCGTCCAGAATCAGTCGGTGCTGCCGGAACGCTGAAACGGGCGCAGAAAAAGCCACGTCACGGTGGCTGCGGCCGCGGCGGCCAGCACAGCCGGCGCCGCCGACATCGTCGCGAACGCCACGATCGCCAGGACCACGAAACCGATGACCAAAGACAGCACCTTGTACACCGGCCAGGGAACGCCGGCGATGCTGACTTCGTCGCGTACGGTCATATGGCCACGATAGCTCGTAACCGAAGTTTCGGCTAGCCGAAACACTGGATCCGGGGATCGGATCACATAGCGGATCTAAGGTGGTCACATGGCTTTTTCCGGAGAATACGAGCCCAGCCCGTGGGACTGGGTGCGCGAACACGCCGACAAGATCCTGGAGTCCGGCACCACCACCGGCGTGGACCTGAATGGTAGGCCGATCATCCTGCTGACCACGGTGGGCGCGAAGACCGGCAAGATCCGCAAGACGCCGCTGATGCGGGTGGAACACGACGGTCAGTACGCGGTCGTTGCGTCGTTGGGCGGCGCGCCGAAGAATCCGGTCTGGTACTACAACGTCAAGGCGCATCCGCTGGTGCAGTTGCAGGACGGCGCGGTCACCAAGGACTACGAGGCGCGCGAGGTCTTCGGCGAGGAAAAGGCGCTGTGGTGGGAGCGCGCGGTCGATGCCTACCCGGATTACGCCGACTACCAGATCAAGACCGACCGGGCGATCCCGGTGTTCGTGTTGACCCCGATTAGCTGATAACCGCAGGTTGGTGGCACCATTGTCCGGTGACCGCTGAACTGAGCCAGAGTATCCGCACGCGTGCGCGGCAACTTCGTGCTGCGGACATTGACGATGCGGCTCAGCGAATTGCCGGCGTGGTGCTGCGCAGCCCGCTGCAGTTCAGCGAACGGCTCTCGGATGCGACCGGCGCCACGGTGTACCTCAAGCGCGAGGATCTACAGCCGGTCCGCTCGTACAAGCTGCGCGGCGCCCACAACATGTTGATGCAGTTGTCCTCGGAGGAGACTGCCGGCGGGGTGGTGTGCTCGTCGGCGGGCAACCACGCCCAGGGGTTCGCGATGGCGTGCCGGTCGATGGGTATCCACGGCCGCGTCTACGTGCCGGGCAAGACACCCAAACAGAAGCGGGACCGGATCCGTTATCACGGCCGTGAGTTCATCGAGTTGATCGTCGTCGGCAAGACCTACGACGAGGCCGCGGCGGCAGCGCTCGACGACGTCGCGCGGACCGGTGCGACCTTGGTGCCGCCCTACGACGATCTGCGCACGATGGCCGGCCAGGGCACCATCGCCGCCGAGATCCTCGATCAACTCGACGAGGAACCGGATCTGGTGATCGTTCCGGTCGGCGGCGGCGGCTGTATCGCCGGTATCACCACGTATCTGGCCGAACGGACATCGGGCACCTCGGTGCTCGGCATCGAACCCGCGGGTGCGGCGGCGATGATCGCCGCGCTGGCCGCCGGCGGGCCGGTGACCCTGAATTCCGTCGACCAGTTCGTCGACGGTGCGGCGGTGAACCGGGCGGGTGAGTTGACGTACGCGGCGCTGGCCGCCGCAGGGGACATGGTGTCGATCACCACGGTCGACGAGGGCGCGGTGTGCACGGCGATGCTCGACCTGTACCAGAACGAAGGCATCATCGCCGAACCTGCGGGCGCGCTGTCGGTCGCGGGGTTGATGGAGGCCGAGATCGAACCCGGATCCACCGTGGTGTGCGTGGTGTCCGGGGGCAACAACGACGTGTCGCGCTACGGGGAGGTGCTCGAGCGTTCACTGGTGCACCTCGGCCTAAAACACTATTTCCTCGTGGACTTTCCGCAGGAGCCCGGCGCGCTGCGGCGTTTCCTCGACGGCGTGCTGGGGCCGGGCGACGACATCACGCTGTTCGAGTACGTCAAGCGCAACAACCGCGAGACCGGTGAGGCGCTGGTCGGTATCGAGCTCAGCTCGGCGGCCGACCTCGAAGGGCTGCTGGAGCGGATGGCGGCCTCCGATATGCACGTGGAGGCGCTCGAACCCGGTTCGCCGGCATACCGTTTCCTGCTCTAGTCACACCGCGGCGTCCACGCGAGGCTCCACAAGCACGAGCGACTCGTCGTGCGCACGGAAGATCGGCTCGAGCGCAACCTCGTGGGCGGCAGCGGCTTCGGTCAACAGCGCCGACCACCGCCGGTCCAGGTGCGAGACCGGCCCGATGCCCGGCCGTGTCAACAGCAGTGCCACCGTGGTGCCCTGTGGAAAGTCGAGCAGGACGTCAGACACCCCGGATATGACCAATTCGGCGAGTTCCGGGTTGGCCCCCGAGCCCAGCGGAATCTGGCTGTACGCCTTGATCATGCACTGGTCGGGACCGACGAAGCCGACCCACAGCAACCGCTGGCCGAATCCGAGCGGCCCCATCAGGGCGCGCCATCGTTGGCATAGGTCGGCGGTCGAGTGGATCGGGTCGGTTGCGGTTTCGATGGGCGGCGGGGGATAGCAGTCGGTCATACCGCCGAGCATCACCCGCGCTCGACGAATTGCGCCAATCAGTTATCCACAGGGTCGTCGCCTGTGGACAGCGACTTGACAACCACGAACGAATGACCCGGCAGCCGGGTGGCTTCCGCGCCGACCGTCGGATCGTCCGAGGCCAGCACCACCTCGCCGGTGACCGGGACGTCGACGGCTTCGATGCCGAGATTGCACGCCACCGCGAACGCGCCGCGGTGCATCACGATCCACCGCTGCGCCTCGTCGTACTCGATCCGCAGGTGGTCCAGCCACGGGTCGGTGAAATCGGAGTGGTTGTCACGCAACGCGATCAGCTGCCGGTAGAGGTCGAGCAGCCGGGCATGGTCGCCGTCGTCGACTTCGTCCCAGTTGAGTTTGGACCGCAGAAACGTCCCGGGGTCCTGCGGGTCGGGGATCTCGTCGGCGTTCCAGCCGTGCTCGGCGAACTCGCGTTTGCGCCCCTCGGCGGTGGCCCTGGCCAACTCCGGCTCCGGATGGGAGCTGAAGAACTGAAACGGCGACGACGAACCCCATTCCTCGCCCATGAACATCATTGCCGTGTAGGGGGATCCGAGTACCAGCGCCGCCTTGACCGCGAGTTGGCCGGTCGTCAGGTTCTGCGACGGTCGGTCACCGACCGCCCGGTTGCCCACCTGGTCGTGGGTCAGCGTGTAGGCCAGCAGTCGGGTCGCCGGAATTGTCGACGTGTCCAACGGCCGGCCGTGGCGGCGGTGCCGGAACGAGGAGTAGGTCCCCGCGTGGAAGTAGCCGTTCTTCAGTGTGGCAGCCAGCGCGTCCAGCGATCCGAAATCGCCGTAGTAGCCCTGACGTTCACCTGATACCGCGGCGTGGATGGCGTGATGGATGTCGTCGTCCCACTGGGCGGTCATCCCGTAGCCGCCGCGGTCACGCGGCGTGATCAGCCGCGGGTCGTTGAGGTCGCTTTCGGCGATCAGCGACAGTGGGCGACCCAACTCCGCTGCCAGCGCGTCGGTTTCGGCGGACAGTTCCTCGAGGATGTGGATGGCGGTGGTGTCCACCAGCGCATGCACGGCGTCCAAGCGCAGCCCGTCAGCGTGGAAGTCCCGCATCCACCGCAGCGCGCAGTCGAGGATGTAGCGGCGCACTTCGTCGGCGTCGGGGCCGGAGATGTTGATGGACTCGCCCCACGGGTTGCTGCCCGACGACAGGTAGGGCCCGAACCGCGGCAGGTAATTCCCGGACGGACCGAGGTGGTTGAAGACGGCGTCGATCAGCACGCCCAGGCCGCGCGCGTGGCAGGCGTCGATGAGGCGGACCAGCCCGTCGGGTCCGCCGTACGGTTCGTGCACCGCGTACCACAGCACACCGTCGTAGCCCCACCCGTGTGTCCCGCCGAACGCGTTCACCGGCATCAACTCGACGAAGTCGACCCCCAGGTCGACCAGGTAGTCCAGTTTTTCGATCGCGGCGTCGAACGTGCCCTCGCCAGTGAAGGTGCCGACGTGCAGCTCGTAGATCACCTGACCCTCGATCGAGCGGCCCGTCCACCCGTCGTCCGTCCACACCGACGGATCCGGCTGCCACAGTTGCGATCTGTCGTGCACACCGTCCGGTTGGCGGGCGGAGCGCGGGTCGGGCAGCACGGTGTCGTCGAAACCAGCACCGTCGTCGAGAACGAAGCCGTAGCGGGCGTCCGGGCGGGCGGTCACCTCGGCACGCCACCAGCCGTCGTCGCCGCGGTCCATGTCGTAGCGGGTGCCGTCGACGTCGAGACGGACCCGCTCGGGCACCGGCGCCCAGACCGCGAACTCAACCATCGATCTGCTCCAGCAAGGCCACCGGCAGGTCGGCGAACAGCTCAGCGGCCAACACGTCGCCACGGTGCCGGACACCCGAGAGCCGGTCTGCCCACATCCCCGCTGGCAGCGTCAATGACGTGTCGCCCCAGCCGGTTTCGGACAGTCGCACGGAGTGGCGGGTCACTGCGGTCAGCACGTCACAACCGCGCAGGAAGCCCAACAGGTGCTCGGCGGCGGGTCCGTCGGCCAGCATCGGACGGTAGCCGCCCTCAGAAAACGTATCCGGGCGCTCCCGCCGCAGCGCCAGCGCCGCCGCCACCACCCGCAGCTTCGGATGTCGCATCGCGTGCAACGCGTCGCGGCGCACCGAATAGTCGACGGGCCTGCGGTTGTCGGGGTCGACGAGGCTGTCCTCCCACAGTTCGGTGCCCTGGTAGACGTCGGGAACACCGGGCACAGTGAGGCCCAGTAGCTTCTGGCCCAGCGCGTCGCTGTGCGCGTGCGCGTCGAGGCGGGCCACCAGCGACGTCATCTCGGACGCCACCGGCCCGTCGAACACCGCGTCGAGCCACGCGTGCACCGTGGACTCGAAGTCGCTGTCGGGATCGTTCCAGGTGGTGTGCACCGCGGCTTCGCGGATTGCCTTCTCGGCGTAGCCGTGCACTCGCTGCCGCAGGGTGTCGGTGATGTCCCCGTCGGCTGGCCATACGCCGAACAGGTTCTGCCACAGGAAAAGACCGGTGGCCGCATCCGGCGGCGGGGTGGACAGGCCCCATTTGCCGGTCAGCTCCGCCCACAGCGCAGGGACCTGGGACAGCACCCCGATCCTGGCGCGCACATCCTCACCGCGTTTGGTGTCGTGGGTGGTCAGACCGACCATCGCGGCCGGCCATATCCGCGCACGCACCGCCGCCCGTTGATGAAACTCCGCGACGCTGACCCCGAACAGGTGCGGTTCCGAGCCGACCTCGTTGAGCGAGACCAACCGCGCGTCGCGGTAGAACAGGCAGTCCTCCATGGACTTCGCCGTCGCGGCACCGCACAGCTGCTGTAACCGGACGTCGACTTCCGGGCGCGCAGCCAACGCCGCAGCGACCAGCGCTAGCGGGGCCGCCAGATCCGGTCGCACGGTAGCGGTTTGGGCGAACGCGATGGGCAGCACTGCCGACAACGACCGGTAATCGGATCGGTAGACGCCGACGCGGCTGAGCAACGCAGCGATCGCCGCGGGCAGATCGTCGTGGTCGGCGCCGGTGGCGGCCACGACGGTGCGGCGCAACCGGGCCAGCTCGCTGGCCAGGGTCTCGGTCACGGCCTCGGACTTGAGGTTTCGGGCCAGCTCCGGCATCGAGCTGTAGGGCACGCCGGCGGAGTCGAACAGGTTGGTCAGCGGCTGCTCACCGCCGGAATCGAGGAACACACCACCGATTTCGCGCATCACGTCGTATCCGGTGGTGCCTGCGATCGGCAGCGTCGGTTCCAGCGGCTCGTCGGGCGCCAGGATCTTCTCGACGACGATCCACGCATCCGGTCCGGTGAGCTCACGCAACCACGCCAGGTATCCCGTGGGGTCCGACAGCCCGTCGGGGTGGTCGATGCGCACCCCGTCGACCAGGCCCGCGTCGAACCAGCGTTTGACCTCGACATGGGTGGCGTCGAACACCGCCCGGTCCTCCTGACGGAGTCCGGCCAGTGAGGTGATCGAGAAGAAGCGGCGGTAGCCGCAGATGCCGTTTCGCCACCCGATGAGACGGTAGTGCTGCCGCTCATGGACTTCGGCGCCCGATCCGTCACCGGTCCCGGGGGCGATCGGGTACACCAGATCGCCGAGGCGCAGCACGTCACCGTCGACCTGCAGATCAACGACGTCGTCGTCGGAACCCAGCACCGGAAGCACGACCCGCCCGTCGCCTAGCTCCCAGTCGATATCGAAGAACGAGCTGTACGCGGAATCACGGCCGTTTTTGAGCACATCCCACCACCACGGGTTCTGCTCGGGCCGCTCGACGCCGACGTGGTTGGGCACGATGTCAACGATCAGCCCCATGCCGCGTGCCCGCGCCGCCTGCGACAGCCGCGCCAACCCCTGCGGTCCGCCCAACGCCGCCGACACCGTCGTGGGGTCGGTGACGTCGTAGCCGTGGCTGGACCCCTCGGCGGCCGTCAGGATCGGCGACAGGTACAGGTGTGAAACACCCAGCGACGCAAGGTAATCGAGCTGAGCTTCGGCGTCGGCGAAGGTGAAGCAGTCGCCGCGCATCTGCAGCCGATACGTCGAAAGCACCCGGGACGGCATACGCTAGGCGGTCTTACGCATCACCAGCAGGGACCGCGCCTGCAGGGAGATCTTCTCGCCCGCTCCGACCACCAGATCGCTGGCGCCGGTGGGATGCGCGGTGTCCAGCGCGGCGCTCCACTGAGCGGCGTAGTACCCCGTCGGTGCGACGAAGTCCTGCGGTTGGTCGTAGGCGTTGAAACACAGCAGAAACGAATCGTCGACCACACGTTGACCGCGCGCATCCGGTGTCGTGATGGCATCCCCGTTGAGGAACACCGCGACGCATTTGCCGAGACCGTGCTCCCAGTCCTCCAGCGTCATCTCCTCACCCGCGGGGGTCAGCCACGCGATGTCGCGGACCTGGTCGCCGGAGCGGATCGGCTTACCTTCGAAGAACCGTCGCCTGCGGAACACCGGGTGGTCGGTGCGCAACTGCACGACCTTGCGGGTGAACTCCAGTAGGTCGGCGTTTCTCTCGCACAACGACCAGTCCATCCACGAGATTTCGGAGTCCTGGCAGTAGACGTTGTTGTTGCCGCCTTGGCTGCGGCCGACCTCGTCGCCGTGCGAGATCATCGGTGTGCCCTGCGACACCATCAGCGTGCCCATGATGTTGCGCATCTGCCTGGCGCGCAGCGCCAGGATGTCGGGGTCGTCGGTCGGGCCCTCCACACCGCAGTTCCACGACCGGTTGTGGCTCTCGCCGTCGCGGTTGTCCTCGCCGTTGGCCTCGTTGTGCTTCTCGTTGTAGGACACCAGATCAGCCAGCGTGAACCCGTCGTGGCAAGTGACGAAGTTGATGCTGGCGCTCGGGCGCCTGCCGGTCTCCTCATAGAGGTCCGACGATCCGGTCAGCCGCGAGGCGAACTCACCCAGGGTTGCGGGCTCGCCCCGCCAGTAGTCACGCACAGTGTCGCGATACTTCCCGTTCCACTCGGTCCACAAACCTGGGAAGTTGCCCACCTGGTAGCCGCCCTCGCCGACGTCCCACGGTTCGGCGATCAGCTTGACCTGGCTGACCACCGGATCCTGTTGCACCAAGTCGAAAAACGCGCTCAGGCGGTCGACGTCGTAGAACTCCCGGGCCAGGCTGGCGGCCAGGTCGAAACGGAAGCCGTCGACGTGCATCTCCAGCACCCAGTAGCGCAGCGAGTCCATGATCAACTGCAGCGTGTGCGGGTTGCGGGCGTTGAGGCTGTTGCCGGTGCCGGTGAAGTCCTTGTAGAACCTCAGGTCGTCGTCATCGAGGCGGTAGTAAGCGGTGTTGTCGATGCCCCGGAAGTTCAGCGTGGGGCCCAGGTGGTTGCCTTCGGCCGTGTGGTTGTAGACCACGTCGAGGATGACCTCGATCCCGGCTTCGTGAAACGCGCGGACCATGGCCTTGAACTCGGCGACCGCGCCGCCGGCATGTTTGTTCGCTGCGTATTCGTAGTGCGGGGCGAAGAAGCCGAACGTGTTGTAGCCCCAATAGTTTCGCAGACCCAAGTCGATCAGCCGGTGATCGTGGAGGAACTGGTGCACGGGCATCAGCTCGATCGCGGTGACGTTGAGCGACTTGAGGTGGTCGATGATGACCGGATGCGCCAGGCCGGCGTAGGTGCCGCGCAGCTCCTCGGGAATGCCGGGATGGGTCTGGGTCATGCCCTTGACATGCGCCTCATAGATCACCGTCTCGTGGTACGGGGTACGTGGTGCGCGATCCGACGCCCAATCGAAGTAGGGGTTGATCACCACGCTGGTCATGGTGTGGCCCAGGGAGTCGACCTGCGGAGGCACGCCGCCGGACGCCGGGTCCTCGGCGTCGAGGTCATAGGAGTACAGCGCCTGCGAGAAGGCGAAGTTGCCGTGGAAGGACTTGCCGTACGGGTCCAGCAGCAGCTTGCTCGGATCGCAGCGGTGGCCTGCCGCGGGGTCCCACGGCCCGTGCACCCGATAGCCGTAGCGCTGCCCCGGCACGACGGTGGGCAGGTAGCAGTGCCACACGTAGCCGTCGACTTCGTCGAGTGCGATGCGCTGTTCGGTGCCGTCCTTGGCGATCAGACACAGTTCGACCTTCTCGGCCACTTCCGAGAACAGCGAGAAGTTCGTACCGCCACCGTCGTAGGTGGCGCCCAACGGGTAAGGCGCACCGGGCCATACGGTCAATACCGGTGCGCGTCCTGATGTCATCAATCAACCCACCAGCCGGTGGCGGCGGCCATCTGACGACCGAGTTCGGCCGTCATCGTGCGCATGTAGGTGCTGGAGATGTGGTGCGCGTCGTGGTAGACGAGCACATTGCCTTCCACCACGCGGCAGATGTCCTTGCGGCACACCGCATCGCTCATGTCCAGCGGGCGCAGGTTCGGGAATCGCGCGAGGTAGTTGCGCGTGGGGTTGCGCGACGACAGCACGTCGGACCGTTTGATCCCGCACGACGTGGCGTCGCCGCCGTTGGCGATGCAGTCGGCGGCCAGATACGGCTTGTTGTTGCGCACCAGCCAGGGGGTGTCCCGCATAGCCAGCACGGGAATACCGTTGTCGGCGAACGCCTGCCAGATGCCGAGATAGAAGCTCGGCATCACGTCACCGGGTTTGATGTTCCACGGCCGGGTGGATGTGGTGAATACGTAGTCGGGCCGATCGGCGATGAGCTGCGGCAGCACCCGCTCATTCCATTGGCGACATTTCGGGTACGGCCGGTTGTTGCCCATCACCCTCGGCATCTTCTCGGTGCTCAACGGGCAACCCATCTTCAGATAGGTGACGACCTTGAAATGGTGCAGGCGGCCGAGCAGGTCGAGGGCGGTGATCCAGTGCTCGGCGTGCGATCCGCCGGCCAGCGCGATGGTGCGGATGGCGTCTTTGTCGCCGTAGGTGCAGTTGATGATGTCGACGTCGTCGAAGTCGCTGATGCAGCCGTCGGTGGTGGTCTGCGGGATGTCGTTCTTGGCCTCCAGCACCGTCGGGCGCATCGGCAGCTTGGGCACCCGAACCTTCTCGACCAGCGCGCGGGCACCGGGATAATCGCGTGACGAAAGACCGGCCAGCTCTTTGCCGCTCGCGCGTTCGACGATGATGTGCTCCCGCCACGTGAACGATGTCGCGGTCAACGCGACCCCCAGCAGCGCGACCATCGAGCCCAGCACCATCGTCGGCCGTCGCAGCCGGATCCGCAGCGGCACCACAGGCGCCGACGACGCCTGAGCGCGGTAACGCAGCGGGTTCTCCACGTACTTGGTGGTCAGCCAGGCCAGCACACAGGAGACCAGCAGCACGCCGGCACCCTCGAGGAAGCCGGCACTGTTGTGCCCGGTGTAGGCCAGCCAGAAGATCAGCAGCGGCCAGTGCCACAGGTACAGCGAGTACGCCATCGATCCGAGCGAGACGAACGGCGCCGACGCCAGCAACCGGTTGGGCGCGGGCATCCGGCCACCGGTGTGTGGATCGGCCGCCCGGTTCGCCGCCGACAGGATCAGCAGGACCGTCGCGCCCACCGGCACCAGCGCCCACGGGCCGGGGAACTCGTTGACCCCGTCGATCAGCGCGCCGCAGGACAGGATCGCGGCCAATGCCACCACCGCGACCGTCGTGCGCAACCACATCGGCCAGCGCACGTAGGGCACCAGCGCGCCGACCAACGCACCGAGCAGCAATTCCCACGCCCGCGCGAAGCTGTTGTAGTAGGCGGCCGACTGATCGGCGTTGTGGGCGAAGATCGCGTAAACGAACGACGCGACGGTCAGCGCGGTCAGCAGCGCGACGAACACGGCCCGCATATGCCGCCCGAGGATGCGACGGAACAGGTACGCGAACCCGAAGATCAGGATCAAAAACGCGATGTAGAACTGGCCCTGCACCGACATCGACCAGATGTGCTGCAGCGGGCTGACGGCTTCACCGGCGCGTAGGTAGTCCGCCGCGGAGGTGGCCAACTCCCAGTTCTGGTAGTAGCCGAGGCTGGCCAGGCTCTGGGAAGCGAAGGCTTCCCAACGGGTTTCGGGTTGGATGAGGATCGTCAGCACTGCCGACGCCGCGAGCACCACCACCATCGCCGGCAGCAACCGCCGCACCAGCCGCGTCACCTCCGGCACCGGCGACAGCGACGCCCCCGGTTTCATCGCCGCGCGCAGCAGCTTTCCGCCGAAGAAGAATCCCGACAGCGCAAGAAACACGTCCACGCCGCCGGAGACCCGCCCGAACCACACGTGAAAGACCGCGACCAGAAGGATCGCGATGCCACGCAGACCGTCGAGGTCGTGCCGGTAGAACCCCGATGCGCGCGCACTCGTGTTCGCCGTATTGGCGCGCGAGGACTGTCCCGGTCCGGTGGCAGACGCCGGCCGGGGAGGGGCGAGGGTCATCATGGTTGACCGATAATCTACCTAAGGTGCCGAAAATGACGCCTGCCGAGATCATCGCGGTCGACGCCGCGCACGTCTGGCATCCGTACAGCAGGATCGGTGCGGGCGCACAGGCTCCGGTCGTCGCCGTCGGCGCGCGCGGCGCCTGGTTGACGCTGCACCACCGCGGCCGCGACGTCGAGGTGCTCGACGCGATGGCGTCGTGGTGGACCGCCGTCCACGGCCACGGTCACCCGGTGCTGGACGCGGCGATCACCGAGCAGCTCGCCACCATGAACCACGTCATGTTCGGCGGGCTGACCCACGAACCCGCCGCGCGGCTCGCCCAGCTGCTGGTCGAGCTGACACCCGACGGGCTGGACACCGTGTTCTTCAGCGACTCCGGGTCGGTGTCGGTGGAGGTGGCGGCGAAGATGGCGCTGCAGTATTGGCGCAGCATGGGCCGCGCTGCCAAGCACCGGCTGATGACCTGGCGTGGCGGATATCACGGCGACACCTTCACGCCGATGAGCGTCTGCGACCCCGACGGCGGCATGCACCAGCTGTGGACCGATGTGCTCACCCGGCAGGTGTTCGCGCCGCAGGTGCCGTCGGACTACGACCCCGCCTACAGCGAGGTGTTCGAGAAGCAGCTTGCGGGCCACGCCGATGAACTGGCGGCCGTCATCGTCGAACCCGTGGTCCAGGGCGCGGGCGGCATGCGATTCCATGACCCGCGCTATCTGAGCGACCTTCGCGAGATGTGCCGTCGCCACCACGTGCTGTTGATCTTCGACGAGATCGCCACCGGCTTCGGCCGCACCGGCGAACTGTTCGCCGCCGACCACGCTGGGATCACCCCCGACATCATGTGCGTCGGCAAGGCGCTGACGGGCGGTTACATCACGCTGGCGGCCACGCTGTGCACCCGCGAAGTGGCGCAGACGATCGGCGGCTCCGAACCCGGCGCGCTGATGCACGGCCCGACGTTCATGGCCAACGCGCTGGCGTGCGCGGTCGGGGTGGCGTCGGTGGAACTTCTCCGCGACGACGACTGGCGGGCGCGCGTGGGCGCCATCGAGGACGGCCTGCGTTCGGGGCTGGCGCCCGCCGCGACGCTGCCCGGCGTCGCCGACGTCAGGGTGCTGGGCGCGATCGGCGTCATCGAGATGGAAAGCCCCGTGGATCTGGAGGTGGCCACGCCCGTCGCGATCGAGCACGGGGTGTGGCTGCGTCCGTTTCGCAACCTCATCTACGTCATGCCGCCCTACATTTGCACGCCCGAGGAGATCGCCAAGATCTGCTCGGCGATGCTCGCCGTCGTCCGTGCACTAACCTGAACGGTGTTCAACTGTCGGCTCGCCGACGTGTTCAACTGTCGGCTCGCCGACGTGTTCAAGTCCCGGGAGGTGCTCAAGTGACGCGCGCACGTCTATCCCCGCTGGCGTGGCTCGGCGACGTCGAGCAGCAGCGCCGCGAGGCCGGGCTGCGGCGGTCGCTGCGCACCCGAGCACCCGTCGGCACCGAGCTGGACCTGGCGTCCAACGACTACCTCGGCCTGTCCCAGCACCCCGACGTGATCGACGGCGGGGTGGCCGCGCTGCGCACCTGGGGCGCCGGATCCACGGGCTCGCGGCTGGTCACCGGCAACACCGAACTGCACGAAGGCTTCGAGCAGGCGCTCGCCGACTTCGTCGGTGCCGAATCGGCCCTGGTGTTCTCCTCGGGCTACACCGCCAACATCGGCGCGGTGGTCTCGCTGTCCGGTGCCGGGTCGCTGGTGGTGCCCGACGCCCTGACGCATGCCTCGTTGGTCGACGCCTGCCGGCTCTCCCGTGCCCGGGTGGCGGTCACCCCGCACCGCGACGTGGACGCGGTGAAGGCGGCGCTGGCCGGCCGCGACGAGGAGCGCGCGGTGGTGGTCACCGATTCGGTGTTCTCCGCAGACGGTGCGCTGGCCCCGCTGCGGGCGCTGCACGACGTCTGCCGGCGGCACGGGGCGCTGCTGATCGTCGACGAGGCGCACGGGCTGGGGGTGCGCGGCACCGGCGGACGCGGGCTACTGCACGAGGTCGGGTTGGCCGGTGCGCCCGACATCGTGATGACGACGACGCTGTCGAAGGCCCTCGGCAGCCAGGGCGGGGTGGTGCTCGGACCCGCCGCGGTGCGCGACCATCTCATCGACGCGGCGCGGCCGTTCATCTTCGACACCGGCCTGGCGCCCGCGGCCGTCGGGGCGGCGTGGGCGGCGCTGAACGTGTTGATCGCCGAGCCGCAGCGCGCCGACGACGTGCTCGCCCACGCGCAGACGCTGGCGTCGGTGTGCGGCGTGCCGACGCCACCGGACTCGGCCGTGGTGTCGGTGGTCCTCGGTGAGCCGGAAGTGGCGTTGGCCGCCGCGGTGGCATGTCTGGACCGCGGGGTGCGGGTCGGTTGTTTTCGCCCGCCGACGGTGCCCGCGGGCACCTCGCGGCTGCGACTGACGGCCCGGGCGTCGCTCACCGAGCACGAGATGGCGTTGGCGCGTGCGGTTTTGGCCGACGTGCTCGGACAAGCGCGCCGGTGAGCACGCTCGTCATCACCGGGACCGACACCGGCGTCGGAAAGACGGTGGCGACCGCGGCGCTGGCGTGTTCGGCGCGGTTGGCCGGGATCGACGTGGCGGTGTGCAAACCCGTGCAGACCGGAAGCCCCCGCGACGACGACCTCGCCGACGTGGGCCGGCTGTCCGGGGTGACCGCGCTGCACGGCGAGTGGCGTTATCCGGAACCGTTGGCACCGCGCGCGGCCGCACAGCGGGCGGCCATGGCGCTGCCCAGCCGCGCGGAACTCTTGGCGTCGGTGCGCGGTGTCGGTGCGCAGTTGGTGCTCGTGGAAGGGGCAGGTGGCCTGCTCGTCGAACTGGGGGACGACGGAGTCACGTTGCGCGACGTGGCGGCAGATCTCGGCGCGCAGGTGCTCGTCGTCGTCGCTGCCGGGATCGGTACCCTCAACCACACCGCGTTGACCCTGGAAGCCCTTGCTGCCCAAAGTATTTCATGTGCCGGTCTGGTGATCGGCGCGTGGCCGCCAGATCCCGGTACCGCCGAGGAGGGCAACCGAAAGGCGCTGGCGGGGCTGGCGCCGCTGCGCGGTGTGCTGCGCTCTGGCGCGGGGACGATGAGCGCGTCGCAGTTCGAGACCATGAGCGCGAACGCTTTCGACGCCGACTGGGTCAACAGCCTGGTGTAGCCATGGTGCATTCCGTTGAGCTGGTGTTCGACCCTGACACCGAGGCGACGATCCGCGGCATCTGGGATCAACTGCGCGACGCCGACATTCCCAGCCAGGCGCCAGCGAGCAGACCGCACGCGACGCTGGTCGTCGCCGAGCGCATCGATCCTGAGGTCGACGCCCTGTTGGCGCCGGTGGCCGCGCGGCTGCCGATGCCGGTGCGGATCGGCGCACCGTTGCTGTTCGGGCGAGCGAAGCTGATCCTGACCCGTCTGCTCGTTCCCACCGTCGGGCTGCTCGAGATGCACGCCGAGGTGTACCAACTGGCGCTACCGCATGCACACCCCGCGCCGATGGCCAACTCGCTTCCTGGGCGGTGGACCCCGCACACGACGTTGGCGCGGCGGGTGGTGCCTGCCCAGATCGGTCGCGCGGTGCGGATCGCGGGGAAACCCGCCGAGACCGAGGGCACCATCGTCGGACTGCGCCGCTGGGTCGGCGAGACCAAGCGCGAATTCGCGATCTGAGGAGTCTCAGCCGCGGTGAGCGCGGGTGCCGCTCCACAAATCACAGCGAATGGAACCGGGTGAGGGTTCGGCGCGTCCATTCATAGTGTGCTGGATGAATATCTGCGCCGGCAGGACGGCGTCATCACGCTGGCTCAGGCCAAACGATGCGGGCTGAGTCAAGATGCCGTCGATCGACGCATCAGGTCCGGTCGCTGGCTTCGGTGCTCCCAAGGCGTCTACTTCGCAGACGACCGGCCGTTCACCGACGCCGCACGCGTCCGGGCGGGCGTGTGGGGTTACGGTGCTCAGGCGACCGCGAGCGGCCTCGCAGCGGCGTGGGTGCACAGCCTCACGCGGTTCGCCCCTACCATCGTCGAGGTCACCGTCCCCAGAACTGCGCGCTTGCGGCGGCGGCCAGGAACTAGGCTGCGCAGGCGCGACCTGGACGAGTCCGATGTTGTCGAGTTGAACCGGCTGCGGGTGACCGCGATCGCCCTGACCGTGGTGGAAGCCGCCGTTCGACGACGTGATGGCGCCAAATTGATGGATGCGGCATTGCAGCGACACACCGATCTGCGTGCGCTGTGGTCGGCGCACCTTCGCAACAAAGGCCGCCACGGCTCGCCTGCAGCGAGAACGCTCCTGCAGGCGGCTTCGGACGGGGCGCGCTCAGAGGCCGAGCGGCTGTTGGTCAAACTGCTGCGAGCGGCTGGAATAACGGGATGGGAGACGAATTACCCCGCCGCCGGTTACAAGATCGACGTGGCGTTCCCGGTGCAGAAGGTGGCCGTCGAAGTCGACGGGTTGGCTTTTCACAGCGACACAGACGACTTTCACAACGATCGCAAACGCCAAAATGCCCTTGCGTTACGGCACTGGCAGGTGCTGCGGTTCACCTGGCTGGACCTCACCGCGTATCCGCACCGGGTGATCGCGGAGATCAAGTCCGCCCTGGCGATTTGAGGAGTCTCAGCCGCGGTGAGCGCGGGTGCCGCTCCACACATCGCTGTGGCGGTGAGACGCGATACCGTTCAGCAGCAGGCGCAACCCGAACGCAAAGCGTGCGTCGGCGTCGTCGCTCAGCACCGACTGTTCGTCGGGCACCTCGGCGCCTGCGGCGTCCCACTGCAACCGCGACTGTTCGTCGACGGTGAAGCCCAGCACGTAGTAGACGACCGTGCGAGCGGCCAGGTCGGCGTGCGTGCCGTCCAGGCCGGCTTGGGCCGCCGCGGCGGCGAGCGACGCCAGAACTTGCTTCATCGCCTCCGACTGACCCGCGGCGAAACTGGCCGACACCAACTCGGCACCGTCGGTATGCGACAGCAGGGCATTCCGCAGCCGGGTGCATACATCGACGAAGTCCACGGCAGCGGAAAGCCCGTCGAGGATCCCGTCGGATACCGCGCCCAGCAGTTCCTGCTTGTTCGCGAAATGCCAGTACAGCGCGCCGGGGGAGACCTCGAGCTCGCGGGCCAGCCGGCGCATCGTCAGGTCGGCGAGCCCGTAGTTGTCCAGTAGGGCGGCCGCGGCCGCCACCACGTCGCGTTTGGTCAGCTGCACGCCCGTACCCTAACCTGAACAGCGTTCAATTATCGGCTCGCCGACGTGTCCAATTATCGGCTCGCCGACGTGTCCAATTATCGGCTCGCCGACGTGTTCAATTGTCGGCTCGCCGACGTGTTCAAGAAGCAGGAGGAGCCCACCGGTGAACGACATTCTGGTTCAGGCGCGCGAACAGGTGCTCGAGCGCGGCGAAGGCCTCGACCAGGACCAGACGTTGCAGGTGCTGCAGCTTCCCGACGACCGGCTCGACGACCTGCTAGCCCTGGCCCACGACGTGCGGATGCGCTGGTGCGGACCCGACGTCGAGGTCGAGGGCATCATCAGCCTCAAGACCGGCGGCTGCCCGGAGGACTGCCACTTCTGTTCGCAGTCAGGACTTTTCGCGTCACCGGTGCGCAGCGCGTGGCTGGATGTGCCGAGCCTGGTGGAGGCGGCCAAGCAGACCGCCAAGACCGGTGCGACGGAGTTCTGCATCGTGGCCGCGGTGCGCGGTCCCGACGAGCGGTTGCTGGCTCAGGTCGCGGCGGGTATCGAGGCGATCCGCAACGAGGTCGACATCCAGATCGCCTGCTCGCTGGGCATGCTCACCAAGGACCAGGTCGATCAGCTCGCCGAGATGGGCGTGCACCGCTACAACCACAACCTCGAGACCGCCCGGTCGCACTTTCCCAACGTCGTCACCACCCACACTTGGGAAGAGCGGTGGGACACGCTGCAGATGGTGCACGACGCCGGCATGGAGGTCTGCTGCGGCGGCATCCTCGGCATGGGCGAAACCCTCGAGCAGCGCGCCGAGTTCGCCGCCAACCTCGCCGAACTCGACCCGCACGAGGTGCCGCTGAACTTCCTCAACCCACGGCCGGGCACCCCGTTTGGAGATCTGGACGTGCTGCCCGTGTCGGAGGCGCTCAAGGCCGTCGCCGCGTTCCGGCTCGCGCTGCCGCGCACCATGCTGCGTTTCGCGGGGGGCCGCGAGATCACGCTGGGCGATCTGGGCGCCAAGAAGGGCATCCTCGGCGGCATCAACGCCGTCATCGTCGGCAATTACCTGACCACGTTGGGCCGCCCGGCCGAGTCCGACCTGGAACTGCTCGACGATCTGCAGATGCCGATCAAGGCGCTCAACGCCACCCTGTAAGACTTCTTGGATGGCGTTCAACGTCTACACCGGCGAACCCGACGGCACCATGGTGCCGACCGCGGCCCAGCTTGGGCTGGAACCGCCCCGGTACTGCGCCGAGTGCGGTCGCCGGATGATCGTTCAGGTGCGCCCCGACGGCTGGTCGGCCAAATGTTCCCGGCACGGCGTCACCGATTCCAAGGACGTGGAGCTGCGATGAGCGCTTGCGCGAAGAGCCGAGGATTGCGATGAGCGCTTGCGCGAAGAGCCGAGGATTGCGATGAATGATGTTGGTGCACCCCGTATTTCACGTCGTCGCGCGGCGGTGATCATCGTCGCCGGGCTGACGTTGGCCGGTGTGGCGGTCGGGGCGCTGTGGGCCTGGCTGGCGCCGGCGATCCACGGCGTCATCGCGCTCACCAAAGACGGGGACCGCATCCGCGCCTACCTCGGCAACGAAGGCGACCACTTCTTCACGGCGGCGTTTCTGCTCCTCGGCATGACCAGCGTCGTCGCGGTGGTGGCCGCAGTGCTGGTCTGGCAGTGGCGCGCGCACCGCGGCCCGATGTTGGCAGCGGCGCTTTCGATCGGTTGCGCGGCCGCCGCTACCGTCGCCGCGGTGGTGGGTGCCGTGCTGGTGCGCATGCGCTACGGGATCATCGACGTCGCGGCGGCACCAGTCTCACCCGAGAACCGCGTCCACTATGTCGTCGAGGCGCCGCCGGTGTTCTTCGGGCATACGCCGCTGCTGATCGCCGTGACGCTGATGTTTCCCGTGGCCACCGCGGCGTTGGTGTACTCACTGATCGCCGTCGCGACCCCGCGCGACGACCTGGGGGCGTGGCCGCCGATCGACGAAGCGCCGGTCGGGTCTGCCCTCACAGCGGGCGGCGCTCCACCGTCCGCCCCGTGATCACCTTGGCGGCGATCTTCACCAACCGCGCCATGCCCACGTAGGTGATCGGGTTCAGCAGCGTCGGCCACTTGGTCCGCACCAGATGCTCGTTGACCGGCCTGCCGTCGAAGCGATCGATCAGCCAGCGCAACGCCATCGGCGCCGACATCGGGTGCAGCAGCATGTGCTCGCTGAACATGTCGCGGTGGTAGGTCACCGAGGCCCCACCAGAGATGTACATCTCGGTCAGCTCATCGATGTCGTCGACGGCCACGATCCGGTCATGCACCGCCTGCACCACCAACACCGGGGGTGTGGGCACCGCCGTGCCGAGCTTGATGCTGTCGAAGACGTTCTTGACCTCGGGCATGTCGAGGATCGCCTCGAGCGGCATATCGACCAGCTTGTCCATGTCCATACCGATCAACCGCAACACCGCGTGTGCAGTGGTCATGTTCTGCACCCGCAGCAGCATCGCCTTGCCCGCGTCGGTGGCGTGCTCCTGGATGACCCGGTCGAGGTCGGGATAGACGTGCGAGAGCGCCGCGACCACCATCGCGGGCAGCCCCGAGTACAGGCTTCCGTTGAGCCTGCGGAAGGCGTGGCCGAGATCGGCGACCGGCGAGCCCAACACGGCGCCGACGATGTTGAGCTCGGGGGCGTACTGGGCGTGCATCTCGGCCGCCCACGCCGACGCCAGACCGCCGCCCGAGTAACCCCACAGCCCGATCGGCGCGGTCGGGGCCAGGCCCAGCCGTTCGCAGCTCACCGCGGCCCGCAGGCCGTCGAGGATGCGGTAGCCCGGCTCGAACGGGGTGCCCCAGATGCCGCGCGAGCCCTCGTGGTCGGGCACCGAAACCGCCCAGCCCTCGGCCAGCGCGGCGGCGATCAGGAAGAACTCGACCTGCGCGAGCGCACCCGGCGCCACGGCCCCGCGGCGCAACGCATACGACGGAAAGCAGCGCGACGTCACCGCGTCGATCGCGCACTGGTACGACAACACCGGAACCACCGGCCGGTCCGTGCGCTCAGCAGGCACGATCACCGTGGTGACGGTCGCCTCCGGGTTTCCGTTCATGTCGGAGGTGCGGTAAAGCACCTGGGTGGCGGTGAACTTCTGCGGGATCAGGCCGAAGAAGGCCAACTCGACGTCGCGGCTGCGCAGCACGGTGCCCGGCGTCGCATGCTGAAAACCAGCCGGTGGTTCATAGAACGGGTCGTCGACAGGCAGTTTCGGGCGGCTACCACCGCGGACCAGGTCCTCGTGCGGTACGCGGCCGATCCACTCGGCACCGGTTGCCGGTGCGGCGCTGCCCAGGTCCATTCGGTCCTTTCTACCTTAAGAAAGCTTTAAGAAGCTAGCCGGGTCAGCCTGGTGGCCGAAGCGCGGCGAACTCGTCGGTTACCCGGTAGCGCGCGTCGGCGAACCTGTACAGCGCCGCGGGCCGCCCGCCGCTGCGACCGGACCGCGCCGTAGTGCCGGTGCGGGTGATGACCTTGCGTCGCTCCAGCACACGTTGCAGGTTCGTCGCGTCGACCTGGTGTCCGAGCGCCGCGTGGTAGATGTCTCGCAACGTGGACAACGCGAATTCCGTTGGCGCCAGGGCGAAGCCGATGTTGGTGTAGGACAGCTTGGCGACCAGTCGGGCGCGGGCGTGCTCGACCATGGGCCCGTGGTCGAACGCCATCTGCGGCAGCGCGCTCACCGGGTGCCAGCGGGTGTCGGGTGGCAGCTCGGGCGTCGCGGGGGAGGGCACCAGGCCGAGGAACGTCGACGCAATGGTGCGCACGCCGGGCACCCGATGGGGATCGGAGAACACCGCCAGCTGCTCGAGGTGAGCAAGTTCACGAAGATCGACTTTTTCGGCCAGTTGCCGGCGAACGGAGCTGGTCAGATCCTCGTCCACGCCCAGCCGGCCACCCGGTAACGACCACTTGCCGCGTTCGGGTGCCAGCGCCCGCTGCCATAACAGCACGTGAAGTCCCGGTTTCTCGGATTCGTCCTGCGGGTGCACACCCCGAACCTGGAACACGACGGCGAGCACTTCATGTGCGGTGTTACCATATTGCATGTTTTCGATTGTAAGTCGAAAACCCCGATACGGGATGGAGGAGACACCGTGACGGTTCTCGACCGTATGCCCGCCAACGATCTGGCCAGCCGGATCACCGACGGCGCGACCGGCTACTCCGGCGTCGACGGCGACGAGCAATGGGCCGCCGAGGTGCGTCGGTTGGCCGATCTGCGGGGCGCGACGCTGTTGGCGCACAACTACCAGCTGCCGGCGATTCAGGAGGTGGCCGACCACGTCGGCGACTCCCTGGCGCTGTCGCGCATCGCCGCCGACGCGCCCGAAGACACCATCGTGTTCTGCGGCGTGCACTTCATGGCCGAGACGGCCAAGATCCTGTCTCCGGACAAGACCGTGCTGATCCCGGACCAGCGCGCCGGCTGTTCTCTGGCCGACTCCATCAGCGCCGACGAGCTACGCGCCTGGAAAGCCGAACACCCTGGGGCCGTGGTCGTTTCCTACGTCAACACCACGGCTGCGGTGAAAGCCGAGACCGACATCTGCTGCACGTCGTCCAACGCGGTCGACGTGATCGAGTCGATTCCGGCCGACCGAGACGTGTTGTTCTGCCCCGACCAGTTTCTGGGCGCCCACGTGCGACGGGTCAGCGGCCGCGAGAACATCCACGTGTGGGCGGGTGAGTGCCACGTGCACGCCGGCATCAACGGTGATGAGCTCGCCGACCAGGCGCGCAGCCATCCGGACGCCGAACTGTTCGTCCATCCCGAATGCGGTTGCGCCACCTCCGCGTTGTACCTGGCCGGTGAGGGCGCATTTCCGCAGGACCGGGTGAAGATCCTGTCCACCGGCGGCATGCTGGAAGCCGCCCGTGAGACCGGCGCGCGGCAGGTGCTGGTGGCCACCGAGGTCGGCATGCTGCACCAGTTGCGGCGGGCCGCACCGCAAGTCGACTTCCAAGCGGTCAACGACCGGGCGTCGTGCAAGTTCATGAAGATGATCACGCCTGCCGCCCTGTTGCGTTGCCTGCTGGAGGGCAAGGACGAGGTCGACGTCGACCCGGAGACGGCGCGGCTGGCGCGGGCCAGCGTGCAGCGGATGATCGAGATCGGCCGGCCCGGCGGCGGCGAATGACGCGTCCCGCGGCCTGCGGCGGGTCGGGCCCCTGGGCGGGCCACTGGCAGCAGCGCGCTGACGTCGTTGTGATCGGCACCGGGGTCGCCGGGCTGGTCGCGGGTCTGGCCGCGCACCGGCTCGGCCGCAAAGTGGTGGTGCTGAGCAAGACTGGCCAGTTGTGGGGGACCACCGCAACCTATTTCGCGCAGGGCGGTATCGCCGTGGTGTTACCGGACGCGCTGCGCGAGGACGGGGATTCGGTCGAGGCGCACGTCGCCGACACACTGGCCGCCGGTGCGGGCCTGTGCGACCCCGAGGCGGTGCGCTCGATCGTGGCGGACGGCTATCGGGCCGTCAGCGACCTGGTCGGCGACGGTGCCCGATTCGACGAAGCTGTGCCGGGGCGGTGGTCGTTGACCCGGGAAGGGGGCCATTCACGCAGGCGGATCATCCACGCGGGGGGAGACGCGACCGGCGCGGAGGTGCAGCGGGCACTCAACGGCGCGGCCGCGGTCCTGGACATCCGACACAACCATGTGGCCGTCGAACTGCTCTGCGATGACGATGCGGTCACCGGGGTGCTGGTGCTCAGCGACGACGGTCCCGGCGTCCTGCACACACCATCGGTGATCCTGGCGACCGGCGGACTGGGCCATCTGTACTCGGCGACCACCAACCCTGCCGGGTCGACCAGTGACGGTGTGGCGCTGGCGATGTGGGCGGGGCTGCCAATCGGCGACCTGGAGTTTGTGCAGTTCCATCCGACCATGCTGTTCGACCGAAACGCCGGCGGTCGACGTCCGCTGATCACCGAGGCGGTCCGCGGCGAAGGCGCTGTTCTGATTGACTCCCAAGGGATTTCGGTCACCGAGGGCGTGCACCCGATGGGGGATCTGGCTCCGCGCGACGTGGTCGCCGGTGCCATCCACGCCCGGCTGGAGGCCACCGGCGACGAGTGTGTGTATCTGGACGCTCGGCGGATCGCCAACTTCACCACCCGGTTTCCGACCGTCACCGCCGCCTGCCGGGCCGCCGGTATCGACCCCACCGTTGAGCCCATTCCGGTGGTTCCCGGCGCGCACTACAGCTGCGGCGGCGTCCTCACGGACGTGCACGGCCGCACCGACATCGCGGGCCTGTTCGCCGCGGGTGAGGTGGCCTGTACCGGCATGCACGGCGCGAACCGGCTGGCGTCCAACAGCCTGCTCGAGGGACTGGTGGTCGGCGGTCGCGCCGGAAACGCCGCTGCCGCACATGCTCTGACGGCCGGACCGGTGACGGCACAGCCGCCTGAGCCGGTGACACGGTGCGCACTGCGGCGCGTGGACCTGCAAGCAGCGATGTCACGCCACGCGTCGGTGATGCGCGACGCAGACGGCCTCGGCGTGCTGGCAGCGCAGCTGGAGGACGCGCCGCAGCGCGCCATCCGCTCGCGCACCGATTTCGAGGATGTCGCGCTGAGCACGACTGCGGGTGCCCTGGCCTCGGCGGCCCTGGCCCGCACCGAATCCCGCGGCTGCCACCATCGGCGTGACCATCCGGCCACCGATCCCGCGCTGACGCGCAGCCTGGTTGCCGCGGCGGCGTACTGCTGATGGAACTGACCGCCGACGAGTTGACCGAGGCGCGCCGGGTGATCGCCCGCGCGCTCGAGGAGGACCTGCGCTACGGCGCCGACGTCACCACACTAGCCACGGTTCCCGCCGATGCGACGACGACCGCGTCGATGGTCGTCCGCGAGGCGGGGGTGATCGCCGGTGTGGATGTCGCGCTGCTGGCGTTCGACGAGGTGCTCGGCGCGGACGGATACCAGGTGTCGCACCGGGCGGCCGATGGGACACGGGTGGAACCCGGCGCCGCCGTGCTGACCGTCGAGGCGCCGACTCGGGGCCTGCTGACGGCCGAACGGACGACGCTGAACCTGGTATGCCATTTGTCGGGTATCGCGACGGCCACCGCGGCGTGGGTGGATGCGGTGTCCGGGACGAAGGCCAAGATCCGCGACACCCGCAAGACGCTGCCGGGTCTTCGTGCCCTGCAGAAGTACGCGGTGCGCGTCGGCGGCGGCGTCAACCACCGCATGGGTCTGGGCGACGCAGCGTTGATCAAGGACAACCACGTGGCGGCCGCCGGTTCAGTGGTCGCCGCGCTGCGGGCCGTACGCGCGGCCGCACCGGGGCTGCCGTGTGAAGTCGAGGTTGATTCGCTCGAACAACTCGATGAAATCCTGGCCGAGGATCTCGGCGATGAAGCGCTGGTGCTTCTCGACAACTTCCCGGTGTGGCAGACGCAGATTGCCGTGCAGCGCCGCGACTCCCGTTCGCCGGCAACCAAACTCGAGTCCTCCGGCGGATTGTCGCTGGCAACCGCCGCCGAGTATGCGGGCACCGGAGTCGACTATCTGGCCGTGGGCGCGCTCACGCACTCGGTGTCGGTTCTCGACATCGGCCTGGACATCTAGGCGATATCGGCGACGAGCACACCCATTTTCTTGGCCTGCAGGCGGGCCGGAAACGGCAGGCCTTCCGCGTCGCCGCCGGCCGGCACGATCCGCGGATTGACGATGCGGATCGTACGCGAGCCGAAGACCACCTCGGCCTCGTCGGCAGCGAGCACGTTCTTCACCCAGTCCGTCTTGCCGTGGCCCAGCACGATGGCAACGGTGTTGTCCTTGCGGAACGGGGTGATGACGGTCTCATAGGTCTTCCCGGACTTGCGGCCGCGGTGGCGGATCTTGGCAAGGCCGGGCAGAAACCGCGCCATCCGTTTGACAACCGGGTTCATGTACTTGATCTGCAGGCGCTCGAACGCCGGCGGATAAACCATCGGAACGCCCGGAGCGTGGTTGGGGTGATCCTTGGCGGACATGAACGTTGAGATTACGTGACGATGCCCGCCCCACAAGGGGACGGGCATCGCCATTTTGGTGCGGTGTCAGCCGATGGGACAACTACTCATCGGAGTCGCTGCTATCCGTGCTGTCCGCGCTATCGGCGCTGTCGCTGCCATCGTTGCCGTCCGGGCCATCGCTGCCATCGTTGCCGAAGATGCCACCGGAACCGCCGTTGCCGCCGTTGCCGCCGGTCGAATCGCCACCGCTGGCATTTCCGCCGCTGGCACCGTTGCCACCGTCGGAGAAGAAGCCGCCGTTGCCGCCGTCACCACCGTTACCGCCGTTGGTGTTGCCGCCCGCGGACGTGGCGTTGCCGGCGTTGCCGCCGTTACCGCCATCGCCGACGAACCCGCCGCTGCCGCCGTCACCACCGTTGCCGCCGGCGGATGTGCCGGTGGTTGAGGTGGAGTGACCGGCGTTGCCGCCGCTGCCGCCGCCGCCGAAGAAGTCGGCGTTGCCCGCGTCGCCGGCGTCGCCGCCGGTAGCCGCGCCGGTGCCGACAGCGTTGGCGTTGCCGCCATCACCGCCGTCACCACCACCGATGGTGCCGTTGGCGCCGTCGGCGCCGGTGCCGCCAGTGGCCGTGCCGGTGCCGAGTGTCTGGGCGTCGCCGCCGTCGCCACCGGAGCCGCCGGTCCCGACGAATCCGCCCTGGCCGGCCGCGCCGCCGTTGCCACCGGTCGCATCGCCGACGAGAACGCCGAGATCGTCGCCGCCGTCGCCGCCGTTGCCGCCGTTACCGAAGAAGCCGCCGTTGCCACCGGCGCCGCCGTTCTGAGCGGGACCGATCCCGAGGAGTCCATTGGCACCGTTGCCACCGTTGCCGCCATTGCCGCCGAAGAGGCCGGCGTTGCCGCCATTGCCGGCGGGGATGAGAAGACCGTCGATCTCGGTCGGGCTGTAGCCGTCGCCACCGCTGCCGAACAGGAAACCGCCGTTGAAGCCGTCGGGGTGCAGCGCGTTGCCATCGGCGCCGTTGCCGATCATGCCGAAGGTGAACACCAACGTCAGCGGGTTGTCGAGGATGGGATTGAACAAGTTCACCGCATCGCCCGGGTTGAACGCGAGAGCCTGCGGCGCACCGCCGTCGCCGACCAAGCTGCCCCCCGCGAAATCACAGAACAGTGGGCAATCAAGCGGTGCGGCCTGGGCCGTACCGACCGAGCCGAAACCGACGAATGCCGCGGCCATGGCCCCGCCAGCCATTGCGCCGCCAACCGCGCGCCGGACGTTGGTACCTCGTGCAGCTGCGCGGTGTTTACCGACAGAAGTTGCAGTGGACATGTTTCTCCCCTTCATGAAATGGATCACGCACCCGACCCCCGCCGATTACCATTCGCGCAACCGTGGACCGATTTTCTTCAGCCCCCAACGTCTGGTCTTCACACAGCTAATCGATGAATGCCGGTTGGGAACATATTGACAGTTCTGAAGAGCAAAGGCCAGCAACTTGGCCAAATCAGATTCAGAATTTTTCGCAAACCGTTCTGACGTGCTGACACAGCCGTTGATTTCCTAGTGGTCGCTTGCTGCGCGCGACGTTGTCGAGTCTGGCGCATGAGCCTGTGGCGACTATCCGTCCCGACCTCGGTGTTACTAAAAACGCAGGTAGACACGTAGAGTCTGGACGGTCCTGCAAAGGTCTGCAACGCCAAGGGGCCCGTAGGGGTGCCCAGTCGGCCGGCGGCTGGTCCCGTCGGAGTGTTCGCTGGCGCACCCTTTCGTCGCCGGCAAGTTACGCGTCCGGTAACTAGAACCATCTAAATGTTCGTTATTTGGCTAACGGTCAAGATCAGCTACTTTCAAGCGAAACTATCTCTTCTAGCAATGCTAGCTAACTGATCTTGATAGCCAGGAAATTGGCAAATTATTCCTGCACGAGTTTGCTGAAATTGCGTCGGGCTTCGCATTTCCCGGTCAGAGAGCAACAACAGACGCCACCGGGTTCTTGCCGTATTCGTCATTTGCTGCACGCGTGACGCAGTTTCTGCGTACTCGCCGACCCAACTTCGCAGTCGAGCCGGGCGCGGTCGCTACGATCGGCCGCATGTCTGAAGCATCGGGGTCGTCAAGAAGTTTCATCGTTTCCGTCGCGGCGTTGGTCGTCGCGCTTGTTGCAGGGGGTCTCGCCGTCTGGGCGTTGATGAAGGAACCGGAGCAGCCGCCGCAGTCCACGTCGCTGTTCGCCGGCACGCCCACCGACGACCCCAAGGCCAGCATCTGCCAGACCTTCGCCGTCGTGCGCAACGGCGTACAGATCAACACCAACCTTGAACCCCCCGGCGGACCGGAAGACGTCACCGGCTCACTGGCGGTCGCGGCCAACGCCCGCCTCGCGCTCTACGACGGCGGCCAGTACTTGCTGGCCCGGCTGCAGCCCGACACCCCACAGGAGCTTGCGGACGCCGTGCGGACGTTCGCCAACCATCTGATGGACATCGGTTCGCGCTCCACCGCAGGCATCCCCAACACCGATCCCGAACAGACCGCGCGGTTGCAGGAGGCTGATGCCGCCAGCAACAAGCTCATCGAACTGTGCCAGTAAGCGCCTGCTCTAGCTGACCGCAGAGCCTTGCCGTTGCCGCGGCGATATCGATTTGGCCTGTTCTGGGACAATGGCAGGGTGAGCGCATCGTCCCCGGATACCTCCCCGGATGCCAAGGCCACCGCGATGGCCACCGCGATGGCGCGCATCGACCTGCGCGGCGCCGAACTTTCGGCTGCCCGGTTACGCTCGGCCCTGCCCAGGGGCGGTGTCGATGTCGACGCCGTGGTGCCCAAGGTCCGTCCGATCGTCGATGCGATAGCCGCACGCGGCGCTGAAGCGGCCCTGCAATACGGCGAATCGTTCGACGATGTGCGTCCCGACCGGGTACGGGTGCCGCACGAGCGTCTGCAGGCGGCGCTGGCCGAACTCGACCCCGAGGTACGCACCGCGCTCGAGGTGGCCATCGACCGTGCTCGCGCCGTGCACGCCGACCAGCGTCGCAGCGATACGACGACGACGCTGGCCCCCGGCGCGGCGGTCACCGAGCGCTGGGTGCCCGTCGAACGAGTCGGGCTGTATGTGCCGGGCGGCAACGCTGTTTACCCCTCCAGCGTGGTGATGAACGTCGTGCCGGCGCAGACGGCCGGGGTGGCTTCCCTGGTGATCGCCAGCCCGCCGCAGTCGGAGCCCGGACCCTTCCGTGGCCTGCCGCACCCCACGATCCTGGCCGCCGCCGCGCTGCTCGGGGTCGACGAGGTGTGGGCGGTCGGCGGTGCACAGGCCGTCGCGCTGCTGGCCTACGGCGGAGCGGACACCGACGGTGCCGAGTTGGCCCCCGTCGACATGATCACCGGGCCCGGAAACATCTACGTCACCGCCGCCAAGCGCATCTGCCGGTCCCAGGTCGGCATCGACGCCGAGGCGGGTCCGACCGAGATCGCGATCCTCGCCGACCACACCGCCGATCCCGCGCATGTCGCCGCGGACTTGATCAGCCAGGCCGAGCACGATGAGATGGCCGCCAGCGTGCTGGTCACCCCCGACGTGGCGCTGGCCGACGCCACCGAGCGTGCGCTTGCCACCCAGCTCGAGACCACAGTGCACCGCGCCCGGGTGACAGCCGCGCTCGGCGGCAGGCAGTCGGCGATCGTGCTCGTCGACGACCTCGACGCGGCCATCCGCACGGTCAACGCGTACGCCGCCGAGCACCTGGAGATCCAGACCGCCGACGCGCGCGCCGTCGCACAGCGAATCCGTTCGGCCGGCGCGATTTTCGTCGGGCCCTACGCACCGGTCAGCCTCGGCGACTATTGCGCGGGGTCGAACCACGTGCTGCCCACGGCAGGCTGCGCACGGCACTCCAGTGGCCTTTCGGTGCAGACTTTTCTGCGCGGCATCCACGTCGTCGACTACGACGAGACTGCGCTCAAGGACGTCTCCGGATACGTCATCACGCTGGCCGAGGCCGAAAACCTGCCCGCGCACGGCGAAGCGGTGCGGCGGAGGTTCGAAACGTGACGCTAGCCAAGAACGTCACGCTCGACGACTTGCCGCTGCGCGACGATCTGCGCGGCAAGTCGCCCTACGGGGCACCGCAGTTGGACGTTCCGGTCCGGCTCAACACGAACGAAAACCCGCATCCGCCGACCAAGGCGCTCGTCGACGACGTGACGGTTTCGGTCCACGCGGTCGCCGGCGAATTGAACCGGTATCCGGACCGCGACGCGGTCGCGCTGCGCGCCGACCTGGCCGCGTACCTCACCGTGCAGACCGGTACCGCGCTGAGCATGGAAAACCTCTGGGCCGCCAACGGGTCCAACGAGATCCTGCAGCAGCTGCTGCAGGCCTTCGGCGGCCCGGGCCGCAGCGCGATCGGTTTCGTGCCGTCCTACTCGATGCACCCGATCATCGCCGACGGCACCCAGACGACGTGGCTGGTGGCCAACCGGGCCGCCGACTTCAGCCTCGACGCCGACGCCGCCGTCGCGGCCATCAGGACGCACCGACCGGACATCGTATTCATCGCGAGCCCGAACAATCCGTCGGGACAGAGCATTACGCTCGACCAGCTGCGTCTGCTGCTGGAGGCCACACCGGCAGGGGTCGTCATCGTCGACGAGGCTTACGGCGAGTTCTCCTCGCAGCCCAGCGCGGTCAACCTCATCGACGACTATCCGACCAAGCTCGTCGTCACCCGCACCATGAGCAAGGCCTTCGCTTTCGCCGGCGGGCGACTCGGATATTTGGCGGCCGCGCCTGCGGTGATCGAGGCGCTGCTGCTGGTCCGGTTGCCGTATCACCTCTCGTCGATCACCCAGGCCGCCGCGCGTGCCGCGCTGCGCCACGCCGACGACACCCTCGGCAGCGTCGCCGAGCTGATCGCCGAACGTAACCGCGTGACAGCGGCGTTGGGCAGCATGGGGTTTCGCGTCATCCCCAGCGACGCCAACTTCGTGCTGTTCGGCGAGTTCGCCGACGCGCCCGCGACCTGGCAGCGCTATCTGGACGCCGGGGTGTTGATCCGCGACGTCGGCATCCCCGGATACCTGCGCTCGACCATCGGTCTGGCCGAAGAGAACGACGCGCTGCTGACCGCCAGCGCCCGAATAGGAGCATCGTGACCGAACCCGTGCGCGCGCCACGCCGCGCGAAAATCGAACGCAAGACCAAGGAATCCGACATCACCGTCGAGCTCGACCTCGACGGCTCCGGCCGCGTCGACGTGAAAACCGGCGTGCCGTTCTACGACCACATGCTCACCTCGCTGGGCAGCCATGCCAGCTTCGACCTGACCGTGCGCGCCGACGGCGACGTCGAGATCGAAGGCCACCACACCATCGAGGACACCGCGATCGTGCTGGGCCAGGCGCTGGGTCAGGCGCTGGGCGACAAGAAGGGCATTCGCCGCTTCGGCGACGCCTGGATCCCGATGGACGAAACCCTGGCCCACGCCGCCGTCGACGTCTCCGGTCGGCCCTACTGCGTGCACACCGGTGAGCCCGAGCACATGCTGCACACCACGATCGCCGGCTCAGAAGTGCCGTACCACACCGTGATCAACCGGCACGTGTTCGAGACCTTGGCTTCCAACGCCCGCATCGCGCTGCACGTGCGCACCATCTACGGCCGAGATCCGCACCACATCACCGAGGCGCAGTTCAAGGCCGTCGCCCGCGCGTTGCGTCAGGCAACCGAATACGACCCGCGGGTCAGCGGGGTGCCGTCCACCAAAGGGCTGCTATGAGCACCAAAGCACATTCGCGGCACCGCCGCGTCGTCATCCTCGACTACGGTTCGGGCAACCTGCGCTCCGCGCAACGGGCACTCGAGCGCGTCGGTGCCGACGTCACGGTGACCTCAGACACCCAGGCCGCCGAGAACGCCGACGGTCTCGTCGTTCCGGGTGTCGGCGCATTCGGAACCTGCATGACGGGGCTGCGCCGAATCGGCGGTGAGAAGGTCATCGCCGGTCGGGTGGCGGCGGGCCGCCCGGTGCTCGGGGTGTGCGTCGGCATGCAGATCCTGTTCAGCCGCGGCGTCGAGTTCGGCAACGAAAGCGAGGGCTGCTGCCAATGGCCAGGCGCGGTCGTGCGGCTCGACGCCCCGGTCATACCGCACATGGGCTGGAACGTCGTCGACGCGGCGCAGGGCACCCGGCTGTTTGACGGGCTGGACGCCGAAACCCGCTTCTACTTCGTGCACTCCTACGCCGCGCAGCAATGGGAAGGTCGGCCCGACGCGCAGTTGACGTGGGCCACCCACCACGTCCCGTTCCTGGCCGCGGTCGAGGACGGAGCGTTGTCGGCGACACAGTTTCACCCCGAGAAGAGCGGGGACGCCGGTGCCGCGTTGCTGACCAACTGGGTCAGGGGGCTAGGTTGACCGATGTGTCGAAGCGACTGATCCTCCTTCCCGCCGTAGACGTCGTCGAGGGCCGCGCGGTGCGCCTGGTACAGGGCCAGGCCGGCAGCGAAACCGAATACGGTTCGGCGCTCGACGCGGCGATGACGTGGCAACGCGACGGCGCGGAGTGGATCCACCTGGTCGATCTCGACGCGGCGTTCGGCCGCGGCAGCAACCGGGAACTGCTCGCCGAAGTGGTCGGCAAGCTCGACGTCGCGGTGGAGCTGTCCGGCGGCATCCGCGACGACGAATCGTTGGCCGCCGCGCTGGCCACCGGGTGCGCCCGCGTCAACCTCGGGACCGCCGCGCTGGAGGACCCGACGTGGTGCGCCGGCGTCGTTGCAGAACACGGCGACCGCGTCGCGGTCGGGTTGGACGTGAAGATCGACCCCTCCTCGCCTGGCGGCGCGCACCGGTTGCGCGGGCGCGGCTGGGAAACCGACGGCGGGGAGCTTTGGGAAGTGCTGGAACGCCTTGACCGCGAAGGATGTTCACGCTTCGTGGTCACCGACGTCACCAAAGACGGCACGCTCAAAGGCCCTAACCTCGAGTTGCTCGGGCAGGTCACCGAACGCACCGAGGCCCCGGTGATCGCGTCCGGCGGCGTCTCGAGCCTCGACGACCTTCGGGCCATCGCGACCCTGACCGACCGTGGCGTGGAAGGCGCGATCGTCGGCAAGGCGCTATATGCCGGGCGGTTCACGCTGCCGGAGGCGCTGGCCGCGGTGAGGTCGTAGATGGCGCTTGACACAACCGAACTCGACAGGCTCGTGACTGAGGCCACTGCGATCCTCGACGATGCGGCCAAGCCGTTCATCGAAGGCCACCGCGCGGAATCCGCTGTGCAGAAGAAGGGCAACGACTTCGCCACCGAGGTGGATTTGGCCATCGAACGGCAGGTGGTCGAGGCGCTGAGAGCCAACACCGGCATCGACGTGCACGGCGAGGAATTCGGTGGCGCCGACCTGGATTCGTCGCTGGTGTGGGTGCTTGACCCGATCGACGGCACATTCAACTACGCGGCCGGATCTCCGCTCGCCGCGATCCTGCTGGGCCTGCTGCAGGATGGTAAGCCGGTGGCCGGTCTGACGTGGCTGCCGTTCACCGGTGAACGGCTCACCGGCGTCCAGGGTGGACCGCTGCGCTACAACGGCGTCGAGCAGAACCGGCTGCAACCCAGCGAACTCGACGACTCCATCGTCGGGGTTAGCACCTTCAACGTCGACTCACGCGGCAGGGTTCCCGGACGGTACCGCCTCGCGATCATCGAAAGCCTGAGCCGGAAATGCTCGAGGCTGCGGATGCACGGCGCGACGGGTATCGACCTCGCCTACACCGCCGCGGGCATCCTCGGCGGCGCAGTCAGTTTCAGTGGCCACGTGTGGGACCACGCCGCCGGGATCGCACTGGTGGAGGCCGCCGGCGGCATCGCCACCGACCTGGCCGGAAACGAATGGACAGCGCAGTCACCGTCGGTGCTGGTCGGAGCGCCCCGCGTGCACGGGCGGCTGCTCGAACTAGTCCAATCGGTCGGTGAAGCCAAGGATTACTGATGAACCCCAAAGACCTTGCGGTGCGGATCATCCCGTGTCTCGATGTTGACGACGGCCGGGTGGTCAAGGGTGTCAACTTCGAAAACCTGCGCGACGCAGGCGATCCGGTCGAGCTGGCCGCCGTCTACGATGCCGAAGGCGCCGACGAGCTGACGTTCCTCGATGTCACGGCGTCGTCGTCGGGCCGGGCCACCATGCTGGAGGTCGTCAAGCAGACGGCCGAGCAGGTGTTCATTCCGCTGACCGTCGGCGGCGGGGTGCGGTCGGTGGCCGACGTGGACGCGCTGCTGCGGGCCGGCGCTGACAAGGTCTCGGTCAACACCGCCGCGATCGCCAACCCCGAACTGCTGGCCGAGTTGTCGCGTCAATTCGGGTCGCAGTGCATCGTGCTGTCCGTCGATGCCCGCACGGTTCCGCAGGGCGAGCAGCCGACATCGTCGGGTTGGGAGGTCACCACACACGGCGGCCGACGCGGCACCGGCATCGATGCCGTTGAATGGGCCTCTCGCGGGGCCGAACTCGGCGTCGGTGAGATCCTGCTGAACTCAATGGACTGCGACGGCACCAAGGCGGGTTTCGATCTGCCGATGATCAAGGCCGTCCGCGGGGCGGTCACCGTGCCGGTGATCGCCAGCGGTGGTGCCGGGGCGGTGGAGCATTTCGCACCCGCGGTGGCCGCCGGCGCCGATGCCGTGTTGGCGGCCAGCGTGTTTCACTTCCGCGAACTGACTATCGCCGAGGTGAAGGCGGCGATGGCGGCCGAAGGGATCGTGGTGCGATGAGCGCTTGCGCGAAGGGCCGAGGGTACAGGTGAGCAGCCTGGATCCGCAGATCGCGGCGCGGCTAAAACGCGACGCCAACGGCCTGTTCGTCGCTGTGGCGCAGGAACGCAGCACCGGTCAGGTTCTCATGGTGGCGTGGATGAACGACGACGCGCTGGCCCGCACGCTGGAAACCCGTGAAGCGACGTACTATTCGCGCTCACGCGGCGAACAGTGGATCAAGGGTGCGACGTCGGGCCACACCCAGTACGTGCACTCGGTGCGGCTGGACTGCGACGGAGACACTGTGCTGCTGCAGGTCGATCAGGTCGGCGCGGCCTGCCACACCGGCGCTCACACCTGCTTTGACGCCGACGAGCTGCTCGGGCCCGCATGACCGAAGCAGAGCCCGCGACCGCCGTCGCAATAAAGGGATCGGGTATCGAACCGCCGGTCGACCCGGGGGTGCGTCGGGCGTTCTGGTGGCTGGAGCGCATCGCGCCCGTCATCGGGTCGCGATGGGCGGTCGAACTGTGGTGCACCCCGCCGGTGATGGATTTTGACCTCCGCCTGCCGCCAGGTGTCGCCCCCGGCGAGCCGCTGGAAGCGCACTGGGACGGCCATCGAATCGTGGGCGAATCGTGGGGCGAGGGGCCACCGGTCTATCTCGTGCATGGCTGGGGCGGGCGACGCCCGCATTTGGGCATGTTCATCAAACCGCTCGTCGAATCCGGCCACCGGGTGATCGCGTTCGACCTGCCCAGCCACAACGAGTCCGGAGCGGGGGCGCTCAAGCCCGGGCGCACCACGCTCATCGAGTGCGCAGAAGCGGTACGGGCCATGATCGGAGAACACGGCCCGGCGCGAGCGGTGATCGCTCATTCCCTCGGCGCCAACGCGACCACGTTCGCGGTCGCGGATGGCGCGCAAGTCGAGCGTCTGGTGTATCTGGCGCCGATGGGCGAATTCCCGCTCTACCTTGATCTTTTCGCTGTACGCCACGGCTTTGGTCCGCGCATCCGCGCGGGCCTGCATCGGCGTCTGGAACGTCGCATCGACATGGCGCTACACGAAACCAACATGACCGTCGTCGGCGCCCGCACCGGCTATCCGCCGCTGTTGCTCATCCATGATCCGGACGACCCGGACACGCCCTACGAGACGAGCGAACGGGTCGTCGCGTCCTGGCCGGGCGCACAGCTGATGACCACCAAGGGTCTGGGCAGATTGGCGCATTACCGGCTGCTGCGGCATCGCCCCGCGATCCGCGCGGCGGTCGACTTCATCGGCCCTGCTTCACCGTGAGCGGGTCATGCTGACTGGCGCTGCCTGAGCACTTCGAGGGCTTTGTCGGCGTGGCTGTCCATACTGACCTCGGAGGCGATCACGGCGAGCACAGTGCGGTCGCTGTCGATGACGAAGGTGGTGCGCTTGACCGGCATGAACTTTCCGAGCAGGCCGCGCTTTACGCCGAACTGCTCGGCTACGGTGCCGTCGGCGTCCGAAAGCAGCGGATAGTCGAATCCCTCTTTGTCGGCGAACTTGGCCTGCTTGTCGACGGGATCCGTACTGATCCCGACCCGGCTAGCGCCGACCGCGGCGAATTCGGCCGCCAGGTCGCGGAAGTGGCACGCCTCCTTGGTGCAGCCCGGGGTCATCGCGGCGGGATAGAAGAACAGCACGATGGGCCCGTCGGCCAGTAGCTCGGTGAGGCTGCGGACGGTGCCCGTCTGGTCCGGCAGTTGGAAGTCGGCAACTTTGTCACCCTTTTTCATGCACGTCACGCTACGCCCTATCGCCAGGCCGACGATTTGGTTGGTTTCGGGCGACCAGATCGACCATTGCGTCGGTTTCGAGGAGAGAATATTCGGCGATGCCCGAGACCATCGATATCCACGCGTTCATATCCGACGGCTACCTCAAGCTCGAGCAGGCGGCGCCGCGCGAGACCGGCGATGCGGCGCGAGACCTGCTGTGGCGTCAACTCGGGCTGTCCCCGCAGGACCCAAACGGATGGTCGGAACCGGTGCGGTGGGCCGTCGACCCGGCCGGCGCGGGCCCGTTCGGCGAGCTGCTGAAAAGCCCGACGCTGGCCGCCGCGCTGGATCGCATCTGCGGTGTCGGCGGGTGGCAGCCGCGCGGCACATTGGGCAACATCCCGGTGCGCTTTCCGGTCGCCCCCGCCGCCGACGACCGCGGCTGGCATATCGACGCGAACACACCGCTACCGGACGGGGCGTGGGCGGTCACCGGGCGTCCGCATACGATGCTGCTGCTCACCCTGCTCTCCGACGTCGGACCACACGACGCGCCGACGCGCATCCGGGTCGGGTCACACCGCGACGTGGCCAAAGCCCTCGGGCCCGAACCGGTCGACTTCACCGAGATGGGCGCGCTGGTGGACCGCGTCAGCACCGGACGCGACGTGGCGTACGCGACCGGGGCGCCCGGCGATATGTACCTGCTGCACCCGTTCACCGCACATGCCGCCGACGAGCACCGCGGCACCACCCCACGGTTCATGGCCCAGTCACCCGTCGTGCTCACCAGCCCCCTGACACCGGCGTCGTCCTCGGCCCTGGGCTGCGTCTGGGAGGATTGACAGGTGCCAACCACCGCCAGCCTGTCCGTGACCACGTCGCGCGAAGATTTCCGGGCGCTGGCCGGCGAGCACCGGGTGGTGCCGGTGACACGCAAGGTGCTCGCCGACAGCGAGACGCCGCTGTCGGCCTACCGCAAGCTCGCCGCCAACCGGCCGGGAACGTTTCTGCTCGAGTCGGCCGAGAACGGCCGGTCCTGGTCGCGCTGGTCGTTCATCGGCGCGGGCGCCCCGTCGGCGCTGACGGTGCGCGACGGGGAAGCGGTATGGCTGGGCACCACACCGCAGGACGCGCCCAGCGGCGGCGACCCGCTGGCGGCGCTGGCCGCGACACTGACACTGCTCGAAACCGAACCCCTGCCGGGTCTACCGCCGCTGTCGAGCGGTCTGGTCGGCTTTTTCGCCTACGACATGGTGCGCCGCCTCGAGAAGCTGCCGTCGCTGGCGGTCGACGACCTCGGCCTGCCCGACATGCTGCTGCTGCTGGCCACCGACATCGCCGCCGTCGACCACCACGAGGGCACCATCACGCTGATCGCCAACGCGGTGAACTGGAACGGCACCGACGAACGCGTCGACTGGGCCTACGACGACGCGGTCAAGCGCCTCGACGTGATGACCGCGGCGCTCTCCGAGCATCTGCCGTCGACGGTGGCCACGTTCAGCCGGCCCCAGCCGCGGCACCGCTCGCAGCGCACACTCGAGGAGTACACCGCGATCGTCGACAAGCTCGTCGGCGACATCGAAGCCGGTGAGGCGTTCCAGGTGGTGCCGTCGCAGCGGTTCGAGATGGACACCGACGCCGACCCGCTCGACGTGTACCGGATGCTGCGGGTGACCAACCCGAGCCCGTACATGTACCTGGTCAACGTGCCCAACGCCGATGGCGGGCTGGATTTTTCGGTGGTGGGCTCGAGTCCGGAGGCGTTGGTGACGGTCAAGGACGGCCGCGCCACCACGCACCCGATCGCAGGCACGCGGTGGCGCGGGGCGAGCGAGGAGGAGGACCTGCTGCTCGAAAAGGAGTTGCTGGCCGACGACAAGGAACGCGCCGAACACCTGATGCTCGTCGACCTCGGCCGCAACGATCTGGGCCGGGTCTGCACGCCCGGGACCGTGCGGGTCGAGGACTACAGCCACATCGAGCGTTACAGCCACGTCATGCATCTGGTGTCGACGGTTACCGGGCTGCTCACCGACGGCAAGACCGCGTTGGACGCGGTGACGGCGTGCTTTCCGGCAGGCACGCTGTCGGGGGCGCCGAAAGTGCGTGCGATGGAGCTCATCGAAGAGGTTGAAAAGACCCGCCGCGGCCTCTACGGCGGCGTGCTGGGCTACCTGGATTTCGCGGGCAACGCCGACTTCGCGATCGCGATCCGCACCGCGCTGATGCGCAACGGCACCGCCTACGTGCAGGCCGGCGGGGGAGTCGTGGCGGACTCGAACGGGCCCTACGAGTACACCGAGGCGGCCAACAAGGCCCGCGCGGTGCTCAACGCCATCGCCGCCGCCGAAACCCTGGCCGAGCCGTGATCCGGATCGCCCAGGTCGCCCTCGTGCTCGCCGCGGCCGCGCTGTGGGGTGCGTCGCGCATGACGTGGGTCGAGGTGACATCGTTCGACGGTCTGGGACAGCCCAAGACCGTCGCGCTGTCCGGCGCCCAGTGGTCGACGGCGGTGGTGCCGCTGGCCGTGCTTTTGGTGGCCGCTGCTGTCGCGGTGTTGGCGGTGCGGGGCTGGCCGCTGCGGTTGCTGGCGCTGCTGGTCGCGGCCAGCAGCGGTGGAATGGCTTATCTGGCGATCACCCTGTGGACGACGGCCGACGTCGCGGTACGCGCGTCGCACATCGCCGAGGCGCCCGTCGCACACCTGATCGGCAGCCAGCGCCACTACGGGGGCGCGGTGCTTACGTTGGTCGCCGCGGTGGTCACGCTCGTCGCCGCGGTGCTGCTCCTGCGGTCGGCGACCACGAAACGCTCCGGTGTGTCCCGCTACACGCGCCGGGCCGCGGCGCCGTCCGAGGAGCCCGGTGACGAAATGTCCGAACGCAGGATCTGGGACGCCCTCGATCAGGGCGCCGATCCGACGCGCGACCCGGCCGATCCAGAGACCAAGGGCCGGTGATCGACGGTGGCGTGCGGCCGGTACCCTTCGATGCAGACCATTGGGCGCGACGGCGGAAGGGATTCGGACCCATGAGTTCGGCAACCGTACTCGACTCGATCATCGAGGGAGTCCGCGCCGACGTCGCCGCCCGTGAGGCCGTCATACCGTTGGCCGAGATCAAGGCACGCGCCAAGGACGCCCCGCCGCCGCTTGATGTGATGGCTGCGTTGCGTGCGCCCGGCATCGGCGTGATCGCCGAAGTCAAACGTGCCAGCCCCTCGCGCGGCGAGTTGGCGCCGATCGGTGATCCGGCCGAGTTGGCCCGCGCCTACGAGGACGGCGGCGCACGCATCGTCAGCGTGCTGACCGAACAGCGCCGGTTCAACGGATCCCTTGAGGATTTGGACTCTGTGCGCGCCACGGTGTCAATTCCGGTGTTGCGCAAGGATTTCATCGTCCGGCCGTATCAGATCCACGAGGCACGCGCACACGGCGCGGACATGCTGCTGTTGATTGTCGCGGCGCTGGAGCAGCCGGTGCTGGATTCGCTGCTGGAACGCACCGAATCGCTGGGCATGACTGCGCTCGTCGAGGTGCACACCGAGGAGGAAGCCGACCGGGCGCTGTCGGCCGGTGCCACCGTGATCGGCGTCAACGCACGGGATCTCAAGACGCTCAACGTCGACCGTGATTGCTTCGCGCGGATCGCGCCGGGGTTGCCGACCGACGTCATCCGCATCGCGGAATCCGGGGTGCGCGGCCCCGCCGACCTGCTGGCCTACGCCGGCGCGGGCGCTGACGCGGTGCTCGTCGGCGAGGGGTTGGTCACCAGCGGCGACCCCCGCGGCGCCGTTGCCGATTTGGTCACTGCCGGCGCGCATCCGTCGTGCCCTAAACCCTCACGCTGACACGTGGCCGACCTCACCGGGCCGGAACTGCCGCGTTCGAGCGCCGGCGTCGCCGAACCCAGCGGCCATGACCCCGACACCCGCGGCCACTTCGGCGCCTACGGCGGACGGTTCGTTGCCGAGGCGCTGATGGCGGTCATCGAGGAAGTCACCGCCGCCTACGAGAAGGCCCGCGGCGATCAGACGTTTCTCGACGAATTGGACCGGCTGCAACACCATTACAGTGGACGGCCGTCACCGCTGTACGAAGCTGAGCGGCTCTCCGAGCACGCCGGCGACGCACGGATCTTCCTGAAGCGAGAAGACCTCAACCACACCGGATCCCACAAGATCAACAACGTTTTGGGCCAGGCCCTGCTCGCGCGGCAGATGGGCAAGACGCGGGTGATCGCCGAGACCGGGGCGGGCCAGCACGGGGTGGCTACCGCGACGGCGTGCGCGCTGCTGGGCTTGGAGTGCGTCATCTACATGGGCGCCGTCGACACCGCGCGCCAGGCGTTGAACGTGGCGCGGATGCGGCTGCTCGGCGCGGAGGTGGTGTCGGTCGAGGCGGGTTCCAAGACCCTCAAGGACGCCATCAACGAAGCGTTCCGCGACTGGGTCACCAACGCCGACAGCACCTACTACTGCTTCGGCACGGCCGCGGGGCCGCACCCGTTCCCGATGATGGTGCGTGACCTTCAGCGGGTGATCGGCCTGGAGGCCCGCGCGCAGATCCAGGCCCAGGCGGGCAGATTGCCCGACGCGGTGACGGCGTGTGTGGGTGGCGGCTCCAACGCGATCGGCATCTTCCACGCGTTCATCGATGATCCGACGGTGCGGCTGGTCGGCTACGAAGCCGCCGGTGACGGCGTTGAAACCGGCCGCCACGCCGCGACTTTCACCGGCGGTTCACCGGGGGCCTTCCAGGGTTCGTTTTCGTATCTGCTGCAGGACCAGGACGGCCAGACCATCGAATCGCATTCGATTTCAGCCGGTTTGGACTATCCGGGCGTCGGCCCCGAACACGCCTACCTGAAGGACATCGGCCGTGCGGAGTACCAACCGATCACCGACGCCGAGGCGATGGACGCGTTCGGGCTGCTGTGTCGCACCGAGGGCATCATCCCGGCCATCGAATCGGCGCATGCGGTGGCAGGCGCTTTGAAGTTGGGCCGCGAAATCGGCCGCGGCGGCGTCATCTTGGTTAACTTGTCCGGCCGTGGCGACAAGGATGTCGAGACCGCCGCGAAGTGGTTCGGGCTGCTGGACGGTGCATCGTGAGTCGACTGGGGCCACTGTTCGAAGCGTGCCGTGCCGAGCAGCGCGCGGCGTTGATGGGCTATCTGCCGACCGGGTTCCCCGATGTGCCGACGTCGATCTCGGCGATGACGACGTTGGTGAAGTCGGGCTGCGACATTGTCGAGGTCGGGATCGCGTATTCGGATCCCGGGATGGATGGCCCGACGGTCGCGGCGGCCGCAGATGCGGCGCTGCGCGGCGGGGTGAGGGTGCGTGATGCGCTCACCGCGGTCGAGGCGATCAGCGACGCCGGCGGCCGAGCCGTGGTGATGTCGTACTGGAATGTGGTGCTGCGCTGGGGCGTCGATGCGTTCGCGCGTGATCTGGCATCGGCCGGTGGGCTGGGCATCATCACCCCGGATCTGATCCCCGACGAGGCAGACGAGTGGTTCGCAGCGTCAGATGCCCACGATCTGGACCGAATCTTCCTGGTGGCGCCGTCGTCGACGCCGGAGCGGCTGGCGACGACGGTGGAGGCGTCACGCGGGTTCGTCTACGCCGCTTCGACGATGGGGGTGACGGGCGCACGCGACGCGGTGTCGGCGGCGGCCCCCGAACTGGTGCGTCGCGTGAAGGACGTGTCCGACATCCCGGTCGGGGTGGGGCTGGGTGTGCGCTCGCGGGAGCACGCCGCGGAGATCGCGGCCTACGCTGACGGGGTGATCGTGGGCTCAGCGCTGGTCTCCGCGCTGGAAAACAGCGTGGAAGTGCTCGGAAAGCTGAGCGAGGAACTGGCCGACGGTGTCCGGCAGAGGGTCACCGCGTGACGACGACCGTCCTGGCCTACATTCCCAGCCCGTCGCAGGGCGTCTGGCAGCTCGGCCCGGTGCCGCTGCGGGCCTACGCGCTGTTCATCATCGTCGGCATCGTGGCGGCGCTGATGATCGGGGACCGGCGTTGGGCGGCCAGGGGCGGCGAACGCGGCGTCATCTACGACATTGCGCTCTGGGCCGTGCCGTTCGGTCTCATTGGCGGTCGGCTCTATCACGTCATCACTGACTGGTGGCGCTATTTCGGCGAGGGCGGTGCGGGCCTCGCCGGGGTGATCCGGATCTGGGACGGTGGCCTGGGCATCTGGGGCGCGGTGGCGTTCGGCGGGGTGGGGGCGTGGATCGCATGCCGTCGCCGCGGTATTCCGCTACCGGCGTTCGGCGATGCGATCGCGCCGGGAATCATTCTGGCCCAAGGCATCGGCAGGCTCGGCAACTACTTCAACCAGGAGTTGTACGGCCGCGAGACGACGGTGCCGTGGGGTTTGGAGATCTACGAGCGCAGGAGCTCCAACGGTCTCATCGACAACCTCAACGGCGTGTCGACCGGTGAGGTGCTGCAGGTCGTACACCCCACGTTCCTGTACGAACTACTGTGGAACCTCCTGGTTTTCGCGTTCTTGATCTACGTGGACCGTCGGTTCACGCTCGGGCACGGCCGGTTGTTCGCGATGTATGTCGCGGGTTATTGCCTCGGCCGGTTCTGGATCGAGCTGTTGCGGGTCGATGATGCGACGCTCATCGACGGCGTGCGAATCAATTCGTTCACGTCGACGTTCGTGTTCATCGGTGCGGTGGTCTACATCATGGTTGCGCCGAAGGGCCGCGAAGATCCGGCCATGCTGAAGGGCAAGGCGGTGTCCGCCGAGGACGTGACCGAAGAGCTTGCGGCGGTGGGCGCGACGGCGGGTGTGGTGGCTGCGGCGAAGGTCGCTGTCGACGACGAGCCCACGTCCGAGGCCGCGAGCGAAGCGGAGAAGCTCACCGCCGATGTCCTTAGCGCACCGTCGGAAGATATCGCCTCGGCGGAGGAGTTTGCCGCGGAAGGTGAGCCCGAGGCGGCGGAGGAGCCGGACACCGAGTCCGAGGCCGCTGCGGAAGCCGAAGAGCTCGCCGAGGATGTCGAGGAAGCGCCGGCAGAGGACATCATCGAGGCGCAGGACTTCGCGGAGGCCAAGGAAGACGCGGAGACTGAGGCTGCCGTCGACGATGTCGATGAAGGCGAAGAGCTCGCTGCCGAACTCGACGAAGCCGCCGATGCGATGGCCGAAGAGGTGGCTGTCACGGAGGCAGCCGGCGCGGATACGGTCGAGCCTGAGGCCGGCGTCGGTGCGGTCGAGGGGCTGAAGGAGGCCGAGCCCGAAACGGACGGGGACTCGGGGGCATCCGATTCTGACGCTACGGGCGAGACTGCAGTCAGGGCTGTCGAAGCCGACGAGGCTGAAGAAGTCAACGAAGCCGCGGAGCCTGATGCTGGTGTGGGTGCGGCCGAGGGTGAGGCGGCCGTCGAGGGGCTCGAGGAGGCCGAAGACGTCGCCGCCGAAGTCCATGAAGGCGCCGACGAAGCCGACGAGGAGGCCGAGCCCGAAACGGACGGGGACTCGGGGGTATCCGATCCTGACGCTACGGGCGAGACTGCAGTCAGGGCTGTCGAAGCCGACGAGGCTGAAGAAGTCAACGAAGCCGCGGAGCCTGATGCTGGTGTGGGTGCGGCCGAGGGTGGGGCGGCCGTCGAGGCCGAGGACGTCGCCGACGAAGTCCATGAAGGCGCCGACGAAGCCGACGAGGAGGCCGAGCCCGAAACGGACGGGGACTCGGGGGCATCCGATCCTGACGCTACGGGCGAGACTGCAGTCACGGCTGTCGAAGCCGACGAGGCTGAAGAAGTCAACGAAGCCGCGGAGCCTGATGCTGGTGTGGGTGCGGCCGAGGGTGAGGCGGCCGTCGAGACCGAAGACGTCGCCGACGAAGTCCATGAAGGCGCCGACGAAGCCGACGAGGAGGCGGAGGTCGAGGACGCCCAGCCCGAGGCAGGCGTCGGTGATGTAGAGGACGACGACACCGACGAGACGGCCGAGGCCAACACTGAGCAGGACAGAGCCGACACCGAACAGTCGAAGACCGTTTCTGTTGAATCAGCCGCCGAGTCGGGAGGACGCTTACGCCGCTGGATGCGAAGGCGGCGGAGGACCTAACGGGCTCGGTTATCCACAACTGCGAATTCATCCACAGGCCTAAGGTAACGCCTTCGCAGCGAGGCGCCCGGCAGCAGGGTCGACGAATACGGTGCTGCGCCGCTTCCCGCTCACGTACGAGAAGTGTTGGTACACAACGGAACTGCATTATCACGCCGCTGCGTGTCGGGGCTGCCGCGCCGACCATCCCATCGCAGTACAGACCGCCACCTCTTGCGCGGACCGACTGGTCCGGTTTTGTCGGTAGGTGCTGTCATGATGCGGTTATGTCTTCGTCGACCGCATCTGATGCCGTGGAGTTGAGCTCCGTTGAGCGGCTGGATGGGTTGTTTGATGAGTTGGCGGAGTTGGCCGGTCAACGCAATGCCATTGATGGACGCATGGTCGAGATCGTGGCCGAGATCGACCGTGACCGGTTATGGGGATCGACTGGGGCGCGGTCGTTGTCGGGGTTGGTGGCCTGGAAGTTGGGGGCATCGACCAAAACCGCCACCACGATCACTGCGGTGGCTCAGCGCTGGGAAGAGTTCCCGCGCTGCACCCAGAGTCTGCGCGAGGGCCGGGTGTCGTTGGATCAGGTCGGGGTGATCGCCCAGTACGGCGGGGCGGGATCAGATGATCATTACGCGCAGTTGATCGAGTACGCCACGGTCAGCCAGTTACGCACGGCCACCAAGCTCGAACCGCCGCGTGACCCCAAACCCAAACGCGACTCCTACTACGACGCCGACCCCGACCCTGATGCCGAGCCGCAGCCCGCGCCGGTGCCCGAGCCGACGATTTCGAAGACCGTCGATGTGGATGGTTCGCATCGCTATCACATCACCCTGCCCGCGATCGAGGCCGCCAAACTCGACGCGGCGTTGCATGCCCATCACGAGGGGATGCTGGCCGATTGGAAACACGACCGCGACACCAGCGACAGCAGCGGCAGCGTTGAGCACCCGGGCCCGGAAGCACCGCCGATGCCGACGCTGGGGCAGGCGTTCGTGCATCTGGTGGAAAGCAGCTGGGATGCTGAGGCCGCGCGGCGCCCGCACGGGCAGCGCACCACCGTGGTCGTGCATGTCGATGTCAACGACCGCATCGCCTCGTTGCATCTGGGCCCGCTGCTGGCCGATGCCGATCGGCAATACCTGCTCTGTGATGCCAGCTGTGAGGTGTGGTTTGAACGAGACGGTCAACCCATCGGAGCCGGACGCAGCACGCGTTCGATCAGTCGCCGGTTGCGTCGGGCGTTGGAGTATCGCCATCCCACCTGTGCGGTGCCCGGTTGTGGGGCCACCCGCGGTCTGCACGCCCATCACATCCAACATTGGGAAGACGGTGGGCTCACCGAACTCGACAACCTGGTGCTGGTGTGTCCCCATCATCACCGGCTGCACCACCGCGGGTTGATCACCATCACCGGGCCCGCTGATCGCCTGACCGTCACCGACAGCGCCGGACGCACCATGAGCAACGCATCACTGGCGCGCCCACCCACCACCGCCGCACCCGCGGTGCCTCCATGCCCGGGTCCGACCGGTGAACGCGCCCAATGGTGGTGGTATGACCCCTACGAACCCCCACCCCAACCGCTGAACTAACATCCGTTCCGCCGATGCCCAAACCACATGCGGCGAAGGATTCAGGCCGCGCCGACTCGGCGAAGCGCCGGCTAACGCCCCGGGGTGACGTGGAAGTCGCGGTCGTCTGGCTCGCCGAGCATCGTGGCCATCGTCGCGCGGTCATAGGGCCAAAGATCGACGGTGCCTTCGTCGGTGAGATACCACGAGTTACAGCCGGTGTTCCAGACCGTCGGGCCCAGCGCGGCAGCGACGTCGTCGTTGAACTTGGTGGTTGCTTCCTCGGTGACCTCGACAGTGTCGATGTCGCCGTCGCGAAACCTCGTCAGCCACTGGGCGATATAGCGTGCGGTGAGTTCGGCGGAGTACTGCAGCAGGATTGAACCGGTCGGCGAATTCGGCCCGAGCACCGTGAAGAAGTTCGGAAAGCCGGGAATGGCCGTCATGCGATACGCACGCGGGCCCTTCGCCCACACATCGTCGATCGACACGCCGTCACGGCCCCGTAAGTTCATCGGCCGCATGTAGTTGTGCGCGTGAAATCCGGTGGCCAACACCAGCACATCCAGATCGACCTCGACGCCATCCGCCGTCCGAACACCACCTGAAGTGACTGCCTCGATAGGCGACGTCACCAACCGTGCGTTGGCAGCCCGCAACGCACGGTAATAGGAACCCGAGACCACCTGGCGCTTGCACAGCGGTTCGTAGTCCGGCGTCAGCCGTCGCCGCAACTGCGCGTCACGCACCTGAAAACGCAACGACGACCGCGCATATGCCTGAACAAGCCTCCGTCGCCAACTCGGCCGGGTGGTGACGTCGGCCAGAATTCCCGACCCCTGCAACAACACCTCGTACAAGCCACGGTTCAGCCCCGGCCGCCCAGTCAACAGTTTGCCCACCAACTTCGGTTGTCGCAGGTTTGTCGGCACCCACATCACCCATTGCGGGGTGCGCACGAAATGCGTGATTTCGGTCGCCTCGGGTTGCAACGCCGAAACGACCTGGACCCCGGTAGAACCATTCCCAATGACACCGATTCGGCTGCCGCGCACTTCGACGCGGTGATCCCAGCGGGCCGTATGCGCCACCTGTCCCTCGAACGTGGCCAATCCCGGTATCTGCGGCGTGTACGGATGATGCAGCACACCGGTTGCTGCGATCAGGAAGTCGGCGTCCCACCGTGTGCCATCACCTGCGACCACTCGCCAACCGGTCCCAGTGAACTCCGCGGCGACGACCTCGGTATTCAACCGGAGATACCGGTCAAGGCCGAACCGGTCGACGACGTCGCGCAGATACCGCTGGATCTCTGCCCCCGGCGCGAAGACCGACGACCAGTCCGGTTTAGGCGCGAACGAGAACTGATACAGCTGCGACGGCACGTCGCACGCCAGCCCGGGGTAGCGGTTCCAATGCCATACGCCTCCGACGTCGGCACCCTTCTCGAGGATGGTCATGCCACGAAAACCAGCCCGCTGCAGCGTCACTGCCGTCGCGATACCCGCGATACCGGCCCCGATGATGACGACCGTTGGTTCCCGGCTCATCGCTGCAACATACTTCCCGATCGAAAAGGTGGGTTTTCCTTACTTACTGGGCCGAACGGATTCTGGCATGCTGGCCCTATGACTGAGCCGCAGTTCGGTGGCAACGAGAACTCCAACCCGCCTCCGCCGCCACAGCAGCCGTATCCACCACCTGGCCAGTACGGTCGGCCACCAGGTGGCTACCCGCCCATCTACACCGACCCGGCCGCGCCGTTCGGGCGTCACCCGCTGACCGGTGAACCGCTTTCGGACAAGTCCAAGGTGGTCGCCGGCCTGCTGCAGTTGGTCGGGCTGATCGGGATCGTCGGCATCGGCCGCATCTACCTGGGCAACACCGGCCTGGGCATCGCCCAACTCATCGTGGGGCTTATCACCTGCGGTGTCGGTGCCGTCATCTGGGGCATCGTCGATGCCGTGCTGATCCTGACCGACAAGGTGCGCGATCCGGAGGGGCGTCCGCTGCGCGATGGCACCTAGCGCCACCTTCGGCCGGAAACGGACATATGGCGCGCTCGGGACGGGCGCCCTGGCGGTGGGCGCGCTGACCTATGTCGGCCTGGCCGACCCGCACCGCACCGACTTCTTCTTTCCCGCCTGCCCGTTCAAGGCGCTGACCGGGCTCGACTGCCCCGGCTGCGGCGGTCTGCGCATGACCCACGATCTGCTCCACGGCGACCTGGCCGCGGCCGCCGCCGACAACGTCTTCCTCCTCGTGGGCCTGCCGTTACTGCTGATCTGGGCGCTCGCGCGGTGGCGGCAGAATCGACCAGTGTGGAACATCCCCGTCGTCGTCCTCATCATCGTCACCACCGTGACCTGGGGGGTGGTCCGTAACCTTCCCGGTTTTCCGCTCGTCCCGACGATGCTCGACGGCTGACTGACCGACGCACGAAAGACACAGGCGCACTAGGGATTCACACGCCCGCACCGGACACACCCGCCGGGGGCGCGCAGCCCAGCATCTGAATCGATCAACGACTATGCTGAACAGTCGTGAGTAGACGCGGAAAGATCGTCTGTACGTTGGGGCCGGCCACCGCTTCTGACGAGGCCGTCAGGGCGCTGGTCGACGCCGGGATGGACGTCGCGCGGCTGAACTTCAGCCACGGCGGATACCCCGATCACGAAGCGAACTACAAGCGTGTCCGCGCCGCTTCCGACGCCTCCGGCCGCGCCGTCGGGATACTCGCCGATCTGCAAGGTCCCAAGATCCGGCTCGGCCGGTTCGCCGCCGGGCCGACCTACTGGGCCACCGGCGACACGGTGCGCATCACGATCGACGACCTGGAAGGCACCCAAGACCGGGTCTCGACGACTTACAAGCGGTTAGCCGAGGACGCCAAGCCAGGCGACCGGGTTCTGGTCGACGACGGCAACGTCGGCCTCGTGGTGGAAAGCATCGACGGCAACGACGTCGTGTGCACCGTCACCGAGGGCGGGCCGGTCAGCAACAACAAGGGCATGTCCATGCCCGGTATGAACGTTTCGGCGCCGGCGCTGTCCGAGAAGGACATCGACGATCTCGAGTTCGCGCTGCGCCTCGGCGTCGACCTCGTCGCGCTGTCGTTCGTTCGCTCACCCGCCGACATCGAGGTCGTGCACGAGGTGATGGACCGCGTCGGCAGGCGCGTCCCCGTCATCGCCAAACTGGAGAAGCCGGAAGCCATCGACAACCTCGAAGCGATCGTGTTGGCGTTCGACGCGATCATGGTCGCCCGAGGCGACCTCGGTGTGGAGCTGCCGCTCGAAGAAGTCCCGCTGGTCCAGAAACGCGCTATCCAAATGGCAAGGGAGAACGCCAAACCCGTCATCGTCGCCACCCAGATGCTGGAGTCGATGATCGAGAGCTCCCGTCCGACGCGCGCAGAAGCCTCCGATGTCGCCAACGCGGTGCTCGACGGCACCGACGCTGTCATGCTCTCGGGGGAGACGTCGGTGGGCAAGTACCCGCTGGAATCGGTCCAGACGATGGCCCGCATCATCTCGGCGGTCGAGGACATTTCGGTGGCAGCCCCGCCGCTGACCCACGTGCCGCGCACCAAACGCGGCGTCATCTCCTATGCCGCACGCGACATCGGCGAACGCCTGGACGCCAAGGCGCTTGTCGCCTACACGCAGTCCGGCGACACCGTGCGCAGGCTCGCGCGACTGCACACACCGCTTCCGCTGCTCGCGTTCACCTCGCTACCCGAGATCCGAAGCCAGCTGGCTTTGACGTGGGGCACAGAAACATTCATCGTGCCGCACATCCAGACCACCGACGGCATGATCCGGCACGTGGACCAGTCGTTGCTGGAACTGGGCCGCTACAAGCGCGGCGATCTGATCGTGATCGTCGCGGGAGCCCCGCCCGGCACCGTGGGCTCCACGAACATGATCCACGTGCACCGCATCGGCGAGGAGGACGTATAAAAAGGCCTGTGTCTTCCGACGAACCGTCCGCACGGGCAGTAGCCAGCTCAGCAGACTTCGACGAACTGCTGGCGATTCTCGACCTCAAACAAACCGACGAGAACCTCTACGTCGGCAAGCATCCCAGTAAGAACCCGGTCCGCACCTTCGGCGGCCAGATGATGGCGCAGGCTTTCATGGCCGCGAGCCGCAGCCTGAAGCATCTGACCCCGCCGAGCGCGCTGTCCGCGCACTTCATCGCCGGTGGCGACCCGCAGAAAGACCTCGAGTTTCACATCGTGCGCCTGCGCGACGAGCGCCGCTTCGCCAACCGCCGTGTCGACGTGATGCAGGACGGTCAGCTGCTGACCACAGCGATGGTGTCCTATCTGTCGGGTGGACGCAGCCTCGAGCACGGCATCAAGCCGCCCGAGCTGCCGGGCCCGCAGTCGGTGCCCCCGGTCGACGACCTGCTGCGCGGCTACGAGGACGTCGTACCGCATTTCGTCAACGCGCTGCGCCCGATCGACTGGCGCTACACCAACGACCCCACCTGGGTGATGCGCAAGAAGGGAGAGAAGCTGCCGCACAACCGGGTGTGGATGAAGGCGCTGGGCCAGATGCCCGACGACCCGGCCGTGCACGCCGCGGCGCTGGTGTACTCCTCGGACACCACGGTGCTCGACTCGATCATCACCACCCACGGGCTCTCATGGGGTTACGACCGGATCTTTGCGGTCACCACGAACCATTCGGTGTGGTTTCACCGGCCGATCCGTTTCGACGACTGGGTGCTCTACTCGACGTCGTCGCCGGTGGCCGCTGACTCCCGCGGCCTGGGCACCGGGCACTTCTTCGATCCGTCCGGTCAACTGCTGGCGACCGTCGTGCAGGAAGGTATCGTCAAGCACTTCCCGGCGACCTGATCGCTACGGGGTCGGGGTGACCGTGACGGAGAACTGGTCTTCGACGCGTTGTTGGAACTCAGTGGCGCATTGCTCGAGGGCCGCCTGATCATTGCCGGCTTGTGACACGCAGTCCAGGTAGTCGGTGCCGCCTGCCCTGTCGAATCCCCACACCAGCAAGGTGATCGCGGCGATCGCCTCGATGATGCTGAGGATGCCCAGGATGATGCCGGCCACGGCCATGCCGCCGTTGGTCGCCTCACCGCGCTTGGCTCGGCCCCAGCCGAGGAAACCGAAGATGATCGCCACGACGCCGAGCACGACGCCGAAGATGATCGACAGCAGCGCGACGATCGCGATCACCAGCGAGGCGATGCCGAAACCGTTCTTGGGGCCCGTCGGTGGCAGTGGGTAACCGCCGTAAGGCTGCTGTGGCGGCGGGGGCGGCGGATAGCTGCCCGGGTACGCGCCGTACTGGCCGGGTGCGGACGGCGGCAGAGTCGACGGCGGGGTCGGCGGCGGCGTCTCGGGTCTGTCCGGTTCGCTCATACCGACGAGGCTACCCCGGGCATGTCGAGGTTAAGGACGCGACAGCGAACATCTTTGGGCAGATGGTGGGTCGCGACGACGACGGTGCGGTCGGCGCCGAACAGCCCGCCCGGGGTGAGCAGCGCGGTCAGTATTTGCTGACCGCTGTCGGCATCGAGATGTTCGGTGGGTTCGTCCAGCAGCACAGTCGGCGCCGCGCAGATCAAGGCGCGGGCCAACAGAAGCCGTCTGCGCTGTCCCGCGGACACCGCGGCCGCACCGCCGACCAGCACGGTGGACAACCCGTCGGGCAGCCCCTCCAGCCAGTCCCCAAGGCCGACGCGGCACAAGGCGTTTCGCAGCTCGTCGTCGGTGGCATCACCGCGGGCGACCAAGAGATTGTCGCGCACGGTGGTCGCGAACATGTGCGCGTCCTCGGCGAAAAATGCGGTTTCTGAGGGATTTTCGGCCATCGCCATCAGCAGCGTCGTCTTTCCTGAGCCGCTGGGGCCCAGCACCGCCAGCCGGGAGCCCCGTGGCAGTTCGATTGGAGTGACCGGTGGGCGCACGCGGTCGACCGGCGTGGTCAACTCGGCCAGCCGGCGTGCGGCGATGCGCGAACGGGTCAGCTGCACGGCTGCGGCGGGCAGCGCGGTCGTCGCCTCGAAAGCCGACAGCGGCAGCAGCATCAGGATCGCCACCGTCATCGGCGCGACGGTATCGGCGATCGCGATCGCGGCCACGACCGCGCCGAGCACGCTGAGCCCCACCGCGGCCGTGGGCGCCGCCGCAGCAACGGCACCGGGTGCGGCCGCCCGGTCGGTGTGGTGACCCCAGTCCCGGTGGCGGCGGCCCGCTTCGGCGATGACATCGTCGAGACGCCCGCCGACCCGAAGCTCCGGGGCATGCTCGAGCGCGAGCATCACCGCGACATCACGGCCGGAATGATGCTGTGCGGCAACTGCTTCCGCGGCCGCCGCGGCGCGCGCAGCGGCCCACGGCGCGACGACGCCCGCGACGAACAGGCAGATCGTCAACACGGCCGCCGCCGCAGGCGAGATGACCGCGATCACCGCCACCGCCGTCACCGAGAGCACCGCGGCCACGGCGATCGGCAGCACCGCCCGCACCAACACATCGGCCAACTCGTCGACCGAGCCGCCGATCCGGGCCACCAGCTCACCGCTCGGGAGCCGCGACGCCACACCGGTCGGCGCGTCGGCCAGCCGGCGGAACAGGGTTTCGCGGACGTCGGCGGCCGAGCGTAAGGCGGTGTCGTGTGACGCCAGCCGTTGGCAGTAGCCGAGCACGCCGCGGGCGATGCCCAGCGCGCGGACCGCGACGACGGCGACCGTCAGATGCAGCACCGGCGGCATCTGCCACGCCCGGGTGATGAGCCATGCGGAGATCGCGGCCAGCGCCAACGCGCTGCCCAGCGACAGCACCCCCAACATGGCCGCCAGCACCAGTCGCGGAAGTCGGGGCCGCAGCAGCTCAAGCATCGACGAGGCTTCCCATGCGCAGCACCCGGTCGCCGATCGCGCAGACGGTCTCGCGGTGGCCGACGACCAGCACGGTGGCTCCCGCCCGGGCCCGTGCCACGATGGCGTCGAGCACGCGCGCCTCCATGCGGGCGTCGAGGTGCGAGGTCGGCTCGTCGAGCAGCAGCACGGGCGCGGGCGACCCCAGTGCCCGGGCCAGCCCGAGCCGCTGGCGCTGGCCCAACGACAGCCCGACGCCGCCGCGGCCGAGCATGGTGTCCAACCCGTCGGGCAGCGAAGCGAGTACCTCGTCGAAGCCCGCGTCTTGGCAGGCGGTCTGCATGTCGCGCAGCGGCCCGAACAGCTCGAGGTTGTCGCGCACGGTGCCGGGGATCAGCACCGGGCGATGCGGCAACCACGTCACCTGCCGCCACCAGTTCTGCGGCGCGAGGTCGGCGACCTCGGTGCCGTCGACCAGAACCCGTCCGGGATGCAGTCCGAGGACCGTCTCCAGCAGCGTGCTCTTGCCGATGCCGTTCGGGCCGGTGAGCACGGTGACCCGGCCCGGCTCGACGGCCGCGTCGAGCACATCTAGATGGATGGTGGCGCCGCGCGCCGACACGGTGCGGGTACCCGGGGCTCGGCGCGGCAGCGTGTCGAGGAGCCGAAATGCCTTGTCGGCAGCGGTCTTACCGTCCTGGGCGGCGTGGAACTCCACCCCGACGCGGCGTAGCGGCCAGAACACTTCCGGCGCCAGCAGCAACGCCGTCAACCCAGCCGTCAGCGTCATCTCGCCGAACACCAGCCGCAGCCCGACACCTACCGCGACCAGCGCCACCCCGAGCGTGGCGAGCAGTTCCAGCACCAGCGCGGACAGGAACGCCATCCGCAACGTGGACATCGCCGAACGCCGGTGTGCCGCACCGAGTTCAGCGATACGTTTCGCTGAGCCACCGACCCGCCCGAGCGCGCGCAACGTCGGGATCCCGGCCACCAGGTCCAGCAGCCGCGATTGCAGGGTGGTCATCGCGGCCAATGCCGCCGCCGAGCGGTCCTTGGTCAGCAGCCCGATGAGCACCATGAAGATCGGGATGAGTGGCAGCGCGATCAGCACGACGACCGCCGATGGCCAGTCGTACACGGCGATCGTCAAGACCGCGGCCGGGGTGAGGATGACCGCCAGAAACACCGCGGGCACATATGCGGTGAGGAACGGACGCAGACCGTCCAGGCCGCGGGTGATCACCGCGGCGACGGTGTCGCGTTCGGCGGCGAGTCGGCGCGATGGCAGATCAGTAACGGTGCGCAGCACCTGATCGGACAGGTCGGCAATCACCGCCGTCGCGCCGGCTTGCGAAAGGCGCCCCTGCTCCCACTGTGCGAGCGTGCGAAACAGCCAAAGCGCCAACAGAATTGCCAGCGGGCCGGTCCAGTGCGACAGTGACCGCGATGCGGGGTCGGTGACCACACCGGCCACGATGCGGGCCAGCACCACCGCCGACCCGATGGTCGCTGCCGCGATGACGACCCCGCAGGCCACCGACAGGGCCAGGTAGCGGCGCATCGCCGCCGAAGCGCGCACGAGGTTCACGGTGAGCGCCTGGTCAAACCGGCCGGCGCCGGGATGTGTTCGGCGGAAACCCGTCGCCGGAACACCCAATACGTCCACCCCTGATACATCAGGATCAGCGGTGCAAACGCCAGCGCGGCCCAGGACATGATGGTCAGCGTGTACGGGCTAGACGAAGCATTGTAGATCGTCAAGCTCCAATCCGAGTTCAGCGCCGATGGCATCACGTTCGGGTACAGCGCGCCGAACATCAGGACCACCACCGTCGCGACGACGAAGGTGGTCGACGCAAAGGCCCAGCCGTCGCCGGTGCCGCTGACCATCCACAGGATCGCCGCCACCAGGGCCACGACGGCGATGGCCAGCACAATCCAGGTCCAGTTCTTGCCGCGCGCCAGTTGGGTCCACAACCCGAAACCGCCCACCGCCGCCGTCACCGGCAGCGCCAACAACCTTGCGAAGTGCAGCGCGTCATCGCGCAGCGCGCCACCGGTTTTCAGCGCGACGAACGATGCGCCGTGCAATAGGAACAGCCCGCAAGTCGCCAACCCGCCGAGCAACGTGTAGGCGTTGAACAGGTCGCCGAGCGAAAGGCGCAGCTGTTTGTCAGCGTCCACGGGCAGCCCCTGCAGCAGCGCGGCGAACACCACACCCCACAGGATTGCGGGCACCCACGAGCCCGCGGCGATGCCGACGTCGGCCCATCGCTGCCATACCGGATCGTCGATCTTGCCGCGCCACTCGATGGCGACCACCCGCAGGATCATTGCCAGCAGGATCGCCAGCAGCGGCAGATAGAACCCGGAGAACAAGGTGGCGTACCAGTCCGGGAACGCGGCGAACATCGCGCCGCCCGCGGTGATCAACCACACCTCGTTGCCGTCCCACACCGGGCCGATGGTGTTCAATGCGGCGCGACGGTGTTGTTCGGGGTCGCCCTTGGCGACGCGGCCGAACGGGCCCATCAGCATGCCGACGCCGAAGTCGAAACCTTCGAGGACGAAGAAGCCCAGAAACAGCCCGGCCATCACGACGAACCACAGTTCCTGCAGCCACATGTGCCGTCACCTCCTCAGTACGCGAACGACAGCGGCGCCACGTCGTCGTCCTCCGGTGAGTGCGGCGGTGCCGGTTCAGCGTCGTGTTCGGTGGGTCCTTGGATCACGTAGCGGCGTATCAGCCAGAACCAGATCACCGCCAGCACCCCGTACACCACGGTGAACGTCGCCAACGACGCCACGACCATGCCGACCGAATGTCCCGAGACGCCCTCGGCGACGGTCAATCTGATCATCTGGTCGCCGGTCGGGTTGGGCACCACGACCCAGGGCTGGCGGCCCATCTCGGTAAATATCCAGCCCGCGCTGTTGGCCAGAAACGGCGTCGGCAGGGTGGCCAGCGCGAACCGGGTGAACCAGGGGGACTGCGGGATTCGGCCGCCGCGAGTGAACCACAGCACGGCAAGCGCGAAAAGCGCCGGGACTGCGAGCAATCCGATCATGGCGCGGAACGACCAGTACGTCACGAAGAGGTTCGGCCGGTAGTCGCCGGGGCCGAACTTCTCCTGGTACTGCTCCTGTAGGTCCTTGACGCCTTCCAGGTGTACCCCGGAAAACGTGCCCTCCGCCAGGAACGGTAGGACGTAGGGCACCTCGATCAGGTGTACGACGCTGTCGCAGTTGTTGTGCGTGCCGACGGTCAGGATCGAGAAGTACGGGTCGGTTTGACTGTGGCACAACGATTCTGCCGAGGCCATCTTCATCGGTTGTTGTTCGAACATCAGCTTGCCCTGGATGTCTCCGGTGAAGACGAGGCCGGCGCTGGACACCAACACGACAAGGCAACCGAGCACGGCGGCCGGCCGGTAGAGGGTCTGCGCGTCAGCCGTCGGCCCCTGACGATGGGTTCGGACCAGCCACCACGCGCAGACGGCTGCGACGAACGTTCCGGCGGTCAGGAAGGATCCGAACACCGCGTGGGCGAACGCGGCGATCGCGGTGTTGTTGGTGAACAACGCCACGATGCTGGTCAGCTCGGCACGACCGGTGTCGGGGTTGACCCGTGCGCCGACGGGGTGCTGCATCCACGAGTTGGCGGCGATGATGAAGAACGCCGACATGTTCACCGCGATGGCCACGACCCAGATGCAGGCCAGATGGACCAACCGGGGCAGCCGGCTCCATCCGAAGATCCACAGCCCGATGAACGTGGACTCGAAGAAGAATGCGGCGAGGCCTTCCATGGCCAGCGGAGCGCCGAAGACGTCGCCGACGAAGCGGGAGTACTCGCTCCAGTTCATCCCGAACTGGAACTCCTGGACGATGCCGGTGGCCACCCCGAGGGCGAAGTTGATCAGGAACAGCTTGCCGAAGAACCGGGTCAGCCGATACCAGGCCGGGTTGTCGGTGATCAGCCATGCGGTCTGCATGACGGCGATCAGCGGCGCCAGCCCGATAGTCAGCGGCACGAAGATGAAGTGGTACACGGTGGTGATGCCGAACTGCCACCGCGACACATCGAGCGCGTCCATCTGCCCTTCTTTCGTGGCTGTGCAACCAGCCTACGACAGGGCGTAGTAGACGTCAGCGTGTGTTAGGTCACCGGTGTCTCTGCCTCGGGCGTCTGGGTCTCAGGCGCCGTGGCCTGGGGTGACGGCGTTTCGGTGTCCTGGTCCTTCGAGGCCTTGCGGATGGCGAACGCGGAAACCACCTCGAACACACCTAGGACAACGAGCCCGATCCCGGCAACCAGGGTCAGCGCCGCGAGCGACGGGAACGGCAGTGCCAACAGGATGACGCCGGCGATCAGGTTGAGCACGCCGATGAAGATCTCCCATGCGCGGCCGGGCAGGGTGGGGTCGCTGATCGCCGACACCGCGGTGGCCACACCACGGAAGATGAACCCAATACCGATCCAGATCGCCAGCAGCAGGATCGACTCCTGCAAGCTGCGGAAACACAACACCGCCAGGATCAGCGCCGCGGCGCCGCTGACGAACAACAGCACCCGCCCGCCGGCCGAGATGTGCAAGCTGAACGCGAAGATCACCTGCGCAATACCGGCAACCAACAGATACGCGCCGAAGAAGATCGCCGCGATGATGATCGTGATTCCCGGCCAGGCGAGGATCAGCACGCCGAGGATCAGGGCGATGACGCCGGAGAGCAGCGTCGACTTCCAGAGGTGTTGCGACAGGTTGGGTGGGGCTGGGCTTTCCATGCGCGAAGTCTGGCACAAAGCAGCATCCAAAGACCTGCTTTCCCGCACCACCGACCCGCAGATTGACGCTTGCGCAAATCTCTCCACGCGTCGCGCGCAAACGGTGTGACATGCACACTGGAGACTAGTGTTCGGCCGCACAGTGCGTATTCGGTACGATGATCAACCACCAGCAACCGTTTGAGCACAGTCACCTGCCGCAACCGAGCAAACGAGGAGTGATGATGACACGGACCGTCCTGCGCCGGGGCGCCGCCGCAACGGTGGCCGCTTTACTCGTTGCGACAGGCGCCGGGCTGGCCGTCGCACCCGCGCACGCCGGCGAGAAGGACGACCAGTTCATCGAGTACCTGGACCAGAAGGGCGTGCCGTACTCCAATAAAACGGAGGCCATCCGCGTTGCCAAGGACTTCTGCCTGGCGCGGACGAGGCAGAACGCACCCAAGTGGCGCGCGGCCTACCACCTCGCGAACGATCAGGGCTGGACCGAGACCGAAGCCGCCCACTTCGCCGAGGCTGCGATACCGACGTACTGCCCGCGAGTCTGGCAATAGGCGCGGGTCCGAGTTCTCCTGCTCCCGCCTTAGCTCTCCACTACTGTTCCGTTACCGGTCTTGCAAACCGGTTCCCGGGAGGCAGAAAGCCGAGGGTGAAGCGTGTCAGGTACGGGTCAAAACCGTCGAAGGGCACTGTGGCGCATCGCCACAGCGGGTGCTGCGGCCAGCGCCCTTGCGCTGTCGGGTTGCGCTGGCAACACGGCCACAGACGACACCGCCGCACCGACCACCACGGCGCCTGCGCAGAAGATCGACAAGATCGCCAATACCGTGCCCGAGGCGATCAAGTCGTCCGGAGAGCTGGTCATCGGCGTCAAGATTCCCTACCCGCCCAACGAGTTCAGAGATCCCAGCGGCAAGATCGTCGGCTTCGACGTCGACCTGATGAACGCGATCGCCGCGACGCTGGGGGTGGCACCGGACTACCGTGAGTCCGATTTCGCCAAGATCATCCCGTCCGTCCAGGGCGGCACGTACAACGTCGGCATGTCGTCGATCACCGACACTAAAGAGCGGGAGGAGTCCGTCGACTTCGTCACGTACTTCAGCGCGGGCATCCTGTGGGCGCAGCGTCCCGGTGAGCCGGTCGATCCGAACAACGCATGCGGAATGAAGGTGGCGGTGCAGGCCACCACCATCCAACAGGTCGAGGAACTACCCGCCAAGAGCAGAACCTGCACCGACGCCGGTCGACCGCCGATTGGGATCGTCTCGTTCGACGGGCAAGACGCGGCTACCGACGCGCTGATCCGAGGCGAAGTCGATGCGATGTCGGCGGATTCGCCGGTCACGTCCTATGCCATCAAGCAACGCAACGGCAAAATCGAGGCGGCAGGTGAGATGTTCGATTCAGCGCCGTACGGATGGCCGGTGCAGAAGGGTTCGCCCTTGGCGCAGTCGTTGCAGATGGCCCTTCAGCATCTGATCGACACCGGTACCTATGAGGAGATCGCCAGGAACTGGGGCGTCGAGAGCGGGATGATCGACAAGCCGGTCATCAACGGCGCCACCAACTAGGGATTGCGCGGTGATGCGGAACACGCCCGACCCGGCCGCCCCGCTATGGCGGGCGGCCCAGGTGTTCCGGTTGCTGAGTTGTCTTTACGCGCTTGGTTTTCAAATCGCGGTCAACCCCGCGCTGGACCGGCCGGTGCTCGGCTGGCTGCTGTTCGGTGCGCTGATCGCGTGGAGCGCAGCCTGTGCGGTCGCCTACCTGAGCGGGTTCGGCCGACGCCCGTCGTGGGTGCTGGCTGAGATCGTGGTGGTGCTGGTGTTGATCCTGTCCACCGAACTGGTTGCCTCGCAGCAATGGGCGCTTGACAACCAGTCCTGGCCGACGACGTTGTGGGCCACCAACGCCACGATCTCGGCGGCGATCCTGTTGGGCCCGATCGCCGGCATGCTGACCGGGGTGGCGGTGGTGATCGCCAGCATGGCGGTAAAGGGCGTCGTCACTTACGATCTGGGCCGCAACGCCACCATCGTCATCGAACTGGCTGTCGGTCTCGCGGTCGGCATGGCCGCCCAGACCGCGCGCAGGGCACACGCCGAACTGTCAGCCGCGGCGCGTCTGGCCGCCGCACAGCAGGAGCGGGAACGGTTGTCGCGAGAGGTGCACGACGGCGCCATTCAGGTGCTCGCGTTGGTATCGCGGCGCGGCCGCGAAATCGGCGGCGACACTGCGGAACTCGCGCAGCTTGCCGGTGAGCAGGAGCGGGCGCTGCGGCGGCTGGTGAGCTCCGGCGATGCCGAACCGCGGGTCGGGCAGATGACCGACATCGGGGCGCTGTTGCGGTCGCGCGCATCCGATCGGGTGTCGGTGAGCCTGCCCGCCGAACCCGTGCTGCTCGACGCACACACCGCGACCGAACTGTGCGCGGCAGCCACCAACGCGCTGGACAACGTCGCCGCCCACGCCGGACCGGGCGCCCGGGCCTTCGTGCTGCTGGAGGATCTGGGTGACTCGGTGACGGTGAGCGTGCGCGACGACGGCATCGGCATCCCCGACGGCCGGCTGGCCGAGGCCGTGCATGAAGGGCGCGTCGGCGTGGCCAAATCGATTGTGGGACGGATGGCTTGGCTGGGCGGAACCGCCAAGCTGCACACCGGACCGGAAAGTGGAACGGAATGGGAACTGACGGTACCCCGACGGTGATGGTGGTCGACGACCATCCGATCTGGCGTGACGCGGTGGCCCGCGACCTGGCCGAGGACGGGTTTGACGTCGTCGCGACCGCTGACGGGGTCGGGACCGCTCGGCGCCGGGCGGCCGCCGTGCAGCCCGACGTCGTCGTGATGGACATGCGCCTCGCGGACGGCGACGGTGCGATGGCCACGACGGAGGTGCTCGCCGTGTCACCGTCGTCGCGCATCCTCGTGTTGTCCGCCTCCGATGAGCGCGACGACGTCCTGGAGGCGGTTAAGGCTGGGGCCACCGGATATCTGGTCAAGAGCGCGTCCAAACAAGAGCTCGGCGATGCGGTACGGGCGACGGCCGATGGCCGCGCGGTGTTCACCCCGGGTTTGGCCGGTCTGGTGTTGGGGGAGTACCGCCGCATCGCGAAGAAGAACCCGGCGCCGGGCCCGCAGACACCGAGCCTCACGGAGCGGGAGACCGAGATCCTGCGTCATGTCGCGAAAGGGTTGACCGCCAAGCAGATCGCCGCACGGCTGTCGTTGAGCCGCCGTACGGTCGAGAACCACGTGCAGGCGACGTTTCGCAAACTTCAGGTTGCCAACCGCGTTGAACTGGCCCGTTATGCGATCGAGCACGGGTTGGACAAGGAATCCGAGTAGTCCTACTCATCCGGAAACGCTCGTCGCGCTGCGACGATGACGCCATGAGCGAACCGCAGCATGCCGTCATCGCCCGGCTGTCGGCCGACTTCTCCGCGATCTCGCAGTACATGGCGCGGGTCTCAGCAGACCTGACGTATTTGGACCGACTGCTTTCGGAGCGCACGTCGGGCGCGCCCGCGCCGGCACCGTCGTACTGGCCGCAGTACGCCCAACCGCAACAGGCGCCGTCCCAGCCGACGCAACTCACGGCGGCCCCACCTGTGACGCCGACACCGCCCAGACAACCCCGCGACGACGGCTGGATCGGCAAGGTGCTCGCCGTCGCCGGCGTCGCGGTCACGTTGATCGGCGTCGTGCTGCTGCTGGTGCTGGCCGCCCAGGCCGGCATCCTGCGACCGGAGATCCGCGTCGCGGCCGGCGCCGGGCTCGCCGCCGCGCTGGTGGCCACCGCGGGCTGGCTATGGAGTAGGCCCGGGGGCCGGACCGGCGCGATCGCGTTGGCGGCCACCGGCGTTGCCGCGGCCTACATGGACGTCATCGCCGTCACCACGATCTATGACTGGGTATCGGCGCCGGTCGGTCTCGTCATTGCCGCGGTGATCGGCGGTGCCGGGCTGACGTTGGCCCGGCGCTGGGACTCCGAGCAACTGGGACTGCTGGTGCTGGTCCCGCTGTTGCTGCTGGCGCCGGTCCTGGTCGGCACCGTCAACCTGCTGCTCGTGGCGTTCATGCTTGCGTTGGCGGCCGCCTCGCTGCCGGTGCAGCTCGGCAAGGACTGGATCTGGTTGCACTGCGCTCGAACCGCCGCGGCCACCGTTCCGCTGCTGATGGCCCTGCTCGCCGTGAGCTTCGACGACGGCCACGATCCGGCGCTGGCAGCGGCGTGCGCTATCGCGGCGGGGTTGGCGCTCCTCGGCGCGCTGATCCTGTCGCCGTGGACCGCGAACCGGATCGGGATGGCGCTGCTGACCGGCGCCGGGGTGCTGCCGGCGCTGTGTGTTGGCCTGGCGGCGGACCGGCTGGTGGCCGCCGCCATGGCGGCTGTCCTGGCGGCGGTGCTGCTCGCGTTCGTGCTTCTCGGTGGACGGCTACCCGCGGTTCAAGGCGGTGCTCGGCAGGTGTGGGCGGTGTTGTCGGCGGTCGCGGCGTTGATCGCCGTGCTGGTCGCATTCGACGGGCACATCGCCGCGCCGGTGCTGCTGGCGATGGCGGTTGTGGTGGCCGTAGCGGGCCGCTCCGACGCGGTCGCGAGGTGGGCCGCGGTCGGGTTCACCGTCGTGGGCGGCGCTTTCTACCTGAGCTATGCCCCGCCCGACACCTTGGTCGAGGCCACCGCCACCCCGTCGGCGACGGGTATCTCCACGCTGATCGCGAGCCTTCTGCTGATCGCATGTGCCGCGGCGATCGTGTGGTCGTTTCCGGGTCGTGATTCGACGGCCTGGGCCGGCGCGGCCGTCGTGGTGGTCTATGCGCTCACCGCGTTCACCGTCACGGCCGGTGTGCTGATCGGCGGTGTGGAAGGCGGCTTCTTCGGTGGGCACATGGCAGCGACCATCTGCTGGATCGCCCTGGCCGCGGCGCTGTTCGGCTACGGGGCACGGCTGCCGCGCGCGGACCGCTCACTGCCGATCGGCGGCGGACTGGCACTGGTTGTCGCCGCGATGGCCAAGCTCTTTCTGTTCGATCTTTCAACGTTGGACGGCATCTTCCGGGTGGCCGTGTTCATCGTCGTCGGGCTGGTGCTATTGGGTATGGGCGCCGGGTACGCACGGCTGCTCGAGCGCCAGGACCAGCAAAAAGAGCAGCCGGTGTGATACGCATCATATGCTAAACTGGATTGAGTCCAATCTAGGAGATGTTGGAGTGGATATGACTAAGAACGCACGTCGAACCGAAGACGATGTCCAAGAATTTGTCGCCTCGACCGAACTGAGCGCGAACCTACAGCGAGTACTTATCGACCTCATTGAACTGCACCTCCAGGGTAAGCAGGCGCACTGGAACGTCGTCGGGACCAACTTCCGCGACCTTCACTTGCAGCTCGACGAACTCGTCGACCTGGCCCGTGCGGGCAGCGACGTCGTCGCCGAGCGGATGCGCTCCCTGTGGGCTGTTCCGGACGGCCGTACGGACACCGTCGCAGCCACCACGACCCTTCCGCAGTTCCCTGGCTTTGAGCAGAGCGCGAGCGAGGTCGTCGACCTGATCGCGACCCGTACCTACGCCGCTGTCGACACCATGCGCAAGGTGCGCGACGCCGTCGAGGCTGAGGACCCCATCAGCGCCGACATCCTGCACGGGCTGATCGACGGTCTGGAGAAGCAGGCCTGGCTGATCAAGTCGGAGAACCGGAAGGTCTAATCCGATCGCATCGTTTCGCGCCGGAGCGGGTACTCCGCTCCGGTGACCGTGACACGAGACATACGCGCTTCGCGCCAACAGGTGTGGGACGTAATGGCCGACGGGTGGACTTATTCGCAGTGGGTGGTCGGTAACAGCCGGATGCGGGCGGTGGACCCGAACTGGCCAGACCCCGGCTCCAAGATCTGCCACTCCATCGGCGTTTGGCCGCTGTTGCTCGACGACGTCACCGTCGTCGAGCACAGTGAGCCGTTGGAGCAGCTGGTGCTGCACGCGAAGGGCCGTCCCATCGGGGGCGCGCGGATAACATTGCGGCTCAGCGATATCCCCGGCGGCTGCCGGGTGGAGATGGAGGAGTGTCCGGTCAGCGGGCCCGCCGCTGTGCTTCCGGACCGGCTGTCTGACCTCGCGGTGTGGCCGCGCAACCGTGAAACGCTGTGGCGGCTGGGTGCACTGGCCGAACGGCTCAACCCCGCCGAGGTGTCGGATTAGCTGACCGGGCGCAGTTCGACGGCGCGGCGGGTGGCCGCGTCGTCGCGGCGCCCCACCAGGTACCAGGTGTACATCACGCCCTTACCTTTGACGTCGACCGCGCCGCGCTCCTCGAACAGGTACGAATCCTTGAGCCGCTCATAGACGTTTTGCGGGACCTGGATTCGGCCTTCTTCATCGGTGGATTCCATGCGCGCCGCGACGTTGACGGTGTCGCCCCACACGTCGTAGAAGAACTTGCGTGCCCCGACGACGCCGGCAACCACGGGGCCGGCCGCCAACCCGATGCGGATCGGCACGATACGGCCGTGCGGGTCACGGTAATCCGCGACGGCTTCGGCCATGTCCAGCGCAAGGCAGGCCAGCGCCTCGAGGTGGTCCTCCCTCGGGTTGGGCACCCCGCTGACCACCATGTACGAATCACCTGTGGTCTTCACCTTCTCCAAGCCATGCCGATCGACCAGCGCGTCGAGATCGGTGTAGAGGCGATCGAGAAACCGCACCAGATCGCTGGGTGTGGTGTCGCTGGCGCGCTTGGTGTATCCGGCGATGTCGGCGAGCAGAATCGAGGCGTCGTCGTACTTGTCGGCGATGATGTTGTGGGTCGGATCCTTCAGACGCTCGGCGATGGTGGCCGGCAAGATATTGGCCAGCAGCTGTTCGGACCGGTCGTATTCGGCCTCCATCGCCAGCCGGGCGCGCCGGATTTCCCGCATCGCGTACCAGATGGTCGCCACCAGCAGGAGCCACGCGGTGATCACCGTCAGGACAAACGACATTTGAAACGCCCATGGCGGTTGCGCACCGGTGTCGTTGGGCACCAGGAACTCGAGCAGGATGACCGCCGCGGCGCCGACGGCCATCAGCACGGCCGCTACGACCATATGGTCCAGACCGAGGACCACAAGCGTGATCGCCGCGGCGACCACGAAGTACAACTGCAACCCGGTGCCGGTGCCCAGGTGCACGCACAACACGGTGATCGTCGCGTAGGCGACCACGAAGTACACCAGCGGCGCCACGAGTTCCCCGAACCGGCAGAGGGAGGGGATCGTCATGAAGACCAACGCGCAGCCGAAGTTGAGCAGCGGAACCCACCAGATGTTCCCCTCGACCAGCACGGCTTGTACCCCGAAGAAGGCGATGATGGCAGCGCTGATCCGCGCGGTCATGCTCAGCACCCGGCGATGACGCTCCGCGGTCTTGATGTGGTGGCGAGTTCGGGCCGGCGCTCGACTCTCCAGTGCCACGTCGGGCACGCAGACCGCTCGGAAGTTCGCGACCACCGTCAAAGCGTAACCGCCGCACACCGTGCCGACCTGCGATTTTGCCTCCGCCTCGCACTCGGCTTAGGAAGTGGCAGGCAATACCGGCGACGTGGTCGGCGCCGAGAAATCACCGCTGACGAAAATAATGGTCTGCATGACGTTGCTCGAGATTCAACTGGCTAGCCGGCAAGCGAACCCGACCTGTACCGGTGAAGACGGCGGTACACAGGTCTTTCAGAGCTGACGGCCGCATGCCATCGCGTGTAATAAGTGTCGGAAACGAGTTTGCTGTATTCGCAGCGAAAGTCCCATTGGCGCGTTATTTGCGAATTGCGTATTGCGCTATCTTAAATCGGCTAATTTGAATCCATCGTCTGTGGCAACGCCAAGCGTGCGTCGAGAACAGGAGTGGCATGAGGGCCATCGTCAAACGTCGACTTCGGCGCTGGGGGTTGGCCGCGGTGATTGCCGCCGCGCCGATAGCCATTCTGTGCGCGTACGTGACCAATTTGCTCGTCCCGACCGAGCCGACGGGCAAGCCCAGATACGACGCGGCGGCGCTGCACATCGTGCCCACGGCGACCATCAAAGACGAGTCGACGACGATCGGGATCGCCGACTCGGATATGTATGACCCGAATCTGACCGAGGATGAGATCATCAAGCGCTTCGACGACATGCAAGCGCTAGGCGTCGACACTTTGCGGGTTCTGGTGCCGTGGGCGGCGATCCAGCAGGCCGAGCCAGGTAGCCCCCTGGAAGAGCTGTTCCCGCAGGATTGGAGCCGAATCGACTTCATCCTCAGCCAGGCCCAAGAGCGCGATATGGCAGTGCTGGGCGTGCTGAACTCCACCCCGTACTGGGGCGGTGCCGACGGCAGCGGCTGCCTCGGCTGTCCCGGCGTCGCGCCGGATCCGGCGAAGTTCGCCGCGTTCGCAAGTGAAGCGGTCACCCGGTTCGACACGCTTTATCCGGGCGTCGTCTCGGCCTATGAAGTGTGGAACGAGCCGAACTATTACCGCTCGTGGTTCCCGGCGGTGGATCCCATCGCCTACACCGAGGTGTTGAAGGCGGCCTACACCGCGATCAAGGCCGCGGACCCCGACGCGACTGTCGTCGCCGGCGTGCTGGGCGCGGTCATTTCGGCGGGCGGGTTCACGATGGATCCGGTGACGTTTGTGCAGACGATGTATGCCAACGGCGCCAAGGGGTACTTCGACGCGCTGTCGTACCACCCGTACAGCTACGACCGGCCGTTCGGGGAGCAGAACCCCAATTTCATCTCGCCGCTGCGCGCCCTGTTGGAAATGCGCCAAACGATGTTGGACAACGGTGATGACCTGGTGAAGATCTGGGCGACCGAGTATGGGCTGCCGACGTCGATCGTCAGCGATCAACAGCAGGCCGTATTCATCGAGGACTTTCTCAACACCTGGGCGGACGGGCTGACCGAGGAACAACTAGCCCAGTTGCCAGCGGAGTTCCTCCCGTTGGTGGCCGACTGGGAGAACTGGATCGGCCCGGCGTTCATCTACACGCTGCGTGACCGGTTAGCCGCCCCGGACACCGAACAGGGCTCGATGGGGCTGTACTACTTCGACGAGGCCAGCGGTGATTGGAAGATGAGGCCAGCCGCCGAGGTCATCAAGTCGATCATCGAGGGCCGCGCGCCCGACAGCCTGGCAGAAGCGCTGGCCGCGTCGCTGCAGAAGCTCGTCGAGCAGGTGGCTGACTCGGTGGCGGCCGCGGTCCAGAACGCGGTGCCGGCGGTGACTGCGACCGTCCAGCAGATCGGGGCACAGGTCGCCGATGCGTTGGCGAATGCCCTTGCCGCGTTGTTGGGCTCGGTGTCGAAACCCGCGGCGACGACGGCGGCGACGGCGGCCGATGCGCCGTCGGCGGATGCGTCCGCGACCGCTGAGCCGTTGATGGCTGAGGAGCCCATTGAGCCCACCGAGCCCGTCGAGGAGAAGGTGACCGAGGCCATTGAGCCCACCGAGCCCCTCGCGGCCGTCGAAACCATCGAGACCGAGGGCGAGTTAGAGGTCACCGACTCCGTCGAGGTCGGCTCTGAACCGCAGCCTGCCCGCGACGACTCCGGCGAAGACGAGGTCGATCTGGACGAGGACGCGCTGGATTTCGAGGACATCGATACGGACATCGAGACGGACCTCAGCGATGTCGACGACGTGACGGACACCGACAGCACGACGACGGACGGTAAATCCGACCACGGTGGCGTCGAAAATGAGACATCCGTCGACGCCGACGCGTCGGACACGGACACCGGGGGAGACGACGCGGGCGACACAGGCGATGCGGACACCGACGCGGCGGCCTAGCGGAAAGCCCTGGAGCACAAGGGTTCCAGAGCGCAAACAGTGCCCTCGGTGGGATTCGAACCCACACTGTCTGGGTTTTGAGTCCAGTTCCTCTGCCAGTTGGGATACGAGGGCGTCGGGACGTGTACTCCCGCGCGGCTTACTACCTTAGAGGATGCCCCGGCGTCGCTGATCGTGGCCGCTACCGCCACAATATCCACTATGACCGGGTCACCGACCGACGCCGAGAAATCACGCCGCGTTCTCGTCGCAGAAGACGAAGCGCTCATCCGGATGGACTTGGCCGAGATGCTGCGCGACGAAGGCTACGAAATCGTCGGTGAGGCCGGCGATGGGCAGGAGGCCGTCGACCTGGCCGAGCGCCTCAAACCCGATCTGGTGATCATGGACGTCAAGATGCCCCGTCGTGACGGCATCGACGCGGCCTCTGAGATCGCGAGCAAGCGCATCGCGCCGATTGTCATCCTCACCGCGTTCAGCCAGCGTGACCTCGTCGAGCGGGCCAGAGATGCCGGCGCGATGGCCTACCTGGTCAAACCGTTCACCATCACCGACCTTGTCCCGGCCATCGAAGTGGCGGTCAGCCGGTTTCGTGAGATCTCTGCCCTGGAGCAGGAGGTCGCCACCCTGGCGGACCGGTTGGAGACCCGCAAGCTCGTCGAGCGCGCCAAGGGGTTGCTGCAGAGCACACACCAGATGACCGAACCCGAGGCGTTCAAATGGATCCAGCGCGCCGCGATGGATCGGCGAACGACGATGAAACGGGTCGCCGAGGTGGTCCTGGAAACCCTCGACACCTCCGACTCGTCGTGAGCATCGGGCGTTTTTCCGACTAATGGTGACTCCGCTTCCCTAAGATCACAGCTTGGCCATGCCGACCTCTGCTGTGCGTGCATCTGATTTAGGAGCGACTCGATGAAGAACCGGACACTGGCTCGCGCCTTCGCCGCTGCGGGTATCGCCTCGTTGGCACTCGCCGGCTGTTCGTCGGGTGAGCAGTCGAGTGAGGAATCCGTCGCCGCCGAGGGCGAAGCGCAGGGCACCGCCGAAGTCGTCAGCACCGACTGCGAACCCCCACAGGCGACCGCGGGCCCCACCCCGGACACCACCGCGATGAAGATCGGCACCTTGCTGCCCGAAACCGGGACGCTGTCCTTCCTCGGACCGCCCGAGATCGCGGCTGTGCAGGTAGCCGTTGGCGAGATCAACGAGGCAGGCGGAGTGTTGGGCCAACCGGTCGGGTTGGTCACCGGCGATTCCGGCGACACCACCACCGACACCGCGAACGTCACGGTCGACCGCGAGCTCGCCGAGGGCGTCGACGTCATCGTCGGGGCCGCCTCATCGGCGGTGTCGCTCAAGGTGATCGACAAAATCACCAGCGCGGGCGTGGTGATGTTCTCCCCGGCCAACACCTCCGACCAGTTCGTCTGCTACCCGGACCGGGGCCTGTATTTCCGGACCGCGCCTACTGACGTGCTGCAGGCGCAGGCGCTGGCCCAGCTCATCACCCAGGATGGTGCGCAGCGGGTGGTTGTGTTGGCGCTCAACGATCCCTACGGAACGGGCCTGGCCAACAACGCGGTCAATAACCTCGAGACCGCAGGCATCGGATCCGACCAGATCAAGAAGATCATCTACGACCCGAACGCGCAGTCTTTCAACGCCGAGGTCGATCAGATCAGGGAGTTCAACCCGGACGCGGTCGCGGTGATCGGCTTCGAAGAAAGCGCGAAGATCCTCACCCGCATGCACGAGGTGGGCATCGGTCCCTCCGACGGCATGTTCGTGTACGGCACCGACGGCAACATGGGCAACGCGCTGGGCGAGGGCGTCGCGCCGGGACTGCTGGAGGGGATGAAAGGCACCGCGCCGATGACCGAGACCAGCCCCGAGTTCCGGGATCGACTGCTCGCGGTCAACGGCGCCCTGGTCGACTTCAACTACGCCGGCGAGGCCTACGACGCGGTAGTCATCTCCTCGCTCGCCGCCGAGCAGGCCGGTTCGACGGCCGGAGTCGACATCGCTGCGAACATCAACGCGGTGACTCGCGACGGCGTGAAATGCACGACGTTCGCGCAGTGTCGAGATCTGCTCGCCGCCGGCGAGAGCATTGACTACGACGGTGTGACCGGCCAGTTGGCGTTCGGACCCGCGGGCGAGCCGTCGATCGGCTCCTACGGCAGCCTCGAGTTCGACGCGAACAACAAGATGCAGACCATGGACTACATCGTGGTGGAGAACCCGTAGCTAGCCGCGACTAGCCCGAATCACGTTTGCCGGCAAGGGTTCCCAGGTACAGCTCGATCACCTTGGGATCGTTCATCAGGTTGCGGCCGCTGTCGGTGTAGGCATTGACACCCTGGTCCAGGACGTAGCCGCGGTCGCAGATCTGTAGGCATCGGCGGGCGTTCTGCTCGACCATGATGACCGAGACGCCCGTGGCGTTGATCTGCTTGCAGCGGATGAAGACCTCGTCGGCGAACATCGGTGACAGCCCTGCCGACGGCTCGTCGAGCAGCAGCACGGACGGTTCCATCATCAGGGCCCGGCCCATCGCGACCATCTGGCGCTCGCCGCCGGACAGCGCCCCGGCCTTGACGCGGCGTCGCTCGGCCAGCAGCGGGAACAGCTCGCTGACGAACTCGAACCGCTCGGCGAATTTGGACGACCGCAGATAGATGCCCATCTGCAGGTTCTCCTCGATGGTCAGCGAGGCGAACACGTTTTGGTTCTGCGGCACGTAGCCCACACCCTTGGTGACGAGAACGTGCGCGGGGGCGGCGGTGATGTCCTCACCGCGCAGGGTCACCCGCCCGGACCGCACCGGGATCATCCCGAACAGCGCCTTGAGCAGCGTGGACTTACCTGCCCCATTGGGCCCGATGATGCCGACGATCTCGCCGTCACGTAGGAAGAAGTCGCAACCGCGCAGGATGTCGACGTCGCGCAGGTAACCGGCGACCAGGCGGTCCGCTCGCAGCAGCGCGCCTTCGGCCTGACGCGCATGCTCCTCCGGGGTGGCCGCGACTTCGCTCACGGGATTGGCTCAGACAGGTCGCCGCCGGCCTCGATCGTGCCCGCAACAGCCCGCTCGAGCTGCACGGCCAGCTGCGCGGTGGCGCCGACCGGGTTGCCGTGCGCGTCGAACTCGAGCACCTGATCGTGGTGGCTGCCCAGATACGCATCGACCACCGCCGAGTTGTCGGCCAGGTTCTCCGGCGTCGACTCGGCGATGACCGCGCCCTGCGCCATCACGACGACCCAGTCGCTGATATCGCGGATCACGTCCATGTCGTGCTCTACGAACAGCACCGTCATCCCTTCGTCGCGCAGCGACCTGATGTGCTCGAGCAGGTTCTGGGTGAGCGCCGGGTTCACCCCCGCCATCGGCTCGTCGAGCATGATCACCTTCGGATCGGTCATCAACGCCCGCGCCATCTCGAGCAGTTTGCGCTGGCCACCGGACAACGAACCGGCCATATCGTCGGCCTTGGTGTCGAGCTTGAAGCGGGACAGCATCTCGTGCGCACGGGCCGTGATGTCGCGCTCCTGCTGGCGCCAGGCCGGCCGGATCAGCGAGGTGAAGAAGCGTTCGCCGGTCTGGTTGCCCGCGCCGAGCCGCACGTTGTCGAGGACGGTCATTTTCGCCAGCGCCTTGGTGAGCTGGAACGTGCGCACCGCGCCCCGGCGCGCCACCCGATGCGGAGGTAGCTTGCCCATCGCTTTACCGTCCAGCGTCCAGGATCCGGTGTCGGGCCGGTCGAACCCGGTGAGCAGGTTGAAGAACGTGGTTTTGCCGGCGCCGTTGGGGCCGATCAGGCCGGTGATGACGCCGCGTTCCACCTCCAGATGCGTGACATCCACAGCCTTGAGGCCGCCGAAGGTCCGAGACATGTTGTCCACCACCATGATCGGATCCGGTTTGGCGGAGCCGGGCTCGGCGGCCACGCCAGCGAACGGGGACGTGTCAACCATCGAGCGCCACCTCCCGTCTTCGTCCCATGATGCCCTGTGGACGAAACACCATCAGCAATGCGATGACAACGCCCAGCAGCACGTAGCGCATCGCGCCGACTTGGGCGTCGGTCAGCGGCAACAGCGGCTCGGGTCCGGCGATCGCCTGGCGCATCAACGCATCGGGAATCGCCAGGAAAAACCAGAACAGCATGGCGCCGACGACCGGCCCGAACACGGTGGCAGCCCCGCCGAGAAGCAGCGCCCCGAACGCATAGAACGTCTGCGCCGTCGAGTAGAAGTCGGGGTGGATCGACTTGGTCTGCAACGCGTTGAACACCCCGCCCATGCCGCCGATGATCCCGCCGATGATCAGCGCCTGCAGCTTGTAGACGAAGACGTTCTTGCCGAGCGCGCGCGCCGCATCCTCGTCTTCGCGGATCGCCTTGAGGACCCGGCCCCACGGGCTGTGCGCCAGCAGGTACACGAACGCGCACAGCACCAGGACCAGCGTCCAGCCCACCACCATCGCCCATACGTCGTCGCCGACGAAGCGCACCCCGAAAATCGAATACTGCTTGCTGGAATCGAACGGGCTGAACCGGGTGAACGGTTCGGCGAATCCGTAGAGGCCGTTGGTCGAGCCCGTGACCGGATCCGACGCGGTAGATCGGAATATCAGCCGTAGCACCTCGGCGGCGGCGATCGTCGCGATCGCCAGGTAGTCGGCGCGCAGCCGAAGTGTGGGGATTCCCAACACAATTGCGAGCCCACCGGCTGCCGCCAACCCCACCAACACCCCGACCCAGAGCGGCTGTTGGTACGTGACGGTCATGATCCCGACGCCGTACCCGCCGAGCAGCGCGAAGCCGATCTGGCCGAAGTTCAGCAGCCCGGTATAGCCGAAGTGCAGGTTCAACCCGATGGCGAGCAGCGCATAAAAGATCGCCGATGGGCCGATCAACTGGGCGAACGATGTCTGTAGCGCGCTGACGATGTCCATGGCGGTCCTCAGCCGATTCTTTCCCGCGAGCCCAAGATGCCCTCCGGGCGCACGATCAAGATGAAGATCAGGATCAGCAACCCACCCACGTATTTGAGGTCCGGGTTGATCACCAGGGTGGACAGCTGCACCAGCATGCCGACGATCAGGCAGCCCAGCAGCGCACCGTAGGCGGTGCCGATCCCGCCGAGGATGATGCCGGCGAACATCAGCAAAAGCAGTTTGAATCCCATCTCCCACTGCACGCGGCCACCCAGTTCGGAAATTGCGAGCAGTACCCCGCCCAGGGCGGCCAGCCCGCCACCCAGGCACCAGACATAGGTGATCACCCGTTCGACATTGATCCCGGACGCCGCAGCCAGGCTCTTGTTGTCGGCGACCGCCCGCATCGCCTTGCCGATCCGGGTTTTCTGCAGCATCACGGCCACCGCGATGAGCACGACGACGCTGATGGCCATGGTCATCAGGTTGGTGTCGGTGATGGCGATCGGACCCCATTGGCGCTGGACGCTGACGGTGTGGTCGGCGAACGCCTGGGTGCGATCGGAGAACAGCATCAGGATCAGATACCTCAGGCAGATGGCCACGCCGATCGAGACCACCAGTTGCGGGATGAGCCCGATTCGTCGCGTCCGCAGGGGACGCCAGATCCCGGCGTTGTTGAGCCAGCCGACCGCGACGCCCGCGACCACCGCCAGCAGCGCGGAAAGCAGCAGCGAGAACCCCATCGTCACGTTGAACACCCAGGCAAACACCGCGCCGAGGGTTACCAGTTCCCCGTGCGAGAAGTTCGTCAAACCGGTCGTGCCGTACACCAGGCTGAGCCCGATCGCGGCGACCGCGATGACGAGCCCGAACCGCAGCCCGTCGATGGCCAGGTGGATGACGCGCGCATACAGGGGGGTGCCTTGGCCGGTGCGGACCTCACCGAACGTGAACACGACGGCGTTGACCCTGCCTGCGGTCACCTTCCGCGTCACCGTGCCCTGCACGCTGGTGTCCTCCGGGAGGGTGTCGGCGACCACCTCGAACGTGTAGGTGCCGTCGGGAACTTGCAGGGTCCAGCGTCCGGCCGCGTCAGATTCCGTGGTCGCGGCCTCCGCGCCGTCGGCATCCAGCGCACGGATCTCCGCGCCCGCGACCGGTTCGCCGGCGTCCACGAGCCGCCCGGACACCCGTGCGGTGTCCTCTTCGTCGGCGCCGGCCGGTCCTGCGCTCAACACGGCCGCGAACATCACGAACAGGAGCAGCAACAGGGCTCGCGAAAGCGTTCGAGCGCACGAGCCCAATGATCAACCTCCGTCACGATCGTTCCCCGGGACTGAGGGGACTGTATAGCGTGCGCGCACGTGTTGCCGGGAGCTAAATGAGTTGCACGCGACAGTTTTGGTTCGGGAAAGTGTGAAGGGCCGCGCCAGACCGGTGGCGGAATTTATACGGAAGGCGTCACTACTGCCACTGTCGTGGGCGTTGCGGAAGGCGGAACATCGCTGACATGACCATCCTGATCGTGTTCATCGCAATGCTTGTGGTGCTCACGGTTGCCGCGATCGCGGAAAAGACTCCCGACACCCATCGCGAAGTCAGCCCGCACGGCCACTTCGACTTCTGAGCGGCGCGTCCGACGGCGTTGCTATGTTTTACCTCGGGGTTCTCCCTTGACTCCCGAGGCCAGAAGCCGCATGACCCGGAGGTGACCGCGTGCGCCGTCGTTGCACACGGAGCGCGCTGGTGTGGGGGTTGGCCTCGGCGACGGTGCTGAGCATGGCCGCGTGCGGGCAGTCCGCACCGGGCCCGACGGCGCCGCCGCCGGATTTGACGATCGTGGCCCAGGAGTCGATCGACCGGACCGGCGCCCGAGTCGACGTCGAGGCCCTCGGAGATCCGGCTGACCCGGCCGGGGACGGCAACGCGGTCTGTCCGCCGGTGTCGATCGCCATGGCCGGGCCGCTCAACGGCCCCGACGCGGCGCTCGGCGTCGGGATCAAGAACGGCGTGCAACTGGCCGTCGACAAGCACAACGCGGCCAACCCGGCGTGCCAGGTGCAGTTGAAGCCGTTCGACACCGAAGGCGATGCGGAGACGGCCACGCGGGTCGCGCCCCGCATCGTGGAGGACGCGTACACGATCGGGCTGCTGGGTCCGGTGTTCTCGGATGCGGCCATGGCGGCGGGGGAGGTGTTCGACCGCGCGGGTCTGGCGGCCGCGACGCCGTCGGCCACCAACGCGGCACTGAGCGCGCAGAATTGGCGCACGTTCTTCCGGGGATCGGCCAGCGACGCAGTGCAGGGTCCCGCGGTGGCCAACTACATGACCGCCACCCTGGGCAACCGCAAGGTATGCGTGGTCGACGACAGCACCGACTACGGCCTAGGGCTCGCCACGCGGGTGCGCGAAACCCTTGGTGCGATAGCGAATTCGGAATGCAACATCGCCGTCAAGCGCGGCGACACCGACTTCGAGGGGGCGGTGACACTGATCAACGCCGCCGCACCCGACTCGGTGTTCTTCAGCGGCTACCATGCCGAGGCCGCGCGACTGGTGCGGCAACTGCGCGACGCCGGCTTCACCGGCACATTCGTCGGGTCCGACGGCTCGAAGAACACGGCGTTTCTCGAGCAGGCCGGGGCAGCGGCCGCCGATGTCGTGCTGTCGTGTCCGTGCAGTCCGGCCACCCCGGAGTTCGCCGACGAGTACAGCCACACGTTCGGCGTCGTACCCGGCCCGTACAGCGCCGAGGCATACGACCTGGGCACCATCCTGCTCCGCGGTATCGACTCGGGCGCGATCACGCGCCCGGCACTGCTTGACTATGTGCGCACCTACGAAGGGCAGGGGATCGCGCGGGCGTACAGGTGGGCTGACAACGGCGACCTGGAAGATGCGCTGAACTGGATCTACCGCGTCGAGTAGCCCCGGGCTATTCGACGCGAAACCGCTTGGTACGGGTCGTCTTACCAGAGATCAGCCGCACCCGGCTGGGCGGCACGCCGAGGTGGCCGGCCAGCACTTTGGTGACGGCTTCGTTGGCCTTGCCGTCGACGGCGCGCTCCTGCACATAGATGGTCGTCGACCCGTCGTCGCCGACCTCCACCAGCGGCCCTTTCCGGCTCCCCGGCTTGACGCGCACCACGAGCGTGCGCGGGCTCGGCCCGCAACCCGGTGTGTCGCTCGCTGGGCCCACCGCTCGCTCGCGCTATCGGGCGACGATTACCGACGAGCCGTGGCCGAACAGACCCTGGTTCGCGGTGACGCCGACCTTCGCGCCCTCGACCTGACGGCCGGTGGCCCGGCCCCGCAACTGCCAGGTGAGCTCGCAGACCTGCGCGATGGCTTGCGCCGGGATCGCCTCGCCGAAGCAGGACAGCCCGCCGGACGGGTTCACCGGGACCTTTCCGCCCAGAGCCGTTGCGCCGCTGCGCAACAGGCTTTCCGCATCGCCCTTGGCGCACAGGCCCAGGTGCTCGTACCAGTCGAGTTCCAGCGCGGTGGACAGGTCGTAGACCTCGGCGACGTCGACATCCTCGGGCCCGATGCCGGCCTCGGCGTACGCGGCGTCGAGGATCTGATCCTTGAACACCCGCTCAGGTGCCTCCACAACCGCGGTGGAATCCGTTGCAATGTCCGGTAATTCGGGAAGGTGCTGCGGATAGCGCGGGGTCACCGTGCTGACCGCCCGCACCGACGGTACCCCGTCGAGCGACCCGAGATGCTTCTGCGCGAAGGACTTGCTCGCAACGATCAACGCCGCCGCGCCGTCGGACGTCGCGCAGATGTCCAGTTGGCGCAGCGGGTCGGCGACCATCGGGCTGGCCATCACGTCCTCGACAGCGGATTCCTTGCGGTAGCGGGCATTCGGGTTGTGCAGGCCGTGGCGGGAGTTCTTCACCTTCACCGAAGCGAAGTCCTCCTGCGTCGCGCCGTAGAGATCCATCCGGCGGCGGGCCAGCAGCGCGAAGTACACCGGGTTCATCGCCCCGATAAGGTGGAAGCGCTGCCAATCAGGGTCGTTCTTGCGTTCACCGCCGACCGGCGCAAACGCGCCTTTGGGCGTGGTGTCCGCCCCGATCACCAGCGCGACGTCACAGAAGCCCGCCAGGATGTGGGCCCGCGCGCTCTGCAGCGCCTGCGAACCGCTGGCACACGCGGCATACGAGGACGACACCGGAACGCCGTTCCAGCCGAGCTTCTGCGCAAACGTGGACCCGGCGATGAAGCCGGGGTAGCCGTTGCGGATGGTGTCGGCGCCGGCCACCATCTGAACCTGCGGCCACTCCAAACCGGCCTCGGCCAGCGCGGCACGGGCGGCGACCACGCCGTACTCGGTGAAATCATTACCCCACTTGCCCCACGGGTGCATACCCGCGCCGAGGATGTAGAGCGGCGCCGAAGTGCCAGTGCTCATTCCGCCACCTTCCATGCGTAGACGACGCGCTCGACGTTGTCGTCATCGACATACAGCGTCATCGTGTCCAGCTCCATCTCCATACCGACCTTGAGGTCCTCGGCCAACGTGCCGTCCACCACTTTGCCCAGGATGATCAGACCCTCGTCGGCGAGCTGCACCGCGGCGACCGCGAACGGTTCGAACGGGTCTGGCGCCGGATAGGGGGCGGGCGGCGGATAGCGGTTTTCGGTGTAGCTCCACAGCGTGCCGCGGCGCGACAGCGGCACCTGGGCCAACTCGTCGCCGGTACAGGCGGGGTTGGGGCAGTTGTTGGCGCGCGGCGGGAACACATAGGTCCCGCACTGGTGGCATTTGCTGCCGATCAGATAGGGCGCGCCGGACTCGTCGGTGGCGAACCACCCGTCGATGGCTGGCTTCGTGGAGGCTGCTGACACGTCGGTCAGCCTACCGACCCGCCAAACCGCGCTGAAACATGTTCCAGTTTCGCGGCCACGGGGTGGCTTTCCCGCGGCGCCGCGGTCGGCGAACCTCGGCGATTCTCTGCCATACCTGCGGGTTACCCGGGTAGCGTCCGCCCATACATCACGACCGGGGGCGGGCAGATGGGGGCCGGGGAAGCGATGGGGCGTCGTGCCGGGAAACGAAGGACGGCGACCGGGGTCCGGCAGGCGGTCGACGCGTACACCGCCGGTCCGGTCGACCTGGCCTCGATGGCCGGTCCCTCGACACGTCCGCGCGGCGTCGACGACCCGATCTGGCAACCGATCAGCGGCATCTCGTTACAGGACTACGCCAGGCTGGTCCGCGAGGCACAGGCCCGCGGGGTCTTCGATCAGGCCGGGATGATCGACCTCGCGACGGCGCGTGGCTGGAACCCGCTGGCGACCAAGGCCGCGCTCGACGGGTGGTCGATCCGTATCGGCCAGTCGGTGGAAGTGGGTCAGCAATTCCGCAGCTTCCTTGGTTGTTGAGGCTGCCTACTACTTGTCACAGGCGGTGCATAGAGTAAGGCCGTGAGCCCAGCCAGCACCGCCACCGACAAGAAGAAGGGTTCGGTTCCTGCAGCCGAGCAGCAGCCGACATTGATGCTGTTGGACGGCAATTCACTGGCGTACCGAGCGTTTTACGCCCTGCCCGCGGAGAACTTCAAGACCAGAAACGGGCTGACCACCAACGCCGTCTACGGCTTCACCGCGATGCTGATCAATCTGCTACGCGACGAACAGCCCAGCCACATCGCGGCGGCGTTCGACGTGTCCCGGCAGACGTTCCGGGTCGACAAGTACCCGGAGTACAAGGCCGGCCGCTCGACCACGCCCGACGAGTTCCGCGGCCAGATCGACATCACCAAGGAGGTACTGGGCGCGCTCGGCATCACCGTGCTGGCCGAACCCGGTTTCGAGGCCGACGACATCATCGCCACGCTGGCCACCCAGGCCGAGGAGGGCGGTTACCGCGTGCTGGTCGTCAGCGGCGACCGTGACTCGCTGCAACTGGTCAGCGACGACGTCACCGTGCTGTACCCGCGCAAGGGTGTCAGCGAGCTGACCCGGTTCACCCCGCAGGCCGTGGTCGAGAAGTACGGGCTGACACCGCAGCAGTACCCCGACTTCGCGGCGCTGCGCGGCGACCCCAGCGACAACCTGCCGGGCATCCCCGGCGTCGGCGAGAAGACGGCGACCAAGTGGATCGCCGAATACGGATCCCTTCAGGGGCTGGTCGACAATGTCGATTCGGTGAAGGGCAAGGTGGGCGACGCGCTGCGGGCCAACCTGTCCAGCGTGGTGCTCAACCGCGAGCTGACCGACCTGGTCAAAGATGTGCCGCTGGCGCAGACCCCCGACACGCTGCGGATGCTGCCGTGGGACCGCGACCAGATCCACCGGCTGTTCGACGACCTCGAGTTCCGTGTCCTGCGCGACCGGCTGTTCGAGACGCTGGCATCGGCCGACCCCGAGGTCGACCAGGGCTTCGACGTCCGCGGCGGGCCGCTCGAAGCCGGAGAACTGGCCGGCTGGCTGGCCGAACACAGCCTGGGAAACCGGTTCGGTCTGGCCGTGGTGGGCACACACCAGGCGTTCGACAGCGACGCCACCGCACTGGCCATCGTTGCCGCCGACGGCGACGGCCGATACCTCGACACCGCGACGCTGACCCCCGAGGACGAGGCCGCGCTGGCGTCCTGGCTCGCCGACCCCGGACCACCGAAGGCGCTGCACGAAGCCAAGCTCGCGATGCACGACCTGGAAGGCCGCGGCTGGAAATTGGCTGGCGTCACGTCCGACACCGCGCTGGCCGCCTACATCGTCCGGCCCGGGCAGCGCAGCTTCGCCCTCGACGACCTGTCACTGCGGTATCTCAAGCGCGAACTGCGCGCGGAAACACCTGAACAGCAACAACTTTCGTTGCTCGACGATAGTGGCGGCGTCGACGACCAGGCTGTCCAGACACTGCTTCTGCGGGCCAGCGCGGTGATGGACCTCGCCGACGCGCTCGACGAGGAGCTCGCGCGGATTGACTCGTTGGCGCTGCTGAGCAACATGGAGCTGCCGGTGCAGCGGGTGCTTGCCGAGATGGAGGCCGCCGGCATCGCCGTCGACCTCGACCAGCTCGGCGAACTGCAGAGCGATTTCGCCGACCAGATCCGCGACGCCGCAGAGGCGGCGTACGCGGTGATCGGTAAGCAGATCAACCTGGGTTCGCCCAAACAGCTGCAGGTGGTGTTGTTCGACGAGCTGGAGATGCCCAAGACCAAGCGCACCAAGACCGGTTACACCACCGACGCGGACGCGTTGCAGTCGCTGTTCGACAAGACCGGGCACCCGTTCCTGCAGCATTTGCTGACCCACCGCGACGCCACCCGGCTCAAGGTCACCGTCGACGGGCTGCTGAACTCGGTGGCCTCCGACGGGCGCATTCACACCACGTTCAACCAGACCATCGCCGCCACGGGGCGGTTGTCCTCGACCGAGCCGAACCTGCAGAACATCCCGATCCGCACCGAGGCGGGCCGGCGGATCCGCGACGCGTTCGTGGTCGGTAAGGGTTATGCGGAGCTGATGACCGCCGACTACAGCCAGATCGAGATGCGCATCATGGCGCACCTCTCCAAAGACGACGGGCTGATCGAAGCGTTCCGTACCGGAGAGGACCTGCACTCGTTCGTGGCGTCGCGGGCATTTTCGGTGCCCATCGACGAGGTCACCGCCGAACTGCGGCGCCGCGTCAAGGCCATGTCGTACGGCCTGGCCTACGGGCTCTCCGCCTACGGGCTGGCCGCCCAGTTGAAGATCTCCACCGAAGAAGCCAAGGTGCAGATGGAGCAGTACTTCGACCGGTTCGGCGGGGTGCGCGACTACCTGCGCGACGTGGTGGACCAGGCGCGCAAGGACGGTTACACGTCGACCGTGTTCGGCAGGCGGCGCTATCTGCCCGAACTGGACAGCAGCAACCGGCAGGTCCGCGAAGCCGCCGAACGCGCCGCGCTCAACGCGCCGATCCAGGGCAGCGCCGCCGACATCATCAAGGTGGCGATGATCGACGTCGACAAGGCGATCAAGGACGCCGGGTTGACCTCGCGGATGCTGCTGCAGGTGCACGACGAGTTGCTGTTCGAAGTGGCGCCGGGGGAGCGCGACATCCTGGAGAAGCTGGTGCGCGAACAGATGGGCAACGCCTACCCGCTCGACGTACCGCTGGAGGTCTCGGTCGGTTACGGGCGCAGCTGGGACTCCGCGGCCCACTAGGCGGCAAGTAGCGCCCATGGACAATCTTCGCCACGACCAGCAGATCCGGTTCCTGGCGCGGCTGGGTTCGGCCATGGGCGCCGCGAACTACCCGGTTACCTTGATCCGGCAGATGCTGGCCCGGTCCTCGGCCGCCTACGGGGTGCCCAACGACTTCCTGGCGCTGCCCTACACCGTGCAGGTCGTCGGACCGGCCACCGAAGCCGGTACGGCGATGAAGTCCGCGCACCTGGAGGATGACCTGCGGTTCGATCAGACCTTTCCGTTGGCGCGGCTGGTGACAGCCACCATGAACGGCAAGGTGGATCCGGCCGAGGGCGATACCAAGCTCGACGAGATCCTCGCGACGCCGACGCGGTTCCCCCAGTGGGTGACCGTGCTCGGATACGGCGTGTGGAGCGCGGGCCTGGGCCTGGTGCTGGAACCCACACCGCTGAACCTGCTGGGCGCCACCGTGCTGGGGCTGATGGTCGGCCTGATCGCCGTCGCGGGCCGACGGGTGCAGGCCTTGGCCCAGCTGGTGCCGGTGACCAGCGCCTTCCTCGTGGCGACGGTCTGCATCGCCGTCGCCGAATACCTGGGCCTGGACCACATCGGGCTGCGCGCGCTGATCCCGCCACTGGCGATGTTCCTGCCCGGGGCCGCCATCACGCTGGCGGTCATCGAGCTCACCTCGCGCGACACAGTCTCGGGTTCCAGCCGTCTGATCGGGGGCTTCATGCAGCTGGCGCAGCTGGTGTTCGGGATCCTCATCGCCGCCCAACTGTTCGGCCAGGACACCGCCAACCTCAGCGCGAGCCCGCTGAACACCATCGGTCCGTGGGCGCCGTGGCTGGGGGTGGCGGTCTACGCCGTCGGCGTGATGCTGTTCTTGGCCCCACCCGCCTCGTTCCTGCCGTGGCTGCTGGGCGTGTCCTACGCCGCCTACACGGCTCAATACGTCGGTGACCTGCTACTCGGCAGCTACGCCAGCGGTTTCTGTGGCGGTGTGGTGCTGACGATCGCCGCGCTGGCGCTCGCGCGTCGTCCCGCTGCACCGCCGGCCATCACGATGATCCTGCCCGGATTCTGGCTGCTGGTGCCGGGCTCGATGGGGTTGATCGGGATCGCCGAGCTGTTCGGCGCCGACGGCGATTCCGCGCTCGGCGTCACGTTCATCTCCATGTTCTCGGTGGCCATCGGCCTGCAAACCGGCTTTGTGCTGTGGCAGCTGGTCCGACGCCGCCGCGTCTGACCGGGTTTGTCCAGCGTGGAGTCAGTCGAGTACCCTCGACAGGTACTCGTCTGGGCGTTCTTGAGGCTTACCGAGCGTCCGTGGCGGGTAACACCAAATAATTCAAGTCCCAGTCCCTACGACCAAACCTGTCCGGAGCAACCCAACATATGCCAAGTCCCTCCGTCACCTCGCCGCAAGTAGCCGTCAACGACATCGGCTCGAGCGAGGACTTTCTCGCCGCCATCGACAAAACCATCAAATACTTCAACGATGGCGACATCGTCGAAGGGACCATCGTCAAGGTTGACCGTGACGAAGTCCTGCTCGACATCGGCTACAAGACCGAAGGCGTCATCCCTTCCCGAGAACTTTCCATCAAGCACGACGTCGACCCCAACGAGGTCGTTTCCGTGGGCGATGAGGTCGAAGCCCTGGTCCTCACCAAGGAGGACAAGGAAGGCCGGCTGATCCTGTCCAAGAAGCGCGCTCAGTACGAGCGGGCCTGGGGCACCATCGAAGAGCTCAAGGAAAAGGACGAGGCCGTCAAGGGCACCGTCATCGAGGTGGTCAAGGGCGGCCTGATCCTCGACATCGGCTTGCGCGGCTTCCTGCCCGCGTCGCTGGTCGAGATGCGCCGCGTCCGCGATCTGCAGCCGTACATCGGCAAGGAGATCGAAGCCAAGATCATCGAGTTGGACAAGAACCGCAACAACGTTGTGCTGAGCCGCCGCGCCTGGCTGGAGCAGACCCAGTCCGAGGTGCGCAGCGAATTCCTCAACCAGCTGCAGAAGGGCGCCATCCGCAAGGGTGTGGTTTCCTCGATCGTCAACTTCGGCGCGTTCGTCGACCTCGGTGGAGTCGACGGCCTGGTGCACGTCTCCGAGCTGTCCTGGAAGCACATCGACCATCCGTCCGAGGTGGTTCAGGTGGGCGACGAGGTCACCGTCGAGGTGCTCGACGTCGATATGGATCGCGAGCGGGTTTCGTTGTCGCTCAAGGCAACTCAGGAAGATCCGTGGCGCCACTTCGCCCGCACCCACGCGATCGGCCAGATCGTACCGGGCAAGGTCACCAAGCTGGTGCCGTTCGGCGCGTTCGTCCGCGTCGAGGAGGGCATCGAGGGCCTGGTGCACATCTCCGAGCTGTCCGAGCGCCACGTCGAGGTCCCCGACCAGGTGGTCCAGGTCGGCGATGACGCGATGGTCAAGGTCATCGATATCGACCTGGAGCGCCGTCGAATCTCGCTGTCGCTCAAGCAGGCCAACGAGGACTACATCGAAGAGTTCGACCCGTCCAAGTACGGCATGGCCGACAGCTACGACGAGCAGGGCAACTACATCTTCCCCGAGGGCTTCGACGCCGAGACCAACGAGTGGATCGAGGGTTTCGAGAAGCAGCGTGAGGAGTGGGAGGCCCGCTACGCCGAGGCCGAGCGCCGGCACAAGATGCACACCGCGCAGATGGAGAAGTTCGCCGCCGCCGAGGCCGAGGAGGCGGCCAAGCCGTCGACGTCCAACGGCACCTCGCGTGGTGACGACGCTCCGGCTGGTGGCTCGCTGGCCAGCGATGAACAGCTTGCTGCGCTGCGGGAGAAGCTCGCCGGTTCCGCGTAACAAGGCGCTGCGATGCTGCGCATCGGTCTGACCGGAGGTATCGGTGCCGGTAAATCGACGGTGTCCGCCGCGTTCAGCGAGTGCGGCGGCGTCATCGTCGACGGTGACGTCATCGCCCGCGAGGTCGTCGAACCCGGTACCGAGGGGCTCAAGCAGCTCGTCGAGGCGTTCGGTGACGACATCCTGCTGCCCGACGGTGCGCTGAACCGGCCGGCGTTGGCTGCCAAGGCGTTTCGGGACGACGACACCCGCGCGCTGCTGAACGGCATCGTGCATCCGCTGGTCGGTAAGCGGCGCGAGGAGATCATCGCGGCCGTGTCGGAGGACACCGTGGTGGTCGAGGACATCCCGCTGCTGGTGGAAACCGGGATGGCGCCGACGTTTCCGCTCGTCGTCGTGGTCACCGCACCCATCGAAACTCGAGTAACCCGGCTGATCAAGCGGGGAATGGACGAGGCGGATGCCCGTGCCCGCATCGCCGCGCAGGCCACCGAAGAGCAGCGCCGGGCGATCGCCGATGTGCTGCTTGACAACTCGGGTTCACAGGGCGAACTCGTCGAGAAGGCCCGCGACCTTTGGTACAACCGAGTGTTGCCGCTCGCGCACAACATCCGGACGCGCGAATGCGGCAAGGCGATCCATGAGCTCACGCCGTACCGGCCCTCGTGGGCCGAGGACGCGGCGCGAATCATCACGCGCATCGAAATGGCGTGCGGTGCAACGGCCATACGTGTCGACCACATCGGCTCCACCGCGGTGCCGGAAATGGACGCCAAGGACGTCATCGACATCCAGGTGACGGTCGCCTCGCTCGATGACGCCGACGTGCTCGTCAAACCGCTGACCCAGGTGGGTTTTCCGCGCCGGGAGGACATCACCGCCGACACGGCGCACACCGAGGATCCGGGGGTGTGGCGCAAACGATTCCACTGCGCCGCCGACCCCGGGCGGCCGGCGAACGTCCACGTCCGCGTCGACGGCTGGCCGAACCAGCAGTTCGCGCTGCTGTTCACCGATTGGCTTCGCGCCAATCCCGGTGTGCGCGAGGACTATCTGCACGCCAAGCGGCATGCGGTGACCACCGCGGATTACGTCCAGGCGAAGGAACCCTGGTTTCTCGACGGGTATCGGCGCGCCTGCGAGTGGGCCACCACCACCGGATGGCGCCCGTAGCCCGTCAGGTCAGCGGCGGTTCGACCGGCGGCGGCGCGTTCGGGTCCGCGGGCGGCGGTGGTGCGTCGGGGTCGGCCGGAACCGCATTCGGTACACCGCCGACAGGCACCTCGCAGACGAGCGCGCCGTAGTCGGGATCGTCGCGCTGAGGCAGCACGGTCGGTCCGATGAAGTCGTCGGCCTGGGCGACAACCTTGTCGTCGATCAGGATCTCGCAATGCAGGTTGGCCGAGTACGGCCACTCGATCGCGACGCGCATGTTGGCGGTGCTCGACGCGGGCAGCACGGTGTTCACCTCGAAGACCCGGCCCGGCACCATGGTGGGGTCGGCGGACTGGATTTGGTTGCCTTGGGCGGTGTAGGTGATCGTCGCTCCGCGGGACACCCCGTCGATGCGGGCCCGGTAGATGATGTTGTGCAACACCTCGGCGTCGCCCTGCGCGGCGTTCTCCCCGGCGTGCGTATCGACCGTCGGGTCGGCCAGCGCGGGCGCCGATACCGCACCCGGCACCCCCAACGTCACTGCCACCGCGGCCGCCCCGGCCGCGATCCAACTGCGTTTGATGGGGCTCACGTGGCCAGAGGTTACCGCCCGCCCCGGAACGGGGCCATTCCCTTTCGTCTTCGCCATCACGATCAAGATCGTCCCAAACCGGTCACCCGTTACGCCAAGTGAGGGTCATCCCGTGCCCGGCGAGCCAGCGGCCGAGGTGGTAATCGTGCCTGGCCAGCCCGTCGATTGCGGAGACGGCGGTCTGCACGGCCTGCTCGCCGGTCTCCGGGGTCAGCAAACCGTGCCGGACCGCGGTCAGCAGCTCGTCAACGTCGCAGAGCTCGACGCCGACGCCGGTGCGCAGTACGAGGTCGAGGTAGTGGTCCTCGGCGTGCCAGGCCGTCGGGCCCGCGGTGATGTGCCCGACATCGAGGTAAAAGTCCTGTTCACGGCGGTGGCCCGGGTTGAAATGGAACACCGTGGCCCGCAGCCCCAGCGACGGCAGCAGCCACGACTCCAGGTAGTGGAACTGGACGCGGCCGGGCGTGGGCCTGGCCATGTAGAGGCCCCAGGGCTCGACGGTGTAGACGTCGACCGCCCGCACGATGCCTTTCGGATCGGTGTTGGTGCGGGCGACGAGGTCGAACGTCTCGTGTTTGGGAGCGTGGATGCGGTCAGCCTACTGTCGGCGGAACAGAATCTGTCGGTGGCTGGTTCTACCCTGGTGAATTATGGCTTTCGCGACCGAGCGCCCCGTGCTGGCGCATTCCGAATATCGACCGGCGGTCGATGCCGTAGACGGCCTCGTGCGCGCGGGCGGCCGTTTCGAGGTGGTCAGCCCGTACTCGCCCGCGGGTGACCAACCGGCCGCCATCGATGAGCTCGAGCGCCGGATCAAGGCCGGTGAGCGCGACGTGGTGCTGCTGGGCGCCACCGGAACCGGGAAGTCGGCGACGACGGCGTGGCTCATCGAGCGGGTGCAGCGGCCCACCCTGGTGATGGAGCCGAACAAGACGCTGGCCGCCCAGATGGCCAATGAACTGCGGGAAATGTTGCCGCACAACGCGGTTGAGTACTTCGTCTCCTATTACGACTACTACCAGCCCGAGGCGTACATCGCGCAGACCGACACCTACATCGAGAAGGACAGCTCGATCAACGACGACGTGGAGCGGCTGCGGCACTCGGCCACGTCAGCCCTGTTGTCGCGGCGCGACGTGGTCGTGGTGGCATCGGTGTCGTGCATCTACGGCCTGGGCACACCGCAGTCCTACCTGGATCGCAGCGTCGAGATCAACGTGGGCGACGAGGTGCCCCGCGACGCGTTGTTGCGGCTGCTGGTCGACGTGCAGTACACCCGCAACGACACGGCGTTCACCCGCGGCTCGTTCCGGGTACGCGGCGACACCGTCGAGATCATTCCGAGCTACGAGGAGCTCGCCGTCCGCATCGAGTTCTTCGGCGACCAGATCGAGGAGCTGTACTACCTGCACCCGCTGACCGGCGACGTCGTCCGCAAGGTGGACTCGTTGCGGATCTTCCCGGCCACCCACTACGTGGCCGGTCCGGAGCGGATGGCACACGCGATCTCCACCATCGAGCAGGAGTTGGAGGAGCGGCTGGCCGAACTGGAAGGGCAGGGCAAGCTGCTGGAGGCGCAGCGGCTGCGGATGCGCACCAACTACGACATCGAGATGATGCGCCAGGTCGGGTTCTGCTCCGGGATCGAGAACTACTCGCGCCACATCGACGCCCGGCCTGCCGGGTCGGCGCCGGCGACGCTGCTGGACTACTTCCCCGAGGATTTCATGCTCGTCATCGACGAGTCACACGTCACGGTGCCGCAGATCGGCGGGATGTACGAGGGCGACATCTCCCGCAAACGCAACCTGGTTGACTTTGGGTTCCGGCTGCCCTCGGCCGTCGACAACCGGCCGCTGACCTGGGAGGAGTTCGCCGACCGGATCGGGCAGACGGTGTACCTGTCGGCCACGCCCGGCCCCTACGAGCTGAGCCAGTCCGGCGGCGAGGTCGTCGAGCAGGTGATCCGGCCGACCGGGCTCATCGACCCCAAGGTCGTGGTCAAGCCGACCAAGGGCCAGATCGACGACCTGATCGGGGAGATCCGGCAGCGCACCGAGCGCGATGAGCGGGTGCTGGTCACCACGCTGACCAAGAAGATGGCCGAGGACCTCACCGACTATCTGCTGGAGATGGGCATCCGGGTGCGCTACCTGCATTCCGAGGTCGACACGTTGCGCCGCGTCGAGCTGCTGCGGCAGTTGCGGCTGGGGGAGTACGACGTGCTGGTCGGCATCAACCTGCTGCGAGAAGGTCTGGACCTGCCCGAGGTGTCGCTGGTGGCGATCCTCGACGCCGACAAGGAAGGGTTCCTGCGGTCCACGCGCAGCCTGATCCAGACCATCGGACGTGCCGCCCGCAACGTGTCCGGCGAAGTCCACATGTACGCCGACAACATCACCGACTCGATGCGGGAGGCCATCGACGAGACCGAGCGGCGCCGCGCCAAACAGGTCGCCTACAACGAGGCCAACGGCATCGATCCCAAGCCGCTGCGCAAGAAGATCGCCGACATCCTCGACCAGGTGTACCGCGAAGCTGACGATGTCGAGATCGGCGGCTCGGGCCGCAACGCGTCGCGCGGCCGTCGCGCACAGGGCGAGCCCGGCCGGGCCGTAAGCGCGGGCATCATCGAGGGCCGCGACACCACGAACATGCCGCGGGCCGAGCTCGCGGATCTGATCCGGGACCTCACCGAGCAGATGATGGCCGCCGCGCGGGATCTGCAGTTCGAGCTCGCGGCGCGCATCCGCGACGAGATCGCCGATCTGAAGAAGGAATTGCGCGGCATGGACGCCGCCGGGCTGAAATAGACCCACGCCGTGACCTTCGACCCTCGCGCCCGGCAGCGCGGTCACGTACAAACGCAGACATGAGCGATGGATCCGAAACTGCGTCTGTGATCAACGTCGACGTGACGACGCGCGGTGAATTGCCGGGCGCCGCCGACTACGCCAAGGACAAGATCTCCGGCCTGGGCCGGTTCGCGCACCGGCCCGTGCGGCACGCGCACGTCAAGCTGACCAGGCACGGGGATCCAGCGCAGGAGCGACCGGTGATCGCGCAAGCCAACCTCGACGTGGACGGCAGGCTGGTTCGGGCCCAGGCCCAGGGCGACACCGCGCGCGAAGCGATCGACCGCCTCGACGATCGGTTGCGAAGCCGGCTGCGGCGGGCCGCCGAACACTGGGAAGCACGCCGCGCGAACCGGCCCGCACCGGCTGCGCAGGAGGCCCACGCCGACCGGCCCACACATCTCCCGGTGCCGCCGGAGGAACGCGAGATCGTGCGGCGCAAGTCGTACACGATCGCGGCCTGCAGCGCCGACGAGGCGGTCATGGAGATGGAGCTGCTCGACTACGACTTTCACCTGTTCACCGAGAAGGCCACCGAGATGGCCAGCGTCATCTACCGGGACGGCCCCACCGGCTACCGGCTGGCACAGGTCGCGCCGGTGCCCAAGGAGCAGCTGGCCCCGTTCGAGCTGCCGGTGACCATCAGCGCCACGGGGCCGCCGTGTATCACCGTCGAGCAGGCCACCGAGCGGCTCGGCCTGCTGGGGCTGCCGTTCCTGTTTTTCATCGACGCCGCCCAGGGCCGCGCCGGCGTGCTCTACCGCCGCTACGACGGCCACTACGGGCTGATCACCCCCGCCGGCTGACGGCTTCACCAGGTTGACCTCAACTCCGGTTGAGCTCGTAGGTTGACCACGTGACCGATGACGCCGCGGTGACCGCGGGTGGCTGGCGGGAGCTATTGGGCCCAGCGAACCTCGGCGCGTCCACGGTGCTCGCCGGCGGTGTCGCGCTGTATGCGACCAACGAGTTCCTCACCATCAGCTTGATGCCCAGCGCCGTCGCCGAGATCGGCGGGCACCGGCTGTACGCCTGGGTGACCACGGTGTACCTGGTGGCGTCGGTGGTCGCGGCGACCACCGTGTACTCGACCTTGATGCGGTTCGGCGCGCGGCGGTCCTACCTCATCGCGCTCGCGGTGTTCGGCGTCAGCAGTGTGGCGTGTGCCGTCGCACCCACCATGCAGATCCTGCTGGTGGGTCGCACGGTCCAGGGTTTGGCCGGTGGTCTGCTGGCCGGTCTCGGCTACGCCGTCATCAACACCGCCCTGCCCAGCACGTTGTGGACCAAGGCCTCCGCGCTGGTATCGGCGATGTGGGGGGTCGGCACGTTGCTGGGCCCCGCTGCAGGCGGGTTGTTCGCCCAGTTCGGTTCGTGGCGTTGGGCTTTCGGCGTACTGGCCATCCTCACGGCCGCGATTGCGGTGGTGGTTCCGATCGCCCTGCCCGCCCGCGACGACGCCACCGCGGGGGTTGCGTCGACGCCCGTTCCGGTGTGGTCGCTGGCGCTGCTGGGCACTGCTGCGCTGGTGGTGAGCGTCGCCGCGATACCCCACGACGCGCGGGCCACCGCCGGGCTGCTGGTGCTCAGCGGCCTCCTGGTCGCGGCCTTCCTGTACGTCGACCGGCGGCGGTCCGCAGCGGTGTTACCGCCGAGCGCCTTCCGCGCCGGGCCGCTGAAATGGATCTACCTCACGCTGGGTGTGCTGATGGCCGCGACGATGGCCGACATGTACGTACCCCTGTTCGGCCAGCGGTTGGCGCATCTGACCCCCGTCGCTGCCGGTTTTCTCGCGGCGGGTCTGGCCATCGGCTGGACGGCCAGCGAGATCGGCAGCGCCTCGCTGCGCGCCAATTCCACGATCAGGCGCACGGTGGCGGTCGCGCCGCTGGTGATGGCGACCGGACTGGCCCTGACCGCCATGACATGGTCCGAGGACGCATCGGCTGGCCGCGTTGCGGTATGGGCGGTCGCGCTGTTCATCACCGGGGCGGGGGTCGGTATGGCGTGGCCGCACCTGTCGGCGTGGGCGATGAGCCGGGTCGACGATCCGGCGGAGGGGCCGGCGGCGGCTGCGGCGATCAACACCGTCCAGTTGATCAGCGGCGCGTTCGGCGCGGGGCTGGCCGGTGTGGTGGTCAACCTGACCGAGACGGGTGACGCCACCCCGGCCCGCTGGTTGTTCGCGGCGTTTACCGGGTTGGCGGCGATCGGCGTTGTCGCATCGGTGCGAAGCGGACGACCGTATCCCGCGCGCACGCTCGCGAAATAACATTCAGGTCGCTGAACATCCAATTCGACAGCGCGGAATGCTATTTCGCCACCAGACGGCGGGCAAACACTCGGAATAGGGCATCGCGTCGACGCGGTTGGCAACGTTAGAATGACGACGGGTCGGATTGCTGAATTTGACGCTCTAGTAAGGAATTTAACGTGAACGCGAAGATGTTCGGCGCCGGAGCGGCGATGGTCGGCGCGCTGGGATTTGCGGCTCTCGGTGTGGGTGCCGGTGTGGCCACTGCCGACGCGGCGGTTCCCGGTTCGCTGGGTGTGACGTACAAACTCGACCGGCCGCACTGGGACGACGACTGGCACGACTGGCGCCACGAACGCGGCCCGCGCGGCTGGCACGGACCGCCGCACAGCCCGTGCGCATGGGTTCCGCCGGCGGCGTCGCCGTGGGTGCCACCGGCGGTGTGCTAACCGCCCCGAGGCAGAAGTCCGGCGGCGAAACGCAGATCGGACACCAGCGCGTCGAACGCCTTGTCCCGTTCGGACGGGGGACCACGCAACACCGATGACGGGTGGACGGTGACCGCCACCCGCGGATTGAAGTCGAGCTCGACAGCCTCCTCGCCCGGCAGGCTCAACTCCTCGCCGCGGTGGGCGGTGAGGCGAAAACTACTGCCCAACAGGGCCTTCGAAGCCGTCGCGCCCATCAGCACCACCACGTCGGGTCGCAACACCATCAGCTCCTGCATCAACCACGGCCTGCACGCCACCACCTCGGTGCGGCTGGGTGTCTTGTGGATGCGACGCTTACCGCGTTCGGGCAGCGTGAACTTGAAGTGCTTTACCGCGTTGGTGACATAGACGCCATCCCGGTCGATTTCTGCGGCCACCAGCGCCTTGTCCAGCAGCCGTCCGGCCGGGCCGACGAACGGTTCGCCCGCCTTGTCCTCCTGGTCGCCGGGCTGTTCACCGACCAAAACCATCTCCGCAGTGGCCGAACCGCCCCCGAACACGGCCTGGGTGGCGTCCAGGTAGAGATCGCACCCCTTGCAACTCTGGACGGCTTCGGCCAACGCGTCCAGATCGACGGTGTCGGGAATGAAAGCCGTGGCGGTTCGCGCTGCCATGCTCACCGGATACCCGTCTGCGGGCACCGAAACCGCACGCGGGCGGCGAGCGTTATCGCCGTTGGGAATTGAATACCAAGCGGCGGCCAGAAATTGGAAATTAGCACCGACGACGATTGTGGCGACGGAAGAAATCGATGTTTCCCGATTAAACATGACACCGCTTCTCCGCCAGTCGTTTTGCCTGGGTGTTGGGCAGGTCACGCTGGACGACTCGCGGTGATCTTGCCGGTAAAAGGGCGCTAAAAGGGCAGGAGAATGGTATTCATGTGTAGTGATTCGCACCCGTGTTCGGGTCCGAAAGGGCTACTGTCTCGGGTGGCGTTAAAACTGAACTTGGGAGGATATGGATGAGCGCCTATCAGACCGTCGTGGTTGGCACGGACGGATCCGATTCATCGCTGCGCGCGGTGGAGAAGGCCGGCCATATCGCCGGGGAGAACGCCAAATTGATCGTTACGACGGCGTATTTCCCCCAAGAGGAAGACCAACGCGCCGCTGACGTGCTCAAGGACGAGGGCTACAAGATGTCGGGTAACGCCCCCATCTACGCCATCCTCCGCGAAGCGCGGGAACGTGCACACCAGGCCGGGGCGAAGAACGTCGAGGAGAAGGCGGTCATCGGCGCGCCGGTCGACGCGCTCGTGGAACTGGCCGAAGAGGTCAAGGCCGACCTGTTGGTGGTCGGTAACGTCGGGCTGTCCACCATCGCCGGGCGGTTGCTCGGTTCGGTGCCCGCTAACGTCGCCCGGCGCGCCAAGACCGATGTGCTGATCGTGCACACCACGCCGTAAACGTCAGCAACGCCACCACGATCAGCCAGTCGCCGAAGCGCTGGTAGCCGGTGGTCCGCGCGCCCAGCGGAACATCGACGACGGCGACGCCGCGCTGAGCGGCAGGAAGCCAGCCGAGTACCCGCCCGCCGGCGTCGAACGCCGAACTCACCCCCGATGTGCCGGCATGGACGGCCGGACGGCCGACTTCGACCGCGTGCACGGCGACCATGCTCGCCAGTTGCGACTGTGCCCAACTGCTCTGGTAGGTCGATGTCGCGCTCTGATAGGCCAGCAGGTCGGCGCCTCGATCCACCAGCCGTCGCGGTAGGTCGGAGAACAACGTCTCGAAGCTGATCAACGGTCCGACCGCGAGCCCGTCGGTGCGCAGCACGACCGGTCCGTCGCCGCGACGACGGTCTTCCGCCGCGGCCGAGGTGTGTCGGGTGGCCCAGCCGAGCAGCGACCGAAACGGGACGTATTCGCCGAACGGCACCAGCCGCGTCTTCGCATACCTGCCGCGCACACCGTCGGGCCCAACCAGCACCGAGGATTTGTAGATCCCGCCCGAGGGGGCGCGCGCGTCGACGTTGACCAGCAGGTCGGCACCGACCCGACGGGACAGTTCGGCCAGCCGTGCGCTGACGTCGGGGTGGCTGTCCAGGTCGACGGCGACGCTGCTCTCACCCCAGACCACCAGGTCGAGGTGCTGCCCCGCGAGATCGGCGGTCAGCGTCTCGGCGGCGGCCTGGCGGGCGGTCGCCGAGACGATGTCGCCGGGCTGCACGAGCGCGACGCGTACGGACCGGGCGGCAGTGGGTGCGTCGGTGGGCGCCGGACCGAGCCAGAACCACAGCGGGCCGGCGGCCACGACGGCGATCGGTAGCGCGAGCATCCGGACCGAGCGCAGCAGCACCGCCGCGACGATCGCGGTGTTGGCCGCGACGATCAGGAAGCCGACCAACCACACGCCGCCCACGGACGCCGCCGCCAACGTCGACGGCTGATTCCACTGCGACGCGCCGAGCAACGCCCACGGGCCGCCGAGCCGGTCCCATGAGCGAACGGCCTCGGCGAGCACCCAGGCGCAGGGCAGCACGACGACGGCGGTCAGCGCCGCGCGGGTCGTGGTGTCACCGCCGAGCAGCCGGTGTGCCGCCCAGCCCCACGGCAGCCACAGCGCGCCGAGCCCGGCGGCGAGCAGCGCGAGCAACGGTCCCGCGCTCGGCGCCAGCCAGTACTGGGTGGCCAGCACGAAACCGGCCATCGCGGCCCAGGCGCGCAGGGCGCCCTGACCGGACGTCGGCGCTGCGCGCACCACCAACAGCAGCGGGACCACACCGACCCACGCCAACCACCACCATGACGGTGCCGGAAAGGCGAGGGCCAGCAGCGCGCCGGCGGGCAGCGCCGCTGCGAGGCCCCGAACCGAACTCAGGTGCTGGAGGCTTTGGCGATGCTGGCGATCGCCTGATCGAGGGTGGCGTTGAACTCCTCGTCGCTCTGTTGGGCGGACAGGCCTTCGGTAAGTGCCCGCGAGAAGCTCGCGATGATGCCGGTGTTGCGGGCCAGCTTCTCGTTGGCGACCTCGCGGCTGTAGCCGCCGGACAGCGCCACCACGCGCAGCGCCTTCGGATGGTCGACGAGCTGCTTGTAGAGGTTGTCGGTGTCGGGCAGGGTCAGCTTGAGCATGACCTTCTGGTCGTCACCGAGCTGGTTGAGGCCGTCGAGCAGGGCGGCGTTGAGCTGATCCTCGGCCTCGGCCTTCTTCGGGCTGTTGATGTCGATCTCGGGTTCCAGGATCGGGACGAGACCCTTTGCCAGGACCTGCTGGCCGACCTCGAACTGCTGCGCCACGACCGCGTCCACACCCGCGCCGGGCATCTTGATGACCGAGCGTTCCTTGGTGCCGAAGATGCCCTTCTGGACAGCGCGGTCCAGCAGGTCGTCGAGGCCGGGCATCGGCTTCATCACCTGCGCGCCGTCGTTCTCCTCGGCCAGACCCTTGTCGATCTTGAGGAACGGGACGACGTTCTTGACGTTCCACAGGTAGTCCGCGGTGGGGCGGCCCTCGACGTCGCGGTCCATCGTCTTCTCGAAGAGGATCGCGCCCATGACGCGGTCGCCGTTGAAGGCCGGGCTGGTGATGATGCGGCTGCGCATCTGGTGCACCAGGTCGAACATCTCGTCGTCGCCGGAGTAGGCATCTTCGGCAATGCCGTACAGCTTCAGCGCCTTGGGCGTGCTGCCGCCGCTCTGGTCCAGTGCAGCGATGAATCCGGCGCCGCTGCGCGCCTTTTCCAACTGGTCGCTATTCATCCGCATCTCCTCGCAACTCCCGAAGTCGCCGTCGCGAATTCGGCTAGGTCGTGTCGCATCAGCCTAGGCCAAAGCCGCGGACGTATGGTGTCGGGCCACATGATGTGACCGCAGGTCACCAGCCGCGTTCGCGCCACTCACCCAGCTGTGGGCGCTCGGTGCCCAGCGTGGTGTCGTCGCCGTGGCCCGGATAGACCACCGTGGAATCCCCGTAGACGTCGAACACCCGGGTGGTCACGTGGTCGAGCAACTTCTCGAAGTCACCTTCCTGCCAGGTCTTGCCCACACCGCCGGGGAACAGGCAATCACCGGTGAACAGGTGGGTGGCCTCATCGGCGCCGTCCAGCGCGAGCGCCACCGAGCCCGGAGTGTGGCCCTGCAGGTGGATCACGTCGAACGTCAGGTCGCCGATCTTGATCGTGTCGCCGTGTTCGAGGATCCGGTCGGGCTTGACCGGCAGCGGCTCGACGTCCAGCCGATGCGCGGCGGTCGGGGCGCCGGTGGCGTCGGCGACCGCCGCCAGCGCCTGCCAGTGGTCGAAGTGCTGGTGGCTGGTAACGATCAGCGACAGTTTCGGCGCGTGCTTCTCGATCAAGTCCAGCAGGATCTCCGCGTCGTTGGCGGCGTCGATCAGCAGCGTCTCGCCGGTTCGGGAACATGTCACCAGGTAGGCGTTGTTGTCCATCGGACCCACCGAGACCTTGACGATCGTGGCGCCGGGAAGCGTGCGCCTACCCGCGGTCTGGGGCTCGACATGGCCGGTGTAGTTGTCATCGACGACGGTCATGAGGCCACGGTATCGGGCTTGTCGGTGGCGGCACATAGCATGGGCGTGAACTGTTTTTCCGGGAGGACTGTGTCGTTGAAAGCAAACGGGCGTGGCTGACCGCCTGATCATCAAAGGGGCGCGCGAACACAACCTACGAAGCGTTGATCTTGATTTGCCGCGCGACGCGCTGATCGTCTTCACCGGGTTGTCCGGGTCGGGCAAGTCGTCGCTGGCCTTCGACACCATCTTCGCCGAGGGGCAGCGCCGCTACGTCGAGTCGCTGTCGGCCTACGCGCGGCAGTTCCTGGGCCAGATGGACAAACCCGACGTCGATTTCATCGAGGGGCTCTCGCCCGCGGTGTCCATCGACCAGAAGTCCACCAACCGCAACCCGCGCTCGACCGTCGGCACCATCACCGAGGTCTACGACTACCTGAGGCTGCTCTACGCCCGCGCCGGCACCCCGCACTGCCCCGTGTGCGGGGAGCGCATCGCCCGCCAGACCCCGCAGCAGATCGTCGATCAGGTGCTCGCCATGGACGAGGGGCTGCGCTTCCAGGTGCTGGCGCCGGTGGTACGCACCCGCAAGGGCGAGTTCGTCGACCTGTTCGACAAGCTCAACACCCAGGGGTACAGCCGGGTGCGCGTCGACGGCGTGGTGTATCCGCTCACCGAACCGCCCAAGCTGAAAAAGCAGGAGAAACACGACATCGAGGTCGTCGTCGACCGGCTCACCGTGAAGGCCACCGCCAAGCAGCGGCTCACCGATTCGGTGGAGACGGCGCTGAACTTGGCCGACGGCATCGTGGTGCTCGAGTTCGTCGATCGCGAAGACGACCATCCGCATCGTGAACAGCGGTTCTCCGAGAAGCTGGCCTGCCCCAACGGGCACCCGCTGGCCGTCGATGACCTCGAACCACGGTCGTTCTCGTTCAACTCGCCCTACGGCGCCTGCCCCGAGTGCGTGGGGTTGGGCATCCGCAAGGAGGTCGACCCCGACCTCGTCATCCCGGATCCGGACCTGACGCTGGCCGAGGGCGCCATCGCGCCGTGGTCGATGGGGCAGACGGCGGAGTACTTCACCCGGATGCTGTCCGGTCTCGGTGATTCGCTCGGGTTCGACGTCGACACCCCGTGGAAGAAGCTTCCGGCCAAGGCGCGCAAGGCGATCCTCGAAGGCTGCGACGAGCAGGTGCATGTGCGGTACAAGAACCGCTATGGCCGGACCCGTTCGTACTACGCCGATTTCGAAGGCGTGATGGCGTTCTTGCAGCGCCGCATGGAGCAGACCGACTCCGAGCTGATGAAGGAACGCTACGAAGGCTTCATGCGCGACGTGCCCTGCCCGGAATGTCAGGGCACCCGGCTCAAACCGGAGATCCTCGCGGTCACGATGACGGCCGGGCAGTTCGGCGACAAGTCGATCGCCGAGGTGGCCGAGCTCTCGATCGCGGAGTGCGCTGAGTTCCTCAACGCGCTGACACTCGGCGCGCGCGAACAGGCCATCGCCGGCCAGGTGCTCAAGGAAATCCAGTCGCGGCTCGGGTTCCTGCTCGACGTCGGGTTGGACTACCTGTCGCTGTCGCGAGCCGCGGCCACGCTGTCCGGCGGAGAGGCGCAACGGATCCGGCTGGCCACCCAGATCGGTTCCGGGCTGGTCGGCGTGCTGTACGTGCTCGACGAACCGTCGATCGGGCTGCATCAACGCGACAACCGCAGGCTGATCGACACGCTGATCCGGCTGCGGGATCTGGGCAACACGCTGATCGTCGTCGAACACGACCTCGACACCATCGCCCACGCCGACTGGGTCGTCGACATCGGACCCGCCGCTGGCGAGCACGGCGGTCAGATCGTGCACAGCGGCCCGTACGACGACCTGGTGAAGAACCCGGAATCGCTGACCGGCGCATACCTTTCGGGCAAGGAAGAGATCGAGGTGCCCGCGATCCGGCGCCCGGTCGACAAGAAGCGTCAACTCACCGTCGTCGGCGCGCGCGAACACAACCTGCGCGAGATCGACGTGACGTTCCCGCTCGGCGTGCTGACCTCGGTCACCGGCGTCTCGGGCTCGGGTAAGTCGACGCTGGTCAACGACATCCTGGCGGCGGTGCTGGCCAACAAGCTCAACGGCGCCCGACAGGTACCGGGCCGGCACACGCGGGTGACCGGCCTGGACAAGGTGGACAAGCTGGTGCGCGTCGACCAGTCGCCGATCGGCCGGACACCGCGGTCCAACCCGGCGACCTACACCGGGGTGTTCGACAAGATCCGCACCCTGTTCGCGGCCACCACCGAGGCCAAGGTGCGCGGCTATCAGCCGGGCCGGTTCTCGTTCAACGTCAAAGGCGGTCGCTGCGAGGCGTGTTCGGGTGACGGCACGATCAAGATCGAGATGAACTTCCTGCCCGACGTGTACGTGCCGTGCGAGGTGTGCCACGGCGCCCGCTACAACCGCGAAACCCTCGAGGTGCACTACAAGGGCAAGACCATCGCCGAGGTGCTCGACATGTCCATCGAGGACGCCGCCGAGTTCTTCGCGCCGATCACCTCGATCCACCGGTACCTGCAGACGCTGGTCGACGTCGGGCTCGGCTACGTCCGGCTCGGGCAGCCGGCGCCGACGCTGTCCGGTGGGGAGGCGCAGCGCGTCAAGCTGGCCTCCGAGCTGCAGAAGCGGTCGACCGGCCGCACGGTCTACATCCTCGACGAGCCGACCACGGGTCTGCACTTCGAGGACATCCGCAAGCTGCTCAGGGTGATCAACGGCCTTGTCGACAAGGGCAATACGGTGATCGTCATCGAGCACAACCTCGACGTGATCAAGACCTCCGACTGGATCATCGATATGGGCCCCGAAGGCGGTGCCGGCGGTGGCACGGTGGTGGCCACCGGTTCGCCCGAGGACGTGGCCCTCAACCCGGACAGCTACACCGGCCACTTCCTGGCCGAGTGCCTCGGTGTGCAGCGGCCGACCCCGAAGGCACGTAAGCGCAGCAAGACCGGCAAGGTCAGCGCCTAGGGGAACTCACCCCGGTTTGGAGAGGGGAGAGGGGAATCGCGGGTTGATCCGCACACCGTCGAGCCAGTCGGTCAGCTCCTCGGCGCGCTGCTGCAGCGATTTTTGGGCGTCACGGCCGACCTCCTCGACAAGCCGCACCTTGACCCTGCCGTCGGCGTCCTGGAGCCAGCCGCCGACGATCCGGCCGTCGCACCAGGCGGTGGGCCCGCCGTTGCCGTTGCGGTCGAACACCTGGCTGCGGTGGTCGCCCAGATACCAGTCGCGGTCGAACCAGCCCATGGTGGTGACGTCCAGGCCGGGCAGCAGCGCGCACCACGGCTCGGGTTCGGGTTCCACGTCGAGGTCGTCGGGCAGCACATAGGCCGGGGCGCCGTCGAGGTCGACCTGGACGGCGTCGAGATCAGCCAGCGCCTGCCGGGCCCAGGTCACCGTGTTGCCGAACCACCACTTGATATCGGTGACGGTGGCCGGGCCGAAGGCTTGCAGCCATCGGCCCACCAGTGCGGTGCGCGCCACGTCGTGATCGACTGCGGCAGCAGTGTTCACCCATTGCGGGGTCGCCACCCAGCGCGGTCGCGAGGTGATCCACCCGCCCTCGTTCGGCCCGCGCATGATGTGTCCGCGCACCGCCAGCACCGTCAAAATCCTTGGCGCCAGGGGTGTTTCACCGCCCCACCGTTTATCCGGTGCCGGGTCATAGCTGCCGGCCAGTTCAGGCAAGGCCCTACGCAGGTCTCTGGCGTTGGTCGGCCCGTTGTCGGTCAGGTGGTGCAGCACCGCCGAGCAGGCGGCGTCCAGCCAGGCGTCGCCGTCGGTGCAGACGCCGGCTCTCTTGGCGTCGGCGATCAGCCGGCGGGCTTCGTTGTCGGCGACCCGGTCGCTGGCCGCGGCCTGCACCAACGGCAGATCGGCAGTGCGCACCATCCACAGCGTCCGCCGCATCGCCAGGTGCTTGACCAGACAGCGACGGTCGTAGAGCGCGGCGTCGACGTCGGCCACCGTGGCACCGGGCATCCGCGCCCACAACGACAGGTACGGCGTCGCCGGGTCGGTGGCGTGCAGCCCGACGAGATCGCCGGTGACCGTATCAACCGAGTCAGCCGGCACACCGAGAAAGTGACGTCGCGCGAGCCGGGCGCGCCGCTCGGCAATTGTGAAGGAGCGCATCGTCCGCTACGTCGCGTCGTCGTCCTTCATCGACTCGCGGATCGCGGCCAGCCGCTCGGCGGCCGTGCGTTGACGCTTCTCGTACTGCTCCTCGGCGCTGCGGCCCTCCGGAGTCTCGGCGGCCAACTCGGACGCGCCGATCGCGGTGCCGTAACGGGTTTCGATCTTCTCGCGCACCGACTCGAACGTCGGCACCCCGCTGGGCGTGTAGCCGGTCTCGGCGGGGTCAGCAGGCGGAGGCATCGGCGTCGGTTCGACGAGCTCGGCCTCGATGGCTGGTTGCGGCTCGGCGTCGGGTTCGTCGGGTTCCTCCGGCATACCGCCACGCTAGCGCGAGCAGACGCAAAGTCGCACGAAAAGGGCGCCGCCAGTGCGAGTTCACGTCTTCTTGCGAAGACTAGCGTGGTTTGGCCAACGGGAACGGCAACGTCTCGCGGATGCTGCGCCCGGTGATCAACATGACCACCCGGTCCACGCCCATGCCCAGCCCACCCGTCGGCGGCATCGCGTACTCCATGGCCTGCAGGAAGTCCTCGTCGAGTTCCATCGCCTCGGGGTCGCCACCGGCCGCCAGCAGCGACTGCGCCTGCAGCCGCCTGCGCTGCTCGACCGGATCGGTCAACTCGCTGTAGGCGGTGCCCAGCTCCACCCCCCAGGCCACCAGATCCCAGCGTTCGGCCACGCCGGCGATGCTGCGGTGCGGGCGGGTCAGCGGCGACACCGACGTCGGAAAGTCCTTGTAGAACGTCGGCTCCTCGGTGCGGTCCTCGACGAGGCGCTCGTAGAGTTCCAGCACCACCGCGCCCGCATCCCAGTGCGTCAGGTAGGGGATACCGGCGGCGTCGCACAGCCCCCGCAGCGTCGCCAGATCGGTGTCGGGGCCGATCTGTTCGCCGAGGGCCTCCGACACCGCGTCGTGCACGGTCTTGACCGTCCACGCCCCGGAGATGTCGACCGGCTCCAGCGACCCGTCGTCGCGGGGACGCAGGAACACCTGCGCACCATTAGCGGCCTGCGCGGCGTTCTGGATCAGCTCCCGGCACCCGTCGATCCAGACGTGGTAATCCGCGTGCGCCTGGTAGGCCTCCAGCAGCGTGAACTCCGGGTTGTGGCTGAAGTCCACCCCCTCGTTGCGGAACGCGCGGCCCAACTCGAAGACCCGCTCGACCCCGCCGACACACAGCCGCTTGAGATACAGCTCCGGCGCGATACGCAGGTACAGGTCCAGGTCGTAGGCGTTGATATGGGTGAGAAACGGCCGCGCGTTGGCGCCGCCGTGGATCTGCTGCAGGATCGGCGTTTCGACCTCCAAAAACCCCTTGCCCACCAGGGTTTCGCGGATCGTGTGCAGAACATTGCTGCGGGCCCGGATCAAATCGCGGGCCTCGGTGTTGATCGCCAGGTCGACATACCGCGCGCGTACCCTGGCCTCCTGGTCGGTCAGACCCTTCCACTTGTCGGGCAGCGGCCGCAGACACTTGCCGATTAGCCGCCAGCTGTGCACCAGCAGTGACCGGGTGCCGTTGCGGCTGTAGCCCATCACGCCTGCCACCGCGATCAGGTCGCCCAGGTCGATCGCGTGCGTGAAATCCGCTGTCGAGCCTGTCTCGAGCCGTGAATTGTCCAGCAGCAGTTGCACTTCCCCGGACCAGTCGCGAAGCTGCGCGAACAGCACCCCGCCGTAGTCGCGCAACCGCAGCACCCGTCCCGCCACGGTCACGGCGGTGTCGCCGCCGGCGTCCAGCGCAAAGGCGATCGTGTGGCTGGGCTGCTGACCGACCGGATACGGGTCGACCCCGCTGCCCTGCAGCGCCTTGAGTTTGGCCATCCGGACCCGCACCTGTTCGGGAAGCCGCGCCTGGCCGTTGTCGGGCAGGTCGGCCTGCAGGTCGTCGACGTCGGGGGCGCTGCCGTCGCTGTTCAGCACCCCCGATTCCAGCAGGTTCTGCGGTGCGGCGATGTGCTGGCCGGTGTGCGGTTGGGCGTGGCGGCGCGAAAACGGCAGCACCAGAAAGCCTTCGGCGATCACCGATGCGACGCCGACGCGCGGCAGCAGGCGGGCGTCGTGATAACAGGCGTAGCGCGGCACCCACTGCGGCTGGTACTTCATGTTCGACCGGTACAGCGTCTCGAGCTGCCACCACCGCGAGAAGAACACCAGCAGCCACCGCCACAGCCGCGCGACCGGCCCCGCACCCAGCTGCGCACCCTGTTCGAATGCGGACCGGAACATCGCGAAGTTCAGCGAGATACGAGTCACCCCAACGGTTTCAGACTGCATACACAGTTCGCTGACCATCAGCTCGATGGTGCCGTTGGGTGACTGCGGTGAGCGACGCATCAGGTCCAGCGAGACGCCGGTGGTGCCCCACGGCACCAATGACAGCATCGCCACCGGGTGCTCATCCCCGCCCGACCCCCCGGCGTCGTTCTGGACCGCCTCCACGAGAAGACAATCGCCGTCGGCCGGGTCCCCGAGCCGGCCCAACGCCATCGAGAAGCCGCGTTCGTCGTCGGTGTCGCGCCAGGCATCGGCCCGCTCGATCACCCGCGTCATCTCGTCACCGTCGATGTCGCGGTGCCGACGGATCCGGACGCTGACGCCGGCGCGGCGCGCCCGCGTCACGGCCTGACGCACGGCCCGCATGTCGGGGCCGGAGAGCCGGAAGTCCTCGGGATGCAGGATGGCCTCGTCGCCGAGCTGCAGCGCGTTGAGGCCGGCGGCGCGAAACACCTCGGCCGCCGCCGAACTGGCGCCCATCACACCGGGCGCCCAGCCGTACGTCTCGCACAGCTGCAACCAGGCGTCGATGGCCGCGGACCACGCCTTCGGATCGCCGACTGGGTCACCGCTGGCCAGGCAGACACCGACCTCGACGCGGTAGGTGACGGCCGCGCGGCCGTTGGGCGCGAATACCACGGCCTTGTCGCGGCGGGTGGCGAAGTAGCCCAGGGAGTCGTTCTTGCCGAACAGTTCGAGCAGCCCGCGGATCGCCGACTCATCCTCACCGGTGAGCGCGTTCTCGGCGCGTTGGGACTGGAACAGCACGACGGCCGCGGCCATCAGCGCGAGCGCACCGAACAGCCCGAGCAACGCGTCGACGAAGACGTGCGGTTGGCCGGCGAAGTACGACGCGTCCGCGCCGGCGAACGCGGAGACCCGGTTCAGCGCGTACCAGAACCGGTCGTCGGGGGTCAGCGTTCCGGGAAATGCCTGCAGCAATCCCCATCCGATCGCGGTGCCGATGGCCATCCCGAGGATCAGCGTGGCGGCCGCCTTCACCAGCGCCCCGCGGCGGACCTTCGCCCAGAACTCGCGCCGGGCCAGCACCAGGACCAGGATCGCGGCGACGTGGAAGACCAGCCCGATGACCTCGCCGATCTCCTCCATCACCGTCTCGTCGCCTGCGACGAGGTCCCCGATGTTCCAGCCGATCGCGGCCACCAGGTAGCCGACCAGGATCCACCAGGCGATGCGTTTGCGGGCCGCCAGCGCCGCGGCCAGCAGCGCCAGCACGAACGCCCAGGCGAAGCTGGTGTCGGGGAAGTTGAAGATGTACTCGTTGACGAACTCGCGCGGCACCCTGATCAACGACCGGACCGCGGGGGAGATGCTGGCGATCAGGGACAGGGTGGCGATTACTCCGACGGTCCACCCGGCTGCCGCGGGCACCCACCGGTACCTGGAACTGGGGCGGGCGGCGGTGGGGCTGGCAACCGTCATAGGCCGGGAGAATATTCGCTCGACCTGGAAATTTCGTGCGACGCGCTACCGCACCGGACCCGTGTATTTCTCCCCGGGGCCGTGCCCGGGTTCGTCGGGGACGGCGCTGGATTCCCGGAAGGCCAGCTGCAGCGTCTTCAGCCCGTCACGGACCGGGCGGGCGTGCGGCCCGAGATACTCGGCCGAGGCGGTGACCAGCCCGGCCAGCGCGGTGATCAGCCGGCGTGCCTCGTCGAGGTCGCGGTGCGGGCTCTGGTGCGGGTCCTCGGCGGACAGGCCGAGTTTCTCGGCCGCTGCGCTCATCAACATGACCGCCGACCGGGTGATCACCTCCACCGCGGGGATTTCGGCCAGCTCGCGAACCGGAACGGCGTCGGGCGGAGTGCCAGGAACCTCTGTCATTCCTGTTAGACTGGCATACGCGACCGTCCCGGCACACGCCAGGGACAGCAAGTGGAGTCCCTCTCCCACCGTTGGCCTCGGAGACTATCCGAAGGCTCAGCGGTCCGGTCAGGCGTCAACCGACGCCTGTTCTGGTCGGCATCGGGCCCTGCTTTGAGCAGGGCTTTCCTGTTCGACGAGCAGAGCGATGACGGGGTCCGGGCCTCCTCGAGGACAACATAGGAGGGCCCATCAGCACTGAGACCCGCGTCAACGAGCGCATTCGAGTACCTGAAGTCCGCCTGATCGGACCAGGTGGCGAGCAAGTAGGCATTGTGCGCATCGAAGACGCTCTCCGCGTCGCCGCGGACGCCGATCTCGACCTTGTCGAAGTTGCCCCGAACGCCAGACCTCCGGTCTGCAAGATCATGGACTACGGCAAGTACAAGTACGAGACGGCGCAGAAGGCGCGCGAGTCTCGCAAGAACCAGCAGCAGACCGTCGTCAAGGAACAAAAGCTCCGTCCCAAGATCGACGACCACGATTATGAAACCAAGAAGGGCCATGTGGTCCGGTTCCTGGAAGCGGGGTCGAAGGTCAAGGTGACGATCATGTTCCGCGGACGCGAGCAGTCGCGCCCCGAACTGGGCTACCGACTCTTGCAACGGCTGGGCGCCGATGTCGCCGATTACGGCTACGTCGAGACGGCCGCCAAACAGGACGGACGAAACATGACGATGGTGCTGGCCCCGCATCGCGGTGCGAAGACTCGCGCCAAGGCGGCACACGATGCGGACGCACCGCCCGCACAGCGCGCAAGCGGTGAAGCACAGACCGAGCAACGATAGAACTGAGGACCTAATGCCCAAGGCGAAGACCCACAGCGGCGCTTCGAAGCGTTTCCGGCGCACCGGAACCGGAAAGATCGTGCGTCAGAAGGCCAATCGTCGACACCTGCTCGAGCACAAGCCGTCTACCCGCACCCGTCGGCTCGCCGGCCGCACCGAGGTGTCAGCGAACGACAAGAGCCGCATCAAGAAGATGCTCAACGGCTGACTCCGCCCGACACCTGTACGACCACCAACGATTAGGAACACTCTCATGGCACGCGTAAAGCGCGCAGTCAACGCTCAGAAGAAGCGGCGCACGATCCTAAAGGCATCGAAGGGTTACCGCGGTCAGCGCTCACGGCTGTACCGTAAAGCCAAAGAGCAGCAGCTGCATTCGTTGGGCTATGCCTACCGTGACCGGCGTGCCCGCAAGGGCGAGTTCCGCAAGCTGTGGATCTCCCGGATCAACGCCGCAGCCCGCGCCAACGACATCACCTACAACCGGCTGATCCAGGGCCTCAAGGCCGCTGGCGTCGAGGTGGACCGCAAGAACCTCGCCGAGATCGCGGTGAGCGATCCGGCCGCGTTCACCGCGCTGGTGGAGGTCGCCAGGGCCGCGCTGCCTGAGGACGTCAACGCGCCCTCCGGAGAGGCCGCCTGACGCTTACCGAGCGCTCCGCTCGGGTGGCGGCGGCGGTCAAATTGCACCGCCAGATCGCACGCCGACGCGCCGCGCGCTTCCTCGCCGAGGGACCCAATCTCGTCGAGGCGGCGTTGCGGCGCGGCCTGGTATCGGAGGTCTTCGCCACCGAATCCGCCATGGACCGGTTCGACTCGATGCTGGCCGACGTTCCCGTGCATCTGGTCACCGAGCGCGCCGCAAAGGCGTTGTCGGACACCGTGACACCGGTCGGCCTGGTCGCGGTGTGCACCATGCCGCGGACGACGTTCGCCGACGTCCTGGCGCAGCCGCGGCTGGTCGCGGTCGCGGTGGGCATCTCCGAACCCGGCAATGCCGGCACGCTGATTCGGGTGGCCGATGCGATGGGTGCGGACGCGGTGGTGCTGACCGCAAACAGCGTCGACCCGTACAACGGCAAGTGCCTGCGCGCGTCGGCGGGCAGCATCTTTTCGGTGCCGGTGGTGTCGGAGGCCGACGCGGAGGCCACGCTGCAGTCGTTGCGGGAGGCCGGATTACAGGTGCTGGCCACCACGGTCGACGGTGCGGTGTCGCTGGAGGATCCCGCCGTGCAAGCCGACCTGGACAAGCCGACGGCGTGGCTGTTCGGGCCCGAGGCGCACGGTCTGCCCGCCGAGTTGGCCGGGCTGGCCACGCACCGGGTGCAGATACCGATGCGCGGCAGCGCGGAGAGCCTCAACGTGGCGTCGGCCGCGGCGATCTGCCTGTACCTGAGCGCACGGGCTAGCCGCCGTTGAGCAAACCCCGCGCCACGTGCGTGATCTGCACCTCGTTGCTGCCGGCGTAGATCATCAGCGATTTGGCGTCGCGCGCCAACTGCTCGACCCGGTATTCGGTCATATAACCGTTGCCGCCGAACAGCTGCACGGCGTCCATTGCCACATCGGTCGCGGCCTGCGAGCAGTACCACTTGATCGCCGAGGCCTCCGACAGCGAAATAGAATAGCCCTTCTCGCCAGCTTCGATCACCCGGAACAACATGTTGCGCACGTTCATTCGGGCGACTTCCATGCTGGCCAGCTTGAGCTGAATGAGCTGGAACTGCGCGATCTCCTGGCCCCAGAGCTTGCGGGTTTTGGCGTAATCGACGCACAGCCGCAGGCATTCCTCGATGACACCCAACGCCATCGCGGCCACGCCGATCCGCTCGGCGGAGAAGCTCGACCGCGCGCTGGCCCGCCCGTCGGAAGCGCCGCTGGCTTCATCTCCTTCGGTCTCGCCGAGCAGCCGGTCGCGGCCGAGGCGGACGTTGTTGAAGAACAGCTCGCCGGTGCGCGATGAGTGAATGCCCATCTTGCGGAACGGCTTTGACTGCACAAAGCCCTCCATCCCGCGGTCCAGTACGAACGTCAGCACCTTGCGGTCGCGCTTGTCGACACCGGGTTCGTCGAGTTTGGCGTACACCACGACCACGTCAGCGTCGGGCCCGTTGGTGATGAAGGTCTTCTGACCGTTGAGGATGTAGTCGTCCCCATCGCGCGTGACATAGGACTTCATGCCGCCGAACGCGTCAGAACCAGAATCGGGTTCGGTGATGGCCCACGCACCGACCTTCTCGTAGGTGACCAGCTCGGGCAGCCAGCGTTCCTGCTGGGCCAGCGTGCCGCGACTCATGATCGTCGGCACGGTCAGGCCCAGGCTGACCCCCATCCCGGTGACCACGCCCATGCACACCCGGCACAGCTCGCTGACCACGATGTAGCCCATCCCGCCGGAACCGCCGAGCACGCTGCCGCCGGACTCGCCGGACGAGTCGCCGCCGTCGCGCAGCCGGGCCAGCCGCTTGTCAAGCGATTCGCGGGCCATATCTGCGATACCGAACGTCGTGAACAGCTTGCGGATGATGGGGTAGGGCTCCATGTCGCCGCTTTCCAGCGCGTCGACGTGGGGACGAATCTCCTTGTCTACGAACTCACGTACGGCATCGCGGACGGCAAGGTCGACATCAGACCATTCGAGCATGCAGTCATGCTGCCTTACCGGATTTTTGCCCGCGCCCCCGGGCCGGTCGACGCAAACCCGCCAGGGAGAACGTGGTATGCACCAGTGAGCCGGCACGGTCCAGCAGCGACTTGTGCTGCGGCACGTAGTGCATCGGCAGACCACGCCGGTCCGGCGGCGGCGCCATGAACCCGGGTGCCTCGACCAGCGGCGCGTCGGGAGGCAGTTTGCCCTGGGCGCGACGGTAGGCCGACAACGCCCGCGGGTGCAGCCGGATCTCGTCGGGCACCGCGACGAACGCGAACTCCACCAACTTGCCGAACAGACGCAGCAGCACCTCGTCGCCGGGGGTCCAGCGCATCCCGGCCTTCTCCCGCAGCGCCTCGTCAAACAACCCGGCCGCAATCCAGCGTTGCGCGCCGACCATCGGTTTGAAGATCTGGTCCCACACTCCCGTGGGCATCAGCACGAACCACGGTTTGGGGATGCGGATGTCGAAGATGTCCAGGGTGGCGCGGTTGATCTCCAGCTCGTCGCGGCACTTGGCCTCCCAGTACACCTGGAAGTCCTCCCAGGTCTCGGGCACCGGGCGCATGCTCATTCCGTACATCCGGTACCACTGCACGTGTTCTTCGAATAGCTGGCGTTTCTCGGCTTCGGTCAGCCCGCCGCAGAAGTACTCGGCCGTCTTGATGATGAGCATGAAGAACGTGGCGTGGGCCCAGTAGAAGGTCTCGGGGTTCAGCGCGTGGTAGCGGCGGCCCTCGGCGTCAACGCCTTTGATGCCGTGGTGGAAGCCCTTGATCTGCGCGCCGGTGTCGGCGGCACGCTCGCCGTCGTAGACCACACCCATGATCGGGTACACCGAGCGTGCCACCCGCTGCAGCGGTTCACGCAGCAAGATGGAGTGGTCCTCGACGCCGGCGCCGAGTTCGGGATACATGTTCTGGATCGCGCCGATCCACACGCCCAGCATGCCGGTGCGCAGGTCGCCGAAGTACTTCCACGTCAGCGAATCGGGCCCGAGGGGGTCCGCCGCCGCAGTGCTCGTGGTCATTGTCGTCCTGCTCATCGCCGCCTCGCTGAAATCCAGTACCCACGGTTCCACCCTCACGATAATGTTGACAACGCATGTTGTCTACGATTTGCCGGGCGCGTCGGCGAATGCGTTACCCACCGGCTACTGATGCGCCACAACGGCGTGATCAGGGCGATCGCCGCGGCGGCTTCGCAAAACGCGGATCGGCTTCGCTCGACGGACATTGTTCGCCGCCCGAACGCCCGCTTAGGCTGGCGACGTGGATGGCGAGCCGTTCGACGAGCAAGCCGACGACACCCGCGAGCCCGAACGGCCGGCGGCGCTGCCACGTCCGAACGGACCGTTGCGCTGGCTCGGCGAGACCAACCACAATCCGGGCATCATCGCGTTTCTGCGACGCACCCGGCGGGCGCTGCCGGGCGATCCCGAGTTCGGTGATCCGTTGTCGACCTCGGGTGTGGGCGGACCGCGCGCCGCCGCCCGAGCCGCCGACCGCTTCCTGCAGCGCGATGCGGCCACCCGCGAGGTCAGCCTCGGAGCGCTGCAGGTCTGGCAAGCCCTGACCGAGCGGGTCTCCGGTAAGCCCGCGAACCGGGAGGCGACGCTGGTCTTCACCGATCTGGTGGGCTTCTCGTCCTGGTCGCTGACCGCCGGCGACGGCGCCACGCTGCAACTGCTGCGGCGGGTGTCCCAGGCGGTCGAACCCCCGCTGTTGGAAGCCGGCGGGCACATCGTCAAACGCATGGGCGACGGCATCATGGCGGTGTTCGCCGACCCGACGACGGCGCTTGGTGCCGCGATCACGGCCCGTGAGGCCGTCAAAACCGTTGAAGTGGATGGCTATACCCCGCGGATGCGGGTCGGCGTGCACACCGGAAACCCGCAGCGGATCGGATCGGACTGGCTGGGCGTCGACGTCAACATCGCCGCGCGCGTGATGGAGCGCGCCACCAGGGGCGAGCTGGTGGTCTCGCAAACCACGTTGGAGCGGATCTCCGAAGAGGACTTCGAATCGCTCGGCATCGAGGCCAAACGCCTGCGCAAGCAGGTGCTGTTGGCCAAACAGGAGGGTGTACCGGCCGATCTCGACATGTACCGGGTGAGAAAGCGCCGTCGGCGGGTCGCCGATGGGAACGCAGACGGCGATACGCCCGGGAGCTAGCGGTTCCGGCGTCGCCTATGATCGCCGGGTGGCTGATCAGCCCGTAGACCTGTCCCAAGACGCGCTGACCAAGGTCGTCGGCGCGTCCCGGCGCGCCTTCGCACAGGCCGCCGACCTCGACGCGCTGTCGCGCGCCAAGACCGAGCACCTCGGTGACCGCTCGCCGATTGCGCTGGCCCGGCAGTCGCTGGGCGCGCTGCCCAAGACCGACCGCGCCGACGCGGGCAAGCGGGTCAACGTGGCCCGCGGTGAGGTGCAGCAGGCCTACGACGAACGGCTCGCGGTGCTACGCGCCGAACGCGACGCGGCGGTGCTGGTCGCCGAGCGCATCGACGTCACGCTGCCGTCCACCCGGCAGCAGATCGGCGCCCGTCACCCGATTACGATCCTGGCCGAGCACGTCGCCGACGCCTTCGTCGCAATGGGCTGGGAACTGGCGGAGGGTCCGGAGGTCGAAACCGAGCAGTTCAACTTCGACGCGCTGAACTTCCCGCCGGACCATCCGGCCCGCAGCGAACAGGACACCTTCTATATCGCACCCGAAGGGTCGCGTCAGGTGCTGCGCACCCACACCTCGCCGGTGCAGATCCGCGCGCTGCTGGAGCGTGACCTGCCGGTCTACATCATCTCGATCGGCCGCACGTTCCGCACCGACGAACTCGACGCCACCCACACCCCGGTGTTCCACCAGGTCGAGGGGCTCGCGGTCGACAAGGGCCTGACCATGGCGCACCTGCGCGGCACGTTAGACGCGTTCGCCCGCTCGCAGTTCGGCCCCGCGGGGCGGACCCGGTTCCGGCCGCACTTCTTTCCGTTCACCGAGCCGTCCGCCGAGGTCGACATCTGGTTCGAGGACAAGAAAGGCGGCCCCGACTGGGTGGAGTGGGGCGGCTGCGGCATGGTCAACCCGAATGTGTTGCGCGCTTGCGGCATCGACCCCGACGTCTACTCCGGGTTCGCCTTCGGCATGGGGTTGGAGCGAACCTTGCAGTTCCGCAACGGAATTCCGGATATGCGCGACATGGTCGAAGGTGACATCCGGTTCTCGCTGCCGTTCGGGGTAGGGGCCTGATGCGGCTGCCGTACAGCTGGCTGCGCGACGTCGTCCAGGCCGGCGCCCCGGGCTGGGACGTCGGTCCCGACGAGCTCGAGCAGGCCCTGATCCGCATCGGCCACGAGGTCGAAGAGGTCATCCCGGTCGGCCCGGTCAGCGGCCCACTGAGCATCGGGCGCGTCGCCGAGATCGAGGAACTCACCGAGTTCAAGAAACCGATCCGCGCCGTGAAGGTCGACGTCGGCGAAGCTGCAACGCGCGATATCGTCTGCGGCGCAACGAACTTCGCGGTCGGCGATCTGGTCGTGGTGGCACTGCCGGGCGCCACACTGCCGGGCGACTTCACGATCGGCAGCCGAAAGACCTACGGGCGCACCAGCGACGGCATGATCTGCTCGGCCGCCGAACTGCGCCTCGGCGCCGATCACACCGGCATCATCGTGCTGCCCGCGGGCACCGCCGAACCGGGCGCACCTGCCGCCGCCGTGCTCGGCCTCGACGACGTCGTGTTCCACCTGGCCGTCACCCCCGACCGCGGCTACTGCCTGTCGGTGCGGGGGCTGGCCCGCGAGATCGCCAACGCCTACGACCTCGACTTCGTCGACCCCGCCGACGTGCCCGCGCTGCCCGCCGACGGTGAGGCGCTGCCCGTCACCGTGCAGCAGGGCACCGGCGTCCTGCGGTTCGGCCTGCGTCCGGTCACCGGCATCGACCCGGCCGCCGTGTCACCGTGGTGGCTGCAGCGCCGACTGCTGCTGTCGGGGATCCGCGCCATCTCACCGGCCGTCGACGTCACCAACTACGTGATGCTCGAACTCGGCCATCCGATGCACGCCCATGACTGCAGCCTGATCACCGGCGGCTTCGCGGTGCGCTTCGCCGAACCGGGGGAGACGGTCGTCACGCTCGACGATGTCGAACGCAAACTCGATCCCGGTGACGTGCTGATCGTCGATGACGTCGCCACCGCCGCCATCGGCGGTGTGATGGGCGCCGGCACCACCGAGGTCCGCGACAGCACCACCGACGTGCTACTGGAGGCCGCGGTGTGGGACCCGGCGGCGGTGTCGCGCACGCAGCGGCGCCTGCACCTGCACAGCGAGGCCGGCCGCCGCTACGAGCGCACCGTGGATCCGGCGATCTCGGTGGCCGCGCTGGACCGCTGCGCCACGCTACTCGCCGAACTCACCGGCGGCGCCGCACAACCCACGCTGACCGACTGGCGCGGTGACCCGCCCCGCGACAACTGGTCGCCGCCGCCGGTGCGCATGGCCGTTGACCTTCCCGACCGCACCGCGGGCATCGCGTACCCGCCCGGCACCACCGAGAAGCGGCTCACCCAGATCGGCGCCGACGTCGTCGCCGCCGATGGACAGCTCACCGCGGTCCCGCCGAGCTGGCGGCCCGATCTGCGTCAGCCGGCCGATCTGGTCGAAGAGGTGCTGCGGCTGGAGGGGCTGGAGCAAATTCCGTCGGTGCTGCCGCTGGCGCCCGCCGGGCGTGGTCTGACCGCCCTGCAGAAGCGCCGCCGGGCCATCGGAAAAGCGTTGGCGTTCAATGGCTACGTCGAGGTGCTCCCGACGCCGTTCCTGGCGGCCGCGGTGTTCGACCAGTGGGGCCTGCCCGCCGACGATCCGCGACGCTCGACCACCAGGGTGCTCAACCCGCTGGAGGCCGACCGTCCGCACCTGGCGACCACGCTGCTGCCGGGGCTGCTGGAGGCGTTGAACCGCAACGTGTCGCGCGGCGCGGGCGATGTGTCGCTGTTTGCGATCGCGCAGGTCGTGGAGCCCACCGCGCAGGCCCGCCCGGTCGAGCGGATCGCGACCGACCGACGCCCCACCGACGACGAGATCACCGCGCTGGACGCGTCGCTGCCACGGCAGCCGCAACACGTCGCGGCGGTGCTGACCGGGCTGCGCGAACCCGTGGGGCCGTGGGGACCCGGCCGGTCCGCCGAAGCCAGCGACGCCTTCGAGGCCGTGCGGCTCATCGGCCGGGTGACCGGGGTCGACCTCGTGCTGCGGCCCGCGCAGCACCTGCCATGGCACCCCGGGCGGTGCGCCGAAGTGCTCGTCGGCGATATCGTCGTCGGCCACGCCGGGGAACTGCACCCCGCGGTGCTCGAGCGCTCGGGGCTGCCCAAGCGCACCTGCGCCGTCGAACTGGACCTCGACGCGGTGCCGATCGTCGAGAGACGACCCGCGCCGGCGGTGTCCCCGTTCCCGGCGGTGTTCCAGGACGTCAGCCTCGTGGTCGACGCCGACGTCGCGGCCCAGAGCGTGGTCGAGGCCGTGCGCGAGGGTGCGGGTCCGCTGGTCGAGGATGTGCGCCTGTTCGACGTCTACGCCGGGCCGCAGATCGGGGAGGGCCGCAAGTCGCTGACCTTGGCGCTGCGGTTCCGCGCTCCCGACCGCACGCTCACCGAAGACGAGGCCAGCGCCGCGCGCGAAGCGGCGGTGCAGGCCGCAGCCGCCCGCGTCGGCGCCGTGCAGCGGGGGTAACCTGGCCCCCGTATTACCGTGAGCAGCCGCGCGTATTACCGCGAGCAGACAGAGAATGTTGTTCCCGAGGCGGCTTTCGCACGCTTCTGTGTCTGCTGGCCGATGATGAATTTGCATACCTATGCATAACCATGCAGAATTGCCGGTATGGTTTCTGTGGCTGTGGCCGGTGCCAGCGGATACGCCGGCGGAGAGATTCTGCGACTCCTATTGGGGCACCCCGCCTACGCCGACGGACGGCTGCGCATCGGCGCGCTGACCGCCGCGGCCAGCGCGGGCACCTCGCTGGCCGAACACCACCCCAACCTGTTACCGCTGGCCAACCGGGTGCTGGAGGCCACCGACGCCGACGCGTTGAGCGGCCACGACGTGGTCTTTCTCGCGCTGCCGCACGGGCACTCCGCGGCGCTGGCCGACCAATTCGGCCCCGATGTGGTGATCGTGGACTGCGGCGCCGACTTCCGGCTCACCGACTCCGACACATGGGAGCGGTTCTACGGTTGCGCGCACGCGGGCAGCTGGCCCTACGGGCTCCCAGAGTTGCCCGGCGCGCGGGAGCGGTTGCACGGCGCCAAACGCATCGCCGTGCCGGGCTGCTATCCGACCGCCGCGCTGCTCGCGCTGTGGCCGGCGATCGCCGAGGACCTCATCGAGCCCGCGATCACCGTCGTCTCCGTCAGCGGCACCTCCGGAGCGGGCCGGGCCGCGAAAACCGACCTGCTGGGCTCTGAGGTGATCGGCTCGGCGCGGGCCTACAACGTCGGCGGCAAGCACCGCCACACCCCCGAGATCATCCAGGGGCTCAAGTGCGTCACCGACAAGGACGTGACCGTATCGTTCACCCCGGTGCTGATTCCGGCCTCGCGCGGGATCCTGGCCACCTGCACCGCGCGCACCAGCGCACCTCTTTCGCAGATCCGGGCGGCCTACGAAAAGGCTTACGACGGTGAGCCGTTCGTCCACCTGCTGCCCGAAGGGCAACTGCCCAAGACCGGTTCGGTGCTGGGCAGCAACGCCACGCAGCTGGGCATCGCGATCGACGAGGACGCCCAGACGTTCATCGGTATCGCGGCGATCGACAACCTGGTCAAGGGCACCGGCGGGGCAGCCGTGCAGTCGATGAACCTCGCGTTGGGCTGGCCGGAGACCGAAGGGCTTTCGGTCGTGGGATTCGCGCCGTGACCGGCACCTCGACACAGAGCCGGCTCGTACGCACCCAGGGCGTCACCGCTCCCGCGGGTTTCCGTGCGACGGGAATCGCCGCCGGCATCAAGGCATCCGGCGCCCTCGACCTGGCGTTGGTGTTCAACGAGGGCCCCGACTACGCGGCCGCCGGGGTGTTCACCAGCAACCAGGTCAAAGCCGCGCCGGTGCAGTGGTCACAGCAGGTGCTCACCACCGGCCGGCTGCGGGCGGTCATCCTCAACTCCGGCGGCGCCAACGCCTGCACCGGACCGCAGGGGTTTCAGGACGCCCACGCCACCGCCGAAGCCGTCGCGGCCGCGCTGTCGGACTGGGGCACCGAGACCGGCGCGATCGAGGTTGCCGTCTGCTCCACCGGGCTGATCGGCGACCGGCTGCCGATGGACAAGGTGTTACCCGGAGTCACCGAGGTGGTCCACGAGATGGCCGGCGGGCTCACCGGCGGCGAAGAAGCTGCACGGGCCATCATGACCACCGACACCGTGCCCAAACAGGTGGCGCTGCATCACCCCGCCAACTGGACGGTCGGCGGTATGGCCAAGGGCGCGGGCATGATCGCGCCGTCGCTGGCGACGATGTTGTGCGTGCTCACCACCGACGCCGTCGCGGACGCGCCCGCACTCGACGCGGCGTTGCGCAAGGCCGCCGCCCAAACGTTTGACCGGCTCGACATCGACGGCAGCGCTTCGACCAACGACACGCTGCTGCTTTTGGCCTCCGGCGCCAGCGCGATCACCCCGAGCCAAAGCGAACTCGACGACGCGGTACTGCGGGTGTGCGACGACCTGTGCCAACAACTCCAGGCCGACGCTGAAGGCGTGACCAAGCGCATCAGGATCACCGTGATGGGCGCGGCGTCGGAGGCTGATGCGCTGACCGTCGCGCGCATCGTCGCCCGCGACAGCCTGGTCAAGACCGCGCTGTTTGGTTCCGACCCGAATTGGGGCCGCGTGCTCGCTGCCGTCGGCATGGCGCCGTTTCTCCTCCAACCCGATCGGATCACGGTGTCGTTCAACGGCTTCCCGGTGTGCGCGAACATCACCGGGTTACCCGGCGCGCGCGACGTCGACCTGTCCGGTGAGGAAGTCGACGTCATCGTCGACCTCGGCGTCGGTGCAGCGCAGGCCACTGTGCGCACCACCGACCTGTCGCACGCGTACGTCGAAGAGAACTCGGCGTACAGCTCATGAGCATCGAAACCCCGCTCAAAGCAAAGGTCTTGGCAGGTGCGCTGCCGTGGCTCAAGCAGATCCACGGTAAGATCGTCGTGGTCAAGTACGGCGGCAATGCCATGACCGACGATGTGCTGAAGGCGGCGTTCGCCGCCGACATGGTTTTCCTGCGCAACTGCGGCATCTACCCCGTTGTGGTGCACGGCGGCGGACCGCAGATCACCGCGATGCTCAATCGGCTTGGTATCGAAGGTGATTTCCGCGGCGGCTTCCGGGTGACCACACCCGAGGTGCTCGACGTCGTGCGGATGGTGTTGTTCGGCCAGGTCGGCCGAGAGCTCGTCAACCTCATCAACGCGCACGGCCCGTACGCGGTCGGTCTCACCGGTGAGGACGCCCAACTGTTCACCGCCGTGCGGCGCAACGTCACCGTCAACGGCGTCGCCACCGACATCGGGCTGGTCGGTGACGTCGAGCGCGTCGACGCCGACGCGCTGCGCGACCTGATCACCGCGGGCCGGATTCCGGTGGTGTCCACGATCGCGCCCGACAGCGACGGCGTGGTGTACAACATCAACGCCGACACCGCCGCCGCGGCGCTCGCCGAGGCGCTGGGCGCCGAAAAGCTCGTCGTGCTCACCGACATCGAAGGCCTCTACGCCCGTTGGCCCGACCGGGATTCACTGGTCAGCCAGATCGACGTCGCCACGCTCGCCGAACTGATGCCGACGCTCGAGGCGGGCATGGTGCCCAAGATCGAAGCCTGCATGCGCGCCGTGTCGGGCGGTGTGCCCAGCGCGCACGTCATCGACGGCCGCGTCGAACACTGCGTGTTGGTGGAACTGTTCACCGACGAGGGGACCGGGACCAAGGTGATTCCAGCGTGACGCTACTGGACAGATGGCAGACGGTGATGATGAACAACTACGGCACTCCGCCGCTCGCGTTGGTCAGCGGTGACGGCGCGGTGGTGACCGACGCCGACGGCAGATCGTATGTGGATCTGCTCGGCGGGATCGCGGTCAACATCCTCGGGCACCGCCACCCCGCGGTGATCGAAGCGGTCACCCGCCAGCTCAACACGCTGGGCCACACGTCGAACCTGTACGCCACCGAACCCGGCGTCGCGCTGGCCGAGGTTCTGGTGGGCCTGTTGGGCGCCGGACCGGCGAAGGTGTTCTTCTGCAATTCGGGCACCGAGGCCAACGAGGTCGCGTTCAAGCTCACCCGGCTCACCGGACGCACCAAAATCGTTGCCGCCGAAGGCGCTTTCCACGGCCGCACGATGGGTTCGCTGGCATTGACCGGTCAGCCGTCCAAACAGGCCCCGTTCGCGCCACTACCCGGCGACGTGACACACGTGCCGTTCGGCGATGTCGACGCGTTGACCCGTGTCGTCGATCACGACACTGCGGCGGTGTTCCTCGAGCCGATCATGGGGGAGGGCGGCGTGGTGGTGCCGCCGGCCGGCTACCTGGCGGCCGCCCGTGAGATCACCGTTAAACACGGGGCGTTGCTGGTACTCGACGAGGTACAGACCGGAATGGGCCGCACCGGAACGTTTTTCGCCCATCAGCACGACGGCATCGTGCCCGACGTGGTGACGCTGGCCAAGGGCCTCGGCGGTGGGCTGCCGATCGGGGCGTGCATCGCGGTGGGCGCCACCGCCGACCTGATGACCCCGGGCCTGCACGGCAGCACGTTCGGGGGCAACCCGGTGTGCACCGCGGCCGCAGTGGCGGTGCTGCGGGTGCTGGCCGACGAGGACCTGCCCGGTCGCGCCGACGTGCTCGGCAAGACCATCACCTCGGGCGTCGAGGATTTGGAGCATCCGTTGGTCGACCATGTGCGCGGACGCGGCCTGTTATTGGGCGTGGTGCTCACCTCGGCGGCGGCCAAGGCCGTCGAGGCTGCCGCCCGCGACTCCGGGTTCCTGGTCAACGCCGCCGCGCCGGATGTGGTGCGGCTGGCTCCGCCGCTGGTCATCACCGACGAGCAGGTCGGCGCGTTCATCAGCGCGCTGCCCGCGGTGCTCGACACCGCCGCGAAAGCCGCGTCATGACACGGCATTTCCTGCGCGACGACGACCTGATGCCCGAGGAGCAGGCGCAGGTGCTCGCCTTGGCGGCCGAGCTGAAAAAGGACCCGGTGAAACTGCGCCCGCTGGACGGGCCCCGCGGGGTGGCGGTCATCTTCGACAAGAATTCCACCCGCACCCGGTTCTCCTTCGAGATGGGCATCGCCCAACTCGGCGGGCACGCCGTCGTGGTCGACGGGCGCAACACCCAGCTCGGCCGCGACGAGACGCTGCAGGACACCGGCCGGGTGTTGTCGCGCTACGTCGACGCGATCGTGTGGCGGACCTTCGAGCAGGAGCGGCTGACCGCGATGGCCGAGGGCGCGACCGTGCCCGTGGTCAACGCGCTCTCCGATGAGTTCCACCCGTGCCAGGTGCTCGCCGACCTGCAGACCCTGGGCGAGCGCAAGGGCTCGCTGGCCGGGCTGCGGCTGTCCTATTTCGGTGACGGCGCCAACAACATGGCCCACTCGCTGATGCTGGGCGGGGTGACCGCCGGGGTGCACGTCACGATCGCCGCGCCCAGCGGGTTCGCGCCGCACCCGGAATTCGTTGCGGCCGCCGAGAAACGCGGGGCGCAGACGGGCGCGACGGTGACGCTGACCGACGACGCGCGCCGCGCCGCCGACGGCGTCGACGTGCTGGTCACCGACACCTGGACGTCGATGGGGCAGGAGGACGACGGGCTGGACCGCGTCGGGCCGTTTCAGCCGTTCCAGCTCAACACCGAACTGCTCACGCTGGCCGACCGCGAAGCCGTTGTGCTGCACTGTCTTCCGGCGCACCGCGGCCATGAGATCACCGACGAGGTGATCGACGGACCGCAGAGCGCGGTGTGGGCCGAGGCGGAGAACCGGCTGCACGCCCAGAAGGCGCTGCTGGTGTGGCTGCTGGAACAGGACCGCGGATGACCTCGGCGGCCACCCGGGCCGGCAGGCAGGCCCGCATCATCGCGATCCTGTCGTCGCAATCGGTGCACAGTCAGACCGAACTCGCCGCGATGCTGGCCGACGAGGGGATCGAGGTGACGCAGGCGACGCTGTCGCGCGACCTCGAGGAACTCGGCGCAGTGAAGTTGCGCGGCGCCCACGGCGGCGTCGGGGTGTACGTCGTGCCCGAGGACGGCAGCCCGGTGCGCGGCGTTTCCGGTGGCACCGAACGACTCTCACGCCTGCTGGTCGAACTTCTGGTGTCAACTGACGCCAGCGCGAACCTCGCGATCCTGCGTACGCCGCCCGGTGCGGCGCACTACCTCGCCAGCGCGATGGACCGCGCCGCGCTGCCGTACGTGGTCGGCACCGTCGCCGGGGATGACACCATCCTGGTGGTCGCGCGCGAGCCCATGACGGGGGCGCAGCTGGCGACGAAGCTTGAAAGCATCCAACAAGGAGGAGATTAGGTATGCCACAACCGGGGTCCGAGCGCGTCATCCTGGCGTATTCCGGCGGTCTGGACACCTCGGTGGCGATCAGCTGGATCGGCAAGGAGACCGGCCGTGAGGTGGTCGCCGTGGCGATCGATCTCGGTCAGGGCGGCGAAGATATGGAGGTGGTCCGGCGGCGGGCGCTGGACTGTGGTGCGGTCGAGGCGGTCGTCGTCGACGCCCGAGACGAATTCGCCGAGCAGTACTGCCTACCCGCCATCCAGTCGAACGCGCTCTACATGGACCGCTATCCGCTGGTGTCGGCGCTGAGCCGGCCGCTGATCGTCAAGCACCTGGTGGCCGCGGCGCGTGAGCACGGCGGCGGCACCGTCGCCCACGGCTGCACCGGAAAAGGCAACGACCAGGTGCGGTTCGAGGTCGGGTTCGCCTCGCTGGCACCGGATCTGCAGGTGCTCGCGCCCGTGCGCGACTACGCGTGGACGCGGGAGAAGGCCATCGCGTTCGCCGAGGAGAACGCGATCCCGATCAACGTCACCAAGCGGTCGCCGTTCTCCATCGACCAGAACGTGTGGGGGCGCGCCGTGGAGACCGGGTTCCTCGAGCATTTGTGGAACGCGCCCACCAAGGACGTCTTCGAGTACACCGAGGACCCGACCGTCAACTGGAGCACCCCCGACGAGGTGATCGTGGGGTTCGAGCGTGGGGTGCCGGTGTCGATCGACGGCCGGCCGGTGACGGTGCTGCAGGCCATCGAGGAACTTAACCGCCGCGCCGGCGAGCAGGGCGTCGGCAGGCTCGACGTCGTTGAGGACCGGCTGGTCGGCATCAAGAGCCGCGAGATCTACGAGGCGCCAGGGGCGATGGTGCTGATCACCGCGCATGCCGAGCTCGAACACGTGACGCTGGAACGCGAACTCGGCCGGTTCAAGCGCGGCACCGACCGCAAGTGGGGCGAGCTGGTGTACGACGGGCTGTGGTTCTCGCCGCTGAAGACCGCGCTGGAGGCGTTCGTCGAGCACACCCAGCAGCGAGTCACCGGTGAGATCCGGATGGTGTTGCACGGCGGGCACATCGCGGTCAACGGCCGCCGCAGCCCCGAGTCGCTGTACGACTTCAACCTCGCCACCTATGACGAGGGCGACACGTTCGACCAGTCGGCGGCCCGCGGTTTCGTGCAGATCCACGGCCTCTCGTCGAGCATCGCCGCCCGCCGGGACCTGGACCTATGACGCTCAAAGGGACATCTCGGCGGGAAATTGCGATTAGAAACCGCCAAGACGTCCATCTGGACGCGGTGACGGGAGGCCGATGAGCACCAACGAGGGCTCGCTGTGGGGCGGCCGGTTCACCGACGGCCCCTCGGACGCGCTGGCCGCGCTGAGCAAGTCCACACATTTCGACTGGGTGCTGGCCCCGTACGACATCCAGGCCTCCAAAGCCCACGCGCAGGTGCTGTTTTCCGCCGGCCTGCTGACCGGCGAGCAGCGCGACGGGCTGCTCGCCGGCTTGGACCAGCTGGCCTCCGACGTCGCCGACGGCGGCTTCGGGCCGCTGCCCACCGACGAGGACGTGCACGGTGCGCTGGAGCGCGGCCTGATCGACCGCATCGGTCCCGAACTGGGAGGCCGGCTGCGGGCGGGCCGATCGCGAAACGACCAGGTGGCGACGCTGTTTCGGATGTGGCTGCGCGACGCCGTGCGGCGCGTCGCCGACGGTGCGCTCGCCGTCGTCGACGCGCTGGCCGCCCAGGCCGCGGCCCATCCGAGTGCGATCATGCCCGGGAAGACTCACCTGCAGTCGGCTCAACCCGTCCTGCTGGCCCACCACCTGCTCGCCCACGCGCATCCGCTGCTGCGCGACGTCGACCGGCTCGCCGATTTCGACAAACGAACCGCGGTGTCCCCGTACGGATCCGGGGCCCTGGCGGGTTCGTCGCTTGGCCTGGACCCCGACGCCGTCGCGGCCGAACTCGGCTTCGATGCGGCCGCCGACAACTCGATCGACGCGACCGCCTCACGCGACTTCGCCGCGGAGGCGGCGTTCGTGCTCGCCATGATCGCCGTCGACCTGTCGCGCCTCGCCGAGGACATCATCCTCTGGAGCACCACCGAATTCGGCTATGTCACGCTGCACGACGGCTGGTCCACTGGCAGCTCGATCATGCCGCAGAAGAAGAACCCCGACATCGCCGAGTTGGCGCGGGGCAAATCGGGCCGGCTGATCGGCAACCTCACCGGTCTGCTCGCTACGCTGAAAGCCCAACCGCTGGCCTACAACCGGGATCTGCAGGAGGACAAGGAGCCGGTCATCGACTCGGTGGCACAGCTGGAGCTGCTGTTGCCCGCGATGGCCGGGCTGGTGGCCACCCTAACTTTCAACACCGACCGGATGGCCGAACTCGCCCCGCTCGGCTACACATTGGCCACCGATGTCGCGGAATGGCTTGTACGCAAGGGCGTTCCGTTCCGGGTGGCACATGAAGCCGCCGGGGCTGCGGTGCGGGCGGCGGAGACGCGCGAGGTCGGTCTGGAAGACCTCGGCGACCACGAGCTCGCCGCCATCCATCCGGCGCTGACGCCGCAGGTCCGCGAGGTACTCACCATCGACGGCTCGGTGAACTCACGCGACGCCCGCGGCGGAACCGCACCGAGCCAGGTGGCCAAACAGCTCGACGTCGTGGCGGAAACCACCGAGCGGCTGCGACTACGCTTGCAGAGATGACCGAGCGGATCACCTTCGAGTCCGGCGGCGAAACCTGCATCGGTTACCTCTACGGTGATCACGCCGACGAGCGATCCTGCGTCGTGATGTGCCAGGGGTTCGGCGGAACCCAGGATACCCCCGCTTTCACAGAGAACGCCAAAGGCTTCGCCGCGGCCGGCTATCGCGTGCTGACCTTCGACTACCGCAACTTCGGCGAAAGCACTGGCGCACCAAGGCAATTGGTCGACATCGACGGCCAGCTCGACGACATCCGCGCCGCGATCAACCATGCCCGCGGCGTCCCGGGCGTCGACGCCGACCGGATCGTGCTCTGGGGCACCTCGCTGGGCGGCGCTCACGTGGTGGTGGCTGCGTCGCGCGATCCGCGTATCGCGGCGGTGATCGCGCAGATCCCCTTCAACGGCACGGCACGAAAGGTGGAGGGCCGCTCGACGGCGGCGACCCTGCGCCTGCTCTGGGCCATGACGGTCGATGCGGCGCGCGGCATGCTGGGTTTGTCACCGGCCTACATCAAGGCGGTCGCCGGTCACGGGGAACTGGCCGCGATGTCCAGCGCAGCGGCGCAGCAGACCGTCGCCGGCATGGCCAGCGACACCTGGCGCAACGAGGTGGCACCGCGGGCGTTGTTCGGGTTGATGCGCTATCGGCCGGCCGACGCGGCGCCTGAGGTGCGCGTCCCGGTGTTGGTGTGCGCCGCGGAACGCGACAAGGAGGTTCCGCTGGCGCTGGTCGCCCAACTTGCCGACGCGCTAACGCGCGGTGTGCTGCGGACCTACCCCTGCCCGCACTTCGAGTTCTACCGCGACGACGTCCGCGAGCAGGTCCTTGCCGACCAGCTCGCGTTTCTGTCGCGCGTGTTCGACGACTAGTAACTAGTCGTCGTCGTTGCAGATACTGACCTCGAGCCGGCCGTCGTCGACTTCGACCTCGAGGTCGAGTTCCTCAGGGCCTCGCCGGAACGCGATCTCGACCTCTTCGGGTTCCTGGTCGTCGACGCGGTGCGTCCAGCCGTCCGCCGGGGTGACCGTGCCCAGGGTCAGCCGGCCGTCGGCGAAGGTGACGACGGCCGAGCCCGCGTCGAACACCTGGTAGCGCCCGTCGGGGGCGGGATCGATGCGCACGCATTGATCGCGCGCCGGTCGAGCGGGGGCGGCCACCCCGGTCTGGGGTGCCTGCTGTTCGGCGGTCGGAGCGCTGGGCGACGTTGTGACGGCCGGGGCCGGTTCGGTGACGGTCACCGTGGACTGGGCCTCGTCGGAGGAACCGCATGCCGGCAGGAGCAGAACAGCTCCCGCGAGGACCGTGGCGCCTATCGATCTGCTGTTCATGGCGCCACCCTACGTGGCGGGGTCACTCGTCGGCAGCGGCCAGCCAGGCCTCTTCCAGCGAATGTTTCCGCTTCAACAGCTCCTGCAGTTCGGCGTTGAGTTCGCCGAGCTGCACATGGTCGGCGGCGGCCTCGGCCATGGCCAGGTGCAGTCGTTCGATGCGGGCCTCGAGTTTCTCCAGCTGACCCTCGATGCGGGCCATCTCCTTGCCCGTCCGGCGTTGGCGCGCTGCCTCGGACTCACCGCGCGCCGGCTCCGCACGTCCTGCTGAGGCGTTCGGCGCGGCGGCCCGGTCGGCCAGGTACTGCTCGATGCCGCCTGGCAACAGATCGCACCGGCCCCCGCCGGTCAACGCGTAGGTGACGTCGCTGACGCGTTCGAGGAAGTACCGGTCGTGGGTGACGACGATCAACGTGCCGGGCCAGCCGTCGAGGTAGTCCTCGATGACGGTCAGCGTGTCGATGTCGAGATCGTTGGTCGGCTCGTCGAGCAGCAGCACGTTCGGCTCGTCGAGCAGGAGCCGCAGGAACTGCAGCCGGCGTCTTTCCCCGCCGGACAGCTCGCCGACCCGCGCGGTGAGCTTGTCGCCGGTGAACCCGAAGTCGCGCAGCAACGTGTCGGCGCTGATTTCTCGACCGCCGGCCAATTCGGCGACCCGGCGGCGGTTTTCGACCGCGTCGAGCACCCGCTCGCCGTCGTTCACCTCGGCCAGCGCCTGGCTCAGATAGCCGATCTGCAGCGTCGCGCCGCGCTTGATGGTGCCCGCGGTCGGCTCCAAATAGCCGGCCAGCAGACGCAATACCGACGTCTTGCCGGTGCCGTTGACGCCGACCAGCCCGATGCGTGCGCCCGGTCCGATGGACCAGTCGACCCGGTCCAGAATCACGTGCGGGCCGACCTCGAGCCGCACCCGGTGCAGGTCGAAAACGTCCTTGCCCAGCCGGGTGGTGGCGAAGCGTTGCAGCACAAGCGAATCGCGCGGCGGCGGCTCGTTGGCGATCAACTCGTTGGCCGCCTGGACGCGGAACTTGGGCTTCGACGTCCGCGCCGGCGGGCCACGCCGCAGCCAGGCCAGTTCCTTGCGCATCAGGTTCTGCCGCCGCGCCTCCACCCCGGCCGCCAGGCGCATCCGCTCGGCACGGGCCAGCACGTAGGCGGCGTAGCCACCGTCGTAGCCATCGACGACGCCGTCGTGCACCTCCCAGGTTCTGGTGCACACCGCGTCGAGAAACCACCGGTCGTGGCTGACCACCACCAGCGCCTGGGCGCGGCGCGCATTGAGATGTCGGGCCAGCCACTCGATCACCTCCACGTCGAGGTGGTTGGTCGGCTCGTCGAGCACCAGCACGTCGTGCCCGGCGATCAACACCTCGGCCAGCGCGACGCGGCGCCGCTCGCCGCCGGACAGCCGCGCGACCTCGCTGTCCAGCGGGACGCCGGACAACAGGTGGGTGACGACGTCGCGGGTGTGCGGATCGGCCGCCCAGACGTGGTCGGGGCGCCCGCCGACCTCCGCCATCCCGTCGCTGCGCTCGCCCAGGACGACGTCGCGGACGGTGGTCCCGATGAAGTCGTCGGCCTGGCGCAGATAACCCACCGAGAGGCCCGACGTGTGCGTGACGCGCCCCGAGTCGGGCGGCCGCGCCGACGTCAGCACCTGCAGCAACGTGGTCTTGCCGTCGCCGTTGCGGCCGACGACGCCGATCGCGTCGCCTTCGTCGATGCCCAGGCTGACCCCGTCGAGCAGGGTGCGGGTGCCGTAGCTGACGGTGGCGCGCTCGACGTTGATCAGATTCGGCATCAGCCGCGATGATATGTCGACCCCATGCCATGATGACCACGGCGATTATCGGGGCAACGGGGCTAGCGAGCAGCTGAAGGGGAGTGGGGCGTGGTGGACCTGTCCGCGATAACCAAGCCGGTCGGCCGGCTGGTGGCCACCGCGCAAAACGGCCTGGAAGTGCTGCGCTACGGCGGTTTGGAGACGGGGTCGGTGCCGTCGCCATTCCAGATCATCCAGAGCGTCCCGATGTACCGGCTGCGACGCTATTTTCCGCCGGACGCCCGGCCCGGAGCAAAGCCGCCAGGAGCGCCGGTGCTGATGGTGCACCCGATGATGATGTCGGCCGACATGTGGGACGTCACCCGCGACGACGGTGCCGTCGGCATCCTGCACCGGGCGGGCCTGGACCCGTGGGTGATCGACTTCGGCTCCCCGGACAAGGTCGAAGGCGGCATGGACCGCAACCTGGCCGACCACATCGTCGCGCTCAGCGAGGCCATCGACACCGTCAAGGAGGTCACCGGCCGCGACATCCATCTGGCCGGCTACTCCCAGGGCGGCATGTTCGCCTACCAGACCGCGGCCTACCGCCGGTCCAAGGACCTTGCGAGCATCATCGCGTTCGGCTCACCGGTCGACACCCTTGCCGCTCTTCCGATGAACCTGCCGCCGAGCCTGGCCCCGGCGGCCGCGGACTTCATGGCCGACCATGTGTTCAGCCGCATCGACATCCCGGGCTGGCTGGCGCGCACCGGCTTTCAGATGCTCGACCCCCTCAAGACCGCGCAGTCGCGGCTGGACTTCTTGCGCCAGCTGCACGACCGCGAAGCGTTACTGCCCCGCGAACAACAGCGCCGCTTCCTGGCTTCCGAAGGCTGGATCGCCTGGTCGGGGCCCGCGATCGCCGAACTGCTCAAACAGTTCATCGCGCACAACCGGATGATGAGCGGCGGCTTCTCCATCCACGGTGACCTGGTCACGCTCTCCGACATCGACTGCCCGGTGCTTGCTGTCGTCGGCGAGGTCGACGACATCGGCCAACCCGCATCCGTGCGCGGCATCAAACGCGCCGCCCCGAAAGCTGATGTCTACGAATTCCTCATCCGGGCAGGGCATTTCGGCCTGGTAGTGGGATCCAAAGCAGCCAGCCAGACATGGCCGACCGTCGCACAGTGGGTCAGGTGGCTCGAGGGCACCGGTGAGTTGCCCGACGATGTGGCGCCGATGGCGCTGCAGCCGGAGACGCCCTCCAGTGGGGTTTCGCTCAGCTCCCGGGTGGCGCACAGCACCGCGGCAGCCACCGAAATGATCTTCGGGATGGCGCAGACGGCCGCCGACGCGCTCGTCGCGGCCAACAAGTCCGCTCGCACGCTGGCCATCGAAACCGCGCGCACACTGCCCCGGCTGGCCCGACTCGGCCAGATCAACGACCACACCCGAATCTCCTTCGGCCGGATCATGTCCGAGCAGGCCCGTAACCTGCCCAACGGGGAAGCCCTGCTGTTCGACGGCCGGGTACACACCTACGAGGCGGTGGATCGCCGCATCAACAACGTGGTGCGCGGTCTGATCGACGTCGGAGTGCGTCAAGGCGCGCGGGTCGGGGTGCTGATGGAGACCCGCCCCAGCGCCCTGGTCGCGATCGCTGCACTGTCGCGGCTGGGCGCGGTCGCGGTGCTGATGCCGCCCGACGCAGACCTGCGCACCGCAGCCCGGTTGGGCGCGGTGTCGGAGATCATCGCCGACCCGAGCAGCCTGGACGCCGCCCGGCAACTGAACATGCGGGTGCTGGTGCTCGGCGGTGGCGAGGCGCGGGACCTGAACGTGCCCGGCGACGCCGATGTCATCGACATGGAGAAGATCGATCCCGACGCGGTCGACCTGCCCGGCTGGTACCGGCCGAACCCCGGGCTGGCCCGCGACCTTGCGTTCATCGGCTTCAGCGCGACCGACGGGGAACTGATCGCCCGCCAGATCACCAACTACCGGTGGGCGCTGTCGGCGTTCGGCACCGCCTCGGCCGCGAACCTCAGCCGCGGCGACACCGTCTACTGTCTGACCCCGCTGCACCACCAGTCCGGGCTGCTGGTCGCACTCGGTGGGGCCGTTGTCGGCGGATCGCGCATCGCGCTGTCGCGGGGTCTGCGCCCCGACCGCTTCGTCCAGGAGATCCGCCAGTACGGCGTGACCGTGGTGACCTACACGTGGGCGATGCTGCGCGACGTCATCGACGACCCGGCCTTCTCCCTGACGGGCAGCCATCCCGTGCGGTTGTTCATCGGCTCGGGTATGCCGACCGGGCTGTGGGAGCGTGTCGTCGACGTGTTCGCGCCAGCGCGGGTCGTGGAGTTCTTCGCCACCACAGACGGACAGGCGGTGCTGGCCAACGTCTCCGGCGCCAAGATCGGCAGCAAGGGCAGGCCGCTGCCCGGTGGCGGCGACATCGAGTTGGCGGCGTATGACGCCGAGGACAACCTGATCCTCGAAGACGAGCGCGGCTTCGTGCGCAGAGCCGAAACCGACGAGGTCGGTGTGCTGCTCGCCCGTCCTCGCGGCCCGATCGACCCGACGGCGTCGATCAAGCGAGGCGTCTTCGCGCCCGCCGACACGTGGGTTTCGACGGAGTTCTTGTTCCGCCGCGACGAGGACGGCGACTACTGGCAGGTCGACAACCGCGGCGCCCTCATCGACACCGCGCGCGGCATCGTCTACTCCTCGGTGGTCAACGACGCCGTCAGCCGGCTCGGCGCGGTGGACCTTGCGGTGACCTACGGTGTGCCGGTCGACGGGGGACAGTTGGCCGTCACGGCGCTGCAACTGCGTCCCGGCGGCAGTATCCCGTCGGCGGATCTGTCCGAGGCGCTCTCGGATCTGGTGCTTGGAAATCCGCCCGACATCGTGCACGTGGTCAACAAGATGACGCTGTCGGCGTCGTACCGGCCCCTGGTCAGCCCGTTGCGCGAACAAGGCGTCCCCAAAGCGGCGCGTAACGCCTGGTACCTGGATTTCGATACCCATCGGTACAAGCGATTGACCGTCGCGGTGCGCGCGGAGATCGCCGGTGGGCAGTAGCGACGGAAGTGCCGGACTGCAGGTGCGCTGTTAGGCTCCCGCTTGGCGGCACCCGTCGCCGGGTCGGGCAATCGCGGCACCGCACTGGAGGTTTGATGACATCGCAGGCCGGTTCCAACCGCGACCTCTGGCGTCGCCTCGTGGTCACGCCGATGGCCGCCGGCGCGATGGTCGCGGGCATGTTGTCGGCTGCGGCGACAGCGGGTGCCCAGCCGACTGAGCCGACGACCGAACCGACCGCCACCGAGACGCCGACAGCGGCGGCCGAAGGTGCGCCGCGCTCATGTACCGGGGACGACTGCAGTCGCGGGGAACCGGAACCGGAGAAGGTGTCAGCCGATCGGGTGCTCATGCAGATCTATACCGAGTACGCGCAGGGTGACGGCGGCGGGCAGGTGTCCAAGCTCATCGACGACGCGGTGAAGCTGCGCAGGCAAGGTTTCCGCCCGTCCAATTTGAACGCCCAGGCGCTCGCCGATGCGCTCGAATACCGGCCAAACCAGACACCGCTGGTGGAGGCGCTGAAGAACACAATCGCCTACCAGCGCAAGCTGCAAGCCCAGGCTGCCCTGACCGCCTCGCAACAGGGGCCCGTGGCTGGTCCGGTGCCCGTCATTCCCGGCACGACCATGCCGGTCGGTTAGCGTCGTGGCACTCGACGAAAGGCTGCTCGATATCCTGGTCTGCCCCCAGGACCGCGGGTCACTGCTGTTGGTGGGGGACGAGTTTCTGTACAACCCGCGGCTTCGGCGCGCGTACCGCATCGACGATGGCATCCCGGTGCTGCTGATCGACGAGGCCGTCGCCATCGACGACGACGCCGGACACCAACGCATGCTGGACCGGGCCTCAGGCGAGGCCGGGTAGCTCGCCGGTGAGGTAGCGCTGCAGGGTGGGCGCGACGGTGTCGACGATCTGCTCCACCGGCAACGACTTGAACGGCTCCAACTCGAGGATGTAGCGGGCCATCACCACGCCCACCAGCTGGCTGGCCACGAACTGCACACGGATCCGGCCGCTGCCGGGCGGGTTGTCAACGCGTGAACCGACCTCCGCCACGATGACTTCCTGCAGAAACGACCGGAACAGGCTGACATCACCACCGGCCAGCGTGGAGCGCAACGTGGCGATAAACCCCTTGCCCGCCTCCGAATCCCACAGCGGCAGAACGAGTGACGGCAGTATGCGCCCAATCTGTTCGACGGGCACCTGGCGAAGCGGGCCGATCACCTCCATCGGATCGATCGGGGTCTGGATAGCAGCGCCGAAGAGTTGGGTTTTGGTGCCGAAATAATGGTGTACGAGCGCGGGGTCCACCTTGGCTTCGGTGGCGATCGCGCGGATGGGTGTGTTGTCGAAGCCGTTGCGGGCGAACAGGTCTCGGGCGCACCTGAGGATCCGTTCCCGGGTGTCCGACGGGCCGGGTGGCCGGCCGGGACGCTTGCGCTCGGCGTCTGTGCTTTCTGTTCTTCGCGCAAGCGGTTCATCGCTGGTCAACTCAGGGCGTCCGTCGTCGCAGGGTCGCCGCCGCCAGGCACAGTGCCACGACCGCGCAGCCGCTGACGATGACGATGTCGCGCAGCGCGACACCGCTCAGTTCCGGGTGCACGCCGACCTCCCGCAGGGCCTCCAGCGCATAGCTGGCGGGCATCACGTTGCTGATCCATTGCAGCCACTCCGGCATTGTGCCCCGTGGCACGATGATGCCGGCAAGCAGCAGCTGCGGCACCATCACCAACGGGATGAACTGCACGGCCTGGAATTCGGTGCGCGCGAACGCGCTACAGAGCAGGCCGAGCCCGACGCCGAGGATGGCGTTGACGATCGCGATCACGAACACCCAGGCCGGGCTGCCTGCGGTTTCGAAGCCGAGCAGCCAGAAGGCGACGGCGCAGGCCAGGCTGGCCTGGATGGCCGCAGCGATCGAGAACGCGGTGCCGTACGCGCCGAGCAGGTCCAGCCGGCGCAGCGGCGTGGTGAGGATGCGTTCCAGCGTTCCCGAGGCGCGTTCGCGCTGCATGGTGATCGAGGTGATCACGAACATCACGAACAGGGGGAACAGGCCGAGCAGGATCAGGCAGGCGTTGTTGAAGCCCGACGTCGCGCCCGGTGCGGTCGGGACGTTTTCGAACATGAAGTACATCAGCGTGATGATCACGATCGGCACCAGCAGGATCATCGCGACGCTGCGGTGATCGCCGGCCAGCTGCCGCAGAATCCGCGTGGTGGTGGCCAGGTAGGCCTGCGGGTTCAGCCGGCCGCGGGGCTCGCGGCTGCGGTGCTGTGCGTGATGACGGACAGAAACGCTTGCTCCAGTGACTGACATCCCGTGTCCTCTCGTAGCTTGGTCGGTGTGGTGTGCGCCAGGAAGCGCCCGTCGCGCATCAGCAGCAGGTCGCCGCAGTGGTCGGCCTCGTCCATCACGTGGCTCGACACCAGCAGCGTCGTGCCGCGATCCGCGAGCTGGCGGAACTGCTCCCAGAGGTCGGCCCGCAGGACCGGGTCAAGCCCGACAGTGGGTTCGTCGAGTACGAGCAGATCGGGGCGCGAGACCAGCGCGCAGGCCAGCGATGCCCGGGCGCGCTGACCACCGGACAGGTTGGCGCACAAGGCGGTTCGATAATCGTCAAGGCCAACTGCTGCGACGGCTTCGTCGGCCGCCTCCGAATCGGTGCCGTACAGCGAGGCGAAGTAGTGAGCGTTGTCGATAACGCGCAGGTCGTCGTAGATCGTGGCGTGCTGCGTGACGTAGCCGACGTGGTGGCGCAGTTCGGCCGAGCCGGCTGGACGGCCGAGCACCCTGACCGTTCCGCCCGCGATGATCTGGGTGCCGACGACGCAGCGCATCAAGGTGGTCTTACCGCAGCCCGACGGTCCCAGCAGGCCGGTGATCGTGCCACGGGGGATGGCGACCGTGATGTCGTCGAGGGCGACGCGCTTGCCGCGGATGACTCGCAGCCCGCGGATGTCGATGGCCGGTTCGGCGGTGCGCGGGATCGGGAATTCATCAGACAATGAAGTCATCATGTGGTGAATATCCTCCCCACCCGGGGCGGTGTCAAGGGTGGCAGGGAGAATCCCTCGGATGAGCGCCGAGCTGTTGTCCACCGATCCGCTCACCGCGGCTCGCCGGTTACTCGGGGCGACGCTGATCGCACGGGAAACCAGCGCGATGATCGTGGAGGTCGAGGCTTATGGTGGCCCCGCCGACGGCCCGTGGCCGGACCCCGCTGCGCATTCGTTTCGCGGGCCGGGTCCACGCAACTGGGTGATGTTCGGACCCGCCGGGCGGCTCTACACCTATCGCAGTCATGGCGTCCATGTGTGCGCCAACGTGGCGTGCGCCACCGACGGTGTGGCGGGCGCGGTGCTACTGCGGGCGGCCGCGATCGAGTCCGGTCTCGAGGTGGCGCAGATCCGGCGCGGCGAGTCGGTGCGGCCCGCCGCGTTGGCCCGCGGACCCGGCAACCTGTGTTCGGCGATGGGAATCATCCTGGACGACAACGGGCTTGACCTGTTCGACCCGAACAGCTCTGTCCAGTTGCAGTTCGGTGAAGAGCATCCTGTAGCCGAAGGGCCGCGGGTCGGAGTGAGCAAAGCCGCCGACCGGCCGTGGCGTCTTTGGCTGGCGGGTCGGCCAGAGGTATCGCTGTATCGGCGCAGCCCGCGGGCACCGGCTCCCGGCCTAAGCGATTAGTACGAGAAGATCGAAGCTGTGACTTCTGCGGGTACGTCCATTCTCGACGAGCTCGAGTGGCGGGGGCTGGTTGCCCAATCGACCGATCGTGAGGCGCTGGCGGCGGAGCTGGCCAAAGGGCCCATCACCGTCTATTCGGGGTTCGACCCGACCGCGCCGAGCCTGCACGCAGGACATCTCATTCCGTTGTTGACGCTGCGGCGCTTTCAGCAGGCGGGTCATCGGCCGATCGTGTTGGCCGGCGGCGCCACCGGCATGATTGGTGACCCCCGCGACACCGGTGAACGCACGTTGCACACCGCAACCACGGTCGCCGAGTGGGCCGAACGCATCCGCGGCCAACTCGAGCGGTTCGTCGAGTTCGACGATTCGGCGAGCGGTGCGGTGGTGGAGAACAACCTGTCGTGGACGGAGCCCCTGTCGGCGATCGAGTTCCTGCGCGACATCGGCAAGCACTTCTCGGTCAACGTCATGCTCGACCGCGACACGGTCCGGCGCCGCCTGGACGGTGAAGGCATCTCCTACACCGAATTCAGCTACATGCTGCTGCAGGCCAACGACTACGTCGAGCTGCATCACCGGTACGGATGCGCGCTGCAGATCGGCGGGTCCGACCAGTGGGGCAACATCATCGCCGGGGTGCGGTTGGTCCGCCAGAAGGACGGTGCGACGGTGCACGCGTTGACGACGCCGTTGGTCACCGACTCCGAGGGCAAGAAATTCGGCAAGTCGACCGGCGGCGGCAGCCTGTGGTTGGACCCGGCGATGACAAGCCCATACGCCTGGTACCAGTACTTCATCAACACCGCCGACGCCGACGTAGTCCGCTATCTGCGCTGGTTCACCTTCCTGACATCCGAAGATCTGGCCGAGATGGAGCAGATAACGGCCGAACGTCCGCACGAACGGGCCGCGCAGCGTCGGTTGGCGCGCGAACTCACCACGTTGGTGCACGGCGAAGCGGCCACCCGCTCGGTCGAGCTCGCCAGCCAGGCGCTGTTCGGCCGCGCGGATCTGGCGGACCTGGACGAGCCGACGCTCGCGGGGGCGTTACGAGAAGCGTCGGTCGCGGCGTTGGAGCCGGGCGGGTCCGACACCATCACCGACCTATTGGTGGCCAGCGGCCTGGCGCCGAGCAAGGGCGCGGCGCGGCGCACCGTCGCCGAGGGCGGCGCCTACGTCAACAACGCCCGCATCGACAGCGAGAACTGGGCGCCGCAGCCGTCGGACTTCCTGCACGGCCGATGGTTGGTGCTGCGTCGGGGCAAGCGGAATTTCGCCGGCATCGAACGCGTTGGATGAGGTGTCGGGCTCTGCGCGGGAATAAGTTCCGCGCCGTTGTCGTTGGGCTTGATGCGTGAGTCGACGCATCGACGATGCGCACGGTAGGTGACGAGCGAAAGACACGCCCTATCAGGCCATTTGACTCCACGTATTCCCTCACGTAACTTGTTGATTCGTCGCTGCGACACGGGCCTGGCCCGAAGAGCGCGGCGGATCCCAGAGGGAATCCCCACTTCGGTGGGTTCCTGAGTGTCCGCACTACGAGTACGCGGCTTTTAGCCGTGGACTTACTGCGCGGTCAC